>NZ_JBEOXV010000003.1:0-640868 GCF_040296785.1 Kitasatospora sp. NPDC002040 | reverse complement strand
CCCCCGTCATCACCCTCGACGCCCGCCGCCGCGACAGCGCCAAAAGCGCCCTCATCACCCTCGTCGAACACGCCCTCCTCGCCCGACTCCGGTGAGACCAGGACACAGAAAAGGGCCCGCCGTCGTCACGGCGGGCCCTTTCTGACGCCAGGTCAGCTGGCCGGGTCGAGCCCGGCCCGGATCAGGCCGTAGGTGTAGGCGTCCTCAAGAGCCAGCCAGGAGGCCCCGATCACGTTGTCGGCCACGCCGACCGTGGACCAGGTGGCCACCCCGTCGGTGGACTCGATCAGCACCCGGGTCTTGGAGCTGGTGCCGTGCTCGCCCTCCATGATCCGGACCTTGTAGTCCACCAGCTCCAGCTGGGCCAGCTGCGGGTAGATGTGCTCCAGCGCGGTGCGGAGCGCCTGGTCCAGCGCGTGCACCGGGCCGTTGCCCTCGCCGGTGGCGATCCGGCGCTCGCCCTTGGCCCAGAGCTTCACGGTCGCCTCGTTGCCCGAACTGCCGTCCGCCAGCTGCTCGCTGATGGTCCGCCAGGACTCCAGCGAGAAGAACCGCTGCCGGCTGCCGCGGACCTCGTCCCGGAGCAGCAGCTCGAACGAGGCGTCGGCGGCCTCGTAGGTGAAGCCGAGGTTCTCCTGCTCCTTGACCTTGGCCACCACCCGGCCGACCAGGTCGCGGTCGGCGGAGAGGTCGTAGCCGAGCTCCTTGCCCTTGAGCTCGATCGAGGCCCGGCCGGCCATGTCGGAGACCAGCATCCGCATGGTGTTACCGACCAGCTCCGGGTCGATGTGCTGGTACAGGTCGGGGTCGACCTTGATCGCGGAGGCGTGCAGTCCGGCCTTGTGCGCGAAGGCGGAGAAGCCGACGTACGGCTGGTGGGTGGAGGGGGCCAGGTTGACCACCTCGGCGATGGCGTGCGAGATCCGGGTCATCTCGGGCAGCTTCCCGGCGGGGAGCACCCGGCGGTCGTACTTCAGCTCCAGCGCGCCGACCACCGGGAACAGGTTGGCGTTGCCGACCCGCTCGCCGTAGCCGTTCGCGGTGCACTGGACGTGGGTGGCGCCCGCGTCCACGGCGGCCAGCGTGTTGGCGACCGCGCAGCCGGTGTCGTCCTGGGCGTGGATGCCGATCCGGGCGCCGGTCACGGCGATCACGTCGGCGACGATCTCGCGCACCCCGGCCGGGAGCATCCCGCCGTTGGTGTCGCAGAGCACCACCACGTCGGCCCCCGCCTCGTGGGCGGCCCGCACCACGGCGAGCGCGTACTCGCGGTTGGCCTTGTACCCGTCGAAGAAGTGTTCGCAGTCGATGAAGACCCGGCGGTCCTGCGAGCGGAGGTACGCGACGCTGTCCCGGACCATCTCCAGGTTCTCGTCCAGGGTGGTGCGCAGCGCCAGCTCGACGTGGCGGTCGTGCGACTTGGCCACCAGGGTGATCACCGGGGCGCCGGAGTTGACCAGCGCCGCCAGCTGCGGGTCCTCGGCGGCCTTGCCGCCGGCCCGGCGGGTGGCACCGAAGGCGACCAGCTGGGCGTGCTTGAACTCCAGCTCGGCTGCGGCCCGGGCGAAGAACTCGGTGTCCCGCGGGTTGGCCCCGGGCCAGCCGCCCTCGATGAAGCCCACGCCGAAGTCGTCCAGGTGCCGGGCGATGGTCAGCTTGTCGGCGACGCTGAGGTTGATGCCCTCGCGCTGGGCGCCGTCGCGCAGCGTGGTGTCGAAGACGTGGAAGCTGTCGTGGGGTCGGGGGCTGGCCTCGGTCATGACCCTGGGTCTCCTTCGGGGAGTTACTGCTGTTGCCGGGATACGTGATCCGGCTCCACTGTCCAGCATCCCGCGCGCTCCCGGTGTCCCCGAGCCCCCTCGTGAGGGGCCGGTGGCCGGTCCGGGCCAAAACAAAAGACCCCTCGCGGATGCGAGAGGTCTGCGCGCGGGTCTGGACGCTGGTGGTCGCTCCGCGAATCTGGTTATTCGTGAGCGGTCACTGCGGACCGGCGCGCCTGCTGCTAATAATCAGCGAAAGCGAGGACACACTCGGAGTCTGGCACAGCCATCCGCGATCCGGCCCACCCGTCTCGCGATCCGGGACGGTCAGTGCAGCCGGTCCGTCCTCAGTTCGAAGTCGAACGGTGCGGGCAAGGGCAACGGCTCCCCGACCGGCACCCAGTTCACAGCACGATAGTCGCCACGTGCGGGCTCACTGTGCAGGACGATCCGGTTCTGCTGACGGTCCACCAGCAGGTAGAGCGGGATGGTTGCACTCGCGTAGCCCTTCCGCTTTGCCTCCCGGTCCTTCTCCGGCCGACTGGACGTGACCTCGACGACCAGGAGAACGCCGTCCGGCTCCGACCAGGAACCACGGCCGAGCATCGCGTCCTGCTCGGCGAAGGTGGCGTCCGGAATGTACCGCCCACCCGGGACGATCAGTCCCTTGCCCGGGGCGAAGTCGATCTCCGCCGTGCAGAGCTGGAACACCTGTCGGGCGATCCGCCCGATCGCGGTCTCGTGGTCACCATCCGGTGGTGGGGTCACGACGATCTCCCCCTCGATGAGCTCGGCCTTGAATCCCTCGGGGGTGTCCAGGGCCAGAAAGGCTTCGAGGAGGTAATCGCCCTGGTCCTGCCAGATCTCGGCGAAGTCGTGGGTCGCGGCGCTCATGGCCCCTCCTTCCGGTCCGCAAGGCTCAACGAGCGGGGTGGTTCGAGGTTACCCAGGCCGGGCGTCCCGCAGTCGGCGGGACGCCCGGACGGGAGGTCAGACGATCTTGTGGAGCCAGCCGTGGGTGTCCGCGATCTGGCCGCCCTGGAGGGCGAGCAGGGTCTTGCGGAGCTCCATGGTGACCGGGCCGGGCTCACCGGTGCCGACCGTCCAGTCGGCGCGGGCCGACTTGACCGAGCCGACCGGGGTGATGACGGCGGCGGTGCCGCAGGCGAAGACCTCGGTGAGGGTGCCGTCGGCGTTGGCCTGCTTCCACTCGTCGGTGGAGATCTTCCGCTCCTCTACCGCGTAGCCGAGGTCGGAGGCCAGGGTGAGCAGCGAGGCCCGGGTGATGCCGGGGAGCAGCGCGCCGGAGAGCTCGGGGGTGACGATCTTCGCGTCCTTGCCCTGGCCGAAGACGAAGTACAGGTTCATCCCGCCCATCTCCTCGATCCACCGGTGCTCGGCGGCGTCGAGCCAGACCACCTGGTCGCAGCCCTTCTCGGCGGCCTGGGCCTGGGCGACCAGCGAGGCGGCGTAGTTGCCGGCGCACTTGGCGGCACCGGTGCCGCCGGGGGCGGCCCGGACGTACTCCTCGGAGAGCCAGACCGAGACCGGCTTCACGCCGCCGGGGAAGTAGGCGCCGGCCGGGGAGGCGATGATCATGAAGAGGTACGAGTTGGCCGGGCGGACACCCAGGCCGACCTCGGTGGCGAACATGAACGGGCGCAGGTAGAGGCTCTGCTCCGGCTCGCTCGGCACCCAGGACTGCTCCTGCCGGACCAGCAGCTCGACCGCCTCGACGAAGGTCTCGACCGGCAGCTCCGGCATCGCGAGCCGGCGGGCGGAGGCCTGGAAGCGCTCGGCGTTGGCGGTGGGGCGGAAGGTGGAGATGGAGCCGTCGGGCTGGCGGTACGCCTTCATGCCCTCGAAGATCGCCTGGCCGTAGTGCAGCGTCATGTTCGCCGGGTCGATCTCCAGCGGCGCGTACGGAGTGAGCTGCGCGTCGTGCCAACCCCGGCCCTCGGTCCACCTGATGGTGACCATGTGGTCGGTGAAGACCCGCCCGAATCCGGGGTTGGTCAGCCGGGCCGTGCGCTCGCTGTCGGAGAGCGGGTGCGCGGAGGGCTTGAGGTCGAACGTGATGGGCGCCTGGGTGGGCGTACTCATGACTGTCTGTCCTTCACCGTGGGGTTGGTCCGGGCCGCCACCGTCGGTGATCGAACACACGAAAGCACGGCCCACTGTCGATACTCGCATCCAGAGGGCCGTGCCGAACAGCCGGTCGGCTGTTGCGTGGAGTGAAACCGGCCCGCTAGCCGGATACTCGGGCGGCGAGCGCGTCGCCGACCTGGGAGGTGGAACGGGCGCCGGAGCGCTCGGTGAGGTCGGCCGCGACGGCCGCCTCGACCCTGGCGGCCTCCTCGGCGAAGCCGAGGTGCTCCAGCAGCATGGCGACCGACAGCACGGTGGCGGTCGGGTCGGCCTTGCCCTGGCCCGCAATGTCGGGGGCCGAGCCGTGGACCGGCTCGAACATCGACGGGAAGGCGCCGGTCGGGTTGATGTTGCCCGAGGCGGCCAGGCCGATGCCGCCGGTGACGGCCGCGGCCAGGTCGGTGAGGATGTCGCCGAACAGGTTGTCGGTGACGATCACGTCGAAGCGCTCGGGCTGGGTGACGAAGAAGATCGTCGCCGCGTCCACGTGCAGGTAGTCGGTGCTGACCTCGGGGAACTCCTGGCCAACCTCGGCGAAGATCCGCGACCACAGGTGGCCGGCGTGCACCAGCACGTTGTTCTTGTGCACCAGGGTGAGCTTCTTGCGCGGGCGGGCGGCGGCGCGCCTGTACGCGTCCCGGACCACGCGCTCGATGCCGAACGCGGTGTTCAGGCTGACCTCGGTGGCGACCTCGTGCTCGGTGCCGGTGCGCAGCGTGCCGCCGTTGCCGACGTACGGGCCCTCGGTGCCCTCGCGGACCACCACGAAGTCGATCTTCGGGTCGCCGCCGAGCGGGGACTGCACGCCGGGGAGCAGCTTGCCCGGGCGGAGGTTGATGTGGTGGTCGAAGGCGAACCGCAGCTTGAGCAGCAGCCCGCGCTCCAGCACCCCGGACGGGACGCTCGGGTCGCCGATGGCGCCGAGCAGGATCGCGTCCTGGGTCTTCAGCTCCTCCAGCACGGCGTCCGGCAGGGTCTCGCCGGTGCGGTGGTAGAGCCGGGCACCGAGGTCGTACTCGGTGGTCTCCACCTTGACATCGGCGGGGAGGACGGCGGCGAGCACCTTGAGGCCCTCGGCCACGACTTCCTGGCCGATGCCGTCACCGGGGATAACTGCGAGACGAAGGCTGCGAGACATGCAGGCGACCCTACTCCGCGTCCCATGGGCTGACACCTGGCGTCCGCCATGCGGACACCGCGTGTCGTACCGGTCCCGGCCCGCCGACCGGGCGCAACTTGTCCTCATGCCCGAACTGAGCGGACGGAACGTCAGGAGTGCCACCCCGTGAGCGGATCGCGCCGTACGGAGCTGGGGGCCGGTGGGCTCGCGGCCGGGATCTCGACCGGCGCGTACTGCCTGGCGTCGGCCCTCCACGGGACGTACCCGTTCGGTGCCCGCGCGCGGGCCGGGCGCGACCTGGGCGACCAGTTCGTCCCGCTGCACGCCCACCTGTGGGACCTGCTGCACGGGAACACCACGGGTGACCTGCTGTTCAACTGGAACAGCGGCTACGGCGCACCCTTCCTGGCCGACTTCGTCGCCTACCTGATGAACCCGTTCTCCTGGCTGGTCGGACTGTTCCCGCGCGACGCGGTGAACCTCCCGGTCTTCCTGGCCACCCTGTTCAGCATCGGCCTCGGCGCGGCGGTGATGACCCGCTTCCTGGGCCGCCTGCACCCCGGCCCGCCCTGGCAGCGGGCCCTGCTCGCGGTCGGCTACGGGCTCTGCGCCTGGGTGCTCGGCGAGGGCGCGGCGAACCCGATGTGGATGTGGGGCCTGGTCTCGCTGCCGCTGGTCTGCCTGGCCTGCGACCTCTGCCTGCGGCAGCGGCACTGGTCGCTCGGCGCGGTGGCGGTGGCGGTGGCCTGGGCGGGCAACTTCTACACCGGGGCGATGGCCACCGCCGGCGCCGGCCTGGTCCTGCTGCTGCGGGTGGTGCTGCTGACGGGGCGTCCGTTCCACGTCCGGCTGAAGCTGCTGGCCCGGGCCGCCAGCATGGTGCTGTTCGGCGTCCTGCTGGCCGCCCCCGTCCTGACCGTGACCCTGCCCGCCCGCAGGGTCGCCCAGCCGGCCCCGCTGGCGGCGTACGACGGGCCGCCCGGGGTGGCCGGCTACCTGGCCCAGCTGCTGCCCGGCGGCCGCCCGGACCACCCGCTGCCGGAGATCTTCGTCGGCATGCTGGGCCTGGTGCTGGTCGCCGCCCTGCCGTTCAACCGCAGGGTGCCGGTGCGCGAACGGGTCGGCTGGTACGCCCTGCTGGTGCTGGTCGGGGCGAGCTTCGTGTGGAAGCCGACCATCCTGCTCTGGCACGGGCTGACGCTGCCGAACGACAGCCCCTACCGGGCCGCCTTCGTCCTGAGCGGGCTGCTGGTGATGGCCGCCTGGGTCTCGCTCGCCCGCCGCCCCGACCTGTTCGCGCTGGCCGGCGGGACCGGGGCGGTGACGCTGGTCGCGCTGCTCGGCCACGGGCAGAGCTCGGTCACCGGCTCGACCTGGGTCCTGGTCGGGGTGGGCGGGGTCCTGGTGCCCGGCGCGCTCCTGCTGCTGGAGCGCACCGCCTTCCGCCGGACGGCCGGGGCCGTGCTGGCGGTCGGTGTGCTGGCCGGGGCCACCTGGTCGGCGTACTCGGTCACGGTGGCCCGCGACCTGCCGTCCGACCGGCCCGGCAGCACCGCCGGCCGGTCGGCGGCGTACCGGGTGATCCGGGGGGCCGACGACTGGCCGCGCAGCCGGACCGACCCCGGACCGCACGAGTTCACGGCCAACGACCCGCTGCTGCTCGGCGGCGAGGGCGGCGGGTACTCCTCCCGCTACCTGCCCAGCACCACCGCCGAGCTGCTGCACGACCTGGGCGCGGGCTGGTACCTCGGCGGCCGGCACACGCTCAGCCCGGCCGACCCGGTCGGGCGGGCGCTGTTCGGGGTGACCACCTACCTGGAGGACGGCCTGGCCCCGGACGGCTTCACCGTCGGGCGGGCCGCCGCCGCCCCGCTGGTCACGCTCCGGCCGGACGGTCCCGGACCCGACACCTCCTCGGTCTGGAGCAGGCAGCAGGCCCTGCTCGGCGCCGCGGTCTACCAGGTGCCGCAGCTCACCCCGGCCGCCGGACCCGCCCCGACCCTGCACGGCAGCAGCGGCTGGTCGATCCCGGCCACCCCCGCGGACGGCGCCTGGACCACCTTCGAGGGCAGTTGCACCCCCGGCTCGGCGGTGCTCTTCCACGGCCCCTGGTTCAACGGCACGGTGCGGGGCCCGGACGCCGAGTACGTCAGCCGGGGCAGGCAGCCGGTGATCGCGATGCCGATCCGGCCGCTCGGCGACACCCCCGCCGACGGCCGGGTCCGGGTCGAGCTGCGGACCGGGGCCGCCACCCAGATCCCGGCCCAGCCGGTCGGCTGCCTGGACCGGGCCGCACTCGCCCGGGTGCTGGCCGGACCGGTCCGGGCGACCGGGGTGCACAGCACCGGACACACCCTCACCGCCGACCTGCCGCCCGGCTCCACCGGCACCGCGCTGATCGCCGTCCCGGCCGCCACCGGCTGGCGCTGCTCGGCCGACGGCGGCCCGGAACAGCCGCCCAGCCCGGTGCTCGGCATGATCGGCGTCCCGCTCGGCACCGGCACCACCGCGATCGCCTGCACCTACCGGACCCCCGGGCTGGTGGAGGGTGCGGCGGTGAGCGGCGCGGCGCTGGCGGCGCTGGTCGGGGTCGCGCTGGTCGCCCTGCTGCGGCGGAGGTCGCGGCGCGGCGGGCCGGGTTCGGTAGCATCCGGGTGACGGCAGGGAGGCCGGGTGAAAACGCAGTTCTGGCAGCTGGTCAGGTTCGGCCTGGTCGGGCTGGTGAACACCGGCACGTTCTACCTGCTCTACCTCGCGCTGCACCCCGTCCTGCCGTACTTCGCCGCCTTCACGGCCGCGTTCCTGCTGAGCATGGTCGGCTCGTTCTTCCTGCACACCCGGTTCACCTACCGCACCCGGCCGAGCTGGCGGAAGTTCCTGCTCTTCCCGCTGCCGAACCTCACCAACTACCTGGTGCAGAGCGGCGGGGTGCTGCTGCTGGTGCACGGGGTGCGGATGGACGAGCGGATCGCGCCACTGCTGGCTGCCGTGGTCGCGATCCCGGTCACCTTCGTGCTCTCCCGGCTGGTGCTCACCGGCCGGGCCTCGGTGCGGCCGTCCGCCCCGGCCCGCTCAGCGGAGCCGGACGGTCTGGGCCCGGCGCCCGTCGGGGTTGAAGTGGTGCAGCAGTAGCAGCCGGTCCGTCCCGGCCCCGTGCCGCCTGACCTCCAGCACCGTGCCGGGCTGCTCGGGCACCGCGACGGCCGCCGGACCGCCCGCCCCGGCCCGGACGTCCAGCGCCGGGGCCAGCACGTCGATGCCCAGGGTGGGCCGCTCACCGGCCAGGCCGATCGAGGACAGCGCCTCCGCCGGGTTCGGCCGCCCGGGGGTCACGTAGCCGGTCCACACGCCGTACCTGATCTTCGAGGTGCTCTGCCTGAGCCCCGGCAGCTTGGCCAGCCGGACCGGCAGCAGCACCGTGTCGCTGTCCAGCAGGCCGGTGTCGGTGTCGCCCCAGCGGCCGTTCAGCGGCTGGACGTCCAGCTCCTCGCCGGTCCTGGCGTCCAGGGTCCTGGCCACCAGTACGTCGCTGCCCTTGAGCCGGTCGGCGGCCACCACCACGTCGGTGACCTGGTCCCCGTCGGTGTCCAGCGAGGCGCGGACCGCGAAGGTGCCGACCGGGGTCGCGGACGGCGCCCAGAGGCTCGCGGCCAGGTAGAGGGTGCCGTTCTCCAGCGGCTCGCCGCCGACCGCGGGGGCGTCGCTGGCGGCGCCCACCGCCCGCAGGTTGGCCGCCCGGTCGCCCGGCTTGGTCACGCAGGTGTCGGCGGACTTCTCCTCCTCGGCGCCCCCGAGCGGGCAGTCCGGCCAGCGGGCCGCCTCGCCGCCCAGTGCGACGGCGCTCACCAGCGCCCCGCGCGCGGTCGGCGCGCCGGTGCCGGTCAGGCTGAGCATGGTGCTCCCGGCGGCCCGGACCTGCGGACCCGCCGTCAGCTCCGAGGCCGCGTGCGGCGCGGCGAACAGCGGCACCCGCAGCGCGGGCGGCCCGGCCTCGGCCGGGGTCAGCAGCAGCCGGCCGGAGAGCTCGCCCCGGTAGCTGCGCGCCTTGCCGCCCTGGAGCAGGTCCAGGGTCGGGTCCGGGGCCCGGTCCAGCTGCCCGGGCACCCGCAGCGTGACGGTGACCCGGGCGGTGCCGCCGGGCGGGACCGTGACCTGGGCGGGCGTCAGCTCGAAGGCGGCGCCGGGCAGTTCGGTCGCGGCCAGGTAGCCGGTGCGGTACGTCAGCGGGCGGTCGGCGAAGCTGCGCAGCTCCACCTCCCGGCTCAGCCCGGTCGGCCCGGTGACCGGGACGGCTCCGAACGAGAGCCCGACCGCGCCGTCCGCCTCGGGGCCGGCCGCGTACGCGACCACCGGGGTGGCCACCGCGAGGTCCACCCTGGCCCGGCCCGCGCCGGTCCGCTCGGGGCCGTAGACCGGACCTGACCGGTCGTCACCGAGCCAGGTGTCGCCGGTGGTGTTCATCAGCGCGGCCTTGACCTGGGCCACGGTCCAGTCCGGGTGGGCGGCCCGGACCAGCGCGGCCAGCCCGGCCACGTGCGGGGAGGCCATCGAGGTACCGTCCTCGCGCATCCCGCCCGAGCCGGCGCCGGCCTTGGCGGACCAGATGGTCTCGCCGGGCGCGGCCAGGTCCGGCTTGACCAGGCCCGGCTGCCCGATGCCGCGCGAGGTGAAGGAGGTCAGGGTGTCGGTCCGCTGCGGCTGGTCCTGCGCCACCGCACCGTGCAACGGGTTGCCGGGAGTGGCCAGCTGGACGGTCACCGGGCCGGCCCCGACCGCCTTGACCAGCCGCTCGCCGTCCGCCCTGGCCAGGATCGCCACCGGGACCTTGTCGTTGCCCGCGAGCTCGCCCAGGTGGTCGCCGTCGGCGGCGAACAGGGCGCCCAGCGCACCGGCCTCGGCCGCGTGGTCGGCCCGCAGCGCCGAGCCGCAGGCCCGGTCCGGGTCCTTGGTGCGCCAGGCCAGCAGGGCCACCCTGCCCTTGAGCCGGGCCGCGTCGGCGGCCGAGAAGGCCGTGCAGCCGTCCGCCTGGTCGACCGGCAGGGCCAGCGGGCCCTGCACCTCGCGGTCCGCCCAGTGCTGGTACTTGGCGCTCCAGTGCGCCGGGACCAGCCCGGCCAGCGGCTCGGGGGCCAGCACCCGCAGGCCGTCCGCGTCGCCGTGCGAGTCGACCGAGGCGGCCACCGTGAGCACCCGGGGCGCGGTGCCCGGGCTGCCGCCGATCGCGTACACGTCGCCCTCGTTGCCCGCCGCCGCGACCACCACGGTGCCGAGCGCGGCCAGTCGGTCGGCGGCGACCGCGTCCGCGTCGTCCGGGCCGCCGAAGGGGCTGCCGAGCGAGAGGTTCACCACGTCGAGGCGGTCGCTCGGGTCGCCGTCGCCGTCCGGGTCGGCGGCCAGGTCGAGCGCCTGGCTCAGCTGGTCGGTCGAGCCGTCGCAGCCGAACACCCGGATCGCGAACAGCCGGGCCTCGGGGGCGGCGCCGGGGCCGACCTTGAATCCGGCCGGGTCCAGGCCGCCGGTGTACGGGCCCCGGTAGGTCTGGCCGGCCGTGGTGACGCCGAACCCGGCGGCGGTGCCCGCGACATGGGTGCCGTGGCCGTTCAGCGCGCAGTCGATCGGGTTGGCGTCGGGCTTCGGAGTCGCGTTCTCGGTCGAGGAGGGATCGTAGGCGTCGCCCACCAGGTCCCGGCCGCCGAACACCTTCCCGGTCGGGAACAGGCCTGCGGGGGCGGGCGCGGCACCGTCCACGTCCTTGAACGCCTGCTCGGTGCCGGGGCCGCCGAAGTCGGCGTGGGTGTAGTCGATGCCGGAGTCGATGATGCCGATGCTGACGCCCCGGCCGGTGTTGCCGGGCTGCCCGGTGCCGCCGGGCTGTCCGGCCCAGACCGCGGGGGCCCCGAGCAGCGGGACGGAGTAGCCGTTGACCCGCTGCTTCAGCGCGATCGGGTGCACCGCGCGCACGCCGGGCAGGCGGCCGAGCGCGGGCAGTGCGGCGGCCGGGGCGCTGACCGCGACGCCGGTCAGCAGGGTGTGGGTGCGGTACAGCTCCCGCGCGGCGGGGGTGGACCGCCGGACCGCGCCCGCGAGTTGGTCGGCGGCCCGGACCGCCGCCCGGCGCTGCTCGGCCCCGGCGGCCGCGGCCGCCCGCCGGACCGCGTCCGGCGAGCGCCGTTCGCTCCCGGCCCGGGCGGCGGCGCGCTGCCAGGCGGGGGCGACCGGCTCGGTGTCGAGTTCGAGCAGGACACTGCTGCGGGCGTTGGTACCGCGCTCGGCCGCCGCACCGGAGAGCGGTACGGCGGCGAGGGCGAGCGAGCCGGTCAGCAGGGCGATGCCGAGCCGGAGTGCCGATCTGGTGCGCACGGGGCTGTCTCCCCCGGCAGGGGCTCTGGCCGGTCCGCGCCGTGCGGACCCCGATCACCCTTCCGGAGGCACCAAATTAGGATCATCGCGCCGGAGAGTGCGAGCACTGTCCCTCGTTGGAGCACGCACTGCACTCCTGCGGGTGACGGATCGTCAGGCGTTCGGCCCAGTACCCGTAACCGGCTCAGTGGCCGGTGGCGCCGCCGTTGTCGCGGCGGTCCAGCGCACGCTGCAGGGCGGCGGACGCGTTCGGGTTGGGCTCGCTGCGGCGACGGCGGCGGGGGGCCTGGGCCTGGGTGGCGGAAGCGGCGGCGTGACGGTCTGCGGTGGGGGGCATACCGAACTCCTTGAGGTCGTGCTCGGAAGAGGGTTTCGGGTACGCCGGCCAGGGATCGCCTGCCATGGTGCGTACATGCGCGTGCGGGCCTGGCGCCCTCCAGTAGGAGGGGCGGCTCACCGTACGACCCTTTCAAGGTACGACCTGGAACGGGTGCTGTCTGCACGGATAGTTGGATTTCCTAGTATCTGAGACAGGAGTCACCCGGACGACGAAGGGCCCGGACCGCCGAAGCGGTCCGGGCCCAGGTCAGAGCTCTGACGGAGGGTCAGCCGAGGTTGACCGAACGCGCGAACTGCGCGCCGATCGCACCCGCGATCTCGGTCAGGACCTCCTGCGAGACCTCACTGTCCACGGTGATCGAGGCCAGCGCCTCGGAGCCGTCCCGGGCGACCTGCATGCCCGCGATGTTGATGCCCGCGTCGCCGAGGATCCGGCCGAGGGTGCCGACCACGCCGGGGCGGTCCTCGTACTTGAAGAAGGCCATGTGGTCGGTGAGCGCCACGTCCACCTCGAACGCGTCCACGCCGACGATCTTCTGGGTCTGCTTCGGGCCGGAGAGCGTGCCGGAGATGGCGATCTCGCCGCCGCCCGCCAGGGTGCCGCGCACGGTGATCACGTTGCGGTGCTCGGGCGACTCGCTGGAGGTGGTGAGGCGGACCTCGACGCCGCGCTCCTGGGCGAACAGCGGAGCGTTGACGTAGGACACCGTCTCGGCCACGACGTCCTCGAACACGCCCTTGAGCGCCGAGAGTTCGAGCACCTTCACATCGTGCTGGGTGATCTCGCCGCGGACCTCGACGTCAAGGCGGACGGCGACCTCGCCGGCCAGCGCGGTGAAGATCCGGCCGAGCTTCTCGGCCAGCGGCAGACCCGGGCGCACGTCCTCGGCGATCACGCCGCCCTGGACGTTGACCGCGTCCGGGACCAGCTCGCCGGCCAGGGCGAGCCGGACCGACTTGGCGACCGCGATGCCGGCCTTCTCCTGCGCCTCGTCGGTGGAGGCGCCCAGGTGCGGGGTGGCCACCACGTTGTCGAAGGCGAACAGCGGGGAGTCGGTGCACGGCTCCTTGGCGTAGACGTCCAGGCCGGCCCCGGCCACCCGGCCGTCGCGCAGCGCGGAGGCCAGCGCGGCCTCGTCCACGATGCCGCCGCGGGCGGCGTTGACGATCCGCACGGTCGGCTTGACCTTGTGCAGCGCCTCGTCGCCGATCAGGCCGATCGTCTCCGGGGTCTTCGGGAGGTGCACGGTGATGAAGTCCGAGACCTCGAGCAGCTCCTCCAGCGAGAGCAGCTTGACGCCCATCTGGGCCGCGCGGGCGGCCTGGATGTAGGGGTCGTACGCCACGATCTTCATGCCGAAGGCGGACATCCGCTGGGCGACCAGCACGCCGATCCGGCCGAGGCCGACCACGCCGAGCACCTTCTCGGAGAGCTCGACGCCGGTGTACTTGTTGCGCTTCCACTCGCCGGCCTTGAGCGCGGTGCTGGCGGGCGCGATGTTGCGGGCCGAGGCGATCAGCAGGCCGCAGGCCAGCTCGGCGGCGGTGACGATGTTGGAGGTCGGCGCGTTCACGACCATCACGCCGGCCTTGGTGGAGGCGGCCACGTCCACGTTGTCCAGGCCGACGCCCGCACGGGCGACCACCTTGAGCTTCTTCGCGGCGGCCAGCGCCTCCGCGTCCACCTTGGTGGCGGAGCGGATCAGGATCGCGTCCACGTCGGCGATCGCGGTCAGCAGCTCGGTGCGGTCCGCACCGTTGCAGTGCCGGATCTCGAAGTCGGGACCCAGTGCGTCGACGGTGGCGGGCGACAGCTCTTCGGCGATCAGAACTACGGATTTGCTCACGACAGTGTGTCCTTAACTGTCCGGTTCCCCGCGCGCACGAAGGTGGCGTGGAAAGCGGGGGAAGGTGGCATGCCGCGTAGATAGACGCACGACGCTGTGGGCCTGACGCGCACTCGGAAGTGTATCGACGGGCGACAGGAGCGGCTGCTCCCGTCCGGCGAAATCACCCGGACGGGAACAGCCGTCTTGTACAAGCCGATCAGGCGCTCTGGTCGACCCAGCTCATCAGGCCGCGGAGCTTCTTGCCCGTGGTCTCCAGCAGGTGGTCGGCGTCGGCGTTCTTGTACTCGTTGTACTTCGGCAGACCGGCCTTGTACTCGGCGATCCAGGTGTTGGCGAAGGTGCCGTCCTGGATCTCGGTCAGGACCTGCTTCATCGCGGCCTTGGTGTCGGCCGTGATGATGCGCGGGCCGGTCACGTAGTCGCCCCACTCGGCGGTCTCCGAGATGGACCAGCGCATCTTCTCCAGGCCGCCCTCGTACATGAGGTCGACGATGAGCTTCAGCTCGTGCAGGCACTCGAAGTAGGCGATCTCCGGCTGGTAGCCGGCCTCGACCAGGGTCTCGAAACCGGCCTTGACCAGGGCGGCGGTGCCACCGCAGAGGACGGCCTGCTCACCGAACAGGTCGGTCTCGGTCTCCTCGGTGAAGGTGGTCTTGATCGCGCCGGCCTTGGTGGCGCCGATGCCCTTGGCGTACGAGAGCGCCAGGTCGAAGGCCTTGCCGGTGGCGTCCTGCTCGACGGCCACGATGGCGGGGACGCCGCGGCCCTCCTGGTACTGGCGGCGGACCAGGTGGCCCGGGCCCTTGGGGGCGACCATGCAGACGTCGACGTCGGCCGGGGGCTTGATGAAGCCGAAGCGGATGTTCAGGCCGTGGCCGAAGAACAGGGCGTCGCCCGCCTTCAGGTTCGGCGCGATGTCGGCCTCGTAGACGTCGGACTGGATCGGGTCCGGCACCAGGATCATGATGACGTCGGCCTCGGCGGCGGCCTCGGCGGCGGTGACGACGCGCAGGCCCTCCTCCTCGGCCTTGGCACGGGAGGACGAGCCCTCCTTGAGGCCGACCCGGACGTCCACGCCCGAGTCACGCAGCGACAGCGCGTGGGCGTGGCCCTGGCTGCCGTAGCCGATGACCGCGACCTTGCGGCCCTGGATGATGGACAGGTCAGCGTCGTCTTCGTAGAACAGCTCGGCCACGGGGGCACATCTCCTTGCGTGGTGGTGATGCCGGTGCGTACCTACCGTACGTGGACCCGGCGGTGGTGTGGGGCAGTGCTTCAGGGTGTGAGACAGGTCCTGGTCAGGGACTTGTTCAGGCGCTGCGGTCGAGGGCGCGCAGCGAGCGGTCGGTGATGGACCGGGCACCGCGCCCGATCGCCACCAGGCCGGACTGGACCAGCTCCTTGATGCCGTACGGCTCCAGCATCCGGAGCATCGCCTCCAGCTTGTCCGAGCTGCCGGTGGCCTCGATGGTCACCGCGTCGGGCGACACGTCGACGGTCTTGGCCCGGAACAGCTGGACGATCTCGACGATCTGCGAGCGCGACTCGGCGTCGGCCCGGACCTTGACCAGGACCAACTCGCGCTGGATCGCGGCGGACTGGTCGAGTTCGACGATCTTTATCACGTTGACCAGCTTGTTCAGCTGCTTGGTGACCTGCTCCAGCGGGAGGTCCTCCACGTTGACCACGATGGTCATCCGGGAGATGTCCGGGTGCTCGGTCGGGCCGACGGCCAACGAGTCGATGTTGAAGCCCCGACGGGAGAACAGCGCGGCGATGCGGGCGAGCACGCCGGGCTTGTTCTCGACCAGGACGGAGAGGGTGTGCTTGGACATAGTCATGACTCTCTATCGGTCTGTCTGGGGCTTCAGTCGAGGTCGTCGCCGAAGTCCGGGCGCACGTCCCGGGCGGCGAGGATCTCGTCGTTGCTGGTGCCTGCGGCCACCATCGGCCAGACCATGGCGTCCTGGTGGACGATGAAGTCGATCACGACCGGGCGGTCGTTGATCTCCATCGCCTGCTTGATCACCGCGTCCAGGTCCTCCGGGCGCTCGCAGCGCAGGCCGACGCAGCCCATCGCCTCGGAGAGCAGCACGAAGTCCGGGATCCGGGTGCCCTGGGCCGGGGCGGCGATGCCGTCGTGCTCGGGGCCGGCGTGCAGCACGGTGTTGGAGTAGCGCTGGTTGTAGAACAGGGTCTGCCACTGGCGGACCATGCCCAGCGAACCGTTGTTGATGACCGCGACCTTGATCGGGATGTTGTTCAGCGCGCAGGTGACCAGTTCCTGATTGGTCATCTGGAAGCAGCCGTCACCGTCGATCGCCCAGACCGCGAGGTCGGGCCGGCCCGCCTTGGCGCCCATCGCGGCCGGGACGGCGTAGCCCATGGTGCCCGCGCCGCCGGAGTTCAGCCAGGTGGCCGGCTTCTCGTAGTTGATGAACTGCGAGGCCCACATCTGGTGCTGGCCGACGCCCGCCGCGTAGATCGCGTCCGAGCCGACCAGCTGCCCGATCCGCTCGATCACCTGCTGCGGCGCCAACCCGCCGTCGGGAGCGGTCTCGTAGCCGAGCGGGTAGGTCTTCTTCCACTCGTTCAGCTTGACCCACCAGTCGGCGTAGTCGCCCTTGTGGCCGGCGTCGAACTCGGCCTGGACGGCGACGATCAGGTCCGCCAGCACCTCGCGGGCGTCACCGACGATCGGCACATCGGCCGGGCGGTTCTTGCCGATCTCGGCCGGGTCGATGTCGGCGTGCACGACCTTGGCGTACGGGGCGAAGCTGTCCAGCTTGCCGGTCACCCGGTCGTCGAAGCGGGCGCCGAGGGTGAACAGCAGGTCGGCCTTCTGCAGCGCGGTGACGGCCGGGACGGAGCCGTGCATGCCGGGCATGCCCAGGTGCTGCGGGTGGCTGTCCGGGAAGACGCCGAGCGCCATCAGGGTGGTGACCACCGGGGCGCCTGTCAGCTCGGCCAGGATCCGCAGCTCGGCGCTGGCCTGCGCCTTGAGCACGCCGCCGCCGACGTAGAGCACCGGCTTCTTCGCGGCGACCAGCATCTTCGCGGCCTCGCGGATCTGCTTGGCGTGCGGCTTGGTGACCGGGCGGTAGCCGGGCAGCGAGGTCTCCACCGGCCAGCGGAAGGTGGTGGTGGCCTGCAGCGCGTCCTTGGCGATGTCGACCAGGACCGGGCCGGGGCGGCCGGTGGCGGCGATGTGGAACGCCTCGGCGATCACCCGGGGGATCTCGGCCGGGTCGGTGACCAGGAAGTTGTGCTTGGTGATCGGCATCGTGATGCCGCAGATGTCCGCCTCCTGGAAGGCGTCGGTGCCGATCGCCTTGGAGGCGACCTGGCCGGTGATCGCCACCATCGCGACCGAGTCCATGTACGCGTCGGCGATCGGGGTGACCAGGTTGGTCGCGCCCGGGCCCGAGGTCGCCATGCAGACGCCCACCTTGCCGGTGGCCTGGGCGTATCCGGTGGCCGCGTGCCCCGCGCCCTGCTCGTGCCGGACCAGGATGTGCCGGACCTTCTGCGAGTCCATCAGCGGGTCGTAGGCCGGGAGGATGGCGCCGCCCGGGATACCGAAGACGGTGTCCGCGCCCACCGCCTCGAGCGAGCGGATGAGCGACTGCGCACCGGTCATCGTCTCGACGACGACGCTGGGCGCAGGAGCGTGGGTGGCCGGGGTGTCCCCGCGGCGGGGGGCGGCGTGCTCGGTCATCTGCCTGTCTCTTCTCGGGTTCTGCCGTCCCCGCCAGGTTGAGGGTCCTGGGGGCGGGGGTCGGTCGCCGGTCCTACCTCAATCGTCCACCCGGACGGGTTGTCACCGGGTCGAGCGGCCGATTCGGCTGGGGTCTTGCGTCTGTCCAACAGTTCCAGTGCAACAAAAAACCCCTCGTGCCAAGGGCATGCGAGGGGTGGCGCGTCGGTCTCTTCGTGCGGGTCGTGATGGCCCGCTCAGCCGACGCGCCCGCCAAGTACGAGAATTCGGGTGCGCATGGCACCGACCTTCCTCCCCGGCCGTGGGGCGTGTCAAGCAGGTGGGACGGCTGTCTCGGTATGCGGACCTCCATTCGGCCCCCACAACGGACCGTGCGCGTGCAGGTGTTCGGCCAGGTCGGGGCCGGTCTGGTGGTGCACCACCCGGCTGCCGCCGGGCTCGGCCCGGCCACCCGATCGGGCGTCTGCCGCCAGGTACGCCCGCCGGGCGGAGAGTCCGCCCGGCTGCTTCGGCAGCGGGTAGACCCGGCGCAGCAGGGCGCGGCGCAGCCGGTGCTCGTCCAGCGGCTGGGCGAAGGCGAGGCCCTGCGCCTGACGGCAGCCCAGCTCCTGCAGGGCGACCACCTGGCGGGGCTGGTCCACCCCCTCCGCCGCGGTCACCAGGCCCAGGTCGCGGGCCAGTCGGAGGGCGTGCCCGGCCAGCGCCCGGGTCAGCCGGGACTCGGCCACGTCCTGGACCAGGCTGCGGTCCAGCTTGAGCGCGTCGAACGGGAGCCGGGCCAGCGTGCCCAGCGAGCCGCCGCCCGCGCCGAAGCCCGCCACGGCGGTGGAGACGCCGTGCCGGCGGAGTGCGGCGAGCCGGCGCCCGAGCTCGTCGGCGTGCTCGTCCGGCCCGGTCCGGGCCAGCTCGATCACCAGCAGCTCGGCGGGCAGGCCGGTCTCCCGGAGCACCGCGACCACCGCCTCGTACATGCCGGGGGCGCACAGCCGGTGGGCCGACAGCCGGATCGAGACCGGGACGGGCACCAGCCGGGGGCCGCCCCGGAGGGCGGCCGCGGTGACCGTCTCCTGGAGCATCCAGCGGGCGAACCTGGTGGCCGCGTCGCCGTGGTCGGCGGTGCGCAGGAACTCCGCCGGGGTGAGCAGCAGCCCCTGCGCGGAACGCCACCGGGCCTGCGCCTCGACGCCGGTGACCGCACCGGTGGCCAGGTCGACCACGGGCTGGTGCAGCAGGGTGAAGGTGCCCTCCCGGACGGCCACCCGGAGCCGCTCCTCCAGCTCGGTGCGGCGCTCCAACTCGGCCCGCATCGCCGGGTGGTAGAGCACCACCCGGCCCTTGCCCTCGGACTTGGCCCGGTACATCGCCAGGTCGGCGTTGCGCATCAGCTCGTCCGCGGCGCCGGGCGGGTCGGTGCCGGGGTCGGGCTCGCAGGGGCCGAAGGCGATCCCGATGCTGGCGGCCACGCCGAGCTCGGCCCCGCCGATCCAGTACGGCTCGGAGAGCGCCGAGCGCAGCCGCTCGGCCAGCTCGTGCACCTGGGCCCGGCCGAGCCGGCCCCGGACCAGCGCGGCGAACTCGTCGCCGCCGAACCGGGCCACGGTGTCCCCGGACCGGACCGCGTGCTGGAGCCGGCGGGCCGCCTGCACCAGCAGCTCGTCGCCGACCTGGTGGCCCGCGCTGTCGTTGACGGCCTTGAAGCCGTCCAGGTCGAGGAAGAGCACCGCGACCGTGGCCTGCTCGCCCCCGCCCCCCTCGGGCGGGGTGAGCGAGGCGCGCAGCCGCTGGGTGAAGAGCGCCCGGTTGGGCAGGTCGGTGAGCGGGTCGTGGAACGCGTTGTGCTGCAACTGCGCCTGCAGTATGACCCGTTCGGTGACGTCGCGGCTGTTCAGGATCAGCCCGTCCCGGTACCGGTTGACGGTGGACTCGACGTGCAGCCACTCCTCGTTGCCCGAGCGGACCCGGCACTCCACCCGGGCCGAGGGCTCGGTGCCGCCGCCCTGCCGGCCCGGCCCGTCGGCCATCAGCCGCCGCACCTCGCCCAGCACCCGGTCGACGTCCTCGGGGTGCACCAGGTTGAGCAGGTTGCCGCCGACCAGCTCCTCCGGGTCCCGGCCGTAGACGCCGATCGCGGCCGGGCTGACGTAGGAGAGCACCCCGCTGCTGCCCGCGATCATGATCACGTCGCTGGAGCCCTGCACCAGCGAGCGGAAGTGCGCCTCCTTCTGCGCGAGTTCCTGGGCCAGCGACAGGTTGTCGAGCAGTATCACGCCCTGCCGGACGATCAGTGCCAGCCCGACGGTGCAGGCCGAGGCCACCACCACCCGGTCCAGCGCGTGCCCGCCGAGGGCGTTGTAGAGGATGCCCGCGGTGCAGACCGCCGCCGCGACGTAGGGGGTGAGGGCACTGAAGGTGGTGGAGACCCGGCGGCGGGGGGTGCCGCCGACCGAGGGGTGCTCCCGGCTGGGCCCGGACTGCCGGCGCGCGGCCCAGGGGGCCCAGGCGAGCAGCACGCTGCCGGCGAACCAGCCCGCGTCCAGCAGCTCGCCGGAGTGGTAACTGCTGCGCAGCGAGGGCGAGGTGAAGAGCGCGTCGCAGACCACCGTGACGGCCAGGCCGACCATCGCGGTGTGCACGGCGGCCCGGTTGCCGTCCCGGCTCCGGAAGCGCAGGCCGACCACCAGGCTGACCAGCAGGATGTCCAGCACTGGGTAGGCGAGACCGAGCGCCAGCCGGAGCGGGTCGTCGCCCTCCCCCGCCGCGACCCGGCCGAGCGCCAGGCTCCAGCTGAGCGTGAACAGCGAGCCCGCCACCAGCCAGCCGTCCAGCAGCAGGCAGAGCCAGCCGGCCGCCGTCCGGGGCCGCTGGGCCAGCACGGTCAGGCCGATGATGGCGAGCGGGGCGAAGAGCAGGAAGGCGTACTCGGCGGCCGAGTCCCGGGGCAGCTCGGTCTCGAGCACCACCTCGTACCAGCCCCAGGTGCCGTTGCCGAACGCCACCATCGAGGACGAGAGGCCGAACAGCAGCCAGGCCGGGCGGGCCGGGCCGCCGGTCGTGCAGGCGTGCAGCAGGCAGGAGAGCGCGGCCGCCAGCGCGGCCCCGGCGAGCCCGAAGTCGCCCATGAACAGCGCGAGTTCCGGCGAACCCCAGCCGACGGCGGCGCCCAGGGCGTACCCGAGGCAGAGCAGCACCAGCAGCAGGCCGGGGAGCCGGCTCGGGTGGAAGTTCACTCGACCTCTCCCCCACGCCGTGCCGGTGTTCCCTCTCGGGACCTTACACCACTTCCGTCACTCAATGACACGCACACTCAACTTAGAGTAATGGCCTCCGGGTGCCGTTGTGCCCCACTCTCGGCGGGATCGCCCCGGTTGGCCGCGGCGCACGACGGGGGCGCACGGGGCGCTGCCCGGCCGCGCGGGGCCCACCGGACCCTGGGAGCAGGGCAGTTGGAGCCGGTCAGGCGCCCAGCAGGTGCAGCCGGTGGGCCAGGGCCGCGGCCTCGCCCCGGCTGCCGACCGAGAGCTTGGCCAGGATGTTGGAGACGTGCACGCTGGCGGTCTTCGGGGAGATGTAGAGCTCCTCCGCGATCTGCCGGTTGGTCCGCCCCTCGGCCAACCGGTGCAGCACGTCCCGCTCGCGCGGGGTGAGGCCGAACTGGTCGGCGGGCTCGGTCGGTTGGGCCGCCCGGACCGGCCGGGCGGCCAGCGAGAGCCCGGCCCTGGCGGTCAACTGCCCGATGTCCTGGCGGAGGTAGAGCCCTGCGGTGGTGAGCGCCTCGACCTCGCGGAGCGGCTCGACCGCGGCCTCCCGCCGACCGGCCGCCAGCAGCGACTCAGCCTGCCGGTAGAGCGCCTGCCCGAGCGGGCAGCCGAGCCCGGTGCCCCGGAGCTGCCCGACCACCCCGGCCCACTGCTCGGAGGTGTCCACCCCGTCCGCCCGGGCCAGCTCGGCCGCCAGCAGCGCCGCCCAGCCCTGGTGCAGCGGCGTACGGGGCCGCAGCCGCGCGGCCACCTCGGCGATCCGGCGGAGCACCACCGGCCGCCCCAGGTCGGCCGCCGCAGAGCCGCGCGAGTCGGCCTCCCCGGCCGCACCCTCGACCAGCACCGGCAGCAGCCCGTACAGGCAGCCGTCCGAGAGGGTCTGGTCGGCCGGGCGGGCGTCCAGCCGGTCGAGTACGGCGAGCAGCTCGGCCCTGGCCTCCAGCGGGCGCCCGGCCCGCAGTGCGACCCGCATGCCCAGCCGGGCCATCGGCAGGTCGTGCTGCGCCTGCCTGACCTGCCGGCCGGCCGTCCTGGCCCGCTCCAGGGCGGCCTCGGCTCCGGCCAAGTCACCCTGGTCGAGCAGGAGTTCGGAGCGCAGCCGGTCCAGGAAGGGGTGGAAGGCCCGGGCCGCCGGATCGCCCTCCAGGTCGGCCAGCAGCTGCTCGGCCTCGCCGGGACGGCCGAGCGCGAGCAGGCACTCCACCAGGTTTCCGGTCAGCAGCGCACCGATGTTGGCGAGCAGCCCGTTGCCCCCGGCCACCGCGAGCCCCTCCCGGACCAGCGCCTCGGCCTCGGCCGGCCGGCCGAGTGAGAGCAGCAGGCTGGAGAGGTTGTTGAGCCCCCGGCACAGCACGTCCACCGGCCCGGTGCGGCGGCTCTGTCCGACCGCCTCGGTGAGCAGCGCGACCCCGGCCTCCGGATCGCCGAAGTACGCGGTCAGGTTGCCCAGCGTCATCCGGGCGTGCTGCTCGACCGCGTCGGCCCCGACCTCGCGGGCGATCGCGGCGGCGCGCTCGGCCAGCTCCCGGTCCGCCAGGGTCGGATCGCCGAGCATCGCGTGGCCGGCGGCCAGCGCGAGCACCTCGGCCTGCACCGGGGACGGCGGCAGGCCCGCCACCAGCCGCAGCGCCTGCTCGATCTCCTCGTCGCTGCCGCTGCGCCGCAGGTGGCCGAGCATCTGCGAGCGCTGGATCCGGAACCAGGCGGCGCGCTCCGGCTCGGTCTCCTCGTCCAGCAGCTTGAAGGCCCGCTTGGCCAGGCTGAGGCCGCGGTCCCGGTCGCCCGAGCGACGGGCCGCCAGCACCGCCTCGGCCATCACGTCGACCAGGTGCAGCAGCCGGCAGCCGCCCCCGTCGTGCCCGCACGGCGGGTAGGTGCCGGCCCAGTCGGCGGGCCGCAGGTTCTCCCGCCCGACCTCCTCGGACACTTCGTCCCAGAGCTCCAGCGCCCGCTCCAGCATCCCCAGCTGCTCGGCGAAGGCGTTCCGCCGCCGGGCCACCCGGGCGGCCTCCAGCGCGGTCGGCAGCGCCCGGCCCGGATCGTGCGCGTGGTACCAGTAGTTGGCCAGCCGGGCGGGCAGGCCGTTGCCGCAGACCAGCGCGCCGTTCTGCTCCAGCGCGGTGGCGTACCTGCGGTTGATCCGGTGCCGCTCGCCGGGCAGCAGGTCGTCCGAGATCGCCTCCCGGACCAATGCGTGCCGGAACCGGTAGCCCTCGCCGTCGCTGTCCCGCCGGAGCACGTTGACCCCGACGGCGTTGCGCAGGGCGTCGATCAGGACGTCCTCGCCCTCGTCGAGCACCGCCTCCAGCAGGCCGTGCTCGACCAGGGAGCCGCCCTCGGCGGCGATTCTGAGCACCCGTTGGGTCTGGTCCGGCAGGGCCTCGACCCGGACCAGCAGCAGGTCCCGGAGCGAGTCGGTGAGCCCGGTGTCGCAGCCGTCCTGGTGCGCGGCGGCCAGCTCCTCGACGAAGAACGGGTTGCCCTCGGAGCGGCGGTGGATCCGGTCCACCAGCTCCCGGGCGGGCGCCCCGGCGCCCAGGATGCCGGCCAGCTGGGCCGCCACCTCGCCCCGGCCGAAGCGGCGCAGCTCCAGCCGCTGCACGGTCCGCAGCCGGTCCAGCTCGGCCAGGAACGGCCGCAGCGGGTGCCGGCGGTGCAGGTCGTCGGTGCGGTAGGTGGCGACGATCAGGACCCGGGCCCGGTGCAGGGTGCGGATCAGGTAGGCGAGCAGCTCCCGGGTGGACCGGTCGGACCAGTGCAGGTCCTCGATCGCCAGCACGATGGTCTGCTCGGCGCTGAGCCGCTCGAACAGCCGGGCGGTGTGCTCGAACAGCTGGGCCCGGCCGAACTCGTCGTTGGGCTCGGCGTCGTCGGCGCCGAACTCCGGCAGCAGCCGGGTGAGATGGCCCTCCATCCCGACCGCGGCCCGCTCCAGCTCGGCGCCCAGGCCGCGGTGCAGTCGGCGCAGCGCGGTGGCCAGCGGTGCGTACGGCAGGCCCTCGGCGCCGACCTCCAGGCAGCTGCCGACGGTGGTCACCGCGCCGCTCGCGCAGGCGGTGGCCAGGAACTCCTCGATCACCCGGGTCTTGCCCACCCCGGCCTCACCGCCGACCAGGACCGCCTGCGGCTGGCCGGCGTCGGCCCGGCGGAGGGCGGCTTCGAGGGCGGTGATCTCGGTGCCGCGTCCGACGAAGACCGGGCTCACCGATATCTGCTCCATGGCGCTGAGCATGCCACAGGCCGCCGACACCGTCCGAGCGGATATCTCGCTGTTCGGACGGGCGGCGGCCGGGGTGTGACGGTCTGTCGGTATTCGTACCGTCAGCTCGTCACCGGTCAGCATTCGCGCAGCTGCGGGCGGGGACTCAGCGCCCCGACCCGGCGGTTTCGCAGCGCTCTCAGCAGGCCGCTCCGGGGGGTGTGGCCGGCTGACGCGGCCAGCGCCTCGCGGACCAGCGCGTCGTGCCGGGCCAGCCGCTGCAGCTCCTGGGCGCGGGACTGGATGAGCTCGTACTCCAACATGGGTGGTGCTCCTTCTCGCCGGACCGTCCCGGCCGCCGTTCGGCCGGTCCTTCGTCCTGCTAAGAGCTTCCTCCGCTGAGGAGGGCCGCCACATCGGGAGCATGCCGCATGTTCCGGGCCGTCAGGTCCTTAGAAGGTCCTCGGACGCGGACCGCCCGCCCCGTGAGTACGGGGCGGGCGGTCGTCGGCCGGGGCCTGAGGGTCTAGGTATGCCTAGGCCTCGACCCCGAGCTTCGCCAGGATCATGTCCTTCACCTTGGCGGCGTCGGCCTGGCCGCGGGTGGTCTTCATGACCGCCCCGACCAGTGCGCCGACCGCGGCCACCTTGCCGTCGCGGATCTTGTCGGCGATCGCGCCGTTCTCGGCGATCGCCTGGTCGACCGCCGCGCCGAGCGCGGAGTCGTCCGAGACCACGGCCAGGCCGCGGGCTTCGACCACGGCGTCCGGCTCGCCCTCGCCGGCCAGCACGGCCGCGACGACCTGCTTGGCCAGCTTGTCGTTGAGCTTGCCCTCCGCGACCAGTGCGGCGATCCGGGCGACCTGGGCCGGGGTGATCGGCTGCTCGCTCAGCTCGGTGCCGGTCTCGTTGGCGTTGCGCGCCACCTCGCCCATCCACCACTTGCGGGCCTGCTCGGCGGTGGCGCCGGCCGCGACGGTGTCCAGGATCGGCTGGACCGCACCGGCGTTGAGCACCGACTGCATGTCCTTGTCCGACAGGCCCCACTCGCCCTGCAGCCGGGCGCGGCGCACCCGGGGCAGCTCGGGCAGGCCGGCCCGCAGCTCCTCGACCCAGTCGCGCGCGGGCGCGATCGGGACCAGGTCGGGCTCCGGGAAGTACCGGTAGTCCTCGGCGTTGTCCTTGATCCGGCCGGCCGTGGTGGAGCCGTCCTCCTCGTGGAAGTGCCGGGTCTCCTGGACGATGGTGCCGCCGTCGGTGAGCACGGTGGCGTGCCGGCGGATCTCGAACCTCGCGGCCCGCTCCACGCTGCGCAGCGAGTTGACGTTCTTGGTCTCCGAGCGGGTGCCGAACTTCTCCCGGCCGTGCGGACGCAGCGACAGGTTGACGTCGCAGCGCATCTGGCCCTTGTCCATCCGGGCCTCGGAGACCTCGAGCGCCTTGATCAGCTCGCGCAGCTCGGCCACGTACGCCTTCGCCACCTCGGGAGCGCGGTCGCCCGCGCCCTCGATCGGCTTGGTGACGATCTCGATCAGCGGGATGCCGGCCCGGTTGTAGTCCAGCAGCGAGTGCGAGGCGCCGTGGATGCGGCCGGTCGCGCCGCCGATGTGGGAGGACTTGCCGGTGTCCTCCTCCATGTGGGCGCGCTCGATCTCGACCCGGAAGGTCGAGCCGTCCTCCAACTGCACGTCGAGGTAGCCGTTGAAGGCGATCGGCTCGTCGTACTGCGAGGTCTGGAAGTTCTTCGGCATGTCCGGGTAGAAGTAGTTCTTCCGGGCGAACCGGCACCACTCGGCGATCTCGCAGTTCAGCGCGAGGCCGATCTTGATCGCCGACTCCACGCCGATCGCGTTGACCACCGGCAGCGAGCCCGGCAGGCCGAGGCAGGTCGGGCAGGTCTGCGAGTTGGGCTCGGCGCCCAGCTCGGTCGAACAGCCGCAGAACATCTTGGTCTTGGTACCCAGCTCGACATGGACCTCAAGGCCCATCACCGGGTCGAACGAGGCAAGTGCGTCCTCGTACGAGACCAGGCTAATGACGCTCACAGCGTCCCCTTCATTTGAGTCTTGGAGGTCCGTCAGCCCAGCAGCACGTCGTCGTCCCCGAGCCGCTTGAGCTCACGGACGAGGAGCGCGGTGCCGGTGATCAGCGCGGCGGCGCCGACCAGGGCGTTGATCAGCTTGAGGGTGTCGTTCTCGCCCCGGGCCTTCTTGACGTCCTTGACGATCGCGACCGCGCCGAAGGCGCTCGTCCCGATGGACAGCCAGAGACCGGGCTTGGACTTCTTGAACCCCTTGGCCTTCGCGATGCTGCTCACAGTGCCGGTGCCTCCTCCAGCAGGGGGTGTCCCCACTTGTCGTTGAGTGCGGCCTCGACGGCGCCGCCCACGCGGTACAGGCGGTCGTCCGCCATCGCGGGGGCGATGATCTGCAGGCCGACCGGGAGATTGTCCTCCGGCGCGAGCCCGCAGGGCAGCGACATGGCCGCGTTGCCCGCGAGGTTCGACGGAATCGTGCACAGGTCGGCCAGGTACATCGCCATCGGGTCGTCGGCGCGCTCGCCGATCGGGAAGGCGGTGGTCGGCGTGGTCGGCGAGATCAGCACGTCGACACCGGCGAAGGCGGCGTCGAAGTCGCGCGAGATCAGGGTGCGGACCTTCTGGGCCGAGCCGTAGTAGGCGTCGTAGTAGCCCGAGGAGAGGGCGTAGGTGCCGAGGATGATCCGGCGCTTGACCTCGTCGCCGAAGCCGGCCTCGCGGGTGAGCGCGGTGACCTCCTCCGCCGAGCGGCTGCCGTCGTCGCCGACCCGCAGGCCGTAGCGCATCGCGTCGAAGCGGGCCAGGTTGGAGCTGGCCTCGCTGGGCGCGATCAGGTAGTAGGCGGGCAGCGCCAGGGTGAACGACGGGCAGGAGACCTCGACCACCTCGGCACCGAGCTCGCGGAGCAGCTCGACCGACTCGTTGAAGCGCTGCATCACGCCGGCCTGGTAGCCCTCGCCGGCGAACTCCTTGACCACGCCGATCCGCATGCCGCGGACGTCGCGCAGCTTCGCCGCCGCGACCACGGCCGGGACCGGCGCGTCGATCGAGGTGGAGTCCAGCGGGTCGTGGCCGGCGATCGCCTCGTGCAGCAGCGCCGCGTCCAGCACCGTACGGGCGCAGGGGCCGCCCTGGTCCAGCGAGGAGGAGAACGCGATCAGGCCGTAGCGGGAGACCGAGCCGTAGGTCGGCTTGACGCCGACCGTGCCGGTGACGGCACCGGGCTGACGGATCGAGCCGCCGGTGTCGGTGCCGATCGCCAGCGGGGCCTGGTACGCGGCCAGCGCCGCCGCCGAGCCGCCGCCGGAGCCGCCGGGGATCCGGGACAGGTCCCAGGGGTTGCCGGTCGGACCGTAGGCGGAGTTCTCGGTGGAGGAGCCCATCGCGAACTCGTCCATGTTGGTCTTGCCCAGGATGACCACGCCCGCGTCCTTCAGACGGGTCGTCAGGGTGGCGTCGTACGGCGGGACCCAGCCTTCGAGGATCTTGGAGCCGCAGGTGGTGGGCACGCCCTTGGTGGTGAAGACGTCCTTCAGCGCGAGCGGGACGCCGGCCAGCGGGCCGAGCTCCTCGCCCTTCGCGCGCTTGGCGTCCACCGCGCGGGCGGCGTTCAGCGCACCCTCGGTGTCCACGTGCAGGAAGGCGTTGACCTTCTTGTCCACGGCGTCGATCCGGTCCAGGTGCGCCTGGGCGACCTCGACGGCGGAGACCTCGCCGGAGGCGATGGCGGCGGCGGTCTCGGCGGCCGTCCGCTTGATCAGTTCGGTCATGGTGATCAGTCCTCCCCGAGAATCTGCGGCACGCGGAAACGCTGCTCCTCGGCGGCAGGGGCACCGGAGAGCGCCTGCTCGGGGGTGAGCGACGGCCGCACCACGTCCGCGCGCATGACGTTGGTCAGCGGCAGCGGGTGGGAGGTCGGCGGTACGTCCTGTCCGGCGACCTCGGAAACGCGGGCGACCGCGCCGATGATCACGTCGAGCTGCTCGGCGAAGTGGTCCAACTCTTCGGCCTGCAGCTCCAGACGCGACAGCCGGGCGAGGTGGGCGACCTCCTCGCGCGTGATGCCAGGCATGCAGCGATCCTCAAGGTGAGTTCTGGTCAGGCCGGGCGGTTGGTGACGTACCCGGCCTCTTTCTTGGGGCCATCCTATGGGCAAGCGCGCAGCCGCCAACGAGCCCCGCAGCGGCTCGGGGCTCCGCTCGGGCGCGGCTCCGCCGCGGGCGGCGCCGTCCCAGGGGCACGGCCCGGACCGAAACGGGTCGCGTCCGCGCGCGTCCTGACGGACGGACGTGCGCGGGCGCGACCCGGCGGCCGGCGGGCTACTGCGGGGTGGTCGGGGCCGCGACCGGCGGGAGGGCCGAACGCTTGGCGAAGAGTTCGACCGGCGGGGCGCCGGTGCGGTGGACCATCAGCCAGGCGGTGGCCTGGTCGGCCGGGAGGGCGGCCGAGACCAGCCAGCCCTGCACCGCGTCCACGCCCATGCTGTGCAGCTGCTCCCAGGTCTCGTCGTCCTCGACGCCCTCGGCGACCACGGTCAGGCCGAGCGAGTGCGCCAGCTCCACCGAGCAGCGGACCACCGCCGCGTCGTGGTCGTCGGCGACCATCCGGGAGACGAAGGACCGGTCGATCTTCAGCTCGCCCACCGGCAGCGAGCGCAGCCGCACCAGCGAGGAGTGCCCGGTGCCGAAGTCGTCCAGCGACATCCCGACCCCGTACCGCCGCAGCTCGGCCAGGGTGTCGGCGGCCAGCCGGGAGTCGTCCAGCAGCAGCCGCTCGGTGATCTCCAACTGGAGCGCGGCGGCCGGTACGTGGTGCCGGGTCAGGTGTCCGGCGACCCGGTCGGCGAAGCCGGGGTTGAGCACGTCCCGGGGCGAGACGTTCACCGCGACCTGCACCTCCAGGCCCTGGGCCCGCCAGATCGCCAGCTGGCCGACGGCCGACTCCAGCACGTAGTCGGTCAGCCGGGGCATCAGGCCGCTGGACTCGGCCAGCCCGATGAACTCGTCCGGGGGCACCCGCCCCTGGCCGGGCCGCTCCCAGCGGAGCAGCGCCTCCAGACCGACCACCCGCCCGTCGAAGGCGACCTTCGGCTGGTAATGCAGCTGGACCTCGTTGGTCTCCAGCGCCCGGCGCAGATCACCCAGCAGGCCGATCCGGTACGGCGTGTCGAGGTCCCTGGTCTCGTCGTACTGCTCGACCCCGGTCCGCCGCCGCTGGGCGTGCGCCATCGCCACGTCGGCGCGGCGGAGCAGCGCCTCGGCGTCCTGGGCGTGCGCCGGGTAGACGCAGACGCCGGCGCTGGCCTCCAGCACCAGCAGCAGCCCGTCCAGCCGGATCGGCGCGGCGAGTTCGGCGATCAGCGCCTTGGCGACCCGCTCCAGGGTGTCGGGACGGCCGACCCCGGGGAGCAGGACGGCGAACTCGTCGCCGCCCATCCGGGCCACCACCGGGCGCAGGCTCTGCTGCACCGGCGGCGGCAGGCTGGAGAACACGTCGTCCGGGTCGTCCCGGCCGGGGTTGTGGGTGCCCGCGCGCAGCGCCCGGTGCAGGCGGCGGGCGATGTGCACCAGCAGTCTGTCCCCGGCGGTGTGTCCGAGTGCGTCGTTGAGTGACCTGAACCGGTCGAGATCGAGCAGGATCAGCCCGACGTTCCAGTCCTGGTCGCCCCCGTGCTCGGCGATCGCCTCCTGGGCGGCCAGCAGCAGGGCATGCCGGTTCGGCAGGTCGGTCAGCGGGTCGGTGAGCTGATCCCGCGCCCGGTCCCTGGCGATCCGCCAGGCGGCCACCAGGACGGCGAGCGGCACCGCGAACAGCGGTAACAGCTCGGGCTCGTGCCGGTACACCAGGACGGCGAGCGGAATGAGCGGCGCCGCGCCGGCCAACAGCACGCCGAGCAGCAGGACCGCACCTGCCACCCCCTGCGGCGGGCGTGTGGGCGCGCCGCCGGTCGTACGATCCATAAGCCCTGTCCTCCGTCGGGCCCGCCCCGTTCAGGCCGCCTTTCGGTGCGACACCCGGAGGTGCCGGTGGGCGCCAGTGAGTGGGCGTCCCCTGCGGCACCGGCTGCAAACCCGGTGCCGACCACCCCTGCTGACACAGTGTCGCCCTAAGGGTAAGCCGGTGTCCGACCGGTAAGGCAGACTTTCGGACAACCCTGGACACACCACCGGCGGAACATCCTTTCGGAATGCCGCACCCTGACAGAATGCCCGGTTTCTTTCGGCCGGACCCCGCTGACGAGGCATCAGGAAGGTAACGGAGCCTCAGTCCTCGGCGGGGGCCTCCCCGACCGGCTCGATGCCCAGGTGGGCCCGGGCCGCCTCGGCCCCGTCGGCCAGCAGGACGGCGAATCCGGCGTCGTCCAGCACCGCCAGCCCGAGCTGGACCGCCTTGTCGTACTTCGACCCGGGGTTGTCACCGGCGACCACGAAGTCGGTCTTCTTCGACACCGAACCGGTCACCTTGGCCCCGCGCGAGGTCAGCGCCTCCTTGGCGCCGTCCCGGGTGTGGCCGGCCAGCGTGCCGGTGACCACCACGGTCAGACCCTCCAGCGGCCGGGGGCCGTCGTCCTCGGCGCTCTCCTCGGTGAAGCGGACGCCCGCGGCGCGCCACTTCTCCAGGATCTCCCGGTGCCACTCCTCCTCGTACCACTCCTTGATCGCCCGGGCGATGATCGGGCCGACCCCCTCGGTGGCGGCCAGCTCCTCCTCGCTGGCGGCGAAGATCGCGTCCAGGTCGCGGAACTCCCGGGCCAGCGCCTGGGCCGAGACCGGGCCGACGTGACGGATCGACAGGCCGTTGAGGTAGCGCCAGAGCGGCCGGTCCTTCGCCTTGTCGAGGTTCTCCAGCAGCACGGTGGCCGATTTCTTCGGCTCACCCTTGAGATTGGCGAAGAAGGTGACCACCTTCTCCTTGCCGGTCCGGTCGTCCGGCTTGGGCATGCCGGTCTTCGGGTCCAGCACCCTGGCCTTGATCGGCAGCAGCTGGTCGATCGTCAGGGCGAAGATGTCCCCCTCGTTGCCGACCGGCGGCTCGGCGGGCTCCAGCGGCTGGGTCAGCGCGGTGGCCGCCACGTAGCCGAGGCCCTCGACGTCCAGCGAGGACCGGCCGCCGAGGTAGGCGATCCGCTCCCGGATCTGGGCCGGGCAGTGCTGCGCGTTGGGGCAGCGCAGGTCGATGTCGCCCTCGCTCATCGGGCGCAGCCCGCTGCCGCACTCCGGGCACTCGGTTGGCATCTCGAACGGCCTGGCGTCCTCCGGCCGCAGCTCCATCACCGGGCCGAGGATCTCCGGGATCACGTCACCGGCCTTGCGCAGCACGATGGTGTCGCCGATCAGCACGCCCTTGGCCTTCACCACGTCCTGGTTGTGCAGGGTGGCGTACTGGACCATCGAGCCGGCCACCTTGACCGGCTGCTCCAGCACCGCGTACGGGGTGGCCCGGCCCGTCCGGCCGATGCCGATCCTGATCTCGGCGAGCCTGCCGTTGACCTCCTCCGGCGGGTACTTCCAGGCGATCGCCCAGCGCGGTGACTTGGAGGTTGCGCCGAGCCTGCCCTGCAGCGGGATCTCGTCGACCTTGACCACCACGCCGTCGATCTCGTGCTCGACCGAGTGGCGCTGCTCGCCGTACTGCTTGATGAAGGCGCGCACCTCGTCCAGGCTGCCGACCACCCGGTTGTGCTTCGCCGTGGGCAGGCCCCAGTCGTGCAGCAGCTGGTAGGCGTGCGACTGGCAGTCGATGTCGAAGCCCTCGCGGGCGCCGATGCCGTGCACCACCATGTGCAGCGGGCGGGAGGCGGTGACCAGCGGGTCCTTCTGCCGGAGCGAACCGGCCGCCGCGTTCCGCGGGTTGGCGAACAGCCTGACCAGGGCGCCGGGGCGCTTGCCCTCCCGGACGCGCTCCTCGTTCACCTTCTCCCGGCGCTCGTTCTCCGCCGCGAGCGAGGCGTTCAGCTCGGCGAAGGCCTCGGTCGGGAGGTAGACCTCGCCCCGGATCTCCACCAGCGCGGGGACGTGCTCGCCCTTGAGCCGGTGCGGGATCTCCTTGATAGTGCGGACGTTGGCGGTGATGTCCTCACCGACCCGGCCGTCGCCGCGGGTCGCGGCCTGGGTCAACTGCCCGTTCTCGTACGTGAGGTTGACGGCCAGGCCGTCCACCTTGAGCTCGCACAGGTAGTGGTAGTCGATGCCGTCCAGCTCGCGGGCGACCCGCTCGGCCCAGGCGGCCAGCTCCTCGTCGTCCATCGCGTTGTCCAGGCTGAGCAGGCGCTCACGGTGCTCGACCGCGGCGAACAGCTCGGTCGGCGCGCCGCCGACGGTGTGGGTCGGCGAGTCGGGGGTGTCCAGGACCGGGTGCTCGGCCTCGATCCGCTCCAACTCCCGCAGCAGCTGGTCGAACTCGGCGTCGGTGACGATCGGGGCGTCCTGCTCGTAGTACCGCACCCGGTGGCCGACGATCTCCGCCGCCAGCTCGGCGTGCCGCTCGCGAACCTCCGCCGGTACGTCCGCCCAGCCCTCGACCGCCACCCTGTCCTCCTCTACTCGGGGTTGTCCACCAGGCTCTGCGCGGCCCTCGCGCTGAGTGACAGCGCCGTACGGGCGTACGCGGGCGAAGCCCCCGCCAACCCGCAGGTCGGTGTCACCAGCACCCGGCGGCCCAGCAGCTCCGGGGACAGCCCCAACCTGCGCCACAACGTCCTGACACCCTGGACACTACCGGCCGGGTCCGTCATTCCCTGGTCGGTGGAGGGCACCACACCGGCGAGGAACACCGTCCCGGCCTCGACCGCCTCGCCGATCGCCTCGTCGTCACGCTCCGTCAGCAGGGCGAAGTCCAGCGAGATCCCGGCCGCCCCGGCCCGGCGCAGCAGCGGGATCGGCACCCCGGGCGCGCAACTGTGCACCAGCACCGGTGCGTCCAGCCCCGAGACCACGCTGCGCAGCACCTCCTCGGCGACCTGGCGGTCCACCGACCGCAGCCGCTGGAAGCCGCTGGCCGTCTTCACCGCACCGGCCAGCACCGCGGGCAGCGAGGGCTCGTCCAGCTGGAGCACCACCTCCGCACCGGGAATCCGCTTCCGGACGTCCTCCAAGTGCCGCCGCAGCCCCTCGGTGAGCGACTCGGCGATGCCCCGGCAGGCGCCCGGGTCGCGCAACGCCTTCTCGCCGCTGCGCAGTTCGATCGAGGCGGCCAGCGTCCACGGCCCGACCGCCTGCACCTTGAGCGCGCCCCGGTACCCCTGGGTGAACTCCTCCAGCGCGTCCAGGTCCTCGCCCAGCCAGGAGTGCGCCCGCCGGGTGTCCCGCCCCGGCCGGTCGGCGAACCGCCAGCCGCTCGGCTCGGTCTGCGCGAACAGCTCGACCAGCAGCCCGGCCCCGCGCCCGATCATGTCCGCCCCGGGCCCCCGGGCCGGCAGCTCGGGCAGGTGCGGCAGCAACTCCAGGGCGCCGACCGCGGTCCTCGCGGCCTCCCGCGCATCGGTGCCGGGCAGCGAACCGACCCCGGTCGCGGCGCCGGACAGGTCGGGGAAGCGAAGCTCAGTACTCACCCCGCGAGCCTATGGCACCCGGCGGGCCGAATCCTTTCCCGGCTCCTCCCCCTCTTGTGCACGGACCGGCCGCACGGGCCGGGGGACATCCGGAGGAACGAAGCATGATGATCGCCATCACTGCCGTGATCGGTGCGCTGCTGGTCTGCGTCTGCACCGTGACGCTGCTCAAGCGGAGGAGTCGCAACCGTGGCTGACCGGTACACCTGGCCGGACGAGCGGCTGATCAGGACCGCCCAGGACGGCGACCCGGGCTCACTGACCGCCGTGGTCCTGGAGTCGCAGCCGCACGTCCACCGGTTCGCCCGCTCGCTGTGCGCCGACCCGCAGGACGCCGAGGACGCGGCGCAGGAGGCGCTGATCATCCTCTACCGGAAGATCGGCACCCTGCGCGCCTCCGGTGCGCTGGCCTCCTGGATGTTCCGCATCGTCCGCAACGAGTGCCTGCGGCAGCTGCGGCAGCTCACCACCGGACCGGCCCCCGGCGACGCGGACGGCGAGCCGGCCCCCTCCGCCGAACACACGGTGCTGCGGCGGCTGGAGGCCGAGCGGATCGCCGCCGCGATCGGCGGCCTGCCCCGGGACCAGCGGCAGGTGCTGGTCCTGCGCGACCTCCAGGGCCTGCCCGGCCACCACGTGGCCCGGTCGCTCGGGCTCAGCAACGCCGCCATGAAGTCCAGGCTGCACCGGGCCAGGGCCGCCCTGCGGCAGGCCCTGGCCCCGACCGGGGACACCGTCGAAGGGCAGGAACGGCCATGACGAACCGCCAACCCGACCGGGCCGCAGCGGACTTCGCCAGCGCCTCGGTCCCCCGGCACCTGCTCCGCGGGCTGCTCGGCCTCGGCCTGGTCATCGGCCCGATCGCCCTGCTCCCCTACGCCGGTCCGGCCGTCCTGCTGGCCGCGCCGCTGGGCCTGGTCGCCTTCCGGGGCTGCCCGGCCTGCTGGCTGATCGGCCTGGCCCAGACCGTCTCCCGTGGCCGGCTGGAACGCACCTGCACGGACGGCGGCTGCACCCTGGCGAAGGCGGGGCCGCGCTGATGCCGCGTCAGTCCAGGCAGAACTCGTGGCCCTCGAGGTCCTGCATCGAGATGCAGGACTCGTTGACCCCGTCGGCCCGCAGCACCTGCACCACCACCGCGCCGAGCGCGACCAGCCGCGCGGCCTCGGCCTCCAGGACGGCGAGCCGCTCCTCGCCCACCAGCCCGGTGCCGACCCGCACGTCGAGGTGCGCCCGGTTCTTGGCCACCTTGCCCTCGGGCACGCGCTGGAAGAACAGGCGCGGGCCCACCCCGGAGGGGTCGCTGCAGGCGAACCAGGCGCCGCCCTGCTCCGGCGGCAGCGTGCGGTTGAACCCGTCCCAGTCGGCGAACCCGGCCGGCGGCGGCGCCGGGGTGTACCCGAGCACCTCGCACCAGAAGCGGCCGACGCGCTCGGGATCCGCACAGTCGAAGGTCACCTGGAACTGCCTGATCGATGCCATCGGGCCACCCTAGGGGTGGACCGGACCGGACCGCAGGCCTATTTTCCGGGACGGACGGTGATGTCGGTGATCTCCGCGTCCCGCGGCAGGTCGAGGGCGGTGAGCACGGCGGTGGCGACCGACTCCGGGGCGATCCAGCGGGACGGGTCGTACTCCTGGCCCTCCTGCTGGTGCACCTTCACCTGCATCGCGGTCGCCGTCCGCCCCGGGTACACCGAGGTGACCCGGACGCCGTGGCCGTGCTCCTCCGCCCGCAGCGAGTCGGCCAGCGCCCGCAGGCCGAACTTGCTCGCGGCGTACGCCCCCCAGGTGGCGTGCGCGGTCAGGCCCGCCCCCGAGTTGACGAACACCACGTGGCCCCGGGCCAGCCGCAGCGAGGGCAGCAGCAGCCGGGTGAGCTCGGCGGGCGCGACCAGGTTGACGTTCAGCTGCTCCTGCCAGGCCTTCACCGGGAGGTCGCCGACCTCGCCGAGCTGGACCACTCCCGCGATGTGCAGGATCGAGTCCAGCTCGACCGGCTGCTCCTGGTGGCCGAGGGCCCAGGACAGCTTGGCCGGGTCACCCAGGTCGCCCACCAGGGTCCGGGCGCCGGGGAAGCGGGCCCGCAGCTCGGCGCCGCGCTTGGCGTCCCGGGCCAGCAGCCAGAGCTGCTCGCCACGTTCGGCCAGCCGCTCGGCGACGACCGCGCCGATGCCGGAACCGGCCCCGGTGATCAGGTGAGCACCCATCAGTTCTTCTCCTTCAGCCGGGCCAGCGCCTCGGCGGGTTCGGCGGCGAAGCTGATCAGCTCGGCCAGCGGACGCGGCAGGAAGCCCTCGGCGTCCATCCGCTCCAACTGGGTGCGCAGCCCGCCGTAGAAGCCCTCGGTGTCGAGCACCACCACCGGCTTGTCGTGCAGCGCGTGCTTCTTCAGCTCCAGCACCTCGGTGATCTCGTCCAGCGTCCCCAGCCCGCCGACCAGCACCACCACGGCCTCGGCCCGGGCCAGCAGCTGCGCCTTGCGCTCCGCCAGGTCCCGGGTCATCACCAGCTCGTCGGCACCCTGGTACGTCTTGTGGGCCAGGAACTCCACCGAGATCCCGACCAGCCGCCCGCCGGCCTCCTTGACCCCGTCGGCCAGCAGCCCCATCAGCCCGGCGTCGGACCCGCCCCAGACCAGGGTGTGCCCGCCCTCCCCGAGCAGGCGGGCGAACTCGGCGGCGGGGGCGGTGTACTTCTCGTCCAGCGAGTACGCGGAACAGAAAACAGTGATGTCCATAGTGCCCCCAGGTCTATCAGGTCCCCCGCCGCTCACGGCACCCGTTATCGCCCGGGCCGGTGGACCTGCCGGCACTCCTGCAGGGCCTGGAGCATCCGCTCGGCGCCCTCGTTCCGGTCCCACCAGCTGCCGAGCAGCTGGGGCAGCCGGACCGTACCGCCGTCCTGGCGGACCACCTCGACCAGCAGGTGGTCCTCGCCTCGGGGGTTGAACCGGCGGCACATCCGCAGATCGGCGACCTCGTCCCAGCGGAGCGTCCGCCGCCGGATCAGGTTCCAGCTGCGGATGCCGTCCCGGTCGGCCCGGACCGAGGCGGTCAGGGCCATCACCGCGCCGACCCCCATCAGGCTCAGCACCCACGCGACCAGGGCCAGCCGGGAGGCTCCGGGGCCGAGCGACCAGTGGTCGGCCAGGAGCAGGCCACCGACCGGGCCGCAGGCGAGGAAGCACCACATCAGACCGCGCTGCTCAGCCCGGAAAATCAGTTCGTTCACAGACGCAATCGTGCCAGGCCGTCCTCCGGAACCACGTACCGGAGATCAGACCGTGACCGCGCGCCGCTCCGTACTGGCGATGGTGGCCGAGCCGAGCACCCGGGTGCCGTCGTAGAGCACGACGGCCTGGCCGGGGGCGATCCCCCGGGCGGGGGTGGCCAGTCGGACCTTCAGCTCGCCGTCGGTCAGCACCGCCGTGACCGGGACCTCCTCGCCGTGGGCCCGCAGCTGGGCGGTGTACGCGCCCTCGCCGGCCGGGGGCTCGCCGCACCAGCGGGGGCGGATCGCGGTCAGGCCGAGCACGTCGAGGCCCTCCACCGGGCCGACCGTGACGGTGTTGTTCACCGGCGAGATGTCGAGCACGTAGCGGGGCTTGCCGTCGGCGGCGGGGTGGCCGATCCGCAGGCCCTTGCGCTGGCCGATGGTGAAGCCGTACGCACCCTCGTGCTCGCCGAGCTTGGTGCCGTCGGCGTCCACGATGTCGCCGGTGGCGGTGCCGAGGTGCTTGGCCAGGAAGCCCTGGGTGTCGCCGTCGGCGATGAAGCAGATGTCGTGGCTGTCCGGCTTCTTGGCGACGGCGAGGCCGCGGCTCTCGGCCTCCACCCGGATCAGGTCCTTGGTGGTGTCGCCGAGCGGGAAGAGCGAGTGCGCGAGCTGGTCCGCGTCGAGCACCCCGAGCACGTAGGACTGGTCCTTGGCCATGTCCACCGCACGGTGCAACTGCCGCTCCCCGGACGGGAGGTCGACGATCCGGGCGTAGTGCCCGGTGCAGACCGCGTCGAAGCCGAGGGCGATCGCCTTGTCCAGCAGCGCGGCGAACTTGATCTTCTCGTTGCAGCGCAGGCAGGGGTTCGGGGTCCGGCCGGCCGCGTACTCGGCGACGAAGTCGTCGATCACGTCCTCGCGGAACCGCTCCGCGAGGTCCCAGACGTAGAACGGGATGCCGATCACGTCCGCGGCCCGGCGGGCATCCCGGGAGTCCTCGATGGTGCAGCAGCCCCGGGCCCCGGTCCGGAACGACTGCGGGTTCGAGGACAGCGCCAGATGGACCCCGGTCACCTCGTGCCCGGCCTCGACCGCCCGGGCGGCGGCCACGGCGGAGTCGACCCCGCCGGACATCGCCGCGAGCACGCGGAGTCGGCCGTTGCCGGGGGACGCGGGAGCACCAGGAAAGTCAGTCATGATGCCCACCAGGGTACGTGCTGAGCCCTAGCGGCGGGCGGCGGCGGCCAGTCCGGCGTTGCGGGCGCGCAGGACGGCGGGCCCGATCGCGGCGGCCAGGGCGGCCACGTCGTCCCGGGTGGAGGTGTGGCCGAGGGAGAACCGGAGCGAGGCGCGGGCCAGCAGCGGGTCGGCGCCCAGCGCCAGCAGCACGTGGCTGGGCTGCGGCACCCCGGCGGAGCAGGCGGAGCCGGTGGAGCACTCGATGCCCTGGGCGTCCAGCAGCATCAGCAGGGCGTCGCCCTCGCAGCCGGGGAAGGAGAAGTGCGCGTTGGCGGGCAGCCGCCCGGCCGTCGCGGGGTCGCCGTTGAGCACCGCGTCGGGCACCACCCGCAGCACCTCGGCGACCAGCTCGTCCCGGAGCGCGCCGACCGCCAGGGCGTGCTCGGCCCGGCGCTGCACCGCGAGTTCGGCGGCGGCGGCGAACCCGGCGGCGGCGGGCACGTCCAGCGTCCCGGAGCGGACGTCCCGCTCCTGGCCGCCGCCGTGCAGCAGCGGCACCGGGGTGACGCCCCGGCCGAGCAGCAGCGCGCCGATCCCGTACGGACCGCCGACCTTGTGACCGGTGACGGTCAGCGCGTCCAGGCCGGACTCGGCGAAGGAGACCGGCACCTGGCCCAGCGCCTGCACCGCGTCGGCGTGCATCGGGATGCCGAACTCCCGGGCGACCGCCACCAGTTCGTGGATCGGCTGGAGCGTGCCGACCTCGTTGTTGGCCCACATCACGGTGACCAGTGCGACCGAGGCGGGGTCGCGCTCGATCGCCTCCCGGAGCGCGGCCGGGTGCACCCGGCCGTACCCGTCCACCGGCAGGTACTCGACCTGGGCGTCCTCGTGCTCGGAGAGCCAGTGCACCGCGTCCAGCACCGCATGGTGCTCGACCGGGCTGCACAGCACCCGGCGGCGGGCCGGATCGGCGTCCCGGCGGGCCCAGTACAGGCCCTTCACCGCGAGGTTGTCGGATTCGGTGCCGCCACCGGTGAGCACGATCTCGCTGGGGCGCGCACCGAGCGACTGGGCCAGCGACTCGCGCGACTCCTCGACCACCCGGCGGGCCCGGCGGCCGGCCGCGTGCAGGGAGGAGGCGTTGCCGACCACCCCGAGGTGCGCGCTCATGGCGGCGATCGCCTCGGGCAGCATCGGAGTGGTGGCCGCGTGGTCGAGATAAGGCATAGCGGCACAAGTGTAGGGGCCCGGCTGGTCACGATTTGGCCATTGCACCCTCTGCAACGCGCCGTTAGCCTCCTGCCTCGGCCCAACAGGCGAGAGCCGACAGGCGAGAGGCGGGGCGGAATGTCACAGACAGTGGACCGGGCGCTGACGATCCTCACCTCCCTGGGCGACGGTCCCGCCTCGCTCGAACAGGCCGCCGCCCGGATCGGCGTGCACAAGTCGACCGCCCTGCGGCTGCTCCGCACGCTCCAGGAACACGGCCTGGTGCACCGCCAGTCCGACCAGCGCTACCGGCTCGGCGGCAAGCTCTTCTCGCTGGCCCAGCAGGCCCTGGAGGCGATCGACGTCCGGCAGGTCGCCGCCCCGTTCCTGGCCTCGCTGAACGAGCGGTACGGCCACACCGTGCAGCTCGCGGTGCTGGACATGGGCGAGGTGCTCTACCTGGACAAGGTGGAGAGCCGCTACCCGGACCGGCCCGGCACCTGGTCCGACCCGGCGGCCCGGATCGGGCTGCGGGTCCCGGCGGTCGCCACCGCCGTCGGCAAGGTGCTGCTGGCCGATCTGCCGGAGGATCAGCTGACGGCCTTTCTGGACGTGCAGGACTTCCCGGCCAGGACCAGCACCAGCATCCGCACCGCCGAGGAGTTCCGGGCCGAGCTGACCGGGGTCCAGCGCCAGGGCTGGGCGGTCGACCAGGCCGAGTACCAGGAGACGGTGAACTGCATCGCCGCCCCGGTGGTCGGCCCCGGGGGCGCCGCGATCGCCGCCTGCTCGATCTCCGCCCCGGTCGGGGTGGCCCCGATCGCCGAGCTCAGCCGGCTGCTGCCGGAGCTGCTCTGCACGGTCGAGGCGATCTCGCTCGCGTACGGCGGCTCGCCTACTCCTCGCTGGTGCGAGAACCGTTGCGGTGCCAAGCACGTGGCGCCCGCCAGCCATATCTGAGCGCCAGCATCCGCAGCACGAACGCGGTCAGCGCCGCGGCCGTACCGGTCGCCGTGGTGAGGCGGCCCGCTCCGATCAGCAGCACCACCATGGCCGAGCCGACCAGCGCGGGCACCGCGTAGATCTCCCGGTCCCAGCGCAGCAGCGAGGGCATCTCGTGCGCCAGCACGTCCCGGATCACGCCGCCGCCGGCCGCCGTCAGCATGCCCAGCGCCATCGAGGAGACCGCGCCGAGGCCGTAGTCGTGCGCCTTGGCCGTGCCGGTGACGCAGAACAGGCCGAGGCCGAGCGCGTCCAGGGTCTGCACCGCCCGGTTGATCCGCTCCACCTCGGGGTGCAGGAAGAACACCACCAGGGCGGCCAGCAGCGGGGTGACGAAGTACCCGAGATTGGTGAACGCGACCACCGGGGTGGCCCCGATCACCAGGTCGCGCATCACCCCGCCACCCAGCGCGGTCGCCTCGGCGAGGACTGAGATGCCGAAGATGTCCATGTTCTTGCGGACGGCCAGCAGGCCCCCGGACAGGGCGAACACGAAGATGCCGATCAGGTCCAGGGTCTGCTGCACGTCAGGGGCGAAGAGCTGCGAAGTCACCGTCAATTCTTATCCTGCCGGTCACCCGGACGGGGACAGCCGCCCCGGGGCTCCGCCGGTCAGCCCACCGCCCGGCCCACTGCGACCAGCGCGGCCACCGGCAGTGCGACGGTGCCGTCCGGCTCGGCCCAGCGGGCCACCAGGGCGTCGTACCCGGCCCTGATCCGGCCGGTGGTGGCCGCGTCCTGACCCTCGATCAGCGAGGAGGTGAGCACCGTGCCGGTGAGCACCGCCCGCCACCAGTCACCGGGGGCGACCCGGTGGGTCCAGCCGACCCGGTGCACCTCGACCCCGGTCAGACCGCCGGTCTCCAGCAGCCCGGCGAACCGCTCGGGCGTCGCGTACGGCGCGAACGGCGAGCTGCTCGGCAGGCCGGCCGGACGGGCCGCACCGGCCTCGGTGACGGCGTCGAAGAAGACGCCCTGGGCCCGGTTCGCCGCCAGGGTGTCCCAGCAGGACAGCACCACCCGGCCACCGGGGGCCACCACCCGGGCCAGGTCCTGCACCGCTGCCACCGGGTCGGGGACGTGGTTGATCACGAACGCGCCCACCGCCCCCTCGAACTCCCCCGCCCCGAAGGGCAGTCCGGGCAGCCCGGCCCGGAGCACCCGCACCCCGGGCAGGGCCCGGGCCGCCTCCAGCACCATCGGCCCGACCGCGTCGGTGGCCACCACCTCGGCCCCGAGCCGTACCGCCGCAGCGGCCAACCGGCCCGTCCCGCAGCCCACTTCGAGCAGCCGCAGCCCCGGGGCCGCACCGGCCTCGGCCAGCAGCCGGTCGTGCAGCCCGGCCGTCATCGCACCGAACCCGTCGTCGTACGTACCGCTGCGGCGCGCCCACCCACTGCGCTCGAACTCCGCGAACTCCACCGTGCTGCCCCTCGATCGACCGTTGCCGGTCGTGCCGGGGCCAGCATGCCCTACCCGGAGGCCCGGGGGCCCGGAGGTGCCTCAGCTGCTCTCGGGGAAGCTGTTCTCGGGGAAGTGGCAGGCCACCTGGTGGCCGGCCCGGGCCGCGACCAGCGGGGGCTCCTGGTTGGCGCAGATGTCCTGGGCCTTCCAGCAGCGGGTCCGGAAGCGGCACCCGCTGGGCGGGTTGATCGGCGACGGCACGTCCCCGGTGAGCAGGATCCGCTCCCGCTGCTGCTTGCGGCGCGGGTCCGGCACCGGCACGGCCGACATCAGCGCGTTGGTGTACGGGTGCATCGGCACCGAGTACAGCGAGTCCCGGTCGGCGATCTCCACCACCTTGCCGAGGTACATCACCGCGACCCGGTCGGAGACGTGCCGGACCACCGAGAGGTCGTGCGCGATGATCAGGTAGGTCAGGCCGAGCTCGTTCTGCAGGTCGTCGAGCAGGTTGACCACCTGGGCCTGGATCGACACGTCGAGCGCGGAGACCGGCTCGTCGGCGACGATCATCTTCGGCTTGAGCGCCAGTGCCCGGGCGATCCCGATCCGCTGCCGCTGCCCGCCGGAGAACTCGTGCGGGTAGCGGTTGTAGTGCTCGGGGCTGAGGCCGCACAGCTCCAGCAGGTCCTGCACCGCGCGCTTGACGCCGTGCTCGGTGGCGACCTTCTGCAGCCGGAACGGCGCCCCGACGATGGTGCCGACGGTGTGCCGGGGGTTCAGCGAGGAGTACGGGTCCTGGAAGATCATCTGGATGTCCCGGCGGAGCGGCCGCATCGCCGAGACGCCGAGGTGGGTGATGTCCCGGCCGTCGAACTCGATCTTCCCGCCGGTCGGCTCGTCCAGCCGGGTGACCAGCCGGCCCATGGTCGACTTGCCGCAGCCGGACTCGCCCACCACGCCGAGCGTCTCGCCGGCCCGGACCTCGAAGTCGATCCCGTCCACCGCGTGGACCGCACCGACCTGACGCCGCAGCAGCCCCTTGGTGATCGGGAAGTGCCGGCTCAGCCCGGACACCCGGAGCAGCGGCTCACGGTCGGAGGCCGGGGCGGGCGACGGGATGGTCGCCGTCTGACTGTCCGTCATGGGGTTGTCTCCTGAGGGGTGGTACGTGCTCACAGCCGGGGCGCGATCTCTTCGGTGAAGATCCGGTGCCGCTCGGCGATCGGCAGATGGCAGGCGGCGTGGTGCCCGGGAGCGGCCTCGGCCAGGGTCGGCACGTCGGTGGTCGAGCGGCCGTGGGTCAGCGAGGCGTACGGGCAGCGCGGGTGGAAGGCGCAGCCGGACGGCACGTTGATCAGGCTGGGCGGGGTGCCCTTGACCGGGACCAGACGGTCCTGGAGCGGCCGGTCGAGCCGCGGCATCGAGCCCAGCAGGCCCCAGGTGTAGGGGTGTTCGGGCGAGTCGAAGAGCGTCTCGGCCGGCCCGCGCTCGATGCACTTGCCGCCGTACATCACCAGGATGTCGTCGGCCAGCTCGGCCACCACGCCCAGGTCGTGGGTGATGATGATGACCGCCGAGCCGAACTCCTTCTGCAGGTCCCGGATCAGGTCCAGGATCTGCGCCTGGACGGTGACGTCCAGGGCGGTGGTGGGCTCGTCGGCGATCAGCAGCGAGGGGTCGTTGACCAGGGCCATCGCGATCATCGCGCGCTGGCGCATGCCGCCGGAGAACTCGTGCGGGTAGCCGTCGATCCGCTTGTCCGGCTGCGGGATGCCGACCCGGTCGAGCATCTCGATCGCGCGGGTGCGGGCCTCCTTCTTCGAGGCGCCCGGGTGGTGGGCCCGGTAGCCCTCGATGATCTGGGCGCCGACCGAGTAGTACGGGTGCATCGCAGTCAGCGGGTCCTGGAAGATCATGGCCATCTTCTGGCCCCGCAGCTGCCGCACCCGGTCGGGGTCGGCGCGGACCAACTCCTCGCCGTCCAGCCACACTTCGCCGGTGATCTGCGGCGCACCGCGCTTGGTGCCGGTGCGGTGCAGGCCCATCACCGAGAGCGAGGTGACGGACTTCCCGGAGCCGGACTCGCCGACGATGCCGAGCGTCTTGCCCTTCTCCAGCGCGAAGCTGAGGCCGTCCACCGACTTCACCAGACCGTCCTCGGTCGGGAAGTGCACCTTCAGGTTCTCCACCGAGAGGAACGGCTTGCCGACGCCGGCCGGGTCGGGCCGGTCGATCTGGATCTTGCTCATGCCAGCCTCACCCGAGGGTCGACAACTGCGTAAAGGACATCGACCACGAGGTTGGCCAGGATGATGAAGAAACCGGCGAAGAGCGTCACACCCATGATCACCGGGAGGTCACTGGAGGCGATCGAGGAGACCGCCTCATAGCCGAGACCGCGGAAGTTGAAGGTGGACTCGGTCAGCACCGCACCACCGATCAGCGCGCCGAGGTCCATCCCGAAGACGGTCAGGATCGGGGTGAGGGTGGAGCGCATGGCGTGCTTGCCGATCACCGTCCGCTCGCCCAGGCCCTTGGCGCGGGCGGTGCGGATGTAGTCCTCGCCGAGCACCTCCAGCAGGGTGGCGCGGGTGAGCCGGGCGTACGTCGCCGCGTACAGGAAGGCGAGCGTGATCCAGGGCAGCAGCATGTTCTGGAACCAGGCCACCGGATCGGTGCCGAGCTCGACGTAGTCGTGCGGGAACCAGCCGAGCTGGTAGACGAAGACCGCGCTGGCCAGCATGCCGGTGAAGTAGATCGGCAGCGAGACGCCGGCCAGGGCCGTGGTCATCGTGACCCGGTCCAGCAGGGTCCGGCGCTTGAGCGCGGAGACCACACCGGTCGCGGTGCCGAAGGTCAGCCAGAGCACCGAGGCGCCGGCCGCCAGCGAGGCGGTGACGCCCAGCCGGTCGAGCAGGACCGGCCAGACCTCGCGCTCGGTCTTGAACGAGTAACCGAAGCACGGGGCGGCGCAGTTGGTGACGTCCACGCCGGTGCTGTAGTCGCGCCCGACCACCAGCCCCTTCAGGAACAGGTAGTACTGCTCGGGGATCGACTTGTCGAGGCCCATCTTGTGCCGGATGCCCTCGATGGCCGCCGGGTCGGTGATCTTCCCGACGTAGTACGTCGCCGGGTCGGTTCCGGTGAGCTTCGGCACCATAAAGAAGATGCCGAAGGTGACGGCGGAGACCACCAGCAGCATGGCGACGACGTTGACGAGCCGTCGGATGAAATACACGAGCATTGCGGTCGACCCCGCCGGGGGCCGGCCGGAACCCCTGTGGGAGTTCCGGCCGGCCCCGGCGGAGCCTTCACCTGCCCTTCGGACTAGCAGAGCGAACCAGGGAGCGGGGGCGGGTCAGGTCACTTGCCGTCGGAGACGCCCAGGGCCTGGAAGTCCACCTCGCCGAAGGCGTCGTTGACGAAGACGTTGGTCAGGCGCGGGTTGCGGTAGTTGAGCGCCTTGTCGGCCACGATCGGCAGCCACACCGCGGAGTCCACGACCTTGTGGTTGATCTTCTTGTAGAAGTCCGCGGCCTTCGCCGGGTCCTTCTCGGCCGCGGCCTGGTCGAACCAGCCGTTGACCTCGGGGTCGTTGGTCTCGGGGTAGTTGCTGTTACCGGTCTTGGTGATGAAGCGACCGTCCATCAGCGGCTGCATGTAGCCGGCGCCGGTCGGGTAGTCGGCACCCCAGCCCGCCACGACCAGGCCGTAGCCCTTGGTCTTCACGACGTCCGGCGAACCGGCGACCGAGGCGAGCAGCTTGCCGTCGTACTGGTCGACGTTGACGGTGACGTTGATGGCCTTCAGCGCGGTCTGCAGGGCGACGGCGGAGTTGACCTCCTTCGCCTTGTTGCCACGGACGGCGATGGTGGTGCTGAAGCCCTCGGGCTTGCCGCACTCCTTCAGCTCCGCCTTGGCCTTCTCCAGGTCCGGCTTGCCCTTGGTCAGACCGAACGGGTCGTAGTCGTCCGAGCCGAGGATGTTCGGGGGCAGCATGCTGCCGAACGGCGAGCCGGCCACCGAGCCGCCGCGGGCGGTCTGCAGCGCGGTGGTGTCGGCCGCGTACAGCACCGCCTTGCGGCAGTGGATGTTGTCGAACGGCGCGACCGCCGGAATGATCGAGATGAAGCGGATGAAGCCGTTGTACGGGTCGTCCGTGTTGGCCTTGAGCTTCGGGTCCTGCAGCACCTTGACCTGGGCGGCCTGGGAGAGACCGGTCTGGCCCCAGTCGAGGTCCGCGGTGCCGTCGAGCTGACGGGCGTCCATGTCGTCGGCGTTGGTGGTGATGGTCAGCTTGACCACGTCCGGCAGCGCCTTGCGCAGGGTGTCGGTGGCCGGGTCCCAGTTCTCGTTGCGGACCAGCTCGTAGCCCTTGCCCGGCTCGGCCGACTTGAACTTGTAGGGGCCGGAGGAGACCGGCTTGTCACCGTACTTCGAGCCGGTGTCCAGCTTCTGCGGGATCGGCGAGGCCGAGCCCATCGCGAGCAGGTACGGGAAGGACGAGTCCGGCGCCTTCAGCTTGAAGATGATGGTGGTGTCGTCCGGGGTCTCGACCGACTTCAGGCCCAGCTTGTTCGGGTCCGGGTCGGTGTAGGGGCCCTTGTAGTCCTGGCCCTGGTCGAGCAGGTTCACCAGGTAGTTCGGGCCACCCGCGATGACGTCCGTGGCGAAGGTGCGCTCGATGCCGTACTTGATGTCCTTGGTGGTGATGGTCGAGCCGTCCTCGAACTTCACCCCGGGCTTCAGCTTGAAGGTGTAGGTCTTGCCGTCGGCGGCGATCTCCGGCTGCGCGGCGGCGAGGTCCGGGACCAGCTTCAGGCCCTCCTTGCCCGGCTTCGCGTCGTACGCGAGCAGGGTACGGGCGTAGAAGCGCTCGTAGTTCCACACCGACGCGTAGTAGGCACGGCCCGGGTCGAGCGAGTCGACGTCCGTGGCGGACCACAGGTTGAGGGTGCCGCCCTTCTTGTCGGACGGGTTCACCACCTTGTCGACGGCGGCGTTGAAGCCGGCCGCCGCCGCGGTGCCCTTGGAGGCGCCGTCGCCGGCGCCACCGCTCTTCGAACCGCCGCAGGCGGAAACGGTGAGGGCCAGCGTGGCCACCAGGGCGGCGGCAGCGAGCGTCCTGTTACGCGTCATGGGTACGGATCCTCCTGATGATGTGCGGGCCTGAGCGGTCCGCCGGGGGGTTGTGCTCCCCCAAGTGGATGGGCCGCTGCTGGACAGGCCGCCGATGGGGGTCGGCCGCCTTGCGGGGTGGGGCAGTTGCGGGGTGCGGTGGGGAAGTTGCGGGCTCGGTGGGGCCGTGCGGGCTCAGTTGCCCTTGGGGTCGAGCGCGTCGCGCAGACCGTCACCGAACAGGTTGAAGGCGAGCACCGTGACGAAGATCGCCAGGCCGGGGATCACCATGTAGGTCGGATCCACCTGGTAGATCTTGGTGGCGTCGGAGAGCATCTGGCCCCAGGAGGGCGTCGGGGGCTTCACACCGGCACCGAGGAAGCTGAGCGCAGCCTCACTGAGGATGTTGGTGGGGATGATCAGGGTCGCGTAGACCAGGATCGGCGCCACCAGGTTGGGGAGCAGCTCGCGCAGCAGGATGTGCACGTTGCCGGCGCCCAGGCTGCGGGCCGCGTCGACGAACTCGCGTTCTCGCATCGACAGGGCCTGGCCTCTGACGATCCGCCCGATGTAGGGCCAGCCGAAGAAGCCGATCACCAGGATCAGGATCGCCATCCGGACGCCCGACCCCTCCAGTCCCAGCAGGGAGTTGGGGATGACCGAGACCAGCGCGATGCTGAACAGCAGCTGCGGGAAGGCGAGCAGGACGTCCATCACCCGGCTGATCACCGCGTCGACCCAGCCGCCGAAGAAGCCCGCCGCGATGCCCATCAGCACGCCGATGACCACCGAGACGCCGGCCGCGCAGAAGGCGACCAGCAGCGAGATCCGGGCGCCGTAGACGATCCGGCTGAACACGTCCCGGCCGAAGGTCGGGTCGACCCCGAGCAGGAAGTCGCCGCTGATGCCGCCGTAGGGGCCCTTGGGCAGACCCAGGTCCGGGTTGATCTGGTCCGGGTGCGGCTCGTCGACCGGGTGGCCCAGCAGCGAGGTGAGCACCGGTGCGAAGACCGCCGCCAGGATCAACAGCAGCACCACGACGCCGCCGGTCAGCGCGACCTTGTCCCGCTTGAGCCGGTCCCAGGCGATCCGGCCCGGCGAACGGCCCTCGATCCGCTTGGCCGGTACGGCCGTCGGCGCCGGAGCGTCGGTGGTGCTCTCAGTGGAAGTGCTCATGTCTCAGTTCGTTCCCCTCGCCGACGGTGGCCGGCCCACGGTCCGGCCGTGCGCGGGCGCCGGGCCCGGTAGGGCCCGGGGTCCATGGACGATCCGGTTGTCGCGTACTGGTGCGGGTGTGGTGCTGGTGCGTCGGTGCGGTGCTGCCATCCGCAGGTGCGGCGGTGCGTCAGTATGCGAAAGATGCTGAAAAGCAAGGGAGTTGCAGGTCGGGCCGATCGAACGTCCGAACTGCACTTGCGCAGACTCTCTGGCATTCGGGTCGCGTTACGCCAGACCTGACAACCGAAGGATGCCCAACTGTGATCTGTCCGCATGCACAGGCGATCTTGCCGAATAACGCTCTTCACACGGCTGTTACATGCCTGTCAAGATGCGTGCGGAGGAATTAGCGCTCCGTACCCCAACTGACCCGGGCGAGCAGCCGGTTCACTGCCAGGGCTGGTGCGGCCAGTACCCCTGGGCCGGGTGGGGGCGGGCCTCACGGTCGAAGAACGGGCGGGCCTGGGCCCGCATCCACATCGCGACCGGATCCCATTCGTCCGCCAGCACCACGGTGGAGACCGGCAGGCCCGCCGGGGCGTGCGCCACCGCGCGCTGCACCAGCGCCCTGGCCGCCTCGACGGCGGGCGGCGAGAGGTCGTACAGGTCCAGGCCGATCGCCAGGTAGGGCTCACCGAGGGCGGGCCGCACCCAGGCCTGCCGGAGCGCCCGGACCGGCCGCACCTCGGCCGCCTCGCGCTGCAGCTGGGCGTAGAACTGCGGAGCCTGGACCACCGGTTCGGACAGCTGGAGCGGGCCGGCCGGGAGCCGGTCCAGGCCCGCCGCGATCCGCCGCAGGTCGGCCCAGGGCACGCCGACACCGCCACCGGGCACATGCGGGTTGAGCCACAGGCCCCAGCGGGTCCGGTACAGCGCGTTGGCGATCTCCGGGCCCGAGATCGACTCGTGGCTCCGGGCCCAGCCGCTCGCGGCCAGCTGCTCGGGCGAGGTGACGGCGGGGGCGTAGCCGTGCCCGCCGATCTCCATGTTCCCGTACTGGGCGTCGGGGCTGCCCGGCCTGCCGTGCCACAGCAGCATCAGCACCCGGCCCTCGGCCAGCGCGTACAGCAGCCGCTCGTACGCATCGAAACGGTCGGGCGCGACCTCGCCGAGGGCGCGCTCGATCGCGCCGCCTGCCGCCGCTGCCGCGCTCATGCCTCGCTCCGCCCGTTCCGCCCGCCCGTCCCGGGCTCCCCCCGAAGCCTATTGGCCCGGCCCGACAGCCGTCATACCGCCGCCCCGTACCGGTGGGTCAGCCCTCGGGTCAGCCCGGGACCGTCCCGGACCTGACGTAGAAGGGACGTACCCGGGTGAGCATCCACTCCACCACCGGATCCGTCACCAGATCGAGCAGCACCAGGTGGACGCCCCACGGCGGCGGCGTGGTTCCGAGTGCCCGGCCGAGCGCCTCGTTCACCTGGGCCGGGTCGGCCGGCCAGCCGGCGTCCAGCTGCACCCCGATGAACAGCACCGGAGCGTCCCGCTCCACCCCGGCCAGCGCCCGACGGGCCGTCAGCACCCCCGGCAGCTCGGCCAGTTCGGTGATCGCCGCGCCGAGGAAGGAGTACGGCTCCTCGGCCGGCTCCGGCTCTCGCAGCGCCACCCTGGCACCGTCCGGCTGCTGCTCCCAGCGCTCCCCCTGCGGGCCCCGGCGCAGCTCGCCGACCCCCTCCGGCGGCACCGGGATGCCCACCGGCGCCTCGGGGTTGACCGCGATCCCGACCCCGAGCGGCAGGCCCCGGGCGAACTCCCAGGCCGGGGCGATCGCGAAGGCCAGGCCGGGGGCGTGCTGGAGGAAGGTCTCCTGCGAGGAGAACACCGGCACGTAGGGAGAGCCGGCCAGTTCGATCGTGGGCAGGTCGAGCCCCGCACCCGCCGGGTCCGCCCCGGCCGGCAGCGGGACCCAGATCGGGCTCCGCGCCAGCACCTCGATCACCCGCGGCGTCGCCCCGGGATCGCCGAGCGCGGCGGTCAGCACCTGCTCCAGCTCGTTCACCGGCCAGCTGCCGCCGGGCGGCGCCGTGCCCGGCTCGGCCCACGCCTGCGCCCCTGTGTCGCCCGCCGGATAGCCCATCGCCCTCTGGTACCGCCCCTCTAGGTCGCTGCTGCGAAGAGCCTAGCGGTCGGGCCCCTCTCCCCCTGGGGGTACGACTCGTGCCATGATGACCCCGCCCACAACTTCACACTGGCCGCTCGAACCCGCGCGGGAGAGTCCGGACTGCCTTCAACGGCACAGGCCGGCGCCGAAGGAGCAAGTCCTCCCCGGAATCTCTCAGGCACCCCTACCGCCCGGGCGAGGCAGATCTGGAAAGTGGACACGGCCGCGCCGTGCGCCCACCCACGGTGCAAGCCGCCATCCTTGGATGTGCGGTGAAGCTCTCAGGTTGTGACGACAGACGGGGAGACTCCACCCCTGCATGCCCGTTTGCTGCCAAGGAGTCCAGTCACCATGTCCCCTCGCCTCACCGCGCTCGACGCCCTGCACCGTTCGCTCGGCGCGACCATGACCGACTTCGCGGGCTGGGACATGCCGCTGCGCTACGGCAGCGAGCGCGAGGAGCACCTCGCGGTCCGCACCAAGGCCGGCCTCTTCGACCTCTCCCACATGGGCGAGATCACCGTGACGGGCCCTCAGGCCGGCGAGCTGCTGGACCACGCGCTGGTCGGCTTCATCTCCGCGCTCGGTGTGCTGCGCGCCCGCTACACCATGATCTGCCGTGAGGACGGCGGCATCCTGGACGACCTGATCGTCTACCGGACCGCCGAGACCGAGTACATGGTGGTCGCCAACGCCTCCAACGCCCAGGTCGTGCTGGACGCGCTGACCGAGCGCGCGGCCGGCTTCGACGCCGAGGTCCGGGACGACCGGGACGCGTACGCGCTGATCGCCGTCCAGGGCCCGGAGGCCAACGGCATCCTGGCCTCGGTCACCGACGCCGACCTGCCCGGCCTCAAGTACTACGCCCTGCTGCCCGCCACCGTCGCGGGCAAGGAGGTCTGGCTGGCCCGGACCGGCTACACCGGCGAGGACGGCTTCGAGGTCTTCTGCGCCCCGGCCGACGCCGAGCACCTGTGGACCGCGCTCACCGAGGCCGGCGCGCCGGTCGGCCTGGTCCCGGCCGGCCTGTCCTGCCGTGACACCCTCCGCCTCGAAGCGGGCATGCCGCTCTACGGGCACGAGCTCTCCACCGACCTGACCCCGTTCGACGCCGGCCTCGGCCGGGTGGTCCGCTTCGACAAGACCACCAACGAGGGCGAGTTCGTCGGCCGCAAGGCGCTGGAGGCCGCCGCCGCCCAGGCCGAGGCCAACCCGCCGCGCAAGCTGGTCGGCCTGGTCTCCGAGGGCAAGCGCGTCCCGCGCGCCGAGTACGCCGTGGTCAGCACCGACGGCACCCCGATCGGACGGATCACCTCCGGTGCGCCGTCCCCCACCCTGGGCAAGCCGATCGCCATCGCGTACGTGGACGCGGCGCACGCCGCCCCGGGTACCGCCGTGGCCGTCGACGTGCGCGGCAAGCACGAGCCGGTCGAGGTCGTCGCGCTGCCGTTCTACAAGCGCGCCCGCTGAGTCACACCCCCCTTCCCGCCCGGTCCGCTCAGCGGACGGCTTCGCCCTACCCTCTTGCGATCCTGGAGAATGACGCCATGAGCAACCCCACGCACCTGCAGTACACCGAGGAGCACGAGTGGCTGACGGCCGCCGAGGACGGTGTCTCGACGGTCGGCATCACCGCCCACGCCGCCGACGCCCTCGGTGACATCGTCTACGTGCAGCTCCCCGAGGTCGGTGAGACCGTGACCGCCGGTGAGACCTGTGGTGAGCTCGAGTCCACCAAGTCGGTCAGCGACCTGTACTCCCCCGCCACCGGCGAGATCACCGAGATCAACCAGGCCGTCATCGACGACCCGGCCTCGGTCAACAGCGACCCGTTCGGCGACGCCTGGCTGTTCAAGGTCCGCGTCGAGGCGACGGACAAGCTGCTCACCGCCGACGAGTACGACGCCTTCATCAAGGCCTGAACCACTGGTTGACGGGGGGTCGGCCGCAGCGCGGCGGCCAACCCCCTCCCTTGGTCCACTGCCAGCACCGCCCCACGGGAAGACCCTGACATGACGGTTCTTAACCAGTCCCTGCACGCGCTCGACCCCGAGATCGCCGCCGCGGTCGACGCCGAGCTGCACCGCCAGCAGACCACCCTCGAGATGATCGCCTCCGAGAACTTCGCGCCCGTCGCGGTGATGGAGGCCCAGGGTTCGGTCCTCACCAACAAGTACGCCGAGGGCTACCCCGGCCGCCGCTACTACGGTGGCTGCGAGCACGTCGACGTGGCCGAGCAGATCGCCATCGACCGGGTCAAGGAGCTGTTCGGCGCCGAGTACGCCAACGTGCAGCCGCACTCCGGTGCCTCCGCCAACCAGGCCGCGCTGTTCGCGATCGCCCAGCCCGGCGACACCATCCTGGGCCTGGACCTGGCGCACGGCGGCCACCTGACCCACGGCATGCGGCTGAACTTCTCCGGCAAGCAGTTCAACGTGGTCGCGTACCACGTCGACTCGGCCGGCCTGGTCGACATGGCCGAGGTCGAGCGGCTCGCCAAGGAGCACCGCCCCAAGGTGATCATCGCGGGCTGGTCCGCCTACCCGCGCCAGCTCGACTTCGCCGAGTTCCGCCGGATCGCGGACGAGGTCGAGGCCTACCTCTGGGTCGACATGGCCCACTTCGCCGGCCTGGTCGCCGCCGGTCTGCACCCGAACCCGGTCGAGTACGCGGACGTGGTCACCTCCACCACGCACAAGACGCTCGGCGGCCCGCGCGGCGGCATCATCCTGGCGAAGCAGGAGTTCGCCAAGAAGCTGAACTCCTCGGTCTTCCCCGGCTTCCAGGGCGGCCCGCTGGAGCACGTGATCGCGGCCAAGGCCGTCTCGTTCAAGGTCGCGGCCTCCGAGGACTTCAAGGAGCGCCAGCAGCGCACCCTGGAGGGCGCCGCCATCCTGGCCGAGCGCCTGCTCAAGGACGACACCGCGGCGGCCGGCGTCTCGGTCCTCTCCGGCGGCACCGACGTCCACCTGGTCCTGGTCGACCTGCGCAACAGCCAGCTCGACGGCCAGCAGGCCGAGGACCGGCTGCACGAGGTCGGCATCACGGTGAACCGCAACGCCGTCCCGAACGACCCGCGCCCGCCGATGACCACCTCCGGCCTGCGGATCGGCACCCCGGCCCTCGCCACCCGCGGCTTCCAGGCCGAGGACTTCCGCGAGGTCGCCGACGTCATCGCCGAGGCCCTGCTGCCCACCTTCGACGAGGCCAAGGCCGAGTCGCTGAAGGCCCGGGTCAGCGCGCTGGCCGCGAAGTACCCGCTCTACCCCGAGCTCTAGACAGCTCTTCGCCGGGAGATGTGACCAGGTACACCCGTCGTATCTCCCGGCTTCCCGGGGCACCGCGCACACTGGACAGTGAGGCGGTGCCCCGTCCCATGCTCAGCGCGCGTCCGTCCACAAGACGGGCCGCCACCCTCCACGAGACCAGACAAGGACGTCCTCCGTGGCCATCAGCGTCTTCGACCTCTTCTCCATCGGTATCGGCCCCTCCAGCTCGCACACCGTCGGACCGATGCGCGCGGCCAGGATGTTCGCCCGCCGCCTGAAGTCCGAGAGTCTGCTGGCCCAGACGACCGGCATCCGGGCCGAGCTGTTCGGCTCGCTCGGCGCCACCGGCCACGGCCACGGCACCCCGAAGGCCGTCCTGCTCGGCCTGGAGGGCAACTCCCCCCGCACGGTCGACGTCGACCAGGCGGACCTGGACGTGGACCGGATCAAGGCCGAGAAGCGGATCCACCTGCTCGGCGTCCAGGACATCGCCTTCGACCCCGACACCCAGCTGATCTTGCACCGCCGCCGCTCGCTGCCATACCACGCCAACGGCATGACCCTGTGGGCCTTCGACGCCGACGGCGCCACCCTGCTGGAGAAGACCTACTACTCCGTCGGCGGCGGCTTCGTGGTCGACGAGGACGCGATCGGCGCCGACCGGGTGGTCCCGGACGACACCGCGCTGCGCTACCCCTTCCGCACCGGCGAGGAGCTGCTCCGGCTCACCCGGGAGACCGGCCTGTCCATCTCCGGCCTGATGCTGGAGAACGAGAAGGCCTGGCGCAGCGAGGCCGAGATCCGCACCGGGCTGCTGCAGATCTGGAAGGTCATGCAGGAGTGCGTCGCGGCCGGCATGAGCCGCGAGGGCATCCTGCCGGGCGGCCTGAAGGTCCGCCGCCGGGCCGCCTCCGGCGCCCGTGCGCTGCGCGCCGAGGGGATCGGCCCGGCCAACGCGATGGAGTGGGTCACCCTCTACGCGATGGCCGTGAACGAGGAGAACGCCTCCGGCCAGCGGGTCGTCACCGCCCCGACCAACGGCGCGGCCGGCATCATCCCGGCCGTCCTGCACTACTTCACCAACTTCATCCCCGGCGCCGACGAGGACGGCATCGTCCGCTTCCTGCTGGCCGCCGGTGCGATCGGCATGCTGTTCAAGGAGAACGCCTCCATCTCCGGCGCCGAGGTCGGCTGCCAGGGCGAGGTCGGCTCCGCCTGCTCGATGGCCGCCGGCGGTCTCGCCGAGGTCCTCGGCGGCTCCCCCGAGCAGGTCGAGAACGCCGCCGAGATCGGCATCGAGCACAACCTCGGCCTCACCTGCGACCCGGTCGGCGGCCTGGTCCAGATCCCCTGCATCGAGCGCAACGGGATGGCGTCGGTCAAGGCGATCACCGCCGCCCGGATGGCGCTGCGCGGCGACGGCCGCCACCACGTCTCCCTCGACAAGGCCATCAAGACCATGAAGGAGACCGGCGCCGACATGAAGGTCAAGTACAAGGAGACCTCGCGCGGCGGCCTCGCGGTCAACGTCATCGAGTGCTGAGCAGCGCCTCCAGCGCCGACGCGATCGCGGCCCGGACGGACTGATCGGTGATCAGTCCGTCCGGGCCGATCGCGTCTGGGGGCACCGGGACGGCGCGGCAGGCGGCCTCGACCACGGTGGCGCCGGTGTAGCCGAGGACGGTGGCGAGGGTGGCGGCGGCGCCGGTGCCCCGGCCGGGGGCGGCGGCGGTGATCCAGGCGGTGGGCTTGCCGGTGGTCTCGGTGCCGCCGACGGTCCAGTCGAGCAGGTTCTTGAACGAGCCGGGCAGGGTGCCGGCGTACTCGGGAGTGCAGATCAGCAGGGCGTCGGCCCGGTCGATCGCGGCCCGCAGCTCGGCGACCGGGGCGGGCAGCGGGTCGGTGTCGTGGTCCGGGTTGAAGTGCGGCAGGGCGGCCAGACCCTCGTACCGGGTGGCCGTGACGCCCTCGGAGGCGAGCGCGGCGGCGGTCCGCAGCACCGCCTCGTTGGAGGACCCGGCCCGCAGGCTTCCGGACAGCAGCAGGACCCGGCGCGTCGTCGACATGCGGTCAACCTACGCTGGCCGCATGATCCCTGACACCCGGCCCGTCGACTTCACGCCGATCGCGCCGCGCCCGCTGGACGTGCGCTGGATCCACGGCTCGGTCTCGGCCAAGCACAACACCGACCCGGACATCCAGGTCCACCACTACGACCCGCACACCGTGGTCCTGCGGCAGAACATGTCGGTCCACTACGAGGCGCCGTTCCTGTTCCTGCTGTTCGGCAACGAGCGGGCGGTGCTGGTCGACACCGGGGCGACCGCGTCCGCCGAGTACTTCCCGCTCCGCCGGGTGGTCGACCGGCTGGTCGAGCAGTGGCTGGAGCAGAACCCGCGCAGCGACTACGAGTTGGTGGTCCTGCACAGCCACGGGCACGGCGACCACGTCGCGGGTGACGCCCAGTTCGCCGACCGGCCCCGCACCACCGTGGTGCCCGCCGCGCTGGAGTCGGTCACCGGCTTCCTGGGCCTGAGCGGGGGCCGGGCCGAACTCGACCTGGGCGGGCGGGCGCTGGACTGCATCGCCAGCCCCGGTCACCACGCCGCCGCCGTCACCTACTACGACCGGTACACCGGTGTGCTGCTCACCGGCGACACGGTCTACCCGGGGCGGCTCTACATCGCCGACTGGGACGCGTACGTGGCGACCGTCGACCGGCTGCTCGCGTTCGCCGCCGACCACCCGGTCAGCCATCTGCTCGGCTGCCACATCGAGATGACCGACCAGGCCGGGACGGACTACCCGATCGGTACGATCCACCAACCCGCCGAGCCGCCGCTGGAGATGACGGTGCGCCAGCTCCGGGACGTCCGGGACGCGCTGGAGCAGGTGGCGGGCGAGCCCGGGCCGCACCCGTTCCCCGACTTCGTGGTCTACCGCCTGCCGGACTGACCCGTCACACCCCGGTGCTGCCGTCCGCGAGTTCGCGCAGCAGGTCGAGGTGGCCGTTGTGGCGGGCGGTCTCCTCGATCAGGTGCAGCAGGATCCAGCGCAGGTTGACCGGCCGCCCGTCCTTGACCGCCCGGACGGCCACCGCGTCCAGGTCGGCGCCGGCGACCAGCTCGCGGTAGCGGTCGGTCACGGCCCGGTAGTCGGCCAGCAGCTCGGCCGGCGGGATGTCGACCGCGATCCGCATCTCGCGGTCCGGGTCCTCGTCGGTCCACGGCCCCTCGTCCTGCCCGCCGAGGAACACCACCTCGAACCAGTAGTACTCGACCCAGCGCAGATGGCTGATCAGCCCGGACAGGGTCATCAGCGGCGAGCCGGGCAGCGGGGCCTTGCGGGCGTCCTCTGCGGCAAGGTCCTCGCACTTGGCGATCGCGGTGGCACGGACGTAGTCGAGGAAGGTGGCGAGCAAGGCGCGCTCGTCGAGGCTGGGTGGCAGATCAGTGCGGGTCATGGCCTGGATGATGGCCGGTCCGGGACGCTCTGTCGACCGATAAAACTCCCCGGCCGACCGCCCGGACCAGGGGTCACTTGTCGCCGGCGTGCAGGGGCGCCTTGCCTGCGGCACGGACGGCGTCGCAGTTCTTGTAGTACGCCGCCGGGCCGCCGCCGTCGGCGGTCGTCTCCGGGGCCGGGGGCGGCAGCGGCTTGCCCGCCTTCGGCTCGGCCGGGTCGGCCGGCACCAGGGCCAGCCAGATCAGCGTCCAGACGCCGGTGGCCACCAGCGCGGCCGTCCTCTTCGGCCTGGCCAGGGACGGGCGGCCGCAGGGGGGTTGGGGTAGGGGTATGCCATCGAGCCATCACATCAGCCGGCTACCGCACCGGAACAGACCGTCATGATCACGAATGGGGCACATGATCACCACAACTGGACATTCAAGGGCCCGAAGTCGGATTCATGCGATTAGCGAGGGTGAAGTGGCTTACAAACCTTTCATTCGATTTTGCCCACATCCTGAGACCGTGCGATAGTCGAGACATCGAGAGCTACGGCCACCCCCGACCCGGTTCGGCCGTCACCCACTGCGCGGCACGCACCCCCATGGCCTGCGCGGTGACTTGCAGGGGCCCCCACACCGCATCACGGTGGACGGGGGCCCCGCACTGTTTTCCGGGCCTGCCAAGCATGGGCGCGGGGCTCAACCCAGGGCGCGCTCACGGACCTTGAGCTCGAACCAGACGCCTTTGCCGCGCGGCAGCAGGTCCGCGCCCCAGCGCTCCGAGATGGTGTTGATCAGCAGCATGCCGTGGCCGGTCTCGTTGCCCGGCTCGGCCACGATCAGACAGGGCAGCGCCCGGGAGGAGTCCCGGACCTCGACCCGGAGCCAGCCGGGCCTGCGGGTGAGGCGGAGGCCGACGGTGCGGCCGCCGGTGTGCCGGACGGCGTTGGCCATGAGTTCGCCGGTGAGGAGTTCGCCCGCTTCGAGTAACTGGTGCATCCGCCAGCCCTGGAGTACTGCGAGCACCACCCGCCTTGCCATGCCGACGAGTTCGGGCCGGGACGGCAGGAACACCTCCTGCTCGGCGGCCACCTGCTCGCAGAGCCGGCCGAAGCACTCGCGCTCGACCTCCTGCGGGCTGAGTCGTTCCAGAGTCTCCAGGGCGAGCACCCCACCTTCCGACAGGTCGTCAGCGGCCGGACCGGCCCATGGAAGTGATGCCCACTCTGCCTCGCCCCATCCCGCCATGGGCCAATCATTGCGGAACGCAAGCGGCCGCGTACGGACAATGAGCAAACGATCACTATTCAGTTGGCATATGCCATCAGCATCCCGAACACCGGCCGAACAAGGGCTCGCACAACAGCTCGGCCCGGGTGCCAGAAGGGCACCCGGGCCGAACAGTTGAGCAGGAGTCAGCTCGCTCCGGGGTCTACCAGGAAGCCCACGGCAGCGTCCAGCCGCTGAGGCCGTTGTCCGGCGACACGGTCTTGCCCTTGGAGTTCTGGATCTTCACCACGTCGCCGACGATCGAGTCGGCGAAGTACTTGCCCGCGACCGAGGCGTCGTCGCCGCCCTTGGTGTCCTGCATCGAGACGCAGCCGTGGCTGGCGTTGTACTTGCCGAAGGCGTTGCCCCAGTAGTTGCCGTGCACGTAGGTGCCGGAGGCGGTCAGCCGCATCGCGTGCGGGACGTCCGAGATGTCGTACTCGGAGCCCTGGATGTTGGAGACGGTGGCCGAGTTCATCCGGGTCACCTTCTCCTTGCTGGAGATGACCATGGTGCCGTTCCAGGAGGCGTTCTGGTCGTCGCCGGCGGTGATCGGGATGGTCTTGGAGCTGCCGTCCCGGGTGACCGTCATCTGGTGGGTGGCGGCGTCCGCGACGCTGATCTGGGAGCGCCCGATGGTGAACGGCTCGTCCCGGTCCACGTCGCCGTAGACGCCCGGTGACACCTCGACGTTCTTCAGGCGGTACTTGATGGTGACCTTGGTGCCGGCCGGCCAGTACTTCTCCGGACGGAAGTCCAGCCGCTGGTTGCCGAACCAGTGGCCCTTCACCACGGTGCCGTTGCTGGCCTCGAAGGTGATGCCGCCGAGCACCGCCTCCTTGTTCTTCACCGCCTTGCCGAACGAGACCGAGACGATCATGCCGACGCCGTAGGTGCCGTTGTCGGTGATGTTGTCGTTCACGGCGGCCGTCTTGGCCGGGGTGAGGGTGGTGAAACTGCTGGTCACGGCGGAGACCAGGCCGTCGGCGTCGGTCGCCTGGGCGCTGACCTTGTAGACCATGCCGACGGTGAGCGGGGCGCTGGGCTTCCAGCTCAGGCTGTCGGCGGCCAGCGCACCGGCCACCGCCTTGCCGTTCTTGTCCGTCACCTCGACGGTGGTCAGCTTGCCGCCGGCCACCGCGACGTTGAGGGCACCGTTGGGGCTGACGTCCTCGGCGCCGTCCTTGGGCGTCACGGTGAGCACGGCGGCCGAGTTCTTCGGCGCGGCCGGGCTGGCGGGCGCGGAGGCCGCGTTGTCGCCGCCACCGCCAGAGCCGGAGCCCGAGCCCTTGTCGTCCGAGCCGGAGCAGGCGGCGGTCAGCAACAGCACGCCGCCCATCACCGCGGCTACTCCGGCCAGCCGGGTGCGCTTGGCACGGCGCGCGGCCGCGCCCTGGGTCCTGACTATCGCGGCATCGGCCGCCTGTACCGGCTTCACTCGGTCTGCTCCCCTCCGGGTATCCACGCTCAGTACACGCTCCGGCGCCCGGTTAGGTTTCACTCCGGGCGGGGGTCGTGCCGAGTTGTTATCTCCGCCGGCCCGCTCCGGGGGTTCCGGGACGGCGCGGCAGGTCAGGATAACCGGCCCGGATCGGTGATCCTTCCGAGGGAGGCGTGTGCAGGCTCAGTGCACGCCGAGCGCGCTGCCGCGCAGCCACTGCGCCCAGGACAGGTTCCAGCCGTTCAGGCCGTTCTCCGGCGGCACCGGGTCGCCGGTCCGGCCGCGGACCTCGATCACGTCGCCGACGGTGGACCGGTCGAAGAACCAGCCCGCCGGGGAGGAGTCCGAGCCGCCCTTGTCGTCGGCCAGGCCGAGGCAGCCGTGGCTGGTGTTGGCGCTGCCGAAGACCGAGCGGGCGGCCCAGTAGTTGCCGTGCACGAAGGTGCCGGAGCTGGTCAGCCGCATCGCGTGCGGGACGTCCTTGATGTCGTACTCGTCACCCAGGCCGACGGTCTGCGAGTTCATCCGGGTGACCGGGAACTTCTCCGAGATCACCATGGCGCCCAGGTAGGTGGAGAACTCGGGGCTGCCGCCGGAGATCTTGAGGGTGCGCAGCACCTGGCCGTCCTGCCGCACCGTCATGGTGTGGGCGTCCAGGTCGGCGGTGCTGACCATCGAGCGGCCGACAGTGAAGTGCATGTCCTTCGACTGGGTGCCGTAGTCGCCCGGGGCGCCCTGGACGTCCTTGAGCCGCAGCGCCAGGGTCACCTTGGTGCCGGCCGCCCAGTACTTCTCCGGCCGCAGGTCCAGCCGGCGGTTGCCGAACCAGTGCGCGGCCACCGGCACCGGCGGGTCCGCGGTCACCGTGACGGCCTTCTCGACCGCGGCCCGGTCGGTGATCGCCCGGCTGAACCGGAGCGAGACCGGCATCCCGACGCCGACCGTGGAGCCGTCCTCCGGGGTGAAGAAGGCCGCGAAGGTGTGCTCGGGGGTCAGGGTGGCGAAGGCCACGTGCTGGGCCGCCTTGAGCCCGGCCGCGTCCTCGGCCACCGAGTCCAGGGTGTACGGGGTGGACAGGGCGAGCCGGGCGTCGGGCGTCCAGCTGCCGTCCGGGGCGATCCGCCCGGGCACCTCGGCGCCCTTGCTGTCGGCCAGCCGGACCGAGAGCAGCCTGCCCTGCGCCACCGTCACCTTGACCGGGCCCTCGGCCGGGACCTCCTGGGTGCCGTCACCGGGTGTACTGGTGATCACGGCCCGCGAGACCGCCGGGCTGGGCGCGACCGCCGCATCGGCGCTCGGGGCCCCCTGCCGTTCACTGGTGCAGCCCGTGAGCAGGCAGAGCCCGACCACCACCGCGACCGCCACCCGGGAGCGCATCCCGTTCCTCCGCCCGTACGTGCCAACCACCGTGGGGGATAACGACCATGGGCCCGGTCGGACACGTGGGACCGAATTCACGCAGGAGACTCCAGAAGGTCTCAACAGGGGACAGAATCGTTCACGGTCCGTCACAGGACGTTCCACGACGTGACAGTGACGGTCGATCAGGGAACAACCAACTGAGCAGGGCCCGGGACGTCCTGCGCTGGGAGGGTGCGGCCGATGACGGCTTGGCAGCAGGAACGGGCAGAACACGGCGTGATCGATCCGGCCGTCCCCTGGCCCGGCAGCTGGCAACCGCTCGGCGCCCGCTTCCGCACCGACCACAGCGGCGGCCACGGCACCAACTTCGCGCTCTGGGCCCCGGACGCGGAGGCGGTCGAGCTCTGCCTGTTCGCCGAGGACGGCACCGAGAGCCGGCACCCGCTCTCCGAGCGGACCTTCCAGACCTGGCACGGCTACCTGCCCGGGGTCCTCCCCGGAGCCAGGTACGGCTACCGGGTGCACGGCCGCTGGGACCCGTGGACCGGGGCCCGGTGGAATCCGGCCAAACTCCTCCTCGACCCCTACGCCCGTGCGGTGGACGGGAGTTACACCGCCCACGACGCCACCTGCGCCGCCGTCAGGAACTGGCCCGAGCGCGAGGTCGCCGACACCGTCCGGGACAACCGGGACTCCGCCCCGTACGTGCCCAAGGCGGTGGTGGTGCACGACGACGACGACTGGTACGACGACCAGCGCCCGAAGACCCCCTGGGCCGAGACGGTGCTGTACGAGCTGCACGTGCGCGGCTTCACCATGCGCCACCCCGGCATCCCGCCCGAGCTGCGCGGCACCTACGCCGGGCTGGCCCACCCGGCGGCGATCGAGCACCTGGTCGGGCTCGGCGTCACCGCGGTCGAACTGCTGCCGGTGCACCAGTACGCCGACGAGGACCACCTGCAGCAGCGCGGGCTGACCAACCACTGGGGGTACAACACCCTCGCGTTCTTCGCCCCGCACGCCGGCTACTCCGCCTCCGGCAGCCGGGGCCAGCAGGTCGGCGAGTTCAAGCGGATGGTCCGGGCGCTGCACGCGGCCGGGATCGAGGTGATCCTCGACGTGGTCTACAACCACACCGCCGAGAGCGGCGTGATGGGCCCCTCGCTCAGCCTGCGCGGGATCGACAACGCCGGCTACTACCGGCTGGACCGCAGCCGCCGCGGCTACGCCGACTACACCGGCTGCGGCAACACCCTGGACACCCGGCAGCCGCACACCATCAAGCTGGTCACCGACTCGCTCCGGTACTGGGTGGCCGAGATGGGCGTGGACGGCTTCCGGTTCGACCTGGCCGCCGCGCTGGCCCGGGGCTCGGACGGGATCGAGATGCACCACCCCTTCCTGGCCGCCGTCTCGCAGGACCCGGTGCTCAGCCGGGTCAAGCTGATCGCCGAGCCCTGGGACGTCGGCCCGGGCGGCTACCAGGTCGGCGGCTTCCCCCCGCTCTGGGCCGAGTGGAACGACAAGTACCGGGACACCGTCCGGGACTTCTGGCGCGGCGCCCGCCCGGACGTCCGGGAGCTCGGCTACCGGCTCTCCGGCTCCTCCGACCTCTACCAGCGCGGCGGCCGGCGGCCGTACGCCTCGGTCAACTTCGTCACCGCGCACGACGGCTTCACCCTGCGCGACCTGGTCTCCTACGACCGCAAGCACAACGAGGCGAACGGCGAGCAGAACCGGGACGGCACCGACGACAACCGGTCCTGGAACTGCGGCGCCGAGGGCGAGACCGACGACCCCTCGGTCACCGCGCTGCGGCAGCGCCAGGTCCGCAACCTGATGGCCACCCTGCTGCTCTCCACCGGCGTGCCGATGCTCACCGCGGGGGACGAGCTCGGGCGCACCCAGCTCGGCAACAACAACGCCTACTGCCAGGACAACGAGACCAGCTGGCTGGACTGGTCGCTGCTGGAGGACCCCCGCTGGCGCGGCCTGTACGAGCTGACCGCCCGGCTGGTGGCGCTGCGCCGCGCGCACCCGGTGCTGCGCCAGCGGGCCTTCTTCTCCGGCCGGGCCGCGGTGCCCGGCGGCCAGAGCGACCTGGCCTGGTTCTCCGCCCGGGGCGAGGAGATGACCGAGGCCGACTGGTTCGCCCCGACCGCCGTGCTCGGCATGCTGCTCTCCGGCCGGGCGATGTCCGAGCGGGACCAGCACGGCTGTCCGCTGACCGACGACAGCTTCCTGCTGCTGCTCAACGCGGGCCACCTGCCGGTCGGTTTCACCCTGCCGGGCGAGCCCTGGGCGAAGCGGTACGAGACCCTGGTCGACACCGGCCGCGACCAGCCCGCCGCCGGGTCCGGCGCCCCGGTCGTGCTGGCCGCCCGGTCCCTGCAGCTGCTGCGCGCCCTCGACGACTGACCCGGTGGCCGGTTCTCGCCGACCGGGCCGGTCAGGGGCGTAAAACCAGATGAGAAATGTCAGGTCCTCTGCCTACCCTCTCGGCGATGGCCGAGAACGAGCAGCTGAGCGCACCAGACCTTCCGTCAGCGACCCCGCCCGAACCGCCGCCGCGGTCCACGGTGCGGTCGCTGCTGCGGCTGTGGCCGTACGCGCGCACCGCCCGCTGGCGGATCGCCGGGTCGGTGACCGCCGCCCTGCTCGCCTCCGGCAGCGTGCTGCTGGTGCCCCTGGTGCTGCGCGCCATCGTGGACGGGCCGATCGCCCACCACGACCTCGACGCGCTCTGGCCGCTGGCCGGGCTGCTCCTGCTGCTCGGCCTGGCCGAGGCCGGGCTGTTCGGCATCCGCCGGGTGATCGTGGCCCGCCCGCTGGCCAAGGTCGAGAGCGCCATGCGCGGCGACCTCTACGCCAAGCTCCAGCGGCTGCCGGTCTCCTTCCACGACCGCTGGCCGTCCGGGCAGCTGCTCTCCCGGGCCACCTCGGACATGTTCACCATGCGGCTCTTCCTGGCCTTCCCGCTGGTCTTCCTGATCGTCAACTCGCTGGTCTTCCTGACCGGTTCGGTGCTGATGTTCACACTGGACTGGCGGCTCGGCCTGATCACCCTGCTGCCCGCGTTCCCGCTGGTGCTGCTCACCCGGCACTTCGAGTCCCACTACTCGCTGGCCGCCCGGAAGGCCCAGGACCAGACCGGCGACCTGGCCACCGTGATCGAGGAGTCGGTGCTCGGCATCCGCATCCTCAAGGCCTTCGGCCGGCACCGCACGATGGCCGAGCGGTTCAAGCGGCAGGCCGCCGAGCTGCGCTCCACCGAGCTGCACAAGGCCAATATGCTGGCCAACCTCTGGGCGGTGATCGTCGGCCTGCCCGAGGTCGCGCTCGGCATCGCGCTCGCGGTCGGCGCCGTCCGGGTCGCCGACGGCGACCTCTCCACCGGCACCCTGGTCGCCTTCCTCTCCACCGCGCTGGCCCTGCGCTGGCCGGTCGAGTCGCTCGGCTGGCTGCTCGCGTACGCCAACGAGGCGGCCACCGCGACCGACCGCTACTTCGAGGTGATGGACGAGCCGGAGGAGCAGCCCCCCGTCGGCCGCTCCCGCACCGAGGACGAGGGCATCCGCTTCACCGGCGTCCGGTTCCGCTACCACGACGCCCCCGCCGGCACCCCCGACCTGCTGACCGGCATCGACCTGCACATCCGCCGCGGCGAGACGATGGCGCTGGTCGGCGCGACCGGCAGCGGCAAGACCACCCTGACCGCGCTGCTCCCCCGGCTGTACGAGTCCACCGGCGGCACCATCACGCTGGACGGCCGGGACATCCGCTCGATCCCGCTGCCCCGGCTGCGCGAGCTGGTCAGCATCGCCTTCGAGGAGCCGACGCTGTTCTCCGCCTCGGTCCGGGAGAACGTGCTGATGGGCCGTCCGGAGGCGACCGAGCAGGAGCTCGCCACCGCACTGGACACCGCCCAGGCCGGCTTCGTCGACAAGCTGCCCGAGGGTGCGGGGACGGAGGTCGGCGAGCAGGGCCTGAGCCTGTCCGGCGGCCAGCGCCAGCGCCTGGCGCTGGCCCGCGCCGTGGTCGGCCGCCCCGAGTTCCTGGTGCTGGACGACCCGCTCTCCGCGCTCGACGTGCACACCGAGGCGCTGGTCGAGCGGGCGCTGCGCCGGGTGCTGGCCGACACCACCGCCCTGGTGGTCGCGCACCGGCCGAGCACCGTGCTGCTGGCCGACCGGGTCGCCGTGCTGGACCGGGGCCGGATCACCGCCGTCGGCACCCACCAGGAGCTGCTGCACAGCTCCGCCGCCTACCGCGAGCTGATGACCGGTCAGACCACCACCGAACGGAGCCTGGTCCGATGACCGCCACCACCGTGCAGAGCACCCCGGTCGAGGAGGAGCTGCCGCCCCGCCCCGCCGAGGACGAGGACATCCCCGTCCCCGAAGGTGCCGCCCGCCGCCTGCTCGGCGAGCTGCTCGGCCCGCACCGCCGCCGGATCGCGGTGGCGATGCTGGTGATCCTGGTCCAGCAGGCCGCCCTGCAGTCCGGGCCGCTGCTGGTCGCGATCGCGATGGACCGGGGCATCCCGGCGCTGCGCGAGCACGACGCGGGCCCGCTGGTCGCGGTGATCGCCGCGTACCTGGGCTGCGCCGGGATCTCCACCCTGCTGCAGCGCGCCTTCATCCGGCTGAGCGGCCGGATCAACCAGGACATCCTGCTCACCCTGCGCGGCCGGATCTTCCGGCACGCCCAGCGGCTCAGCCTGGACTTCCACGAGCGCTACACCTCGGGCCGGATCATCTCCCGGGCCACCAGCGACGTGGACGCGCTGCGCGAGCTGCTCTCCGAGGGCCTGCAGGAGCTGCTCTCGGTCGTCCTCTCGGTCTTCTACATCTCGGTCCTGCTGATGGTGATGGACTGGCGGCTCGGCCTGGCCGCGCTGCTCTCCTTCCTGCCGATGTACCTGACGGTCCGTTCGTTCCGGCGCCGCTCGCTCAAGGTCTACCGGCGCTCCCGGACGGCGGTCGCCTCGGTGATCATCCGCTTCACCGAGACCATGAACGGCATCCGCCCGGTCCAGGCCTTCCGCCGGGAGGCCGCCAACGAGGCCGCCTTCGGCACGGTGAACCGGCAGTCCGCCGACGCCACCGCCGACGGCCTGCTGGAGATGGCCCGCTACGTCGGCTCCTCCCGGGCGATCGCCAACACCTGGATCACCGGGGTGGTGGTGCTCGGCGCCGTGCTGGTCACCGACGGCAGCCTCGAACTCGGCGTGCTGACCGCCTTCGTGCTCTACCTGCGCCGCCTGTACGACCCGATCGACCAGCTGGCGATGTTCCTGAACAGCTACCAGTCGGCCGCCGCCGCGCTGGAGAAGATCGCCGGCCTGCTGGCCCACGAGCCCTCCGTCGCCGAGCCCGCCGCCCCGGCCTCGCTCCCGGCCGCCGACCGCGCGGGCAGCGGGGGCAAGGGCCGCGAGGTGGTCTTCGACGGCGTCCGGTTCGCCTACCGCACCGGCAAGGAGGTGCTGCCCAGCTTCGACCTGGCCCTCGCCGCCGGGGAGACCACCGCCGTGGTCGGCGCCACCGGCGCGGGCAAGTCCACCCTGGCCAAGCTGCTCGCCCGGTTCTACGACCCGACCGAGGGCTCGGTCCGGCTGGACGGCGTCGACCTGCGCTCGCTCTCCTCCGAGGAGCTCCGGCGCGGCGTGGTGATGGTGACCCAGGAGTCGTTCCTGTTCTCCGGCACGGTGGCCGAGAACATCGCCATCGGCCGCCCCGGCGCCACCCGGGCCGAGGTCGAGCAGGCCGCCCGGGAGATCGGCGCGTACGAGTTCATCGCCGAGCTGCCCGACGGCTTCGACACCGACGTCCGCAAGCGCGGCGGCCGGATCTCGGCCGGACAGCGCCAACTGGTCGCCTTCGCCCGGGCCCTGCTCGCCGACCCGGCGGTGCTCATCCTGGACGAGGCCACCTCCTCGCTGGACGTCCCCGGCGAGCAGGCCGTCCAGCGCGCCATGCGGACCGTGCTGGCCGGCCGGACGGCGGTGATCATCGCCCACCGCCTCTCCACCGTGGAGATCGCCGACCGGGTCCTGGTGATGGACCAGGGCCGGATCGTCGAGGACGGCGCCCCCGCCGGGCTGATCTCCGGCGAGGGCCGCTTCGCCGACCTGCACCAGGCCTGGCGGGACAGCCTGGTCTGACTATCCGTCAGGGCACCCGGGGGACGGCCGCGTTCGGGTCGAACCCGGCGAACGCCAGTCCGATGACGTAGCCCGCCACCTCCTCCAGCTGGCGGGCCCGGTCCAGCGTCCCGAGCACCGCCGGCGTCCCGCCGAGGTCCCGCACCAGCGTGCCGACCACACCCAGGGCGGCCGGATCGTCGCCGCACACCGCCACGGTCACCCCGGCCGGACGGCCGCCGGCCGCGGCCGTCCACTGGGCGGCGGGAAAGAGGTGGAACGCCTTGACCACCTGCGCGCCCGGGGCGAATCCGGCGATCCGCCGCGCCATCGACTCGCCGGGCCCGGTGAGCAGCACGCCGACACCGTGCGCGACCGCGTTCGTGGGATCGATCAACGGCGTCCCGGCGAGCAGGCCCTCGGGCCCGCCCGCCAGTGCCAGCATCTCCTCGACACCGTCCCAGGCCACCGCGAGCAGCACCGCATCGCGCCCGGTGACCGCCTCGCGCGGCGCGACGGCGAGCACGCCGCGGCCCAGCCGCGCGGCGAGTTCCGCCGCCCTGGCCCGCGACCGCCCACCGATCGCCACCTCGTGCCCCGCGTGCGACCAGCCCTCGCCCAGGGCCGCCGCCAGTGTCCCTGTCCCCAGGATTCCGATCCGCATCGTCGCTCCCTCTCACCTGACTGTCCGTCGGGCAGTCACGCTAGGGAAGCCGTTGCGCACCGATCGGTGCGCAACGGGCGGGCGATGATGGGTGACGAGATGACCGAACACGAGTACCACCGCGACGAGTTGGTCGCCGACTGCCGGCTGCGCGCGGCCACCGATCTGTTCACCCACAGCTGGGACCCGGTCGTGCTGGCGGCGCTCCGCACCGGCCCGCGCCGACGCCGCGAACTGCGCGCCGCGGTCGGCGGCATCAGCGACAAGGTCCTGACCGACACCCTGCGCCGGCTGCTCGCCACCGGCCTGGTCGACCGCCGCGCCCATGCCGAGGCGCCGCCCCGGGTCGAGTACGGCCTGACCGGCCTGGGGCGGAGCCTGGTCGAGGGCCCGATGGCGGCGCTCGGCCGCTGGGCGGTCGAGCACGGTGACGAACTCCTGGACGCCCAGGGGCCGGACGTTCCGGCGTGACCCCGGCCCGGAACGTGACCGGTCCTCCCGCCTGACCACAGGCGGGAGGACCGGTGCCCGGCGGGGCCTACCGCAGCAGGCCCGCGTCCATCCCCGGGGTCTCCGCGGGCAGCGCGGCCAGCCCGAGCTCGGCCGGCGAGGCCAGCAGGTGGTGCGCGGGCAGCACCCGGACGGTGTAGCCGAACGGGCCGGTGCGGCAGAGCTCCAGCGAACCCTCGTACCGGTACCGGCCGTCCAGATCGGGGCCGCCGGTCGGCTTCAGGGCGAGCGCGACCGCGTCGGAGATGCCGTCCGTCTCGTCCACCCGGCCCGAGACCACCTGGACGTCGACGTCACCGGGCTCCAGCGCACCGAGCGAGACCTGCACCCGCAGGGTCAGGGTCGAGCCCAGCTCCTGCGCCTCGGCCAGGCCCTCGGCCTCGACGTGCTCGACCCGGACGGCCGGCCAGCCGGCCCGGACCCGGGTCTTCCAGTCCGCCAGCGAACGGGCGCCGAGGTGCCCGGAACCGGCCAGCTCGCGCTGCGCCAGCGCCGCCGGGGCGTACAGCCGCTCGACGTACTCCCGCACCATCCGCCCGGCCAGCACCTTGGGCCCGAGCGTCACCAGGGTGTGCCGGACCATCGCGATCCAGCCATGTGGCAGCCCGTCCGAGGCCCGGTCGTAGAACTTCGCCGCGACCTGGTGCTCGATCAGGTCGTACAGTGCGGCCGACTCGATGTCGTCCCGCCGCTCCGCCTCCGGGCTCTCCGGGTCGAGGGTGGAGGAGATGCCGTCGGCGGTCGGGATTGCCCAGCCGTTCTGGCCGTCGTACCACTCGTCCCACCAGCCGTCCAGGACGGACAGGTTGAGGCAGCCGTTCAGCGCGGCCTTCATCCCGGAGGTGCCGCACGCCTCCAGCGGGCGGAGCGGGTTGTTCAGCCAGACGTCGCAGCCGGGGTAGAGGTGCTTGGCCATCGCCATGTCGTAGTCGGGCAGGAAGACGATCCGGTGCCTGATCTCCGGGTCGTCGGCGAACCTGACCAGCTGCTGGATCAGCCGCTTGCCGCCGTCGTCGGCGGGGTGCGCCTTGCCCGCCACCACGATCTGCACCGGCCGGGTCGGGTGCAGCAGCAGCGAACGCAGCCGCACCGGGTCGCGGAGCATCAGGGTGAGCCGCTTGTACGAGGGCACCCGGCGGGCGAAGCCGATGGTCAGCACGTCCGGGTCGAGCACCGCGTCGACCCAGCCCAGCTCGGCGTCGCCGGCACCGCGCTGGCGCCAGGAGGCGCGCAGCCGGCGCCGGGCCTCGTCCACCAGCTGGCTGCGCAGGGCCCGCCGCAGGTCCCAGATCTCGCCGTTGCCGATCCGCTCCACGCCGGTCCAGCGGCGGGCCTCGCCGGTGGCCATGGCGTCCTCGGCCCGCTCCAGGCCGAGCTCGCCGGCGGCGAGCCGGACCACGGCCGGGTCGATCCAGGTCGGCGCGTGCACCCCGTTGGTGACCGAGGTGATCGGCACCTCGGCGGCGTCGAACCCCGGCCAGAGACCGCTGAACATGCCCCGGCTGACCTCGCCGTGCAGGGTGGACACGCCGTTCGCCCGCTGGGCCAGCCGCAGGCCCATCGCGGCCATGTTGAACAGCTTGCTGTCACCGCCCGGCCAGCTCTCCACGCCGAGCGCGAGCACCTGGTCGGTCGGCACGCCGGGGAGCGCGGCGTCGCCGCCGAAGTGACGGGCCACCAGCTCCCGGTCGAACCGGTCGATCCCGGCGGGCACCGGGGTGTGGGTGGTGAACAGCGTCCCGGCCCGGACCGCCTCCAGCGCGGCGGCGAAGCCGAGCCCCGCGCCGACCAGCTCGCTGATCCGCTCCACCCCGAGGAAGCCCGCGTGGCCCTCGTTGGTGTGGAAGACCTCGGGCTCGGGGTGGCCGGTCAGCCGGCAGTACGTCCGGACGGCCCGGACGCCGCCGATGCCGAGCAGCATCTCCTGGAGCAGCCGGTGCTCGCTGCCGCCGCCGTAGAGCCGGTCGGTGACCTCGCGCAGGTCGGCGGTGTTGGCCTCGATGTCGGAGTCGAGCAGCAGCAGCGGGACGCGACCGACCTGGGCCTTCCAGATCTGCGCGGCCAGCGTGCGGCCGCCCGGCAGCGCGAGGTCGATCCGGCAGGGGGTGCCGTCGGCCTCGCGGAGCAGGGTGACGGCCAGCTCGTCCGGGTCGAGCAGCGGGTAGCGCTCCTGCTGCCAGCCGTCCCGGGAGAGCGACTGCCGGAAGTAGCCGTGCCGGTAGAACAGGCCGACGCCGACCAGCGGCACGCCGAGGTCGCTGGCGGCCTTCAGGTGGTCGCCGGCCAGGATGCCCAGGCCGCCGGAGTACTGGGGCAGCGCGGCGGCGATGCCGTACTCGGGCGAGAAGTAGGCGATCGCGGCGGGCAGCGGGCCGGAGCCGTCGCCGGTCGGCGGCGCGGACTGGTACCAGCGCGGGCCGGCCAGGTAGTCGCGCAGGTCGTCGGAGAGGTCGCCCAGTCGGCGTAGGAAGCGGCGGTCGGTGGCCAGCGCGGCCAGCCGGGCGGCCGGCACCTCGCCGAGCAGCCGGACCGGGTCCTCGCCGACCGCCGCCCAGACCTCCGGGTCGACGGAGCGGAACAGCTCCCTCGTCTCGGGATGCCAGGACCAGCGGAGATTGAGCGCGAGCTCGTGCAACGGCTGGAGTTGTTCGGGCAGGACGGTGCGCACGGTGAATCTGCGGATTGCCTTCACGGCGTGCAGCCTAGACCCCGGGATCGGGCTGACGGCTCGTCAACTGACGTATTCCCCACCCTTTTGGACCATTGATGAGATCGCAATCGGCGCACTTCGCAGCACGGGGGCGCGCGGGGGCGCATTCAAACGAGAGCGCACCCGAGTGACACGTGAACACTCAGGAACGCCAATGTTTCCACTGTCTGATTCCGCATCGCCTACCGTCCGAAATCGGTCCGTTACCCGACCGTAGGTCTTGCCGCCGGTGCAAGGATGCACAAAGGTCGGTGGTGCGGTGGGGAGTGCGATCCGGGTGGCGCCTCTCCGACCGCCCCACGTCCGGATCCCTCCTCGCCGACGATCTCTCATCTCTCCTTTGCTCCATTCGGTCTCCGTGCCGTCCGTCAGGCGTGTCCTGACCCGGTCCCCGGTCGTTTTCGGTTGGGTTGGGTCGCTACGGGAGCGCGCCCGGGTGGTCGCGCGCCGGGACGCACGCGAGCAGGACACCGGACGCCGGTCGTTCCTCACCCATGCAGTCCCCCGGCACTCCCCCGACCCGGCACCGGTCGGCGGGAGCCGCCGCCGATCTCGGGCAGGAGTCAGGCATGCACGGCGACACGCGGGACCAACCGACCACGGCCACCGTCGGACTTGAGTCATCGTCAGAACCGGAGGCACCGCTGCCGGCTCCCCGGGCGGCCCGGAAGACGGCTGCCCCCCGGAAGGCCGCCGCCCCGCCGCGGAAGACGGCCGCCGCCCGCAAGACCCCCGCGAAGACCGCCGCCCGCAAGACGACAGAGAGCGACACCGTGATCGGCCGCATCCCCGTCCTGGACGTCTCCCCCCTGATCGACGCCGGCCGCCGCCCGGCCAAGGCCGCGGTCGGGGAGCGCTTCCGGGTGACCGCCACCGTCTTCCGCGAGGGCCACGAGGCGGTCAGCGCCAACCTGGTGCTCCGCGACCCGCGCGGCCGCAGCGGCCCGTGGACCCCGATGCGCGAGCTGGAGCCGGGCACCGACCGCTGGGGCGCGTACGTCACCCCGACCGCGCCGGGCCGCTGGTCCTACCTGGTGGAGGCCTGGGGCGACCCGGTGGCCGGCTGGCGCCGGACCGCCGCGATCAAGCTGCCGGCCGGGATCGACACCGCGCTGGTGCTGGAGGAGGGCGCGGCCCTGCTGGAGCGGGCCGCCGCCGGGGTGCCGAAGAAGGAGGGCCGGGCGCACGTGCTGGCCGCCGTGGACTCCCTGCGCGACCCGGGGCTGCCCCCGCTCAGCCGGCTCGCCGCCGCACTGGCGCCCGAGGTGAGCGACCTGCTGGCCCGCTACCCGCTGCGCGAGCTGGTCAGCTCCTCCCGCCCGCTGCCGCTCCAGGTGGACCGGCAGCGCGCGCTGTTCGGGTCCTGGTACGAGTTCTTCCCCCGCTCCGAGGGCGCCGTGATCGACCCGGACGGCAACCAGCCGCCGGTCTCCGGCACCTTCCGCACCGCCGCCGAGCGCCTGCCGGCGGTGGCCGCGATGGGCTTCGACGTGCTCTACCTCCCGCCGATCCACCCGATCGGCCGCGCCTACCGCAAGGGCCCCGACAACACCCTGACGGCGGGTCAGCACGACGTCGGCTCGCCCTGGGCGATCGGCTCGCCCGAGGGCGGCCACGACGCGGTCCACCCGGACCTGGGCACCATCGAGGACTTCGACCACTTCGTCGCCGAGGCCACCGCGCTGGGCATCGAGGTCGCGCTCGACTTCGCGCTCCAGTGCTCCCCCGACCACCCGTGGGTCAACAAGCACCCCGAGTGGTTCAGCCACCGCCCCGACGGCACCATCGCCTACGCCGAGAACCCGCCGAAGAAGTACCAGGACATCTACCCGATCAACTTCGACCAGGACTTCGACGGCCTGGTGAAGGAGACCCTGCGGGTGCTGCGGCACTGGATGGCCCACGGGGTGCGGATCTTCCGGGTCGACAACCCCCACACCAAGCCGGTGCTGTTCTGGGAGAAGGTGCTGGGCGACATCGCCCGCACCGACCCCGACGTGGTCTTCCTGGCCGAGGCCTTCACCCGCCCGGCGATGATGCACACCCTCGGCAAGGTCGGCTTCCACCAGTCCTACACCTACTTCACCTGGCGCGAGACCAAGGCCGAGCTGACCGAGTACCTGACCGAGCTGAGCGGTGACGCCGCCGCCTACATGCGCCCCAACTTCTTCGCCAACACCCCGGACATCCTCCCCGAGCACCTCCAGACCGGCGGCCCGGGCGCCTTCGCCGTCCGCGCCGTGCTGGCCGCCACGCTCTCCCCGAGCTGGGGCGTCTACGCGGGCTTCGAGCAGTACGAGAACGAGCCCGCCGCCCCCGGCTCGGAGGAGTACGCGCACTCCGAGAAGTACGAGCTCCGCCCCCGGGACTGGAACGCCCCCGGCTCGCTGGCCCCGCTGATCACGGTGCTCAACCGGCTGAGGCGCCGTCACCCCGCGCTCCAGCAGCTGCGCGACCTCACCTTCCACCCCACCGACAACGACCACATCCTGGCCTACTCCAAGACCGCCACCACCGAGGACGGTCTCACCGACCACGTCATCACCGTGGTCAACCTCGACCCCCGGAACCCGCAGGAGACCACCGTCACCCTGCCCTGGGACGGTCCGCTCCAGGTCCACGACGAGCTCACCGGAGCCTCCTGGACCTGGCACCGCCACAACTACGTCCGGCTCGATCCCACCACCGGGCCGGCCCACCTCCTCACGGTTCGGAGGAACCCTCAGTGACAGTCAACGAGCCCGTACCCGACACCTTCGCCGAGACCTCGCCGGGAAAGCTCGACCCGGAGTGGTTCAAGCGCGCGGTGTTCTACGAGGTACTGGTGCGATCGTTCCAGGACAGCAACGGGGACGGGGTGGGGGACCTCAAGGGCCTCACCTCGAAGCTGGACTACCTCCAGTGGCTCGGGGTGGACTGCCTCTGGCTGCCGCCCTTCTTCGCCTCGCCGTTGCGGGACGGCGGGTACGACGTGGCGGACTACAAGTCGGTGCTGCCGGAGTTCGGCGACCTGGCCGACTTCGTGGAGTTCACCGACGCGGCGCACAAGCGCGGCATGCGGGTGGTGATCGACTTCGTGATGAACCACACCAGCGACCAGCACCCGTGGTTCCAGGAGTCCCGCCGCGACCCGGACGGCCCGTACGGCGACTTCTACATGTGGGCCGACGACGACAAGCAGTACCCGGACGCCCGGATCATCTTCGTCGACACCGAGACCAGCAACTGGACCTACGACCCGGTCCGCAAGCAGTACTTCTGGCACCGGTTCTTCTCCCACCAGCCCGACCTGAACTACGACAACCCCCGGGTCCAGGAGGAGATGATCGCGGGGCTGCGGTTCTGGCTGGACCTCGGCATCGACGGCTTCCGGCTGGACGCGGTGCCGTACCTGTTCGCCCGCGAGGGGACCAACTGCGAGAACCTGCCGGAGACCCACGAGTTCCTCCGCCGGGTCCGCAAGGAGATCGACGCGGACTACCCGGACACGGTGCTGCTGGCCGAGGCCAACCAGTGGCCGGAGGACGTGGTCGACTACTTCGGCGACTTCGCCTCCGGCGGCGACGAATGCCACATGGCATTCCACTTCCCGGTGATGCCGCGGATCTTCATGGCGGTCCGGCGGGAATCCCGCTACCCGGTTTCGGAGATCCTGGCCAAGACGCCGACCATCCCGGGCAATTGCCAGTGGGGTATTTTCCTGCGGAACCACGACGAGCTGACGCTCGAAATGGTGACCGACGAGGAACGCGACTACATGTACGCGGAGTACGCCAAGGACCCGCGGATGCGGGCCAATGTCGGCATCCGCCGCCGGCTCGCCCCGCTGCTGGAGAACGACCGGAACCAGATCGAGCTGTTCACCGCGCTGCTGCTGTCCCTGCCCGGCTCGCCGGTGCTCTACTACGGGGACGAGATCGGCATGGGCGACAACATCTGGCTCGGCGACCGGGACGGCGTCCGCACCCCGATGCAGTGGACACCGGACCGTAACGCGGGTTTTTCCTCGGCGGACCCGGGCAGGCTCAGTCTGCCGCCCATCATGGACCCGGTGTACGGCTATCAGGTGACCAACGTCGAAGCGCAGCAGAGCAGTTCGAGCTCACTGCTGCACTGGACGCGTCGCATGATCGAGATTCGCAAGCTCAATCCCGCGTTCGGGCTCGGCAGCTACACCGAGCTTCCCTCCAGCAACCCCGCGGTGCTGGCCTTCGTGCGCGAGCACGAGGGCGACCTGGTCATGTGCGTCAACAATTTCTCGCGCTTCGCACAGCCGACCGAGTTGGATCTGCGGCGGTACGGGGGACGCTATCCGGTGGAGCTGATCGGCGGCGTGCGCTTCCCGTCGATCGGCGAATGGCCGTACCTGCTCACCCTGGCCGGACACGGCTTCTACTGGTTCCAGCTGCGCAACCCTCGCAAGCAGTGAAGTAACGATCAGTCAGTTCACTTCCCTCGGGGGCGCGACGAGAATTCCCGCGCCCCCGAGCGATCTCTGCACCACCGCGTACGGAGAACAGCCCAACGGCCACCCACACTAAGGCGTGACACCCGAGCCCGGCTCGCGTGCCGTCGCCGTCGCGCCGCCGAAATCCGGAAGACTGACGGGCCCGGCCAGACCCGTCGGGCAGTCGGCCCGCTTCCGGGGAAAGGGAGTCATGTCCGAAACCTCCCGTTCTCAAGCCCATCTGCGCCAGGATGCCCCGAGACCACTCGGGGCACGTGACGCGGGGGCTCGGAGGACCACCGTCGGGGTCAGCGAACTGGTCCAGGCCGCGCTGCCGCTGATCGCCGGCTGGCTGCCGACCCAGCGCTGGTACGCAGGCAAGGGGCGCGCGATCACCGGTCTCACCCCGGTCGTCGGCACCCCGCTCCAGGTCGGTGACCCCGCCCTGCTGCACCTGCTGCTGCGGGTCGAGTACGCGGGCGACCGCGGCTCGTCGCAGAGCGACATCTACCAGCTGCTGCTCGGCATCCGCTCCCAGGAACCGACCGGGATCGGCCCGGGCGCGCTGCTCGGACGGCTCGCCGGCGGCCCGTACGACGGCGCGGCGCTCTACGACGCCGTGCACGACCCGGAGCTGACCGGCCGGCTGCTGGAGCACCTGGCCACCGGCGACCGGTTCGGCGCGCTGTCGTTCCGCCGCACCCCGGGCCCCGGGCTGCCGGGCAACCTGCCGGGGCGGGCCTCCACCGCCGAGCAGTCCAACAGCTCGGTGATCTACGGGACCTCCTTCATCCTCAAGCTGTTCCGGCGGATCAGCCCCGGCACCAACCCCGACCTGGAGCTCTCGCTGGCGCTCTCCCGGGCCGGTTCGACCCGGATCCCCCGGGTGGCCGCCTGGTTCGAGAGCCGGATGGAGGGCGCCGAGCCGGCCACCCTCGGGCTGCTCCAGCGCTACCTGCCGGACGCGGAGGACGGCTGGGAGCTGGCACTCGACCAGGTCGGACGGCTCAAGGGCGACCCGTCCCCGGGCAACTTCGCGATCGAGGCGCACCGGCTCGGCCGGGCCACCGCCGAGGTGCACCGGGTGCTCGCCCGCACCATGCCGGTGGCCCGGCTGGACCGGACCGAGACCCACCGGCTGGCCCTCGCGATGACCGAACGGCTGGACCGCGCGGTGGAGGCCGTCCCCGGGCTGGCCAGGTACCGGCCCGCACTGCAGGCCGCCTTCCGGGCCCTGACGGCCGATCACCTGGACGGCCTGCCGGTCCAGCGGATCCACGGCGACCTGCACCTGGGCCAGGCGATGCGCACCCCGCACGGCTGGGTGCTGCTGGACTTCGAGGGGGAGCCGGCCAAGCCGCTGGCCGAGCGCCGGCTCCCGCAGCCCGCGCTGCGGGACGTGGCGGCGATGCTCCGCTCCTTCGACTACGCCGCCGCCCACCTGCTGGCCGGCACGCCCCCGGATCCGGAGCTGGCCCATCTGGCGGCGTCCTGGGCCGGGCGCAACCGGACCGCGTACTGCGCGGGCTACACCGCGGGCGGCGGGATGGACCCGTCCTCGGCGCCCGAGCTGATGCGGGCGCTGGAGATCGACAAGGCGGTCTACGAGGTGGTCTACGAAGCCCGGCACCGGCCGGGCTGGCTCCCCATCCCGCTGGCCGCGATCAACCGTTTGGCCCTGACCGTCTGACCCGCCCACTCCGCAGGAGGATTCCGCCGTGACCCCGCTCGGCCCGAAGCCCGACCGCAGCACGCCCGTGCCCGCCACCTTCCTGCCCGAGCGGTCGGGCCGGCCCGTACGGCGCCGGGCCGGGCGGGCGCCGGCCGGGGCGCTGCCGCTCCCGGTGCCGGCGCCCGCCGCGCTCCGGCTGCCGGAGGCGACGCTGCCGCCCGGGGAGATCGACCGGCTGCTGTCCGGTGAGCACCACGACCCGCACGGCCTGCTCGGCGCGCACCTGACCTCCGAGGGGGTCTCGATCCGGGTGCTGCGTCCGTTCGCCGAGCGGGTGGTGGTGCTCACCGGAGCCGGCCCGGTGGAGCTGACCCACCTTCAGTCCGGCCTGTTCACCGGCCTGCTGGCGGGTGCCGGGGCGATCCCGTCCTACCGGCTCCAGGTGACCTACGACGGTGTCGACCACGTGCAGGAGGACGGCTACCGGCTGCCGCCGACCCTCGGCGAGCTGGATCTGCACCTGATCGCCGAGGGCCGGCACGAGCAGCTCTGGCAGGCGCTCGGCGCGCACCTGCGCACCGTCGAGGGCATCCCCGGCACCGCCTTCGCGGTCTGGGCGCCGAACGCCGCCGGGGTCCGGCTGATCGGCGACTTCAACCACTGGGACGGCGCCGGACACCCGATGCGCTCGCTCGGCTCCTCCGGCGTCTGGGAGCTCTTCGTGCCCGGGCTCGGCGCCGGCGCCCAGTACAAGTACGAGATCCACAGCCGGCAGGGCTGGGTGCTGGAGAAGGCCGACCCGCTGGCCCGGGCCACCCAGTGCCCGCCGGAGACCGCCTCGGTGGTCACCGAGTCGGCGTACGAGTGGGGCGACGCCGACTGGCTGGCCCGGCGGGCCCGCGCGGTGCACCACCGGGCCCCGATGTCGGTGTACGAGCTGCACCTGGCCTCCTGGCGCCCCGACCTCACCTCGTACCGCGCCATCGCCGCCGAACTCCCGGCCTACCTCCAGGAGTTGAACTTCACCCACGTGGAGTTCATGCCGGTGATGGAGCACCCCTTCGGCGGCTCCTGGGGCTACCAGGTGTCCGGCTTCTACGCCCCGACCTCCCGGCTCGGGACCCCGGACGACTTCCGCTTCCTGGTCGACACCCTGCACCGGCACGGCATCGGCGTGATCATGGACTGGGTGCCCGCGCACTTCCCCAAGGACGACTTCGCACTGGCCCGCTTCGACGGCGAGCCGCTGTACGAGCCGGCCGACCCGCTCCGGGCCGAGCACCCGGACTGGGGGACGCTGGAGTTCGACTACGGGCGCACCGAGGTCCGCAACTTCCTGGTCGCCAACGCGGTCTACTGGTGCGAGGAGTTCCACATCGACGGCCTGCGGGTCGACGCGGTCGCCTCCATGCTCTACCTCGACTACTCCCGCGAGGGCGGCGCCTGGACCCCGAACCAGTACGGCGGCCGGGAGAACCTCGACGCCGCCTCGTTCCTGCAGGAGATGAACGCCACCGTCTACCGGCGCTGCCCCGGGGTGGTCACCATCGCCGAGGAGTCCACCGCCTGGGCGGGCGTCACCCGCCCCACCGACACCGGCGGCCTGGGCTTCGGCCTGAAGTGGAACATGGGCTGGATGCACGACTCGCTGGTCTACATGTCCAAGGAGCCGGTGCACCGCAAGCACCACCACAACGAGATCACCTTCTCGATGGTCTACGCGTACTCCGAGAACTACGTCCTGCCGATCTCGCACGACGAGGTGGTGCACGGCAAGCAGTCGCTGGTCTCCAAGATGCCCGGCGACTGGTGGCAGCAGCGGGCCGGCCACCGCGCCTACCTCGGCTTCATGTGGGCCCACCCCGGCAAGCAACTGCTGTTCATGGGACAGGAGTTCGCCCAGGGTGCGGAGTGGGACCACGAGCAGGGCCCGCAGTGGTGGGTGCTGGCCGACGACTGGCCCGCCGCGGCCGACCACCGGGGCGTGCAGCGCCTGGTCGCCGACCTGAACGGCACCTACCTGGCCACCCCGGCGCTCTGGGAGCAGGACACCGTCCCGGCCGGCTTCCGCTGGCTGGACGGCGGCGCGGCCGAGGACAACGTGCTCTCCTTCGTCCGGTACGCCGCCGACGGCACCCCGCTGGTGGCGGTCTGCAACTTCTCCCCCGTGGTCCGGCACTGCTACCGGGTCGGCCTGCCCGCCCTGGACGCCCCGGACCAGCTCTGGGAGGAGGCGCTCAACACCGACGCCCCCGGGTACGGCGGCAGCGGCACCGGCAACTCCCACCCGGTCAAGGCCGAGGCCACCCCCTGGAACGACCAGCCCCGCAGCGCCCAGCTGGTCCTGCCGCCGCTCGCCACCCTCTGGCTCCGCCCGGCGAACTGACCGCCCGTCCGTCCCCGGCGGCCGGCCGGAAGGCCCGGCCGCCGGGGACGTTCGTCCCTTGCCCCCTTCGGTCGAGCGCGCATGCGGACGGCCGCCACCGGTGCGAATGTATGGTCAATATGACCGTTGACTGAGGACGACCGGAACGGAGCTCCCACCGTGGCGCGCAGCGTGTACGTGACCGGGATCGACCGAGGGGACGGCCGCCAGGCCGTCGAGCTCGGGGTCATGGAACTGCTCACCCGTCAGGTGGACCGGGTCGGCGTCTTCCGCCCCCTCGTCCACGCGCACGCCCCCGGCGAGCCGGGCTCGGACCACGTGGTGGAGCTGCTGCGCAGCCGCTACCGGCTCGACCTGCCGACCACCGAGCTGTACGGCCTCACCTACGAGGAGGCGGCCGCGCTCCAGGCCGCCCAGGGCCAGGACGAGCTGGTCGGCTCGCTGGTCGACCGGTTCCGCGCGCTGGAGCGCAGGTGCCAGGCGGTGCTGGTGCTGGGCACCGACTTCGCCGACACCAACATCCCGGACGAACTGGCCTTCAACGCCCGGCTGGCGAACGAGTTCGGGGCCTGGGTGCTGCCGGTGGTCGGCGGCCACGACGAGGACCCGCTGGCGGTGATCGCCGAGGTCCGCAACGCCCACCGGGCGTACCGGGACCTGGGCTGCTCGATGCTGGCGATGATCGCCAACCGGGTCGCCCCGGCCGCCAAGCAGCAGATCCAGCGCACCCTGTCCGAGAAGCTCGCCGTCCCCGCGTACGTCCTGCCGGAGGAGCCCGCGCTGGCCGCCCCGACCGTGGGCCAGCTGGTCGAGGCGACCGGTGCCGAGGTGCTGCTCGGCGACGCGGCCGGCCTGGCCCGGGACGTCCGGGGCTTCGTCTTCGGCGGGGCGATGCTGCCGACCTTCCTGACCGCGCTGACCGAGGGCGCCCTGGTGGTCACCCCCGGGGACCGGGCCGACCTGGTGATCGGCTCGCTGGCCGCGCACGCGGCCGGCGCCCCGCCGATCGCGGGCGTCCTGCTGACGCTGGGTCAGCACCCCGGCCCGAACGTGATGGCGCTGGCCGCCCGGCTCGCCCCCGGCACCCCGGTCGCGGTGGTACCGGAGGGCAGCTGGCTGACCGCCGCCGCGCTCACCCATCTGGAGGGCAGGCTGAGCCAGGCCAGCCCCCGGAAGGCCGAGATCGCCCTCGGCCTGTTCGAACTGCACGTCGACACTGCCGAGTTGACCAGCCGGATCGAGCTGAGCCGGTCCGAGCGGGTCACCCCGATGATGTTCGAGCACGCGCTGCTGGAGCGGGCCAGGTCCGCCCGCCGGCACGTGGTGCTGCCCGAGGGCACCGAGGAGCGGGTGCTGCGCGCGGCCGAGGTGCTGCTGCGCCGCAACATCTGCGACCTCACCCTGCTGGGCGATCCGGACGCGATCCGCCGCAAGGCCGCCGCCCTCGGCATCACCCTCCCGCTCGACGGCGGCGACCACGGCGACCGGGCCCACGCCCGGCTGGTCGACCCGGCCACCAGCCCGCTGCGCCAGCAGTTCGCCGAGCTGTACGCCGGGCTGCGCGCGCACAAGGGCATGACGGTCGAGCTGGCGCTGGACGTGGTCACCGACGTCTCCTACTTCGGCACCCTGATGGTCCAGGAGGGCATCGCCGACGGCATGGTCTCCGGCGCGGTGCACTCCACCGCCGCGACCATCCGCCCCGCCTTCGAGGTGATCAAGACCGCGCCCGGCGCGGCCATCGTCTCCTCGGTCTTCTTCATGTGCCTGGCCGACAAGGTGCTGGTCTACGGCGACTGCGCGGTCAACCCCGACCCGGACGCCCAGCAGCTGGCCGACATCGCCATCCAATCGGCCGAGACCGCCGCCCAGTTCGGCGTCGAGCCGCGGGTCGCGATGCTCTCCTACTCCACCGGCACCTCCGGCTCCGGCGCCGACGTGGACAAGGTCCGCAAGGCCACCGAGCTGGTCCGCGAGCTCCGCCCCGACCTGCTGGTGGAGGGGCCGATCCAGTACGACGCGGCGGTCGACGCGCACGTCGCGGCCACCAAGCTGCCCGGCTCCGAGGTGGCGGGCCGGGCCACCGTGCTGATCTTCCCGGACCTCAACACCGGCAACAACACCTACAAGGCGGTGCAGCGCTCGGCCGGTGCGGTGGCGGTCGGCCCGGTGCTCCAGGGGCTGCGCAAGCCGGTCAACGACCTGTCCAGGGGAGCACTGGTCCAGGACATCGTGAACACCGTGGCGATCACCGCCATCCAGTCGCAGAGCGAAGGAACCACCTCGTGACCGAAGGCACCCGGGTCCTCGTCCTCAACGCCGGCTCCTCGTCGGTCAAGTACCAGCTGATCGACATGCTCGACGGCACCCGCCTGGCCTCCGGCCTGGTCGAGCGGATCGGCGAGCCCAACGGCCGGCTGGTCCACACCGGCCCCGGCGGGGCGAAGCGCGAGACGCTCCAGGTCTTCCCGGACCACGGCGCGGCTCTCAAGGCGGTGGCCGAGGAGCTCGGCGCCGACGGCCTCGGCCTGGACTCCCCCGAGCTGGCCGCGATCGGCCACCGGGTGGTGCACGGCGGCCGACGGTTCACCGCACCGACCCTGGTCACCGACGAGGTACTGGCCGAGATCCGCCGGCTGATCCCGGTCGCCCCGCTGCACAACCCGGCCAACATCACCGGCATCGAGGTGGCCCGGGCGCTGCGCCCCGACCTCCCCCAGGTGGCGGTCTTCGACACCGCCTTCCACGCCACCATGCCGGAGTACGCGGCCAGGTACGCGATCGACAAGGCGGTGGCGGACGAGCACCGGGTCCGGCGCTACGGCTTCCACGGCACCTCGCACCAGTACGTCTCCCGGGCCACCGCCCGGCTGCTCGGCAAGGACCCGGCCGAGGTCAACGTGATCGTGCTGCACCTGGGCAACGGCGGGTCCGCGTCGGCGGTGGCCGGCGGGGTCTGCCAGGACACCTCGATGGGCCTCACCCCCCTGGAGGGCCTGGTGATGGGCACTCGTTCGGGTGACGTCGACCCGGGCGTGGTCTTCCACCTGCACCGGGTGGGCGGCCTGAGCATCGACGAGATCGACGCGCTGCTGAACCGCCGCAGCGGCCTGCTCGGCCTGTGCGGCGACAACGACATGCGCGAGATCATGCGCCGTGCGGACGAGGGCGACGCGGACGCGAAGCTGGCCTTCGACACGTACGTCCACCGGCTGCGCAAGTACCTCGGCGGCTACTACGCGGTGCTCGGCCGGGTGGACGCGATCGCGTTCACCGCGGGCGTCGGCGAGAACGCGGCTCCGGTACGGGCCGCCGCCTGCGCCGGGCTGGAGGAGCTGGGCATCGCGGTGGACCCGGAGCTGAACTCCGTCCGCTCCGGCGAGCCCCGGGTGATCTCGCCCGCGTACGCGCGGGTGACCGTCGCGGTGGTACCCACGGACGAGGAGCTGGAGATCGCCCAGCAGTCCTTTGCCCTGGTGCACTCGGCCTGACTGGTCGTCAGCATCCCACGCCTCGGGATGGTTCGTCGGCGATCCCTCACCATTCGAGCGGAATGCACCCATAACACGAACGGATAGACTGACCGATATGCGCCGAGCGAAAATTGTCTGCACCCTGGGTCCTGCCACGGACTCCTACGAACAGCTGAAGGCCATCGTCGAAGCGGGCATGAACGTCGCCCGACTGAACATGAGCCACGGCTCCCACGCGGAGCACGAGGAGCGGTACCGCAAGGTCCGCCAGGTGTCCCAGGACACCGGCCGCACCATCGGCATCCTGGCCGACCTCCAGGGTCCGAAGATCCGTCTGGCGACCTTCGCCAACGGTCCGGTGACGGTCGACAACGGTGACGAGTTCACCATCACCACCGAGGATGTGCCCGGGGACCAGCACATCTGCGGCACCACCTACAAGGGCCTGCCGGGCGACGTGAAGCCCGGCGACCCGGTTCTGATCAACGATGGCGTCATCGCCCTGGAGGTCGTCAGCGTCGACGGCCCGCGGGTGAAGACCGTGGTGATCGAGGGCGGCGTGCTCTCGAACAACAAGGGCATCAACCTGCCCGGCGCGGCCGTGAACGTGCCCGCGCTGTCCGAGAAGGACAAGGACGACCTGCGGTTCGCGCTGGAGCTGGGCGTCGACATGGTCGCGCTCTCCTTCGTCCGCAACGCGGGCGACATCCACGACGTGCACAAGGTGATGGACGAGGTCGGCATCCGCGTCCCGGTCATCGCCAAGATCGAGAAGCCGCAGGCCGTCGAGGCGATGGAGGAGATCGTCCTCGCCTTCGACGCGATCATGGTGGCCCGTGGCGACCTCGCGGTGGAGTACCCGCTGGAGAAGGTGCCGCTGGTCCAGAAGCAGCTGATCACGCTGGCCCGCCGGAACGCCAAGCCGGTCATCGTCGCCACCCAGATGATGGAGTCGATGATCCACGCCTCGCGCCCGACCCGCGCCGAGGTCTCGGACGTCGCCAACGCGATCCTGGACGGGGCGGACGCGATCATGCTCTCCGCCGAGTCCAGCGTCGGCAAGTACCCGGTCGAGACGGTCAAGACCATGAGCCGGATCGCCGAGACGGCCGAGGAGGAGCTGCTCTCGCAGGGCCTCCAGCCGCTCAACCCGGGCCGCAAGCCGCGCACCCAGAGCGGCTCGATCGCCCGCGCCGCCTGCGAGCTGGGCGACTTCCTCAACGCCGAGGCGCTGGTCGCGTTCACCAAGTCCGGTGACACCGCGCGCCGCCTGTCGCGCTACCGCTCGCCGATCCCGGTGATCGCCTTCACCCCGGACGCCTCCACCCGCGCCCAGCTCTCGCTGAGCTGGGGCGTCGAGGCGTACGTCACCGAGCAGGTGGAGACCACCGACGCGATGGTGGCGCAGGTCGACCAGGAGCTGCTGGCGCTGCGCCGGCTGAACGAGGGCGACACCGTCATCGTCACCGCCGGCTCCCCGCCCGGCATCCCCGGCAACACCAACATGGTCCAGGTCCACCACCTGGGCACCCGCGCCGCCCTCTGAGCCGTACGCCGACGGGGCGTCACCTCCACTGCGGAGGTGACGCCCCGTCGGCGTACCCGGACCACGGCGCGCGGCGCGCGCCCGGTCTTCGGGCTGTGGCTAGTACGGCGTGGTGTCGTTGAACAGCCGCATGCCGGGGATGGTCAGGTTGCCGCCGAACTGGCCGGCCTGGACCGCCTTGGCCTGGGTCAGCGTCAGGTCGAGCGGGATCGGGACGGTGCTGAGCAGGTCCCAGAGCCACCGGGGCAGCGTGTCCGGGGTGAGCGTGATCTCGCCCAGGTCGATCGGGATCGGCAGGCCGATCACCTCGGCCAGGTGGCCGGACAGGCTCTCCACGTACATGGTGACCGGCCCCTGACGCATGGTCGAGGTGGAACCGGGCCGGCTCTTCACGTGGAAGGTCAGGCCGGGGATCTGGATCGTCGACATGTCGAGGTTCTCGATGTCGACGCTCGCGGTGGTGAACTTCAGCACCCGCTTGGTCCCGCTCGGGGTCCGCACGTCGTACACGCCGTTGAAGACCGAGCCGTGCAGAGCCAGCCGGGTCGAGCGCAGGGTCCAGTTCTGCTCCGGCACCACGTGCCCGGGAGCGGCCTTGGCGGCCTTCAGCGAACGGGTGTCCACCGCGCAGTTCGGGTCCGCCGACGGCGAGGCCGTGGTCGAGGCACCCGCCTTGGGCTTCTTGCCCGGGGCCGCGCTGCCGGACGTCCGGGCGCTCGGGGTCGGCTGCGGAGTGGCGGACGGGGCGGCGGCGGGCACCGGGTTCTGCGGCACCGCGGGGACGGTCGGGGCGGTGCTCCTGCCCGCTCCGGCCGGGGTCGAACTCTGGCTCGGCGAAGGCGACTTGACCGGCTTCGACGGAACCAGGATGTCCACGATGTCGTCGATGATGCCGTTCGGGCGGACGGTGCCGCGGGAGGCCCGCTCGGTGGCGGTCGCGGCCGGGCTCGGCGTGCCCACCGGAGCCGTGGCGGTCGCGGAGCCGCTGGGCGCGGGGGCCGGCGGTGCGGTCGGCAGCCCGGGGGTGCCCGGGAGCGGCGTGATCTCGCTCTTCGGGACCGGGGTCTCCTCCAGGATCGCGTCCGGGGCGCTGGCGCAGTTCTTCGGGGTGTCCGCGGACGCCAGGGTCGGGATCGCCCCCATCAGCAGCGCGGTCGGGACGGCCGCCAGCGCGAACGCGCGGCCGCGCAGTCGCGAGGTCCGCCGTGCCGCGGCGTGCCGCGGGCCGGGCAGCCGGGCTCCGGGCTGCTCGTCTCGGTCGGTCACCGCTGCTCCCCCTGCTCCGCCACCGGCATCTGACCGGTCATCGGCAGGTGCTCCACCGGCGGCTCCGCCGACTCGGCGGCGGCCAGGGCCGGTTCGGCCTTGAGCGGCGCCCAGGAGACCAGCAGTCCGCCCGCCACCAGGCCGAGCACCGCGCCCATCACGAACCCGCCGAGGTTGGCGACCGGGATCGAGATCAGGGCCAGGATGGTGGTCGCCACTCCGGCGAAGATCCGGATCACCGGCTGGAACCAGGCGGTCAGACCGAGCGCGATCATCAGCAGCCCGATCACCAGCGAACCGGCTCCGGCCGTGGTGGACATCGCGAAGCTCAGACCGTTCAGGTTCAGCTTGGCGTAGGGGAAGTACAGGATCGGCACACCGCTGACCATGGCCAGCAGCCCGCCCCAGAACGGTCGGGTGCGCCGCCAGGTGCGGAACATCACCCGCGCCCGGGCCACCAGGCCCGGCTGGCCGGGGAGTACGGGAACAGTTGCGCTGGACACGAGGCAGCTCCTCGGGTGGTACGTGCGAGCGAAAAAACGGGGGTACGGCCGGGACGGGACTGCGCCCCGTCCCGGCCGTGGTGGTCCGTCACCGCGATGCGTCCGCAGGACGCACCGTCAGCTCGGGATCAGTAGCACTCCTGGGCGCCCTTGACGATGTTGAGTCGCAGGTCGTTCAGGGTGAAGGTGCCCGCCGAGGTGGCCCACGCGGTCTGCTTGACCTTGGTCAGGTGCGCGTTCTTGGCGGCCTGGGCGAAGCCCCGGTCACCGGTGGGCAGCTTGCCCTGCTTGCGGACCAGGTCGGCCGCCGGGCCGGGCAGGGTGGAGGCGTCCTGGCCGATGTTGATGTCGGTGAACACCGCGTCGGCCTCGAGCTGGTTGAGGTCGATGATCAGGTTGGTGGCCTCGACCTTGCGGCCCTTGTCACCGGCCTTGAGCACCAGGGTCCAGTCGCCCAGGACACCGAGGTTGGTCTTGACCGACTGGCACATGCCCTCGATCTTCGCGGTGTCGAAGGTCGAGATGGCGACCGGGTGGTTCTTGGTCGGGTCCTTGTCGTACCCGGGCTCACCGTCGACGCCGCCGAACTGGGCGAAGTTGTCGCCGTTCAGGTCGTCCGCGGTGACCTTGAAGTACTGGCCGGAGACGGCGAACGAGGCGGCCAGCGCGCTGTTCGCGATGCTCACGCCGATGGCCGCGGTGGCGGCGATGCTGGGGACCATCACGAGCGCGAAGCGCTTCCAGCGGGTCTTGCCGAAAGTCTGGGACATGCGAGTCCTCCTTCTGGGACGTACATCTCCGGCCGTTCCCGGCGCGTCCCGCGCCGGCCCCGGCTGGGATGGGAGAGAGCCACGTCCTCGGTAGCGGCGACAACCAACGACCGTGCAGGGATGCGCGGTCGAGAAAGGACAGGAACCGCTTTCTCGGGATCTGCGGATACCCCCCTGCCCTCAGCCGCCGACCTGGGCCGGCGGCCGCCCGGTGGGGACCTCTGGGGAGAGGACCGGGCGTCGCCGATCGTGCTTGAATCCCAGGCGAAGTACAAGAGGTTCGTTACTGACGGGTAATCCAACATCAGTAACCGACGATCATGGAATCCGGTGGTTTTTCACGGAGAGTGACGATCTGGCGGGCCGTCAGCTCGGAAACTCCTTGGAAACACCAGCGAAACACCCCCTCCTCGTCACCGCTGGTGATGAGAAGGGGGTGTGGTCAAGATTTGATAAAGGTGCGCGGATTCCTGCGCAATGTCGCTAAATCACCCACGGCACCGCAGGTCACCGGCCGTGCCAGCACTGGGCGTTCAGAACAGCACCCGGGCCAGCGCGGCCCGGGCGGCACCGACCCTGGGGTCCTCCGCGCCGATCACCTCGAACAGCTCCAGCAGCCGCAGCCTGGCGGTGTCCCGGTCCTCGCCGAAGGTCCGGCCGACGGTGTCCACCAGCCGCCCGAACGCGTCCTCGACGTGGCCGCCGACCAGGTCCAGATCGGCCGCGTCCAGCTGGGCCGGGACGTCCTTCGGACCCTCCGCCGCCGCCGTCCGGACCGCCTGCGGGTCGAGCTGCTCGACCCGGTGCAGCAGTTGGGCCTGGGCCAGGCCCAACTTGGCCTCGGCGTTGCCGGGCTGATCGGTCAGCACGTTCCGGTACGCCTGGATCGCACCGCCCAGGTCGCCCCGGTCCAGCGCGTCGTGCGCGGCCGCCAGCGCCGGGTCCTCCGGCGGGAGCGCGGCGGCGGGCGCCTCGCCCTCCGGCGCACCGGCGCCGCCGACGATGCCGAAGCGCTGCTCGGCCACCGCGATCAACTGGTCAATGATCTTGCGGACGTTGGCCTCGTTCTCGGCGCCCTGGAAGAGCGGGACGAGCTGGCCGGCCACCACGGCCATCACGGCCGGGATGCCCTGGATACCGAACTGCTGGGCGATCAGCTGGTTGGCGTCGACGTCGATCTTGGCGAGCACGATCCGGCCCGCGTACTCCTCGGCCAGCCGCTCCAGGATCGGGCTGAGCTGCTTGCACGGCCCGCACCACTCGGCCCAGAAGTCGACCACGACCGGGACCTCGGCCGAGCGCTGCACGACCTCGGCCTCGAAGGTGTCCTCGCTGACGTCGATCACCAGCGGGTACGAGGCGGCGGGCGGGGCGATGCCATCCGCCTCGGCGGAGGCGGCCTGCCTGGCCCGCTCGGCCCTGGCCTGCTCGGCCTTCTGCGCGGCCTCACCGGCCGCCTTCACTGCTGCGAGATCGACCGCACCGCGCAGAGCGGAGCTGTTGAGACGCGAATTCCGTGGCTGCATGGCACTATCCTCCCCCGTCCGCGCCAGTGACGTGTGCCAACCGCCGGGAAAGGCCCGTAGGCCCTTCCGGCCCGGCGTCGGCGGGAGTCGCCTCCCAGGTAGTGAAGGAGTCCCGGCGCGGATCCCCATCCGCGCCCCGCGCCCACCCGATCCCTGGGGCCGGCGCGTGGTTGTCGCTCTATTCGCTACGAGTCGTAGCGTATCTGCTCCCGGGGCCGGTGCCGCAAGCCCTTCCGGGCAACCGGCGACGTGAGCTGCCCCACTTTCGACCGCCCCCCGGCTCCCGTTGCGGCCGGTATGTCGCTACCGTGTGCAGCTCAAGTTACTCGCAGGTAAACCGCAAGGAGGCTCGGTGGCCCCCACCACCCGGCAGCCCGCCGCCGCCCCGGACCCGACCGCGCCCCCACGCGGCAAGGGACGGCCCCGCAGCGCCGCCGCCGACCTCGCGATCCTGGACGCGACCCGGGCCGCGCTGGCCGAACTCGGCTGGGGCGGGGTCACCATGGGCCACGTCGCGACCCGGGCCGGCGTCGCCAAGACCACCCTCTACCGCCGCTGGCCGTCCAAGAACGAGCTCGTGGTCGACGCCGTCGCCAGCCTCTTCGACGACCTGGAGGTGGCCGACCTGGGCAGCCTGCGGGCCGACATCGAGGCCGTGGTCGCCCGCTTCGCCGAGCTGCTCTCCCGCCCCGAGACCCAGGCCGCCCTGCTCGCCCTGTTCGCCGAGGGCACCCGCGACCCGCTGCTCCGGCGGCGGATCAGGGAGCGGATCGTCGACCCGCAGAAGCACCTGGTCCAGCAGGGCCGGGCCAACGCCCAGGCCCGGGGCGAACTCGGCCCGGACCGCGACGAGCTGACGGCCGGTGAGGAGATCTCCATCATCTTCGACACCATCGCCGGCACCGTCGAGCACCGGATGCTGGTCAGCGGCGAACCCGTCACACCGGACTGGATCCACCGCTTCACCACCCTCCTGCTCAGCCCCCTCCCCGGCCTCTCGGCCGCCCTCGCGCTCCCTGAGCTGCCGGCCGAAAGCGCCTGAGGCCGACCGGAATTCAGGCGACATCGCAGGCCGACTGCGGCATGCTGCGGCGATGGATTTCACACTGGAGGGACCGGTCCTGGAGGGCGCCCGGGTACGCCTGGAGCCGCTGCGGGCACATCACGCGGCGGACCTGGCCGTGGCGGTCGAGGAGGACCGCGGTTCGTACGCGTTCACCTGGGTCCCGTCGGCGGCCGAGATCCCGGCGTACATCGAGGCCCAACTGGCCCGGGCTGCCGAGGGGAAGCTGGCCCCGTACGCACTGCTGGACCGGGCCTCGGGGCGGGCCGTCGGGGTGACCGCCTTCTGCGACCCGCGCCTGTGGCCGGCCGGGGACGCCCTGTTCGCGATCGAGGTCGGCTTCACCTGGCTCGCGGCGTCGGCCCAGGGCACCGGGCTGAACACCGAGGCCAAGTACCTGCTGTTCCGGCACGCGTTCGAGACCTGGGGCGTGGCCCGGCTCGACCTGAAGACCGATGCGCGCAACGGCCGTTCGCGGGCCGCGATCGAGCGCGTGGGCGCCCGGTTCGAGGGCGTGCTGCGGAACTGGTCCCGCTCCTCGGCCCCCGGCGAGGACGACCTGCTCCGCGACTCGGCGATCTTCTCGATCACCGCGGCGGAGTGGCCGCAGTGCCGGGCCGGGCTCGAACAGCGCCTCGGCCCGGCCCACTAACCGGACCGGCGGCTAGAACATCGCCGTCTCCTGGTAGGTGCCCCACTCGTCGCGGAGCGCGTTGCAGATCTCGCCGAGCGTCGCCTCCGCGCGGACGGCGGTGAGCATCGGCGGGATCATGTTCGCCCCCGAGCGCGCGGCGGCCAGCAGCTCGGCCAGCGCCGCCTGCACGGCCGCCCCGTCCCGCCCGGCCTTCCGCGCCGCGAGCACCCGCACCTGCTCCCGCTCCACCTCGTGGCTGACCCGGAGGATCTCCAGCTCCGGGGTGACGCTGCGCGGATGGCAGTTGACGCCGACCACCCGCTTCTCGCCCTTCTCCACACCCTGCTGGTAGGCGAAGGCCGCCTCCGCGATCTCCCCGGTGAAGAAGCCCTCCTCGATCCCGCGCAGGATGCCGGCGGTGATCGGCCCGATCGGGTGGTCCGCCGTGCCCTTGTCCAGGATCCGCTGGAAGATCTCCTCCGCCTGCTGCTCGATCCGGTCGGTCAGCGCCTCGACGTACCAGGAACCGCCCAGCGGGTCGGCCACGTTGGCGACGCCGGTCTCCTCCATCAGCACCTGTTGGGTCCGCAGCGCGATCTCCGCCGCCTGCTCGGACGGCAGCGCGAGCGTCTCGTCCAGCGCGTTGGTGTGCAGCGACTGCGTCCCGCCGAGCACCGCCGACAGCGCCTCGACCGCCGTCCGCACCACGTTGTTGTACGGCTGCTGGGCCGTCAGCGAGACGCCGGCGGTCTGGGTGTGGAACCGCAGCCACTGCGCCTTGTCGGTCTTCGCGCCGTACCGCTCCTTCATCCAGCGGGCCCAGATCCGGCGGGCCGCACGGAACTTGGCGATCTCCTCGAAGAAGTCCAGGTGCGCGTCGAAGAAGAACGACAGCCCGGGGGCGAAGACGTCCACGTCCAGTCCGCGGGAGAGGCCGAGCTCCACGTACCCGAAGCCGTCCGCCAGCGTGTAGGCGAGCTCCTGCGCGGCCGTCGCCCCGGCCTCGCGGATGTGGTAGCCGGAGACCGAGAGCGGCTTGTAGTCGGGGATGCCCGTGGCGCAGTACTCCATCAGGTCGCCGATCAGGCGCAGGTGCGGCTCGGGGGCGAAGAGCCACTCCTTCTGCGCGATGTACTCCTTGAAGATGTCGGTCTGCAGCGTGCCGTTGAGCACCGCCGGGTCGACGCCCTGGCGCTCAGCGGCCACCAGGTACATGCAGAAGACCGGCACCGCCGGGCCGCTGATCGTCATCGAGGTGGTGACGCCGCCGAGCGGGATGTCGTGGAACAGCACCTCCATGTCGGCGGCGGAGTCGATCGCCACCCCGCAGTGGCCGACCTCACCGAGCGACTTGGCGTCGTCGGAGTCGTAGCCCATCAGGGTCGGCATGTCGAAGGCGACCGAGAGGCCGCCGCCGCCGGAGTCCAGGATCATCCGGTAGCGCTCGTTGGTCTGCTCGGCGTTGCCGAAGCCGGCGAACTGGCGGATGGTCCACGTCCGCCCCCGGTAGCCGGTGGCGTGCAGGCCGCGGGTGTACGGGTACTCGCCCGGCCAGCCGATCCGCTCGAAGCCCTCGTACGCCTGGCCCGGCGGCGGGCCGTAGACCGGCTCCACCTGCTCGCCGCTCAGCGTGGTGAAGTCGGCGTCGCGCTTGCGGGCCTTGTCGTACCGCTGCTGCCAGCGGACTCGGCCGGCCTCGATCTCCTCGGCGTCCATCAGACTCCGACTCCACTCCGTGCGGCCGCTGCCTTGTGGGTGCGGGACCAGTTGCTTGGATGTCCTACTAATTTACTCGGACGTCCTAGTATCTGTCGATGGGCGTCCCCGAACGGCGAAGCGCCCCTCCCGTTTCCGGAAGGGGCGCTTCGGTGCCGCGGTGGCGGGCGGTCAGGCCCGGACGGGCTCGGTGCTGACGATCAGCGGGGCGATCTCGCGGGACACCCGGCGCTCGACGAAGAACGCGGCGGTCGGGACCGTCCCCGACAGCAGCACCCAGGCCAGCTTGCCCATCGGCCACTTGGCCTTGCTGCCGAGGTCGAAGGCGAAGACCAGGTAGACCACGTAGAGCCAGCCGTGCGCGATGCTGACCACCCGGGTGAAGTCGGCCGCACCCGACAGGTCCAGCACGTACTTGGCGATCACGCCCAGGGTCAACAGGACCAGCAGGACACCCGTCACATACGCCAGGACCCGGTAGCGGGTCAGCACACTCTGCTTCATGGCATCGAGGGTAACCGCCCTTACCGGGCGCCCCGCGCCAGGGTCACGGTCGGAAGTCGCCCGCCGCCACCCGGAGCGGCCGCAGCACCTCGAAGATCTGCCGGCACTGCTCCTGGTCGTAGCCCTCCAGGCCGAAGTCCATCGCCATCAGGTCCCGGGTGGCCTGCTCGACCGCCTCGCGGCCCCGGTCGGTGATGGCGGCCAGCACGCCGCGGCCGTCCAGCGGGTTGGGGCGCCGGGCCACCAGGCCGGAGCGCTCCAGCCGGTCGACGGTGTTGGTGACGCTGGTCGGGTGCACCATCAGGCGCTCGCCGATCTTGGAGAGCGAGAGCTCGCCGGTGCGGCTGAAGGTGAGCAGCACCAGGGCCTCGTACCGGGCGAAGGTCAGCCCGTACGGCTTGACCACGGCGTCCACCCGGCCGAGCAGGATCTGGTGGGCGCGCATCACCGAGGTGATCGCCGACATCGAGGGGACACCGCCCCAGCGGCTGGTCCAGAGTTCATCGGCGCGGGCGATCGGATCGAAGTCGAGAGCGAGGGGCTTGGCCACCCCCTTACCGTACCGGCGGGTCACCCTGCGGGTAGCAGGTGTCCACGATGGTGGACAAGACGGCCCTGCTGGCGGGCTTCCGCCACCGCCTCCCCCGGCCGGCCGGACCCGCCGGCACTCCAGCAACATCCTTGCCACAGTGGGCAGTTGGAGATCATCGAGCATCGGCGCAGCTGACCGCCCCCGAACCATGTTCGGTATGGCCGGACTTGACCGGAATGCCGGTCGTGCCCGGCCGCTCGGCCCGCTGGCGGGTGCTGGCCAACTCTCGGCGGATACCTGTCATTTCACGAACTGCATTGTCATGCTTCTGGCCAGCCCCGTCGCGACACCGGCCGCCCCACCCACTCCGGCCGATGCCGTCCGCCGCACGGAGCAGCACGTCAGCACCCGCTCCGCCCCGCCGGCCCCAACCCGGGTGCCCCGGAGTGAGGTGCGACCGCGCACACGCGGTTGATCCCGGAAGGAACCCGCACGTGAAGCGAAAGCTGACTGTCGGAGCCGCTCTCTCCGCCACGGTGATCCTCGCCAGCGCCATCCAGATCAGCGCCGGGACGGCCCAGGCCGCACCGGCCCCGGCGAACCAGGGCTCCGCCTTCCAGCGCGCCGAGCTGAAGGGGCTGGCCCAGGCCCACACCCCCGCCGTGGCCAAGGCCCTCGGCCTCGGTTCGGCCGAGGCCCTGGTGGCCAAGGACGCGGTGCTGGACACCTCCGGCGCCATGCACCTGCGCTTCGAGCGCACCTACTCCGGCCTCCCCGTCATCGGTGGCGACCTGGTCGCGCACCTCGGGGCGAACGGCAGGGTCACCTCGATCGACCGCGCCTCCGAGGCCACCCTGGCGCTGCCGGGCCTGACCCCGGCCGTGCCGGCCGAGAAGGCCGCCAAGCAGGCCACCGGCGCCGTCCAGGCCACCGTCGGCCAGACCATCGACAAGGACGACTCGCCGATCCGGGCCGTCACCGGCACCCAGAGCCCCGACCTGGTGGTCTGGGCCCAGTCCGGTACGCCGCGGCTGGCCTACCGGACCGTGGTCGAGGGCGTCCGGGAGGACGGCTCGCCCAGCGCCCAGCAGCTGGTCACCGACGCCGCCACCGGCGAGGTGCTCGCCACCCACGAGCAGTACCTGGCAAGTGTCGCCACCGGCAGCGGCAAGGGCGTCCACGTCGGCTCGGTCACCCTGACCACCAACTACACCGGCTCCCTCTACGAGTTGAGGGACACCACCCGGGGCAACACCCGGACCGTCGGCCTGGCCGGCGGCACCTCGGGCAACGGCACCCTGTTCACCGACGCGGACAACGTCTGGGGCAACGGGCTGGCCACCAACACCCAGTCCGCCGCGGTGGACGCCCAGTACGGCGCCGTGGCGACCTGGGACTACTACAAGAACAGCTTCAACCGCCTGGGCATCCGCAACGACGGTGTCGGCGCGGTCAGCCGGGTGCACTACGGCAGCAACTACGTCAACGCGTTCTGGAGCGACTCCTGCTTCTGCATGACGTACGGCGACGGCTCCGGCAACACCCACCCGCTGACCGCCATCGACGTCTCCGGCCACGAGATGACGCACGGCGTCACCGCCAACACCGCGGGCCTGGTCTACTCCGGCGAGTCCGGCGGTCTGAACGAGGCCACCTCGGACATCTTCGGCACCATGGTCGAGTGGTCCGCCAACCTGGCCGCCGACCCGGGTGACTACCTGATCGGCGAGAAGATCAACATCAACGGGAACGGCACGCCGCTCCGCTACATGGACAAGCCCTCCAAGGACGGCGCGTCCAAGGACTCCTGGTACTCCGGCGTCGGCAACGTCGACGTGCACTACTCCTCGGGCGTGGCGAACCACTTCTTCTACCTGCTCTCCGAGGGCAGCGGCGCCAAGGTCATCAACGGCGTCAGCTACAACAGCCCGACCTCCAACGGCTCGACCGTGGTGGGCATCGGCCGCACCAAGGCCGCCGCGATCTGGTACCGCGCGCTGACCGTGTACTTCACCTCCACCACCAACTACAAGGCCGCGCGCACCGCCACCCTGAAGGCGGCGAGCGACCTGTACGGCGCCACCAGCACCGAGTACAAGGCGGTCGCGGCCGCCTGGTCCGCGGTCAACGTCTGACCCCCGCGCACCGACGCACACCGGCCGGGCCCCTCGCAGGAGGGGCCCGGCCCTCGCGTTTCCGGGCCCAGGCCGTTTCCGGGCACGGCTAGCAGCCGCCGGGGAGGGCGATCAAGGGGACGCTCTGGCGAGGTCCCGCCAACGTCGCTTCTGGTACATACCAGGACAGCAATCGACGGCAACGCGGCCGCAACATTCGCATTGGTCTGGACAGTTGCCGAATTTCGACGGGTGTTCAGCTTCCGTTCGCGTCAAAACTCCGCTCCTGCGCCGGAATTACTCTGATTTGTCGGGTATGCCATGGCGTCGATCAGGCCACCACAGAGCGTGCCCGGCTGGCGGGAGCTGGCCAACTCTCAGCGGATACCTGTCATTTCACGAACTGCATTGTCATGCTTCTGGCCAGCCCCGTTACGGCGCCGGCCGCCCCACCACACCGGCCGACGCCGCTTGACCGCACGGAGCAGCACGTCAGCACCCGCTCCGCCCCTCAGGCACTAACCCCGGTGCCCCGGAGCGAGGTGCGACCGCGCACACGCGGTTGATCTTCGGAAGGAACCCGTACGTGAAGCGAAAGCTGACTGTCGGAGCCGCACTTTCGGCCACGGTGATCCTCGCCAGCGCCATCCAGGTCGGCGTGGGGACGGCGCAGGCCGCTCCCGTCGGCTCGCACGGCAAGGGATCGGCGCTGCAGCGCGCCGAGCTCAAGGACATCGCCCAGGCCTACGCCCCCGCCGTGGCCAAGGCGCTCGGCCTGGGCTCCGCGGAGGCGCTGGTCGCCAAGGACGCCGTGGTGGACGCCACCGGCGCCAAGCACCTGCGGTTCGAGCGCACCTTCGGCGGCCTCGCCGTCATCGGCGGCGACCTGGTCGCCCACCTGGCCCCGAACGGCAAGGTCACCTCGGTGGACCGGGCGACCGAGGCCACCCTCGCCCTGCCCAGCCTGACCCCCGCCGTGCCGGCCGAGAAGGCCGCCGAGAAGGCGAAGGGCGCCGTGCAGGCGACCGTCGGTGTGACCATCGACGAGGACCAGTCCCCGATCAAGGAGGTCACCGGTGCCTCCGCCGCGAAGCTGGTCGTCTGGGCCACCTCCGGCACCCCGCGGCTGGCCTACGAGACCGTGGTCGAGGGCGTCCGGGACAACGGCATACCCAGCGCGCAGAAGCTGGTCACCGACGCCGCCACCGGTGAGGTGCTCTCCACCCACGAGCAGTACCTGGCCGCCGCGGCGACCGGCAGCGGCAAGGGCGTGTTCGTCGGCTCGGTCACCCTGACCACCAACTCCAGTGGCAGCACGTACCAGTTGAAGGACCCCAGCCGGGGCAACATGTACACCACCACGCTCGCCAACAAGACCTCGGGCAACGGCACCCTGCTGACCGACACCGACAACGTCTGGGGCACCGGCCAGGTCTCCAGCGCCCAGTCGGCCGCGGTGGACGCCCAGTTCGGCGGCGCGGCGACCTGGGACTACTACAAGAACTCGTTCGGCCGCCTCGGCATCCGCAACGACGGTGTCGGCGCCTACAGCCGGGTGCACTACGGCCGCAACTACGTCAACGCGTTCTGGAGCGACACCTGCTTCTGCATGACGTACGGCGACGGCGCGAGCAACACCCACCCGCTGACCGAGCTGGACGTGGCGGGCCACGAGATGACGCACGGCGTCACCGCCAACACGGCCGGCCTGAACTACTCCGGCGAGTCCGGCGGCCTGAACGAGGCCACCTCGGACATCTTCGGCACCATGGTCGAGTTCAGCGCGAACCTCGCGGCCGACAAGGGCGACTACCTGATCGGCGAGCTGATCAACATCAACGGGGACGGCACGCCGCTCCGTTACATGGACAAGCCCTCGAAGGACGGCGGCTCGAAGGACGCCTGGTCCTCCACCCTCGGCTCGCTGGACGTGCACTACTCCTCGGGCCCGGCGAACCACTTCTTCTACCTGCTCTCCGAGGGCAGTGGCGCCAAGACCGTCAACGGCGTCAGCTACAACAGCCCGACCTCCAACGGCTCGACCCTGACCGGCATCGGCCGGGACAAGGCCGCGGCGATCTGGTACCGCGCGCTGACCGTGTACTGGACCTCCACCACCAACTACGCGGGCGCCCGCACCGGCACCCTCAAGGCGGCCTCCGATCTGTACGGCGCCACCAGCGCCGAGTACAAGGCGGTCGCGGCCGCCTGGTCCGGGGTCAACGTCAACTGACGTCCCGCCACCTGACACGCGAAAGCCCGGGCGCCTCGGAGGGGAGGCCCGGGCTTTCGCGCGTACGGCTGCGGTCAGGCGGCGGCGGGCTGCCCGGCGGCCGGGTACTCGCCGCGCTCCTCCTTGGCCAGCATCCGCTCGGCCACGAAGCCGCCGAACGGCAGCACCGAGAGCACGAACAGGATCGCGCCGCGCTTGGCGTCCCAGCGCTGCTTCTGCCAGGCCAGCGCGAGGAAGACCACGTACAGCACGAACAGGGCGCCGTGCACCGCGCCCATCACCGGCACGGCGTTGAAGTCGGTGGTGCGCTTCAGCACCGAGCAGACCAGCAGCAGGATGAACGACAGGCCCTCGGGGGCGGACACCAGGCGCAGACGGTGGACGGCACTGCTCTTCACGGCGGGGACCTCACTACGGGGGATCGGCGGGCTTGTGCTGCGTGGCTTGTGAACGGGCGCACAAACCGGCCACCCATTATGACTCGCCCTTTACCTTCCACCGGAGGCCGGGGCCGTGTACCGGATCTGTACCAGTGGCTCCCACCCCCTCCCCCGCGCCCGCCGGCGGCCGCTATGGTCACCGCGTGGCACAGTTTCGACTCCAGGGATCAAAGGTGCTCGCCGTCGACATGACGGGCGACGCGGTCAAGGCCCGTAACGGGTGCATGGTCGCCTACACCGGTCAGATGAACTTCAAGAAGCTCAGCGGCGGGGGGAACGGCCTCCGCGGCATGGTCACCCGTCGGCTGACGGGTGAGCAGATGGAGGTCATGGAGGTCCAGGGGCAGGGCACCTGCTTCTTCGCCGACCGGGCCACCGAGGTCAACCTCGTGCGGCTGAACGGCGAGACGCTGTACGTCGAGGCGGACAACCTGCTCTGCACCGAGGGCAGCCTGCACACCGGCACCAGCTTCACCGGCCTGAACGGGATGGCCTCCGGCACCGGCCTGTTCACCACCAAGGTGGACGGGCACGGCTGGGCCGCACTCACCTCCAAGGGTCCGGCGATCATCCTGCGGGTCTCCGGGGGGCAGCCGCTGCGGGTCGACCCGGGCGCGTACGTCGCGCACACCGGCAACCTCAACCGCGCGCTGAAGTCCGGCGGCGGCTGGACCACGCTGATCGGCGAGGGCGGTGGCGAGGCGATGCAGGTGGAGTTCACCGGCGAGGGCCTGGTCTACGTCCAGCCGTCCGAGCGGCTCACCTTCGGGGGCGACGTCTGATGCCGTTCACCAAGATCAACAGCAAGCTGATCGAGGCCAAGGTCTTCCCCGGGCAGCGGATCTTCAGCCAGCGCGGCTCGATGATCGCCTACACCGGCGAGGTCGGCTTCACCCCGAACCTGACCGGTGGTCAGGGCGGCGTGATGGGCATGATCGGCCGCCGGGTGGCCAACGAGGACGTCCCGCTGATGACCGTCGAGGGCCAGGGCACCGTGCTCTTCGGCCACGGCGGCCACCACATCCAGGTGATCGAGCTCAACGGCGACACCCTCAACGTCGAGGCCGACCGGCTGCTCGCCTTCGACGGCACGCTCCGGCAGACCACCGTCTTCCTCGGCTCGCAGGGCGGCGTGATGGGCATGGTGCGCGGCCAGGTCAGCGGACAGGGCCTGTTCACCACCCAGCTCAGCGGCCAGGGTTCGGTCGCGGTGATGGCGCACGGCGGCTTCGTCGAACTGCCGATCACCCCGAACCAGCCGGTGCACGTCGACCCGCAGGCCTACGTGGCCCACCGCGGCCAGATCCAGAACAAGCTGTCCACCTCGGTGGGTTGGCGCGACATGGTCGGCCGGGGCTCCGGCGAGGCGTTCCAGCTGGAGCTGTCCGGCAACGGTGTGGTGTACGTCCAGGCGAGCGAGGAGAAGCTCTGATGTCCTACCCGCCCCAGTACCCGCCGCAGCAGCCCGGCTACCCCCAGCAGCAGGGCTACCCGCAGCAGCAGCCGGGCTACCCGCCCCAGCAGCCCGGCTACGGCGCGCCCCAGCAGCAGCCGTACCCGGCCCAGCCCGGCGCCGGCCCCGAGGTGCACGACGCGCACAGCCTGCCGGTCAACGACAACGTCAACCCGTACGCCTTCTCGGTGGACCTGAACGGCCCGTACTACCTGCAGAAGGGGAAGATGATCGCCTACTACGGCGACGTCCGCTTCTCCGGGATCGGCCACGGCTCGATCGACCGCGCACTCGGCCGCAACTTCAACTCCCCGCTGCACGCCAGCGACTGGGTGGTGGCCGAGGGCCGGGGCAAGCTGCTGCTGGCCGACCGTGCCTTCGACCTCAACTCGTACGACCTGGAGAACGGCAACCTGACGGTCCGTTCGGGGAACCTGCTGGCCTTCGAGCCGACTCTGGCGCTGAAGCAGTCCATCATCCCGGGCTTCCTCACCCTGATCGGGACGGGCAAGTTCGTCGCCGCCTCGAACGGCCCGGTGCACTTCATCGAGCCGCCGGTCCGGGTGGACCCGCAGGCCCTGGTCGGCTGGGCCGACTGCCCCGCGCCCTGCCACCACTACGACCACGGCTACATGCACGGCGTGCTGGGCGGCCTGCGCCAGCTGACCGGCCTGGGCGGTGCCTCCGGCGAGGAGCACCAGTTCGAGTTCATCGGGGCCGGCACGGTGCTGATCCAGTCCAGCGAGACCCTGATGGCCGAGCGCTCGGTCGGCGTGGTGCACGCGGAGGCGGGCGTCCCCGGCGGCGGGTACGGCGTGCCGCAGCAGCAGGGCCACGGCCAGAGCCAGCTGCCGAACGTCAACGTCCCCGGGCTGGGGAATCTGGGCGACCTCGGGCGGCGCTTCGGTCTGTAGCGCCGGTAGGTTCTGCAGTCCGTCTAATTGTATAACTTTTAACAACCTCGGCTATAGTGGTTGCCATGGACACCCCCGCCGACACCCCCGCAGCGGTCTCCTCCTCGTCCTCGGCGGAGGAGGAGACCCCCTGGCTCTCCGCCAAGGAGCAGCAGTTCTGGCGCGCCCACCTGGAGGTCAGCCACCTGCTGGACTACCAGCTCGGCCGCGAGCTGCAACCCCACGGCCTGGCGAACAACGACTACGAGATCCTGGTGGTGCTCTCCGAGTCCCCCGACCGGCGGATGCGGATGACCGACCTCGCCACCGCCACCCTCCAGTCCAAGAGCCGGCTCTCGCACCAGATCACCCGGATGGAGAACGCCGGTCTGGTGCTCCGTCAGGAGTGTCCGGGCGACCGCCGGGGCCTGTTCGCCCACCTCACCGAGCACGGCTGGGACATCCTGCAGAAGGTCGCGCCCGACCACGTCCGCTCGGTCCGGCACCACTTCATCGACCGCTTCACCCCGGAGCAGATCGACGCCCTCCACGCCGCCCTCGCCCCGGTCGCGGAACACCTCCGCAGCCTGCGGGGACGGAGCTAGGGCGCGCTGGGCCCGGTCTGACTCCGGGTCAGGCTCGCGACCAGCGAGTCGGCCGCACCGTACGGGTCGAGCGTGCCGTCGGCGACGCGCTCGGCCAGCGCCGACAGGTGGCGGTCCCCGTGCAGGTCCCCGATCCGGGCCCGGAGCGCGGCGAGCGCGATCGCCTCCACTTCGTCCGCCGCGCGCCGCCGCCGGCGCACCGCCAGCTCCCCGGTCTCGGCCAGCCAGGCCCGGTGCTTCTCCAGTGCCTCGACCACCTCGTCGATGCCCTCGCCCCGGGCGGCCACGGTCTTGACGATCGGCGGCCGCCAGGCGCCGGCGCCCCGCGCCTCCCCGAGCCCGAGCATGTGGTTCAGCTCCCGGGCCGTCGCGTCGGCCCCGTCCCGGTCGGCCTTGTTGACCACGAAGACGTCGCCGATCTCCAGGATCCCGGCCTTCGCCGCCTGGATGCCGTCCCCCATGCCGGGGGCGAGCAGCACCACCGTGGTGTCGGCCTGGGCCGCCACCTCGACCTCGGACTGCCCGACGCCGACGGTCTCCACCAGGATCACGTCGCAGCCGGCCCCGTCCAGCACCCGCAGGGCCTGCGGGGCGGACCAGGACAGCCCGCCGAGGTGCCCCCGGGTGGCCATCGAGCGGATGAAGACGTCCGGGTCGGTGGCGTGGTCCTGCATCCGGACCCGGTCGCCCAGCAGCGCCCCGCCGGAGAACGGCGAGGAGGGGTCGACCGCCAGCACGCCGACCCGCTTGCCGAGCCGCCGGTACGCGGAGACCAGCGCGGAGGTCGAGGTGGACTTGCCCACCCCGGGCGATCCGGTCAGTCCGACGGTGTAGGCCCGGCCGGTGTACGGCGCCAGTGCCGCCATCGCCTCCCGCAGCTGCGGGGCGGCGTTCTCCACCAGCGAGATCAGCCGTGCCACGGCGCGCGGGCGGCCCTCCCGGGCCTGCTCGACCAGCGTGGGGACGTCGATCATCAGCATGCTCCTAGATCGGAACGGGGCCGCCGGAGCAGAAACCTCCGGCGGCCCCGACGTTACGTCAGGCCGGATCAGGCCTTGGGCACCCGGACGATGAGCGCGTCACCCTGACCGCCGCCGCCGCAGAGCGCGGCCGCGCCGACCCCGCCGCCGCGGCGCTGGAGCTCCAGCGCCAGGTGCAGCACCACGCGGGCGCCGGACATCCCGATCGGGTGGCCGAGCGCGATCGCGCCGCCGTTCACGTTGACCTTGTCCTCGGTGACGCCGAGGTCCTTCATCGACTGGTGCGAGACGGCCGCGAAGGCTTCGTTGATCTCGATCAGGTCGAGGTCCTCGACGCCGATGCCCTCCTTGCCGAGGGCGTGCTTGATGGCGTTGGACGGCTGCGACTGGAGCGAGTTGTCCGGGCCCGCGACGTTGCCGTGCGCGCCGATCTCGGCGATCCAGCTCAGGCCCAGCTCCTCAGCCTTGGCCTTGCTCATCACGATCACCGCGGCGGCGCCGTCGGAGATCTGCGAGGCGGTGCCGGCCGTGATGGTGCCGTCCTTGGTGAAGGCCGGGCGCAGCTTGGCCAGCGTCTCCACCGTGGTCTCGCCGCGGATGCCCTCGTCCTGGCTGAAGACGACCGGGTCGCCCTTGCGCTGCGGGATCTCGACCGGGACGATCTCGGCGTCGAAGACACCGTTCTTCTGCGCGGCGGCGGCGCGCTGGTGCGAGAGCGCGGCCAGGTGGTCCTGGATCTCGCGGCCGATGCCGAGCCGGGCGTTGTGCTTCTCGGTCGACTCGCCCATCGGGATGGACTCGTAGGCGTCGGTCAGGCCGTCGTGGGCCATCGAGTCGAGCAGCTCGATCGCGCCGTACTTGTAGCCCTCGCGGGACTTCGGCAGCAGGTGCGGGGCGTTGGTCATCGACTCCTGGCCGCCGGCCACCACGATGTCGAACTCGCCCGCGCGGATCAGCTGGTCGGCCAGCGCGATCGCGTCCAGACCGGAGAGGCAGACCTTGTTGATGGTCAGCGCCGGGACGTTCAGCGGGATGCCGGCCTTCACCGCGGCCTGGCGGGCCGGGATCTGGCCCGCCCCGGCCTGGAGCACCTGGCCCATGATCACGTACTGGACCTGGTCGGGGGTCAGGCCGGCCCGCTCGACCGCGGCCTTGATCGCGAAACCGCCGAGCTCGGCGCCGGAGAAGCCCTTGAGCGAGCCGAGCAGCCGGCCCATCGGGGTTCGGGCACCTGCGACGATCACTGAAGTAGTCATGAGACGAGCCCCTTCGCGCGTCAAGGCCATGAGGGTGTGGGGATGCGGCCTCAATGTACTGACCCGTAACCCGTGCGTCACCGCAGCCGAGGTGTGATCAGCGGCACGTGTCACTGCCCGGTCAACACCGTGTCAGCACGGCTTGGGTGAATTGTGAGCAGGCTCGCACGCGGCATGCTGGCGCTGCCTCAACTCGGTGCGCTGCACTGGTACCCGCCCTTCAAACCCTTCACTCCTTCCGGAGGCCAGCCGTGCTGACCCGCATCGACCACATCGGGATCGCCTGCTTCGACCTGGACAAGACGGTCGAGTTCTACCGCGCCACCTACGGCTTCGAGGTCTTCCACAGCGAGGTGAACGAGGAGCAGGGCGTCCGCGAGGCGATGCTGCGGATCAACGGCACCGACGACGGCGGCGCCTCCTACCTCCAGCTGCTGGAGCCGACCCGGGAGGACTCCACCGTCGCCAAGTGGCTGGCGAAGAACGGCGAGGGCGTGCACCACATCGCCTTCGGCACCGCGGACGTGGACGGCGACGCCGCCGACATCAGGGGCAAGGGCGTCCGGGTGCTGTACGACGAGCCCCGGATCGGCTCGATGGGCTCCCGGATCACCTTCCTGCACCCCAAGGACTGCGGCGGCGTGCTGACCGAACTGGTCACCTCGGCGGCCACCGGGCACTGACCCGGGGAGCGGGGTCGTACACCTGCGACCCCGCTCACGACCCGTCGGTAACCTTGGAAAACCCCCACTCGCCCATTCCCCTGCGGGCCGCGCCCACTACAATGCCGAAGTGCGCAAAGCTCCGGGGAGGACCGGTCCGGCGGGCACGGCCGATGGCGGGCGCAGCGGTGGCTGGTCCCGGCACAAGGGGAGTCCACCAACCGGGCGCGGCTGAACAGCCGCAGTTCGGATCTGTCACCATTCTCCACAGGCAAGAGTTCGCTCAGGAGTCCACCCGGACGGCGGAGCGCGATTTCGTCGCGCGCCGTTGACCGGCGGCTCCGACCGTGGCATCCGCCACGGCTGCAAGGACCAGCCGATCCGGCCCCGCAGCGGGGATCCCCGGACGGCCGGGTCGAGGACGCGACCAGGAGATGGATGGGACCGCGGAGTGCGGGGCAACGACCGCTACGAGGCTGACGATCACCTCTCCCAGTTCGAGGCCGAGATGGATCGGACTCGCAAGGAGCGGGACAAGACCGTCCAGCATGCCGAGGACCTCGCCTACCAGGTGGAGGTGCTCCGGGCCAAGCTGCACGAATCCCGTCGGCAGCTCGCCCAGCCGCGCGCCTTCGACTCCGTCTCCGGGCAGGCCGAGCAGCTCCTGCACAACGCCGAGATGCAGGCCCAGCAGCTCCGCGCCGAGGCCGAGCGCCAGCTCCGCGACTCCCAGGCGGCCACCCAGCGGCTGATGGCCGAGGCCGCCGAGCGCACCGCCAGGCTGGAGGCCGAGCTGGCCGCCCGCCGCCGCCAGCTGGACGAGGAGCTCGCCGAGCTGCGCCGCAGCGCCGAGCGCCACGTCAACGAGAACGTCTCCTGGGCCGAGCAGACCAGGGCCGGTACCGAGCAGGAGTCCCAGCGGCTGCTGCAGGAGGCCCAGGTCGAGGCCGAGCGGATGGTCGCCGCCGCCCGGGCCGAGGCCGCCGCGCTGGCCGACCACGCGCGGGCCCAGACCGCCGCCGACGTGGACGCCGCCCGGGGCGAGGCCAGGGCCGCCGCCGAGGCCGCCCTGGTCCGGGCCCAGAACGACGCCGAGCGCCTGCTCCAGGCCGCCTCCGAGCAGGCCCAGCAGGCCAACGCCCAGGCCCAGGCCGTCACCGGCGAGGCCCAGCAGCAGCTGGCCGGCGCCCAGGCCGCCGCCGAGCAGCAGCTCGCGGTCGCCCGGGACGAGATCACCCGGCTCAAGCAGCAGGCCGCCGAGGACCAGCAGCGCGCCACCGAGGCGCTGGACCAGGCCCAGGCGGAGATAGAGCGGCTGCGTACCGAGGCGCTGGCCGAGGCCGAGCGGGCCCGGCAGGAGGCCGCCGAGCTGCGCGCCCGGGCCGAGGCCGCCGCCGAGCAGCTGCAGATCGAGGCGGAGGCCGCGGTGCAGCGGCTGGTCGCCGACGGCGAGGCCGCCAGCGACCAACGTTCGCAGACCGCCAAGGCCGAGATCGCCCGGATGGTGGCCACCGCCACCAAGGAGACCGACCGGATCAAGGCCGAGGCCGCCAACGCGAAGGCCGAGGCGGAGGCCGCCAAGGCCGCCGCCGCCGAGGAGAGCGAGCGGCTGCGCGGCGCGGCCGAGAGCGTCGCCACCCAGCTGCGGAACGAGGCCGAGGCGGCCATCGCCGAGCTGCGCGCCGAGGCCGAGCAGGAGGTCGCCGCGCTCCGGGCGGAGGCGACCGCCGCCGCCGAGCAGCTGGCCGCCGAGGCGCGGGAGGCGGGCCGGGCCGAGGGGGCCAAGGACGCCACCGTGCACCTGGCCAAGGCGGCCAAGCAGGCCGAGGAGGCACTGGCCCGCGCCCGGGCCGAGGCCGAGGCCGCCGTCACGGCGGCCGGCACCGAGGCGGAACGGCTGCGCGCCGAGGCGTCCGCCGAGGCCGAGCAGCTGCTCGGCCAGGCCAGGGCCGCGATGGAGCAGGCCCAGAACGCCGCCCTGGAGGATGCCGCCGCACTCCGTGAGCAGATCCGCCAGGCCCACGAGGAGGCGGCCCAACTCCGCACCGAGGCCGAGGAGTTGCGCAGTCAGGCGGCCACTGCGGCGGAGCGGATGGAGAGCGAGGCCCGCCGGCAGGCGTCGCTCCGGATCGAGGAGTCCGCGAAGACCGCCGAGGAGCTGCTGACCAAGGCCAAGGCCGGTGCGGACGAGCTGCGCGCGGGTGCCGCCGCCGAGGTGGAGCGGCTGCGCGAGCAGACCGAGGCGCAGGCCGTGGAGACCCAGGGCCGGGCCGAGCAAACCCTGGCCCGGGCCCGGGCCGAGGCGGAGAAGCTGATCGCCACCGCCGAGCAGCAGGGCCAGGACGCGGTCACCGCGGCCAAGGCCGCCGCCGCCGAGAACCGCGGTGCCGCCGAGCGGGAGACCGCCGAACTCCGCCGCGAGGCGACCGAGTTCGACCAGCGGGTCCGGGCCGAGGCGCAGGCCGCGGCCGAGCAGCTGGCCGCCGAGAGCCGGGGCGCCGCCGAGGCGGCCCGGGCCGAGGCTGCCGAGTGGGCCGACAACCACCGTGCCGGAGCCGAGAGTTGGGCACTCCAGCAGCGCGGCGAGGCGGAGGCCGACGCCAACGCGCTGCGGGAGGAGAGCCGGCGCGAGCGGGCCGAGGCCAGCGCCGCGCTGGAGCGCGAGCAGCGCGAGACCGCCGAGCTGCTGGCCGCCGCCGGGGCCGAGCGGGCCGAGGCCGCCAGCACCGCCGCCGAACTCCGCGCCACCGCCGAGCGGGAGACCGCCGAGCTGCGCGCCCGGGCCGCCGCCGAGACCACCGAACTCACCGAGCGCACCGCCGCCGAGGTGGCCGCACTGCGCGCCGCGGCCGAGGCGGAGACCACCGCGCTGCACAGCCGGGTCTCCGCCGAGACCACCGAGCTGGCCGAGCGCACCGCCGTCGAGGCAGCCGAACTCCGGGCCACCGCCGAGCGGGAGAGCGCCGAACTCCGGGCCGCCGCCCAGGCGGAGAGCACCGCCCTCACCGAGCGCACCGCCACCGCGACCGCCGAGCTGCTCGCCGCCGCCGAGGACGAGGCCGCCGCACTGCGCGCCGAGGGCGCCCGTGAGCTGGCCGAGGCCCAGGACCGGGCCGCGACCGCCGTGGCCGAGGTCGGCGAACTGCGCGCCGAGGCCACCGCCGAGATCGCCGAGCTGCGGGCCGGGGCCGAGCGCCGGGCGGCCGAGCTGGTCTCCGCCGCCGAGGACGAGGCCGCCGGGACCCGGCAGTCGGTGGCCGGTCTGTACGAGACCGCCTCCCAGCAGATCGCCGAACTGCGCGCCACCGCCGAGCGGGAGAGCACCGAGACCCGCGAGCTGGCCGAGCTGGAAGCGGCCGAGCTGCGCGAGACCGCCGAGCGGGAGAGCGCCGAACTCCGGGCCGCCGCCGAGGCCGAGGCCACCGCACTGCACGAGCGGACGGCCGCCGAGCTGACCGCCGCCCGGGAGGCCGCCGACGCCGAAATCGGCCGGCAGCGCGCCGAGGCGCAGGCGTACGACCAGCAGCTGCGGGCCGAGGCGGAGGCCGAGCGCGCGGACGCGCTGGGCTTCGCCGAGCAGCGCCGGGCCGAGGCCGAGGCGCAGGCCGGGCGCACCGTCCAGGAGGCCGACGAGCGGGCCGCCGCCGCGATCGCCGAGGCGGAGGACTTCGCCGCCGCGCTGCGGGCCGAGGCGGAGGAGTACGCGCTGGCCACCCGCACCCTGGCGGAGGACTACGAGACCTCCACCCGGAGCCGGGCCGACGCGTACGACCGGGAGACCAGGGAGGCCGCCGAGCAGTTCGACAAGGCCACCCGGGAGCAGGCCAAGTCGGTGCTGGAGAAGGCGTTCGCGGACGCCGAGTCGCTCGGCGAGGACGCCCAGACCACCGCGCTGGCCACCACCGCCGCCGCCGAGGAGCAGGCCGACGCGATGGTGGCGGCCGCCCGCAAGGAGGCCGAGCGGCTCACCGCCGCCGGCGAGGCGGCCGGCCAGGGCGAGGTGGAGCGCGCCAGGGCGGACGCCGACGCGCTGCTCTCCGAGGCCCGGCGGGACGCCACCGCGGTCCGTGAGCGGGCCGAGGAGCTGCGCGAGCGCACCGACGCCGAGATCGAGGCGCTGCACGAGCGGGCCCGCAAGGAGAACGCGCAGGCCATGAAGTCCGCCGGCGAGCGGGTGGACACCTTGGTGACGGCGGCTCAGGAGCAGCTCACCGAGGCCGAGGAGCAGGCGGCGGCCACCGTCGCCGGGGCCGAGGAGAAGGCCGCCGCGCTGGTCACGGGCGCGGAGGAGAAGGCCGCCGAGCTCACCTCGGAGGCGTCGACGGAGGCCGGCAAGGTCCGGATCTCGGCCGTGCGGAAGGCCGAGGGGCTGCTCAAGGAGGCGGAGCAGAAGCTCGCCGACTCCACGGCGCGCGCCGACCGCCTTCGCACCGAGGCGGAGGAGGCGCTCGCCGCCGCCCAGGAGGAGGCCGAGCAGCAGCTCGAAGCCGCCTCCGAGCAGGCCGAGAAGCGGCTGCGCCGGGCCGAGGAGGGCGCGGAGGAGCAGCTCTCGCAGGCCGCCGAGGAGGCCGAGCGACTGCTCGCCGAGGCAAAGGCCGAGGCGCAGCGCGTGACCGACGAGGGCCGCCGGGAGTTGGACGAACTGGTCCGCCGGCGCAAGGACATCAACACCGAGATCTCTCGGGTACAGGATGTGCTGTCCGCGCTGGAGGCCTTTGAGGCACCGTCACCGGTCGCGCAGGGCAACGGGGGAAGCAGTGGCAAGAAGGACGGGGCGCCGAAGGCCGGTGCCGGTGTGGGCGCACCCCGTTCGGGTGGCAATCGCTCCGGTGGCGCACCACCCGATTGAGCGGACATTGTCCGCGAAGCAACGGCGTTTCGCCGTCGACACTCCGATAACGTGTCAGGATTCCCCCAACCACCTCAGCGGTTAACGACAGGAAGCCCAGAACCCCATGAGCGACAGTCACTCCCCTCACGGCTTCGACCTGGTGCGCCGTGGGTACGAGCGCGCCCAGGTCGACGAGCGGATCACCAAGCTGGTGGCCGACCGCGACTCCGCGCTGACCAGGATCGGTGCGCTGGAGAAGCGCATCGAGGAGCTCCACCTGGAGACCCAGAGCGCCCAGGCCGCGGTCAGCGATGCCGAGCCGTCGTACGCCGGGCTCGGTGCCCGGGTCGAGAAGATCCTCCGCCTGGCCGAGGAGGAGGCGAAGGACCTGCGCGACGAGGCGCACCGCGCCGCCGAGCAGCACCGCGAGCTGGCCGAGGCCGCTGCCCAGCAGGTCCGCACCGAGGCGGAGAACTACGCCAAGGACCGCAAGGCCAAGGCCGAGGACGAGGGTCTGCGGATCGTCGACAAGGCCAAGAGCGACAGCGCCCAGCTGCGCGCCGAGGCCAACAAGGACGCGCAGAACAAGCGTGAGGAGGCGGACGCCCTCTTCGAGGAGACCCGCACCAAGGCCGCGCAGGCCGCGCTGGAGTTCGAGACCAACCTGGCCAAGCGCCGCGAGCAGTCCGAGCGCGACCTGGCGGCCCGTCAGGCCAAGGCCGAGAAGCGCCTGGCCGAGATCGAGCACCGGGCCGAGCAGCTCCGCCTGGAGGCCGAGAAGCTCCGCACCGACGCCGAGCGCCGCGCCCGCCAGACGGTGGAGACGGCCCAGCGCCAGTCCGAGGACATCGTGGCCGACGCGAACGCCAAGGCCGACCGGATCCGCAGCGAGTCCGAGCGCGAGCTGGCGGCGCTCACCAACCGCCGCGACTCGATCAACGCCCAGCTCACCAACGTGCGCGAGATGCTCGCCACGCTGACCGGCGCGGCCGTGGCCGCCGCCACCCTGCCGACGGACGACGCCCTCGGCGTCCCCGCCCAGCAGTCCCGCTGACGCCTGATCAGAAGCGGGCCCGCACCTCCCTCCGGGGGTGCGGGCCCGCTTTTTCGTTCTCGCCCCGAGACTCCGGAGTCACCGTCACCGTCCAGCGGGGCGCTCGGGCCGTACAGCGCGAGGCCGGGGTTGCCCGGTCACCGCAACCCTGGCAGGGGCCTCGGTGACCGGACAAGCCCGGCCTCGCGGGTCGGAGGGGGTCAGGCGTCGCGCTTCTTCAGCACCAGGATGCCGCCGCCGATGGCGGCCACGGTCCAGGCCAGGCAGATGAAGAAGCCGGCCCACGGCCCGTACGGCTGGCCGTGCTGCTCGTAGACCAGCATCATCCGGGAGCCCGCGTAGTCGGGGAAGTAGTGGGCCAGCGTCTTGACCTTCGGCACCGCCGAGAGGATCGGCGAGAGCAGGAAGAAGAACGGCACCAGCACGCCGAGCGCGAGGGTCTGGTTGTGCAGCATCGCCGTCACGCCGGCCGCGAACAGGCACAGCATGGTCAGGTAGAGCGCCGCGCCGAAGACCGCGCGCAGCACGTTCGGCGAGCCGATGGTGGTGGAGTGGTCGCCGAGCAGCGCCTGGCCGACGAAGAAGGTGATGAAGGAGGTCACCAGCGAGACCGCCAGCGCCAGCGCACCGAGCACGGCGGCCTTGCCGAGCAGCAGGGTGGCCCGCTGCGGGACGGCCGCCAGGCTGACCCGGATCATGCCGCTGCTGTACTCGTTGCCGACCGCCAGCACGCCGAACACGATGATGGCCAGCTCGCCCAGCAGGATGCCGGAGAAGGCCGTCCCGGTGGCGTCGAACGGGCTGTCGCCGTCGCCCGCGAACTCCGAGAAGTTGTTCCTGGTCAGCAGCGAGAGCAGGGCGCCGATGCCCAGCGTGATGACGAAGGTGAGCGCCAGGGTCCAGATCGTGGAGCGGACACTGCGGATCTTGGTCCACTCGGACTGCAGGACTGCGGGGAACGACGCCATCTCAGTTCTCCTTCCCGGCGGCCGGTGCGGCGGCATCCGGCGCCTGCCAGGTCGAGCCCCAGACGCCCGGGGCGCCCGCGGCGTCCCGGCCCTGCCCGTCGCCCGCGTGGTACTCCACCGAGTCCGCCGTCATCTGCATGAACGCCTCCTCCAGCGAAGCCTGCTGGGGGCTCAGCTCGTGCAGCGTGACGCCGTGCGCGGCGGCCAGCTCACCGATGTGCGCCAGGTCGCCGTCCTGGACCTCGTACGAGCCCTCGGGACCGGCCTCGGCGGTCAGCCCGGCGCCGTGCAGGGCGGTGAGCAGCTGCTCCACGTGCGGGGTCCGGACCCGGACCGCCGAGCGGGAGTTCTGCTTGATGAAGTCCGGCATCGAGAGGTTGGCCAGCAGCCGGCCCTTGCCGATCACCACCAGGTGGTCGGCGGTCAGCGCCATCTCGCTCATCAGGTGCGAGGAGACGAACACCGTACGGCCCTCGGCGGCCAGACCCTTCATCAGGTTGCGGATCCACAGGATGCCCTCGGGGTCGAGCCCGTTCACCGGCTCGTCGAACATCAGGATCTCCGGGTCGCCGAGCAGCGCCGAGGCGATCCCGAGCCGCTGGCCCATGCCGAGCGAGAACCCCCGGGAGCGCTTCTTCGCGACCGAGCTCAGCCCGACCAGGGCGAGCACCTCGTCCACCCGCCGCCGCGGGATCCGGTTGCTCTGCGCCAGCCAGAGCAGGTGGTCGTACGCGGTCCGGCCCGGGTGGACCGCCTTGGCCTCCAGCAGCGCGCCGATGTACTTGAGCGGCTCGCTCAACTGCCCGTACCGCTTGCCGTCGATGGTGACCTTGCCACTGGTCGGCCGGTCCAGGTCGAGGATCATCCGCATCGTGGTGGACTTGCCCGCGCCGTTCGGGCCGAGGAACCCGGTGACCACGCCCTGCGGCACCTGGAAGCTCAGTCCGTCCACCGCGAGGGTGTCGCCGTAACGTTTCGTCAGCTGGTGCAGCTCGATCATGTGCGCTCCCTTACTCTCCGTCAGGTTATGACAAATCGGACAGGCCAGCGCGCTGCTGCGGCCGATCGGCGAGCCGCTCTACGGTGGTGTCATGACTCTCCCCGCCTTCACCGCGCACGGCACTGGTACCCCGCTGGTCCTGTTGCACGCCTTCCCGCTCTCCGCCCGCATGTGGCAGGCCCAGACCGAGTCGCTGGCGGACGTCGCCCACGTGATCGCCCCTGACCAACGCGGCTTCGGCGGCTCCGCCCCCGCCGACGGGAAGCCCTCGCTCGACCTGGTCGCGGACGACGTGGCGGCGGTGCTGGACGAGCTCGGCATCGAGCGGGCCGTGATCGGCGGCCTGTCGATGGGCGGCTACGCGGCGATGGCCTTCGCCCGCCGGCACGCCGAGCGGATCGCCGGGCTGCTGCTCGCCGACACCAGGGCCACCGTCGACAGCGACGCCGCCCGGGCCAACCGGGAGCGGATCGCCGCCGCGGTGCTCGCCCGCGACAGCGTCCGGATCCTGGCCGAGGAGAAGATCGAGGACGGTCTGCTCGGCCCCGCCACCAGCCCCGAACTCGCCGACCGGGTCCGGGCGATGATCGCCGAGGCGCCCCCGCAGGCGGTCGCCTGGGCCCAGCGGGCGATGGCCGCCCGGCCCGACTCACTTCCCACCCTGGCCGGGCTGCACGTCCCCGCCGCCGTGGTGGTCGGCGAGCACGACGCCCTCACCCCGCTCGCGGAGGCCCGCCTGATGGCCGACGCCCTCCCCGACGCCGACCTGACCGTCATCCCCGGCGTCGGCCACCTCAGCTCGCTGGAGGCCCCGGAGAGCTTCACCGCCGTCGTCCGGAGCCTGCTCCGCCGCTGCTAGCGCCGTGCCCGGCCAGGGGCGGCCTCGGGGCCCCTGGCCCCGTCCCGGCGGAACAGCTGCCGAACCGTCAGTACCGCGGGGCGCCCCGGCCCCGCTGGAGGTTGGAGCTGCGGCGCTCCCGCGCGCTCCAGCAGGCGCGGTGCCAGTGCCGCCGGTCGTCGACGCCGCCGCCGTGGGCGGGCCAGGCCACCACGTGGCCGACGCCGGGCGGGATCTCCTGGTCGCAGCCGGGGCAGCGGTAGTGCCGCGCACCGGTGCCCGCCACGGTCTGCACCACCCAGTCCTCGCCGCCGTACTCCTCCGTGCGGCGCAGGGACCCGCCGAGCGGGGTGCCGGCGGGCTCGGCGGCGGAGTCGGAGCTGCTCCACTTCCGCTGCTGGTTTCGACGGGGCGACACGTCTGCACCTCTCGGTGGGTTCTGGTTGCTCGTTCCAGGGTAAGGGGCGGACGGCTCCCGTACGGAGCACTACCACGAGAGCCGAGGGGCCTTCACGGTTTCCTCGGAGATCCACCCGATCTTCGGGGAAATAGGGCGTTCGGCGTGCCATTGGCACATGACATCGGTTACTCAACGAGGTGACAAGGCGGGGCTCGCAGACCCTGCGGCACCCGAGGAGGCCACCCCGATGACCAAGACCACCCCGATGACCGAGACCAGCCCGCTGAACCGCAGTCAGGTCGGCAGCACGCCCGCTGCCCCGACCCGCAGAACCGTTCCACTGCCGGGCGCCCGGCAGCCCCCGGCCACCGACTCGATCCGGGTCGGCGCCTTCCTGCTGTCGGCCCAGTTCCCGGGCCAGAGCCACGCCGAGGTACTCGAACGGACCGTCAGCGCCGCCGTCGCGGCGGAACGTTCCGGCTTGGACTCGGTCTGGATCGCCGAGCACCACTTCGTCCCGTACGGGGTCTGCCCGAACGCGGCCACGCTGGCCGCCCTGCTGCTCGGCCGCACCCGCAGGATCGGCGTCGGCACGGCCGTCAGCGTGCTCTCCACCACCCACCCGGTCGCGCTCGGCGAGCAGGCGGCGCTGCTGCACCTGACCTCGGGCGGGCGGTTCACCCTCGGGGTGGGGCGCGGCGGCCCGTGGATCGACCTGGACGTCTTCGGCACCGGGGTGGCCGCGTACGAGGAGGGCTTCACCGAGCGGCTCGACCTGCTGCTGCGCTGGCTGCGCGGCTCCCGGGTGGGCGCCGACGGGCCGCAGTTCAGCTTCCCCGAGGTGGCGGTGGTGCCCCGGGCCGACAGCCGCGCCCCCGCGCCCGGGCCGGAGCTGGCCGGCTGGCTGGAGGACGGCTCCGGCCGGCTGCACCGGTTCCCGCGCCAACGGCAGGACGCCGCGTCCAGGGCCGACGCGGCGGGGCCGCCGATGGTGGCCGCCTGCACCTCGCCCGGCGGGGTCCGCACGGCCGCCGAGCGCGGTCTGCCGATGCTGCTCGGGATGCACTCGGGCGACGACGACAAGGTGGAGATGCTGGCCGCCTACCGGGCCGCCTGGCGGGCCTGCGGCCGGGGCGAGGAGCAGCTCGCCCGGATCGAGCGGGAGCACGTGGCGGCGGGCGTGGTGCAGGTGGCCGACCGGACCGGGCAGGCCAGGGCCAGCCTGCTCCGGGCGATGCCCGGCTGGTTCGAGTACGGGCTCGGCGCGCACCGCACGGTGGACGGCCGGGAGCGCCGGATGCGCGACCCGCGCGAGTACACCGAACTGCTCTGCGACCTGCACGCGGTGGGCACGCCCCGGCAGTGCGCGGACCGGCTGCTGGCCACCGCCGAGCGGACCGGGCTGCGCCGGTTCGCGCTGCTGGCCGAGGGATCGGGCGGGCACGCCGCGACTATGGACAACATCGCCAGGCTGGGTTCGGAGGTCCTCCCCCAGCTGGGCTGAGACAGGCCGAAGGGCCGCCCCCGCACTCCGGGAACGGCCCTTCGGCGCCGGCTCAGCAGTCGCGCAACTCGTCCGACTGGTTGAGCAGTTGGGCCCGCACCGAGGTGAAGAGCGCGTACCGCTCCTCGCTCGATTCGGCGGGCGCGAAGACCGCGACCCGGTGGCAGTTCTGGAACGCCAAGCGGACCCCGAAGTGCCGCTGCAGGGCCCCTCGGATCGCGTCGCTGGCCATCGCCCGCAGCAGCTGGCCGCGGGCCTGCTCGCTGGGCGGCGGTACCTGGTTGTCGGCGAAGTCGGTGCCGTCGACCTTGACCTGGGCGACCAGCGAGCTGATCAGGTCCCAGGCGTAGGGCAGGGAGGTGCGGACGCAGTCGACGAACTCCCTCTCGTCGACCTCTCCTCTCTCGGCCTTCTCCAGCAGGGCCGGTGAGACGTCGAGCGACATGGGTTCTCCTCTCGCGGTCCACCCGGACGTGGACCGCCGGGTGGTCTTGCGTCGGTGCGGATGGTGCCGTGCCGTGCCGTGGGTGGGTCCGTGCCGGGGATGCCGGGCCGTGCCCGTCGTTCGCGGTGTGTGAAGGTGGTGCGGAGCCGTGGTGACCAAGGGTGTCGGCCGGGCTGACGCGGGCTCAGGGCATGCCTGACACTCCCGCGCCCGGGTGCGCGCAGCGCGAGGCGCGGCACACCGGTGCCGTGGCGGTGGCCGCGGGTGGAGCGACGACCGCTCACCACAGCGTGACAGCCCGAGGTCAGTGCGGTGGGCGAATCCGTTGATTTGTGCGGCCATCGCCGTGTGGTCCGCCAGATTGGCCGGATCCTGTCGGATCGTTCATCGAAGTTCTCCGTCCCCGTTGAGTGGACCCCGGCGCCCGGACAGTCAACTGCCGTAGTGCGGAGGGCGCGAGGTACCGACTCCATGGTTCGCCGTCTCCGCGAGTTCTTCACCCGGCTGTCGCGGTTTCGCATCAACTGGCCCCGCTGGGCTAGCGTGGTCGACCATGCGTCTTGTCATTGCCCGTTGCTCGGTCGACTATGCCGGTCGGCTCTCCGCCCATCTGCCGTCCGCCACCCGCCTGATCCTGGTGAAGGCCGACGGCAGCGTCAGCATTCACGCCGACGACCGCGCCTACAAGCCGTTGAACTGGATGTCGCCGCCCTGCTCGCTGAAGCAGGCCGACGGCACCTGGACGGTGACCAACAAGGCCGGCGAGAAGCTGATCATCACCCTGGAGGAGGTGCTGCACGACTCCTCGCACGAGCTCGGGGTCGACCCCGGTCTGGTGAAGGACGGCGTGGAGGCCCACCTGCAGGAGCTGCTCGCGGACCGGATGGAGGTGCTGGGTGCCGGCTGGTCGCTGATCCGCCGCGAGTACCCCACCGCGATCGGCCCGGTCGACATCCTGTGCCGGGACTCGGACGGCGCCACCGTGGCGATCGAGATCAAGCGGCGCGGCGAGATCGACGGCGTCGAGCAGCTCACCCGCTACCTGGAGCTGCTCAACCGCGACCCGCTGCTCGCCCCGGTGAAGGGCGTCTTCGCCGCGCAGGAGATCAAGCCGCAGGCCCGGGTGCTGGCCACCGACCGCGGCATCGGCTGCGTGGTGCTGGACTACGACGAGCTGCGCGGCATCGACGACGACAAGCTCAAGCTGTTCTGAGCCCGGCTACGGGGGTGTCGTCCCGGTGTCGGTCGGGGACGCCGTGACCGGCGGAGTGGTGGCCGGCGACGAGCTCGGGGGGACCGGCGGGGTGGTGACCGGGGCCGGCGGCTTCGTGGTCGGGGCCGCCGGTGACTGGGTCGGCGGACGGGTGGTGGCCGAGGAGCTCTCGGACCTGCTCGCGCTCGGCTTGCGCGAGGTGCGCGAGCTGCTCGGCGACGGCTCGGCCGTCTCCGAGGGCTCGACCGGGGCGCTCGGCGTCGCGGACGGGCTCGGCGAGGCGCTGCGGGTACCGATGTTGAGGTCCCCGGTGTAGCCGTCCTCGTTCACCACGCCGCCCCGGCCGCCCGACCCCTCGGGGTCGGTCCGGGCCAGGCTGAGGCCGACCGCGGTGCCGAGCACGCCCAGGGCGAGCACGGCGGCGGAGGCTGCCATGACGGTCCGCCGGGTACCGCCGCCGGTGCCCGGGGTGGTGCGGAAGCGGAACGGCACCTGGGCCGCGATGGCCCGGATGACGGGCCGTCGGGCGACCGGGGTCGGCTCCACGCCGGGCACCGGCCGGCCGGCCTCGGTCCGGAGCAGCTCCAGCATCCGGCGGGCGGCGGCGGTGCCGCGCGGCTGGCCGAGCGCGGCCCGCAGCGCGACCGCCGCCTCCAGCTCCCCCGCCGCCTGCTCGATCGCCCCGGTGCAGAACGCCAGCACGCCCAACTCGTGGTGGAACCACGCTTCCTCGGCCGCGGCCCCGAGCGCCCTGGCGGCCTCCAGGCCGATCCGCAGGGTCTGCTCCCAGGCGCCCCAGCGCAGCGACAGGGCGAAGGCGGGTGCGGCGGCCGTGGCCAGCTGGAGCACCTGCTCCGGCCGGTCCGCGTCCCGGTCGGCCAGCAGGGCGCTGATCACCACCTCGGCCTCGGCCGCGATCTGCGCCGGGGTGACCGAGCTGTGCCCGACCCACCAGGAGAAGTGCTGGGCGGCGCCGTACGCGATCTCACCGGGCGGCCAGGCCTCGGCCAGCTCCTCCCGGACCCCGTCGGTGAGCCGGTGGTGGCCGCCGATCGAGACCGCCAGCCCGCAGTCCGTCAGTTCGTGCAGGGCGCTCTCGCCGAGGCCGACGTCGATCAGTGCGGGCAGGTGCGGGGCGGTCGGGCACTCGCCGTCGAGGGCCAGCGCCAGCCGCAGCACGCCCCGGGCCGGCTCGCTCAGCCCGGCGGCCAGCCGGGCGGCCGGGGCGGCGGTCTCCGCCACCGTGGGCAGCGGCACCGAGCGACGCAGCTCGTCCTCCAGCACGGCCGGGTCGTCCGGCGCCTGGATCTCCTTGACCAGGCCGAAGACCCGGCTGCGGTCCTCGTGCGCGGCGACCAGGGTGTCCACCTGAGCGTCGCGCTGCCGGAGCAGCGCGGCCGCCTGGACGAAGCGCAGCGGCAGGCCCTCCGACTCGAACCAGAGGTCGACCGCCCAGGCCCGCTCGGCCTCGTCCAGCGGCCGTCCGGCCAGCCGGGTGATCAGGGCCAGGCAGGCGGGCCGGGCCAGCCCGGCCACCGGGTGGTCCTCCAGCCGGGAGCCGGGCTCCAGCAGCGGGCTGCCGGGCGCCACCGAGATCAGGAAGGCGCAGTCCGGCGCGGTGGCCAGCAGCTGCTCCAGCTCGGGGCCGTGCGTCTCGACGTCGTCGATCACCACCACGGCACCCAAGCGGCCCAGCAGGCGGCCCAGTTGGTACGGGTTCGGCCGGTACGGCGGAGCCCGGTGGGTGGCCGCGTAGAGGTCCTGCAGCAGGTCCTGGGTGGTCCGGCGGTGCCCGCTGAGCCGGACCACGCCGTCCGGGGCCAGCTCGCCGGCGGCGTCGGCCACGGCGGCGAGCAGCGCGCTGCGGCCCGCCCCGGCCTGGCCGACCAGCCGGATCGACCGGCCTTCGGCCAGCAGGCCGAGCAGTTGGGCGACGTCCGCCTCGCGGTCCAGCAGCGGCAGGTCGGAGGCGCCGCTGCCGAGCGCCAGCGGGCCGACCGCGGGGCTGGGGCCGAGGGCGGCGACGGTGCGGCTGCTCGGGTCCGCCGTGATCCGGCGCGGGTGCGGCTGCCAGTCCACCGGGCACGTCTGGGCCTCGGACCCGTCCGGGCTGCCGATCGAGAGCAGCAGTTCACCGCTGACCAGATCCCCGGTCCGCAGCCGAAGCGGCTCCTGCCCGAGGTCACCGGGTGGCTGTCCCACGATCTCGCTCCGCCCTCGTTCGGCCGATTGTCTGACCGGAGACTAGAGCAGCGTGACCCGATTGCACTATCCAGGGGCCCCGCAGCGGCAGTTAGGTCGTCGCGCCGAGCGGCAGCGTGGTGCCGTACGGGTCGGGGACGGTGCCCTCGACGGCGAGGATGCGGTGCAGGCGGGTGGCCACCAGCAGGCGCTGGAGCTGGGCCGGCACGGAGCGCAGCACCAGCCGCCGGCCGAGCCGGCCCGCCCGGCGGTGGGTGCCCATGATGACGCCGAGCCCGGTGGCGTCCCAGAACTCGAGACCGGCCAGGTCGAGCACCAGGTCCCCCTGGCCGCCGTCGACCGCCTGGTGCAGCACGGCACGCGCGTCGGCGGCGCTGCGCACGTCGAGACGGCCCTTGATGGCCATGCCGCGATGGTCGCCGGTGATGCGCATGCTCTCCTCCTTCGCAGCCGGTCGGTACGGCCGGAGCCGGTCTCCCCTCCATCATCTGACGGTGGATCAGCCGCTCAGGTTGCTGGCGGCCGCCAGATCTGAGGCAACTTCACTCGTCCGATGGAATAGAGGGAATATACGCAGTCGGACTCCACACCCACGCTCGATTCCCACCCAAATCACCCGTCCGGGGCGGAGTCGTGAGCAAGCTCACCCACGACCCCGCCCGGATGGGGTACTACTTCCCGTACGGGTAGAAGCCCTGGCCGCTCTTGCGGCCGAGGTCTCCGGCGGTCACCATCCGGGCCATGATCTCCGGGGCGGCGAACTTCTCGTCCTGGGTCTCGGCGTAGATGTTGCGGGCCGCGTGCAGCAGGATGTCGACCCCGGTCAGGTCGGCGGTCTGCAGCGGGCCCATCGGGTGCCCGAAGCCGAGCCGGCAGGCGGTGTCGATGTCCTCGGCACTGGCCACGCCCGACTCGTACAGCTTGGCCGCCTCGACCACCAGCGCGGTGATCAGACGGGTCGTCACGAAACCGGCCACGTCGCGGTTGACCACCACGACCTCCTTGCCGACGCCCTCGGCGAAGGCCCGGGCGGTGGCCAGGGTGGCGTCACTGGTCTTGTAGCCGCGGACCAGCTCGACCAGCTTCATCAGCGGCACCGGCGAGAAGAAGTGCACGCCGACCACGGACTCCGGCCGCGCGGTGGCGGCGGCGATCCGGGTGATCGGGATGGCCGAGGTGTTGGAGGCCAGCACCGCGCCGTCCTTGGCCAGCTTGTCCAGCTCCCGGAAGACCGCCTCCTTGACGTCCAGCTGCTCGAACACCGCCTCGACCACGATGTCGGCGGTGGCCACCGCACCCAGGTCGGTGGTGGTGGTGATCCGGCCGAGGGCCGCCTCGGCCTCGTCGGCCGTCAGCTTCCCCTTGGACACGAACTTCTCGTACGAGGCCCGGATGCCGTCCACCCCGCGCTGGAGCGCGGCGTCGGTGACGTCCCGCAGCACCACCTGGTGCCCGGCCTGCGCGGAGACCTGCGCGATGCCCGCGCCCATCAGGCCCGCGCCGATCACGGCGATCTGCTGGCTGGCTACGTTGCTCATGGCTACCCCTAAGCTCCTGAAGGCGGCTCAGGGCAGGGATCACCCACCGGAGCCGCGCCGCTCACGCGCCGGACTCTAGTGCCAGCGGGCCGCCCGTGGTGCGATTGGCGGGTGTGACGCTGCTGACGTGCTCAGGGCGGGTGCCCGCCCCCTCCGCCCCCGCCCCAAGTCCTGCGCCGCGATCGCCACCTGGACCCAGCTCCGCAGCGGACCCCTCACTCCGCCACCAGCCCCAAGTCCTGCGCCAGGATCGCCGCCTGGACCCGGCTGCGCAGCTCCAGCTTGGCCAGGATGCGGCTCACGTGGGTCTTGGTGGTCGCCTCCGCCATCTCCAGCCGCGCGGCGATCTCCCCGTTGGAGAGCCCGCCGCCGAGGCAGGCCAGCACCTCCCGCTCGCGCGGGGTGAGCGCCTCCACCGCCTCCCTGGCCTTCGGCTGGTCCGGTCGGCCGGGCCGGGCGAAGGTGCCGATCAGACGGCGCGTCACGCCCGGGGCGAGTATCCCGTCGCCCCGCGCCACCGTGCGGACGCCCTCGATCAGGGCGTCCGCCTCCAGGTCCTTGAGCAGGAAGCCGGCCGCACCGGCCCGCAGCGCCCCGTAGACGTACTCGTCCAGGTCGAAGGTGGTCAGCACCAGCACCTGGGCGGCCCCCGCCGCGACCACCTGCCGGGTCGCCGCCACCCCGTCCAGCCGGGGCATCTGAACGTCCATCAGCACCACGTCCGGCCGCAGCTCCAGCGCCAGCCGGACGGCCTGTTCCCCGTCGGCGGCCTCACCGACCACCTCGATGCCAGGGTCCGAGCGCAGGATCAGCACCAGCGCCGCCCGCACCGCCGCCTGGTCCTCGGCCACCAGTACCCGGATCATCCGGTCCCCCTGTTCTGCGGATCGCGCGGCAGGACCGCCCTGACCTTCCACTGCCCGTCCGCCGGGCCTGCCGTGAGCGAGCCGCCCAGCAGCCCGGCCCGCTCGGCCATGCCGATCAGCCCGGCCCGGGCCCCGGGCAGCTCCTGGCCCTCCCCCGCCCGGTACGGGCTGTCCGCCGCCACCTCCAGCTCGGCCGCCCGGTAGCTCAGCCGGAGCCGCACGGTGCCGGGGGCCGCGTGCTTGAGCGCGTTCGTCAGCGACTCCTGGAGGATGCGGTACGCCGCCAGCTCGACCGGGGCGGAGAGCTCGCCGCGTTCGCCCTCCTCGGCCAGCTCGAAGGACAGGCCGGCTGCGCGCCCGCTCTCCACCGCCTTGGCCAGCAGGCTGTCCAGCGCGTCCAGCCGGGGCGCCGCGTACGTCTCCTCGTCCCCGGCCCGCAGCAGCCCGATCATCCGCCGCATCTCGGTCAGCCCCTGCACGCTGTTCTCCCGGATCACCGCCATCGCGACCAGCAGCGGATCGTCCGCCGGCCGGTCCTGACGGCGTGCCAGGGACTGGGCGCCGGTGGCGTGGATGGCGATCGCGGAGAGGTGGTTGGCCACCACGTCGTGCAGTTCCCGGGCCATCCTGGCCCGTTCCGCGACCACCGCACCCCGGCGGTCGAGTTCGGCCAGCAGCGCGGTCTGCTGGGCCCGCAGCCGCTCGGTCTCCGCCTCGTCCCGGTGCTTGCGGACCAGGTCGGCGGTCCACACCGGGCCGAGGAAGATCAGCGCGCAGAGCACCGCCACCAGCAGCCCGCCGGAGACCGAGCCGTAGAGGATCGCCAGGCTGGAGAGCACCACCGTGGAGCCGATCCCGGTCAGGTGCAGCACCTTCGACATCCGGGCGTTGCCGTACAGCACGGCCGCGTAGAGCAGGTCGGTGTACATCAGCATGGTGGCGACCAGCGAACCGGCGAAGACCGTGCCGATGAAGACCAGCCCGCCCAGCGAGGCAGTCCAGATCGGGTGGCTCCGGCGGAACAGCTCCAGCACCGCCGTGGCCAGCAGCGGCAGCGCCACCACCCAGCCGGGGATGTCGTCGGAGCGGTCGTAGGCGCCGAAGGCGATCAGCAGCAGCCCGCCGAGCAGACCGAAGAGCGCGATCGCCCGGTCCTCCTGGCGCGGGGTGAGATCGAAGGGGAGCACGCCCCCATCTCACCACCCCCGCCGCCGCACTCGTGCGGGCCGTGCGGAGGAGGGGCGTACATCGAAAGGTGCAGCACCGGCTCAGCAGCACCGACGACGCCCCGGGCGGCCGGCTGCGGAAGTCTGGAGACAGCCCGTCGAGTCCGGAGGTACCCCCGTGATCGTCACACTCGTCCTCGCCGGTGAGATCGGCTTCTGGGTCGTCCTCGCCCTCGCCCTCACCGCCCGCTACCTGCTGAGGTGGCGCTCCGTCAGCACCGTCCTGCTGTTCGGCCTGCCGCTGATCGACCTGGCGATCCTCGTCCTCACCGCGGTCGACCTCCGCAGCGGCGCGACCGCGAGCTGGACGCACGGCCTGGCCGCCGCCTACGTCGGCTTCTCGGTCGCGTTCGGCCACTCCCTGGTCACCTGGGCCGACGGCCACGCCCGGCACCGTCTGGCCGGCGGCCCCAGGCCCCCGCGCGCACCTCGGTACGGCTCCGCCCGGGCCGCCCACGAGTGGCGGATCTTCGCCCGCACCGCCCTGGCGGCCGCCGTCACCGTCGGCCTGATCGCCGCCATGACCTGGCTGATCGACGCCCCGGACCGGACCGCGGCGCTCGGTGTCTGGTACCAGCGGATGGGCGCGGTGACCGGCATCAACCTGCTGATCGCCGCCAGTTACACCCTGTTCCCCAAGAAGGCCCCGGTCCGGGGCTGACCCCGGTCAGCGGTTCTCGCCGGGCACCCACAGCACGTCGCCGCGCTCCTTGTTGGCCACCCTGGCCAGGATGAAGAGCAGGTCGGAGAGGCGGTTGAGGTACTTGGCGGTGAGCGGGTTGACGCTGTCGCCGTGCTCCTCGATCGCCGCCCAGGTCGACCGCTCCGCGCGGCGGACCACGGTGCAGGCCAGGTGCAGCTGGGCGGCACCGACGGTACCGCCCGGGAGGATGAAGCTGCCCAGCTTCTCCACCTGCTCCAGGTAGTGGTCGCAGTCCCCCTCCAGCCGGTCGATGTAGGACTGCAGCACCCGCAGCGGCGGGTACTTCGGGTCCTCCACCACCGGGGTGGCCAGATCGGCCCCGACGTCGAAGAGGTCGTTCTGGACCCGCACCAGCACCGCGGCGACGTCCTCGGCGAGCGCCCCGACCGCCAGCGCCACCCCGATCGCCGCGTTGGCCTCGTTGGTGTCGGCGTACGCGATCAGCCGGGGGTCGGTCTTGGTCGTACGGCTCATGTCACCGAGGGCGGTGGTGCCGTCATCGCCGGTACGGGTGTAGATGCGGGTGAGTTTGACCATGCGCGGCAGCCTAACGGCTGGGGTCAACGCGCGTTAACGGTCCTGGTGCATGATGCAGAGCACGTTTCCCTCGCTGTCCTTGAACCACGAGGCGGCACCCTCGGAGAACTCCAGCACGCCGTCGGTGGTCTTCAGACCGGGCATGTCGTAGTCCTCGAACACCACGCCGTTCGAACGCAGCTCGGCCATCTCGGCCTTGAGGTCGGCGACCTCGAAGTCCATCTGGGTGTGGCCGGCCCGCTCGGTGATCTGGGTCTCGAAGAGACCGAAGCTGCCGCCGGCCGTCTCGTACCGGGCGCCGCCCTCGTCCTCCATGACCGGATCCATGCCGAGCTTGTCGTGGTACCAGCTCTTGGCGCGCTCCATGTCGGCGACCGGCAGGGTGGTGTGACTAGTCGCTTGGCCCAACATCGGTGGCCTCCTCGTCGGAGTGAACCCCCTCAGACCAGTGTGGCGCGCTCAGGCGACGTTCACTCGCTGGCCGGGGGGCGCCGCTTCGAGCCAGGCCAGGAAGCCGGTCAACGCGTCGTCGCTCATGGCCAGTTCGAGCGGGGCGCCGTTGTGCAGGCAGCGCAGCACCACCGAGCCGGAGAGCAGCGCGAGCTCCTCCTGGCCCTCGGGGTAGCGGCGGCCCAGCACCTCGATCTCCCGGCGCGGCAGCACCCGGCGCGGGCGCGGCGCGTAGCTGAAGACCCGGAACCACTCGATCGAGTCGCCGCTGTAGCGGCCGATACCAAAAACCCACCCCTTGCCGTCGGTCACGGGGACCGGGGCCGAGGTGGGCTCACCGTTGCTGTCGAGGTCGGGCGTCGTGGACGCGTCGGCCGGCATTTTGAGCCGGTAACTGCAGTCGAACGTCCCGCCTACTCGCTGGATCATCCGGCGGCGTACCGCGAAGACCACCAGACCAAGCACACAGAGCGCCACGACCGCCGCGCACACCACAAGGGCGAGGACCATGCTCACCGACCTCCTCGCTACCCGCATCCCCGTTGCCGGTCGTATCAACGACGACGGCACTGTCCTACCAACTGATACGACAGTCCCGGGGTCACGCTTTCGCGTCCCCGGGACCGTCGGTCGTGCTGACGTGCGTTCAGGCGGCCTTGCGGCGACCGGCGGCGGCGAGGCGGACCTCGGCGCGGCGCTCGGCGTGTGCGTCGACGTCGCCCTTGGCGGCCTCGAGCGCGCGCTCGGCCCGGGCCACGTCGATCTCGTCCGCCAGCTCGGCGATCTCCGCGAGCAGAGAAAGCTTGTTGTCGGCGAAGGAGATGAAGCCGCCGTGGACGGCGGCCACGACGGTGCCACCGTCGGTGGTGCGGATGGTGACCGGACCGGTCTCCAGCACGCTCAGCACCGGGGTGTGACCCGGCATGATGCCGGTGTCACCGGAGGCCGTACGGGCGACAACGATGGTGGCCGCACCGGACCACACCTTGCGGTCGGCTGCGACCAGCTCGACGTGCAGCTCAGCCAACGTGGGCTCCTAGGCTCTTGCTACCGCCGAATGACTCGGCGATTGCGGTAAGAATAACGGGCCCGCACCCCCGGCATGAAACCAAGGACACGGAGATGACCGGGATCACAGCGAATCCTCCGGTCTAGCCGTGAGGGGCGGCCCCCAGGGACGGGGACCACCCCTCACGGTCAGTCATGCGGTCGAGCGGGCCGGACTACTTCTTGGCCAGCTCGGCGGCGTTGCGCTCGAGGTCCTCGATGCCACCGCACATGAAGAACGCCTGCTCCGGCGTCGAGTCGTACTTGCCGTCCGCGATCGCGTTGAAGGCCTCGATGGTCTCCGACAGCGGCACGGTCGAACCGTCGACACCGGTGAACTGCTTCGCCACGTAGGTGTTCTGCGAGAGGAAGCGCTCGATCCGGCGTGCGCGGTGCACGGTGATCTTGTCGTCCTCGGACAGCTCGTCGATACCGAGGATCGCGATGATGTCCTGGAGGTCCTTGTACTTCTGCAGGATCCCCTTGACGCGGATGGCCGTGTCGTAGTGGTCCTGCGCGATGTAGCGCGGGTCCAGGATGCGGGACGTGGAGTCCAGCGGGTCGACGGCCGGGTAGATGCCCTTCTCGGAGATCGGACGGGAGAGAACCGTCGTCGCGTCGAGGTGGGCGAAGGTGGTGGCCGGCGCCGGGTCGGTCAGGTCGTCCGCGGGGACGTAGATCGCCTGCATCGAGGTGATCGAGTGACCGCGGGTCGAGGTGATGCGCTCCTGCAGGAGGCCCATCTCGTCGGCCAGGTTCGGCTGGTAGCCCACCGCGGAGGGCATGCGGCCGAGCAGGGTCGACACCTCGGAACCGGCCTGGGTGAACCGGAAGATGTTGTCGATGAAGAGGAGCACGTCCTGCTTCTCGACGTCACGGAAGTACTCCGCCATGGTCAGCGCGGAGAGCGCGACCCGCAGACGGGTGCCCGGCGGCTCGTCCATCTGGCCGAAGACCAGCGCGGTCTTGTCCAGAACGCCCGAGTCCACCATCTCGTGGATGAGGTCGTTGCCCTCACGGGTGCGCTCGCCGACACCGGCGAAGACCGACACACCACCGAAGTTCTCGGCGACGCGGTAGATCATCTCCTGGATGAGGACGGTCTTGCCGACACCGGCACCACCGAACAGACCGATCTTGCCACCGGTCACGTACGGGGTGAGCAGGTCGATGACCTTGATGCCGGTCTCGAACATCTCGGTCTTCGACTCGAGCTCGGAGAAGTTCGGGGCCTTGCGGTGGATGGGCCACCGGACCTCGACCTGCTTCTCGAACTCGGCCTTGTCGACGTTCAGCACCTCACCGAGGGCGTTGAAGACCTTGCCCTTGGTGATCTGGCCGACCGGGACGGAGATCGCCGAACCGGTGTCGGTGACGACCGCGCCGCGGACCAGGCCATCGGTCGGCTGCATCGAGATGCCGCGGATCAGGCCGTCGCCGAGGTGCTGCGCAACCTCGAGGGTCAGGATCTTGATGCCGGTGCCGTCGGGGTTGTCCACCTCGACGTGCAGGGCGTTGTACATGCTCGGAATCGCGTCGACGGGGAACTCCACGTCGACGACCGGGCCGATGACCCGCGCGACGCGGCCCGTCGCCGTGGTCGGCTCAACTGTGGTGGTCATTCTCATTCGCTCCCGCGGCTAGCGTCGGCGAGGGCGTTGGCACCGCCGACGATCTCGCTGATTTCCTGGGTGATCTCGGCCTGACGGGCCGAGTTGGCAAGCCGCGTGAGCGACTTGATGAGCTCTCCCGCATTGTCGGTCGCGGACTTCATCGCGCGCCGGCGAGCGGCGTGCTCCGAAGCGGCCGACTGCAGCAGCGCGTTGTAGATCCGGCTCTCGACGTACCGCGGCAGCAGGGCGTCGAGGACGCCCTCGGCCGACGGCTCGAAGTCGTACAGCGGGAAGATCTCGGCCTTGGCCGGCTTGTCGTCGCTGAGCTGGACCTCGTCCAGCTTCAGCGGCAGCAGCCGGACGTCCACGGCGGTCTGAGTCAGCATGGACTCGAACTTGGTGGACACCAGGTGGAGCTCGTCCACCCCACCGGTCTCGGCGGTGAACGCCTCGATCAGATCGGCCGCAACCCGCTTCGCGTCACCGTAGGTCGGCTTGTCGGAGAAACCCGTCCACGATCCCGCGACCTCAAGGTTACGGAAGTTGTAGTACGAGACGCTCTTCCGACCGACCAGGTAGGTCACCACGTCCTTGCCCTCGGCACGGAGCTTGGCGCTGAGCGCCACACCCTGCTTGATGGCGTTGGTCGAGTAACCACCGGCGAGACCACGGTCCGCCGCGATCACCAGCACCGCGGCGCGCGAGGCGTCGGGGTTCTCGGTGGTCAGCGGGTGCTTGGCGTTGGACCGGGTGGCCACCGCCGTCACCGCGCGGGTGAGCTCATCGGCGTACGGAGTGGAGGCGGCCACCGCGCGCTGCGCCTTGACGATGCGCGACGCGGAGATCATCTCCATCGCCTTGGTGATCTTCTTCGTCGCGGTGACAGAGCGGATCCGGCGCTTGTAGACCCGAAGCTGTGCTCCCATGGGTCGTTACGTCCTTTCCCTCGCTACCGGACTCAGGCCTGCTCGCCGAGGAGCTTGCCGTCGGCGGTGGTGAAACCGAGCTTGAACGCGGCGATCGCCTCGGTGAGAGCGTCGATCGTGCCGTCCTCGAGCTTGCTGGTCTCGACGATGCCCGCGAGCAGGTCCTTCTTCGAGGTCCGCAGGTGGTCGAGGAACTCGCGCTCGAAGCGGCGGATGTCCGCGACCGGGACGTCGTCCAGCTTGCCCGTGGTGCCGGCCCAGATCGAGACGACCTGCTCCTCGACCGGGAACGGCTGGTACTGACCCTGCTTCAGCAGCTCGATCATGCGCGCACCGCGCTCCAGCTGGGCCTTGGAGGCCGGGTCCAGGTCGGAACCGAAGGCGGCGAACGCCTCCAGCTCGCGGTACTGGGCCAGGTCCAGGCGCAGACGGCCGGCGACCGACTTCATCGCCTTGATCTGGGCCGAGCCACCGACGCGGGAGACCGAGATACCGACGTTCACGGCCGGGCGGATGCCGGCGTTGAACAGGTCGGACTCCAGGAAGATCTGGCCGTCGGTGATGGAGATGACGTTGGTCGGGATGTACGCCGACACGTCGTTGGCCTTGGTCTCGATGATCGGCAGACCGGTCATCGAGCCCGCGCCCAGCGCGTCGCCGAGCTTCGCGCAACGCTCCAGCAGGCGGGAGTGCAGGTAGAAGACGTCACCCGGGTAGGCCTCGCGGCCCGGCGGACGACGGAGCAGCAGCGACACGGAGCGGTACGCCTCGGCCTGCTTCGACAGGTCGTCGAAGATGATGAGGACGTGCTTGCCGTCGTACATCCACTCCTGGCCGATGGCCGAACCGGTGTACGGGGCGAGGTACTTGAAGCCGGCCGGGTCCGAGGCGGGAGCAGCCACGATGGTGGTGTACTCCAGCGCGCCGGCCTCCTCCAGGGCGCCGCGGACGGACGCGATGGTGGAGCCCTTCTGGCCCACGGCGACGTAGATGCAGCGGACCTGCTTCGACGGGTCGCCCGAGTTCCAGTTGTCACGCTGGTTGATGATCGTGTCGATCGCCACCGCGGTCTTGCCGGTCTGGCGGTCGCCGATGATCAGCTGGCGCTGGCCGCGGCCGATCGGGGTCATCGCGTCGATGGCCTTGATGCCGGTCTGCATCGGCTCGTGCACCGACTTGCGGACCATGACGCCCGGGGCCTGCAGCTCCAGCGCGCGACGGCCGGTGGAGGCGATGTCGCCCAGGCCGTCGATCGGGTTGCCCAGCGGGTCCACGACACGGCCGAGGTAGCCCTCGCCGACCGGGACGGAGAGGACCTCGCCGGTGCGGTGCACCGTCTGACCCTCTTCGATGCCGCTGAACTCGCCGAGGACGACGACACCGATCTCGCGGGTGTCGAGGTTCAGCGCGAGGCCGAGGGTGCCGTCCTCGAACTTCAGCAGCTCGTTGGCCATGACCGAGGGAAGGCCCTCGACCTTGGCAATACCGTCCATGGCCTCGGTGACCGTACCGACCTCTTCACGCGAGGCGGCGTCCGGCTGGTACGACTGGACAAAGTCGGCCAGCGCGTCCCGGATCTCCTCCGGACGGATCGTAAGCTCCGCCATCAGGCTTCCCTGCTCTCCTAGTTTGCGATCCTCGGCCCGCCATTGAGGGCCGCAAGTATTCGACTCTCGGCCGGGTCATGCGAACCGGCCGTACGATTTGCCGGCCCCGAGGGGCCGGTTCCCGACCGAGGGTCGGATGATGCTGGTGGGTCGTCAGCCTTCGAGGGCCTGGCGAGCGCCTTCGAGGCGGCTCGACACGGTGCCGTCGATGATCTCGTCACCGATCTGCACCCGGACACCGCCCTGGACCGTGGGGTCCACGTCGATGTTCAGGTGCACCTGGCGGCCGTAGAGCCGGCCCAGGGCGCTGCCCAGCCGGTCCTTCTGACCGTCCGAGAGCGGAACGGCGGTGGTGACCAGGGCCACCACGCGACCACGCCGGGCTGCGGCGAGCTTGGAGTAGGACTCCAGGCCCTGCTCCAGGCTACGGCCACGCGGGTTGGTGACCAGGGTGCTGACCAGTCGGACGGTGCCCGCGTTGGCGCGGCCGCCGAGCAGCTTCTTGATCAGCTCCGCCTTGGCGACGGAACCGGCCTTCGGCTCGGTGAGACCGCTGCGCAGCTCGTGCGAGGCGCTGACGATCCGTCCGAAACGGAACAGCTCGTCCTCGACGTCGTCCAGCTGACCCGCCTTGTCGGCGGCGATGATCTCGGCGTAGGCGGCGAGTTCCTCGACCGCGTCCGCGAAGTCACGGCCACCCGACCAGCGGGACCGGACCAGGCCGGAGACCAGGTCGACGGTCTCGCCGGAGACCTGGCCGGCCAGCAGCGAGCCGACCAGCTGGGCCTTGTCCTGACCGGACCGCGAGGGGTCGGTCAGCACCCGGCGCAGCGTGACCTCGCGGTCCAGCAGCGCCGTCACGGAGGTCAGCTCCTGGGCGAGCTTGGCGACGTCCACCGAGGTGTTGTCGGTCAGGCTCTCGAGGTTCTCCCGGCCGGCGGCCAGGGCCTCACGGCTGGCGCCGATCACTTGGACGCACCCTGAGCCGCAGAGGCCTTGGCCTCCAGGTCGTCCAGGAAGCGGTCGATCACGCCACTCTGCCGGGCGGAGTCCTCGAGGGACTCGCCGACGATGCGGGAGGCGAGCTGCGAGGCGAGCGAGCCGACGTCCTGACGCAGGACGGCAGTCGCCTGCTTCTTGTCGGCCTCGATCTGCGCGTGGCCGGCGGCGACGATGGCCTCGCGCTGACGCTGGCCCTCCTCGCGCATCTCGGCGATCAGGGCAGCGCCCTGCTCACGAGCCTGCTCGTTGATACGAGCGGCCTCGTGACGCGCCTCGGAGAGCTCGGCACGGTACTGCTCAAGCAGGGCCTGGGCCTCGGCCTGAGCAGCGTCCGCGCGCTCCATGCCGCCCTCGATCGCGTCCCGACGGTCCGCCAGCACCTTTTCGATGCTGGGCAGGAGCTTCTTGCCGAGGATGCCGAAGACGATGAAGAAGCAGAGCAGGCCGATGATGACCTCGGGCCACGCGGGGAGAAGGGGATTCATCTTCTCCCCCTCCTCCGCGAGGAGGAGTGCCACGGAGGCGCTCATATCTGAACCTTTCGTCGAATGGGGCTACGACAGTAATTACGAGGAATTAGCTGCCGGTGCCGAAGACGAACGGCATGACGATGCCGATGAGGGCGAGCGCCTCGGTCAGCGCGAAGCCGATGAACATGTTGGAACGGATCAGGCCGGCAGCCTCGGGCTGACGGGCCATGGCCTGGACGCCGTTGCCGAAGATGAGACCAACACCGATGCCGGGGCCGATCGCGGCGAGACCGTAACCGACGGAGGCGATGGAACCGACGAGCTCAGCGAGCTGTGCCATTTCAGCTTGTCCTTTTCGGGGTGTGAACCGGCGGTGGTTGGCCACCGGGAGTACGAGGAGGAGTCGGGCGGGGTGCTACAGCGGGTCAGTGCGCTTCTTCGAGGGCACCGGCGATGTAGCTGCTGGCCAGCATCACGAAGATGTAGGCCTGCAGGAACTGGACCAGCAGCTCGAAGGCGGTCAGGCCGACGGTCACCACGAAGGAGACCGAGCCGTACAGCGCGCCCAGGCTCGGGCTGAGCAGGTACCAGGAGGCGATGGAGAACATCACGATCAGCAGGTGGCCGGCGAACATGTTCGCGAAGGCTCGGACCGCGAGCGTGAAGGGGCGCACGAAGATGTTCGAGAAGAACTCGATCGGCACCAGGATGAACATGACCCAGCCGGGGATGCCCGACGGCCAGCACAGGTTCTTGAAGCCGCCGACGAAGCCGTGCTTCTTGAAGGTCAGGAACATGTAGGTGAACCAGACCACCGCAGCCAGACCGGCCGGGAACGCGATCGCCGCCATCACAGGGAACTGTGCGAACGGGATGATCGACATGATGTTCATGATCCAGATGAAGAAGAACATCGAGACCAGCATCGGGACGTACTTCTCGCCCTTTTTGCCGATCGTCTCCAGCACGATGGACCGCTTGACGAAGTCGTAGCCGATCTCACCGACCAGCTGCAGCTTGCCCGGGACCAGCTTCGGCCTGGCGAACGCCGCCCAGAAGAAGCCGATCACCAGAAAGGCACAGATGAACGACAGGAGCATCGGCTTGTTGAACTCGAGGCTCCCGATCGTGAAGATCGGCTCGAACTGGAACTCGTTCAGGCCGGGAGCGGGGAATCCGCATCCATGGTCACTGAAGTGGCAGTTGCCCCCAGAGGCGAGCAACGTGAGTTCAGCACTCACCACAGACTCCTTCGTCATGACGCATGGTTACGGCAACCTCGGTGTGTCGGCGCGGCCTGCGGCCACGGTGCGGCACTGGAACTTGATGGGTATCTCGCCGACCCGGCGCGGCGTCGTCCGGTGCCGCGGGATCGTTGAAGACTGTGTGAGTCCGGGGGGCGATCCGTCCGCCGTGCGGAGAGACCTGGCCACGTCCCGTACTCGTTCGTCGCGACGGACGATAGCAGTCCGTCAGGACGGCATAAACACCGCCCCCCTCGTGCGAGGGACAGCCGGAGCCGGTCACGGCCTGCTGTCCTTCTGGTCCGAGGAGTCGTTCTGCACGTAGTAGAGCTTGGCCTTCATCCCGGCGCGGACCTGGACCGCAGTCCAGATCAGAACGCAGCCGAGCAGCGTGAAAGCGAACGCTTTGGTGTTGAACAGTGAGGTGTCCTTGAACACCGCGAGCACGATGCCCACCAGCAGGATCTGGGTGGTGTAGACCAGCAGCGCGCCGGCCATCAGCATGTGCGGGTTGTTCCTGGTCAGGCGGTCGAGCGCGACCTGACCGAAGATGAAGAAGGCCAGCACCAGCAGCGTCGCGGCGAGAGCGCCGATCAGGCCCTTCGTCCCCACGAGTGCGGTGGAGATCGCGGTGGCGACAACTCCGGCGGCCGCAGTGGAGATTGCGGCGCCGCGGAACGGGATCCGGGCGTCGTGGGACGGCATGTCGGCAACTCCGGCGGCATGTCGAGAAACGGGGGGACGGCGCTTGGGACGCGGTGGTGGCACCGCACCGAGGACGTCAGCCATGGTTCGCCGGCTCGACGGCGATCCCGTCGAGGGAGACCGACCAGGGACGGAAGTCCTCCACCTGTCAGGTCTTTCGGCGCGTTCTCGGTACTCGTGAACGGTATCACAAACTATTTGATGAGAGCTTTACCATGGACGTGTGGTACCTGTCACACCGACGGCTCAACAGTGCCGCCGTACGGGTGAAGGGAGTTGACGGCCGTTCAGCCCTGCGAGTCGCTCCGGCCGCCGACCGCCGTGGCGCCGGTGCCGAGCCGGACGAGCAGCTCCTTGTCGTCGGCCGAGAGCTCCGCCATGGCCGGGGCGTCGGCCGCGGTCACGGACTCCTTGCGGTAGCGCGGCGGCACGAAGGCCTGCACCGCGTGGGGGGCGCGCGGGCGGAACCGGGGCATCATCAGCACCACGATGCCGAGCAGGCAGAGCCCGGCCAGCCCGAGCACCAGGGTCCGGCCCCGGCCCGGCACCGAGAAGGCCACCGTGCCGAAGGCGATCAGCGCGGCCCAGAAGTACATGATCAGCACGGCCCGGCTGTGCGAGTGCCCGACCTCCAGCAGCCGGTGGTGCAGGTGCTGCTTGTCCGCCGCGAACGGGGACTTGCCCGCCCAGGTCCGGCGGACCACCGCGAGCAGCAGGTCGGCCAGCGGCAGCGCGATCACGGTCAGCGGGAGCAGCAGCGGAATGTAGATCGGCACCAGCTCGTGCACCGTGGCGGTCTGCGAACCGGTCTGATCGGTGATCAGGTCGGGGTCGACCCGGCCGGTGATCGAGATCGCGGACACCGCCAGCATCAGACCGAGCATCATCGAGCCCGAGTCGCCCATGAAGATCCGGGCCGGGTGCAGGTTGTGCGGCAGGAAGCCCAGGCACATCCCGATCAGCAGGGCGCTGAACAACACGGCGGGGGCCGCGTCGTTGATGCCGTAGCCGTACCAGAGCCGGTACGAGTAGAGGAAGAACGCCATCGCCGCGATGCAGACCATGCCGCCGGCCAGGCCGTCCAGGCCGTCGATGAAGTTCACCGCGTTGACCATCACGACCACCAGCGTGACCGAGATGACCATGCCCATGGTCGGGGTGACCGAGACCGGGCCGACGCCGGGCACCGGGATCGAGATCACCGTGACGCCCTGCCAGACCATCACACCGGCGGCGATCATCTGGCCGCCGAGCTTCACCAGGGCGTCCACGCCCCACTTGTCGTCCAGCACGCCGAGCAGCCACATGATCCCGGCCCCGGCCAGCAGGGCCCGGATGTCCGCGCTCTGGATGAACAGGTTGCCCAGGTGGGTCAGCTGGGACGCGACCGCCAGCCCGGCGCACAGACCGCCGAACATCGCGATCCCGCCCAGCCGGGGCGTCGGCTCCCGGTGCACGTCCCGGGCTCTGACCGGCGGCATGGCGCCGGCCACGATCGCGAACTTCCGGACCGGCCCGGTCAGCAGGTAGGTGACCGCGGCCGTCACGAACAGGACCAGCAGATACTCACGCACCACTGACCTCCTGCGCGACGGTCCGACGGGTGGGTACCGAAGGTACCCCCGTGATTGCCCGGGATTCGAGGTGCGTCGCCACGGAGCACACCTTATTGAGTCGGACGCGCCGCATGTGCATCGCGGTTCGCCTTCCCGGGTGTTCCGGTCCGTCAGTTTGCCGCGAGCGCGGCCGCCAGCTCCCTGACCCGGGCCCCGATCTCGGCCGGCGCACCCCCGCTGAGCAGGCGTCCGATCAGTTCGCCGACCTCCGCCATGCCCTCCACCGCCATCCCCTGGGCCGCCACCGCAGCTGTGCCCAAACGGATACCCGAGGTCTCGGCCGGCGGGGCCGGATCGTACGGGAGTGCGCACTTGCCGAGCATCAGTCCGGCCGCCGAGCACCGGCGCTCGGCCTCCACCCCGGTCAGCCCGAGCCGCCCGACGTCCGCCGTCACCAGCTGGGTGTCGGTGCCACCGGTCAGCGGCGGCGCGCCCGCCGCGCCGAGCGCCGCGGCCAGGGAGCGTGCACCATCCACCGCGCGCCGCAGGTACGCGCCGAACTCCGGCGTGGCCGCCTGCGCGAACGCCACCGCCTTGGCCGCCACCTCGTTCATCGCCGCCCCGCCCTGGCTGAACGGGAACACCGCCCGGTCCACCCGCCCCGCCAGCTGCTCCGAACAGAGCAGCAGCCCGCCGCGCGGCCCGCGCAGCAGCTTGTGGGTGGCCGCCACCGTGACGTCCGCGTACGGCACCGGGCTCGGCGCCAGACCCGCCGCGACCAGGCCGGTGGTCTGCGCGGTGTCCGCGATCAGATAGGCGTCCACCTCGTCGGCGATCTCCCGGAACGCGGCCCAGTCCAGGTGCCGGGGGTAGGAGATCCCGCCCGCCACGATCGCCTTCGGCCGGTGCAGCTTCGCCAACTCCCTGACCTGGTCGTAGTCGACCAGCTGGTCCTGCTCGCGCACCCCGTACCCGATGAAGTCGAACCACCGGCCGGAGAAGTTCGCCCGCGAGCCGCAGCTCAGGTGGCCGCCGTGCTCCAGCGACATCGCCAGCACCAGGTCGCCCGGCCGCAGCAGCGCCGCGTAGGCCGCCAGCATCGCCGAAGTCCCGGACCGGGGCTGGACGTTGGCGTGTTCGGCGGCGAACAGCCGCTTGGCCCGGTCGACCGCGAGCAGCTCGGCGGCGTCCGCGAGCGCACAGCCGCTGTGGTGCCGGTGCCCCGGGTAGCCCTCGGCGTACTTGTCCACCAGCGGGCCGGTCAGGGCCGCCAGCACGGCCGGGGTGGCGAGGTTCTCCCCCGCGAGCAGCTGCAGCGTCTCGGCCCGGCGGCCGGCCTCGGCGGCCAGCAGGTCGGCGAGTTGCGGGTCCGCCTCGCGCAGCGGCGCGGGGGCGGTCCAGGAGAGCTGCACATCATGGATCACGGTCATGGCAAGGCTCCCGGGCAGCGGACATTTCGGGCGGCACCACCCAGCCTAGGCCGCCGCCTGCCCTACGGCCCGTCAATACACCCGCCCGGGCCGCACCTCGTGCCGGGTGCCCTGCCACCGACCCCTAGTGGCTGCGGTGGGTGACCCCGGTCAGGGCCGTCACCACGGGGTCGAGGGCGTCGAATATCTCCTCGCCGCAGTTGCGGAACATGCCGATCGGGGCGCCGTACGGGTCGTCGACCTCGTCGGACTCCGGGGTCGCGGCGAGCAGCCACCCGCGCAGCGCGGCGGCCGCCCGGACCAGGGCGCGGGCCCGCTCGGTGACCTGGTCGCCGCCCCGGGGGTCCGGCAGCGTGGACGGGTCGATCCGCCGGACCAGCCGGGTGAACTCCTTCAGGGTGAAGGTCCGCAGCCCGGCCGCGTGCCCCATCGAGATCACCTGCGCCCGGTGGTCGAGCGTCGCGGTGAGCACCAGGTCGGCGTCGATCACGTGCTCGTCGAGCAGTTCACGCCCGGCGAAGCCGTCGGCGCCGACCCCGTACTCACCGAGCACGGTGGCGGCGTGCGCCTCCATCGGGGCGCCCTCGTGCCCCCAGGTCCCGGCGCTCTCCACCACGATCCGGCCGGCGAAGTCCGCCAGCCTGCTGTCCAGCTCGTGCCGGGTCAGCCGCTCGGCGATCGGCGAGCGGCAGACGTTGCCGGTGCAGACGAAGAGGATCCGGAACGAGTCGAGCGGCCGCGGCGAGACCGTGACGTACGCGGGTATGCCGAGGCCGGGGCCGGCGCCGTGCAGCGAGGCCGCTGTCAACTGCCGGCCTCCAGGTCGGGTACGACCTCCCTCAGCTGCTCGGCGCTGATCGCGCCGGCCCGCAGCAGGACCGGGACCTTGCCCGTGACGTCGACGATGGACGAGGCCTGCCCGAAGTCGGCGTTGCCGCCGTCCAGGTAGACCGAGACCGAGTCGCCGAGCTGGGTGAAGGCGTCGTCGCAGGTGGACGGCGAGGGGCCGCCGGTCCGGTTGGCGCTGGAGACCGCCATCGGGCCGACGTTGTTCAGCAGTTCGAGCGCGACGGGGTGCAGCGGCATCCGGACCGCGACGGTGCCCCGGGTGTCGCCGAGGTCCCAGCGCAGCGACGGCTGGTGCTTGGCGACCAGGGTCAGCCCGCCCGGCCAGAACGCGTCGACCAGCTCCCAGGCCTGCTCGGAGAAGTCCGTGACCAGCCCGTGCAGCGTGGTCGGCGAGCCGACCAGCACCGGGGAGGGCATGTTCCGGCCCCGGCCCTTGGCGTCCAGCAGGGCGGCCACGGCCTCCGGGCTGAACGCGTCCGCACCGATCCCGTACAGGGTGTCGGTCGGCAGCACGACCAGCTCACCCCGGCGGATCGCCGAAGCGGCCTCGCGCAGCCCGGTCTCACGATCGCCTGCATCGGCGCAGTCGTAGCGGCGGCTCATCGGTGCGGTCCCCTCTCGGAAAACTGACTGGTCGTCACTGCCACGGTCACAACGACGCCTTGCGGGCGGTGGTGAAGCGCGGCCGGTTGTTCAGGTCCCGGTGGTCGGCGGCGTCGGTCCAGCCGCTCTCCTCGCGGAACACCCACGGCACCTGTCCGCCCTGGGTGTCGGCGTGCTCGATCACCACGACTCCCCCGGGCCGCAGCAGCCGGGCGGCGACCCGCTCGATGCCGCGGATGGTGTCGAGGCCGTCCTCGCCGGAGAACAGCGACATCTGCGGGTCGTGGTCGCGGGCCTCGGGTGCCACGTACTCCCACTCGGTGAGCGGGATGTACGGCGGGTTGCTGATCACCAGGTCGAACCGGCCGTCCCAGGAGCGGTCGTCCTCGAACGCGCGGGTGGCGTCACCCGCGTGCAGGGTGACCCGGGCCCGGTCGGTGCTGGCGGCGATGTTGCGGCGGGTGTACTTCATCGCGCCCTCGTCCAGCTCGAAGGCGTGCACGGTGGAGCGCGGCAGCTCCTGGGCCAGCGCCAGCGCGATCGCGCCGGAGCCGGTGCAGAGGTCGATCACCAGCGGCTCGGCGACGTCCATGTCGCGGACGGCGTCTATGGCCCACTCGACCACCGACTCGGTCTCGGGCCGGGGCACGAACACGCCGGGACCGACCTCCAGCTCCAGGTACCGGAAGAACGCCCGGCCGGTGATGTGCTGGAGCGGCTCGCGCGCCTCCCGCCGGGAGATGGCCTCCCAGTACCGGGCGTCGAAGTCGCCGTCCTTCACCGTGTGCAGCTGGCTGCGCTTGACGTTGTGGACGTGTGCGGCGAGTTCCTCCGCGTCGAAGCGCGGCGACGGCACCCCGGCCGCGGCCAACCGCTGGGTGGCCTGGGCCACCTCCGCGAGCAGCAGGTTCATCCGTACACCCCTTGTCCGGTCAGTTCTCCTGGGCGGCGGCGGCCAGCTTGGCCGCCGCGTCGGCGTCCACGCAGGACTGGATCACCGCGTTGAGCTCGCCGTCCAGGACCTGGTCCAGGTTGTACGACTTGAAGCCGGTGCGGTGGTCCGAGATGCGGTTCTCCGGGAAGTTGTACGTCCGGATGCGCTCGGAGCGGTCCACGGTGCGGACCTGGCTGCGCCGGGCGTCGGAGGCCTCCTGCTCGGCCGCCTCCTGTGCCGCGGCCAGCAGCCGCGAACGCAGGATGCGCATCGCCTGCTCCTTGTTCTGCAGCTGGCTCTTCTCGTTCTGGCAGGACGCCACGATACCGGTCGGCAGGTGGGTGATCCGGACCGCGGAGTCGGTGGTGTTGACGGACTGCCCGCCGGGGCCGGAGGAGCGGTAGACGTCGATCCGCAGGTCGTTGGCGACGACCTCGACCTCGACCTCCTCGGCCTCGGGCGTGACCAGCACGCCGGCCGCCGAGGTGTGGATCCGGCCCTGCGACTCGGTGGCGGGGACGCGCTGCACCCGGTGCACGCCGCCCTCGTACTTGAGCCGGGCCCAGACGCCGAGGCCGGGCTCGGGGTTGCCCTTGGTCTTCACGGCCACCGAGACGTCCTTGTAGCCGCCGAGGTCGGACTCGTTGGCGTCGATGATCTCGGTCTTCCAACCCACCCGCTCGGCGAACCGCAGGTACATCCGGAGCAGGTCGCCGGCGAACAGCGCGGACTCCTCGCCGCCCTCACCCGCCTTGACCTCCAGGATGACGTCCTTCTCGTCGTTGGGGTCGCGCGGGACCAGGAGGAGCCGCAGCTCCTCCGTCAGCTCGTCGCGCCGGGCCTCCGAGGACTTCATCTCCGCGATGAAGTCCGAGTCCTCCTGCGCGAGTTCGCGGGCGGCCTCGATGTCCTCGCCGGCCAGGAGCCAGGCCCGGTAGGTGCGGGTGATCGGGGTCAGCTCCGCGTAGCGCTTGGAGAGCTTGCGCGCGTTCGCCTGGTCGGCGTGGACCGAGGGGTCGGCCAGCCTCTCCTCGAGGGCGGCGTGCTCGGTGAGGAGCTCTGCGACTGCCTCGAACATCGGGGGGCCTACTTCCGCTGGGTCTGCTGCCGGGTCTGCTGGGTGCCGGGCCTGGAGGTGGTGGGGAGACGCCAACGGCGCCGGTCCGAACGCCCCCGCGCGTACGCGGGAACGACCGGGACCGGCGCCGTACGGGCGCTAGTCCTGCTTCGCGGAGAGCTTCTTGCCGAAGCGGGCCTCGAAGCGGGCGACACGGCCACCGGTGTCGAGGATCTTCTGCTTGCCGGTGTAGAACGGGTGGCACTGCGAGCAGACCTCGGCGCGAATGACGCCACTGGTCTCGGTCGAGCGGGTGGTGAACTCGGCGCCGCAGGTGCAGGTCACGTTGGTGACCACGTACTCGGGGTGAACGTTGGGCTTCAAGGGGTTCTCCTAGGTTCGGGAGGGCACCGGGTCGGCAGCTGACAGCCGCACGTGAACCGGGACCGACGGACCAGTCTGCCAGGACTGACCGCTTCTTCCCAAACCGAGTGCGGTCCTCCGGTATTCCGGCTATGCCTTGGAGGCGGGTGCCTGGGCCGGGTTGGTCGGCTGGGTGCTGAGCACCGACTCCGGGACCGCCCGGTCCGCCGCCAGGGCCTTCCACAGCTCGGCCGCCCGGGGTTCGGCCGGGATCACCCGGTTCGGGTCGCTGGGGGCGGTCACGACGGGCAGGGTGACCATGCTCAGGTTGTCCGGGCCGATCGGTTCGAGGGTGTTGGCCAGACCGACCAGTGCGCTCACCGAGGCCAGCTCGGAGTCGGTGGTGATGCTCTTGGTGAGCTTGTCCCCGACCGACCAGAGCCTGGCCGGGTTGGCGGCCAGCCCCAGGCTCTTCACCTGGGTCAGGATCGACTTCACCATCTGCTTCTGCAGCTCGATCCGGCCGAGGTCGCTGCCGTCGCCGACGCCGTGCCTGGTCCGGACGAAGGCGAGCGCCTGGTCGCCGTTCAGCCGGTGCGTACCGGCCCCCAGGTGCAGCCCGCTGTCCTTGTCGTCGATCGCCACCGCGGTGGTCACCGTGACCCCGTTGATGGCGTCGATGAAGCTCGCGAAGCCGGCGAAGTCGACCTCGACGTAGTGGTCCATCCGCAGCCCGGTGAGCTGCTCGGTGGTCTTCACCGCACAGGCCGGGCCGCCGACCTCGTACGCGGTGTTGAACATCACGCTCCGCGCGGCGGGCGCGGCCTTCCCGCCGACCGCCGTGCAGGCGGGCCGGGCCACCAGGGTGTCCCGGGGGATCGAGACCACCTCGGCCTGCGTGTGCGCCTGGTTGACGTGCACCACCATCGCGGTGTCCGAGCGGGCGGTGCCGTCGGCGTCACCGCCGGCCAGGTCCCCGTTCTTGCCCTGCCGCGAGTCCGAGCCCAGCACCAGCACGTTGAACGAGCCGTTGGTCGAGGCGGGCGGCCGGGCGGTGCCCAGCTGGGCGTTGATGTCGACGCTCTTGATGTTCCCGTTGAGCTTCCAGTACGCGTACCCCGCCGCGCCGCCGCCGAGCACCAGCAGCCCCGCCACGGCGCACACGATGGTCCTGCGCAGGCGTATCCGCCGGCTCAGGGTCTTGCGTCGGTGCTCGGCCATAGCGTCTCGTCCTCAGCATCTGGGGCTTGGTCGGTATGACCTTCATTCTGAGCATAGGCGAATGAGATACCGATTAGTCCGTTTCTTGACTCGTGCTGAGAAGACGCCGAAGCCCCGGACCGCGGTTGCGGTCCGGGGCTTCGGGTCCAGCCGGGAGGTCAGTCCTGGCCGGGGGTGTTCTTGGCGATCACCATCAGGAACTCGGCGTTGCTCTTGGTCTGCTTCATCTTGTCCAGCAGCAGCTCGATCGCCTGCTGCGAGTCGAGCGCGTGCAGCACCCGGCGGAGCTTCCAGGTGATGGCCAACTCCTCGCTGCCCAGCAGGATTTCCTCCTTGCGGGTGCTGGAGGCGTCGACGTCGACGGCCGGGAAGATCCGCTTGTCGGAGAGCTTGCGGTCGAGCTTGAGCTCCATGTTGCCGGTGCCCTTGAACTCCTCGAAGACCACCTCGTCGGCCCGCGAGCCGGTCTCCACCAGCGCGGTGGCGAGGATGGTCAGCGAGCCGCCGTTCTCGATGTTGCGCGCGGCGCCGAAGAACTTCTTCGGCGGGTAGAGCGCGGTCGAGTCGACACCACCGGACAGGATGCGGCCGGAGGCCGGCGCCGCCAGGTTGTAGGCACGGCCCAGGCGGGTGATCGAGTCGAGCAGGATGACCACGTCGTGGCCCAGCTCGACCAGGCGCTTGGCGCGCTCGATCGCCAGCTCGGCGACGACCGTGTGGTCCTCGGCCGGGCGGTCGAAGGTCGAGGAGATGACCTCGCCCTTCACCGACCGCTGCATGTCGGTGACCTCTTCCGGACGCTCGTCGACCAGGACGACCATCAGGTGGCACTCGGGGTTGTTGTGGGTGATCGCGTTGGCGATCGCCTGCATGATCATCGTCTTGCCGGTCTTCGGCGGGGCGACGATCAGACCGCGCTGGCCCTTGCCGATCGGCGACACCAGGTCGATGATCCGGGTGGTCAGGATGCCCGGGTCGGTCTCCAGCCGCAGACGCTCCTGCGGGTAGAGCGGGGTCAGCTTGCCGAACTCGGGGCGGTTGCGGCCGCTCTCCGGGTCCATGCCGTTGACGGAGTCCAGCCGCACCATGGCGTTGAACTTCTCGCGGCGCTCGCCGTCCTTGGGCTGGCGCACCGCACCGGTGATCGCGTCACCCTTGCGCAGGCCGTTCTTGCGGACCTGGGCGAGCGAGACGTAGACGTCGTTCGAACCGGGCAGGTAGCCGGAGGTCCGGACGAAGGCGTAGTTGTCGAGGATGTCCAGGATGCCCGCGACCGGGATCAGCACATCGTCGTCGTTGACCTGGACCTCGGCCGGGCCGGCCTCGAAGCGCTCGCCCCGGGTGCCGCGGCCCCGGCGGTCGCGGTAGCGGCCGCGGCGGCCGCGACGGCCGTCGCCGAACTCGTCGTCGTCGTAGCCGCCGGCCTGCTGCTGGCCGCCGCCCTGGGGCTGGCGGTTCTGCTGCGGGGCGCTCTCCTGCTGGACCTGCTGGCCCTGCTGGCGCTCGCCGCGCTCCGGACGGTCGGTGCGGTCACGGCGGTTGCGGCGGTCCCTGCGGGACTCGCGGCTGTCGCCGTCCTGCGCGGCCTGGCCGGTCTGGCCCTCGGTCGCCTCGGTGCGCTCGCCGCCCTCGCGGCGGTCCCGACGGTCCCGGCGGTCCCGACGGGTCTCGGTGCGGCCCTCGGCGTCGAGGGTGCGGGCGTCGGTACGGGCCTCGGCGACCGCGGTGGCGGTCGAGTCGGCGGCGGCCGCGGTGGCCGCAGCGGCCTCGGCGGTCGGGGCGCCGGCGGCCGAGGTGGCCCGGCGGCGGGTGCGCTCGGCCCGGGCCGGGGCCGCGGTCTCGGCGGCGGCCTGGACCGGGATCTCGATCTGGGTCTGCGGCTCGGCGGCCGGGGCGGCCGCAGCGGCGGCGGCCCGGGTCCGGCGGGCGGGCTTCTCCTCGGCGGCGGGCGCCTCGGCGGCGGCCGGAGCCGCGGCCTTGGCGGCCCGCTTGGCGGGAGCGGCCGGGGCGGCAGCACCCGCCAGCAGCGGGTCACCGCCGCTCTTCTCCTTGATGGCGTCAATCAGCTGGCTCTTGCGGAGACGGCCGGTACCGCTGATCCCGAGGGTCGAGGCGAGCTTCTGCAGCTCGGCCAGGACCAGGCCGTCAAGGCCCGCGGCGGCGGTACGGCGGCGCTTGGCCGGAGCCGCCGGGGCGGCGGTGTCTGACGCGTCGGCGTCGGGGCGCGCGCCCATCAGATCGGTGGAGTCGCTCACTAAGGGTCCTTCCCTGGAGCGGACGTCGGCCTGTCTGGCTCGGCGACCGGTTGTGCTGTCCTGACCAACGCTTGACTGCGCCGGTCCGAGGCGGTGATCCCCCGAATGGCGCTGCCAGTCGGGGAAGAGCTGCGATGTGCACTGTGGTGCGGAGTGGCGCGGATCGGTCTCGCCGACCCCGCTGCCTGCGATACCCGGGCCCCCGTCGCGTGACGGTGGCCGGGTCCCGTCCGGGCGTGCCTCTAGTGCAGGAGCCGCGGGAGGGAGTCAGGTGCCGTCACGGCTTCGGGAAACGGCCGCATTCGCGCAGGCAGGCTGCGTACGCGCTGCGGAGGGCTCCCGGAGAATCGTGGTCCCGTTCGTCCACGGCTCCACACGTGCGGACTGGCCGCAGCAGCGGAGGCTCGGGATCGGGACGTGGCGCACGGCACCCCGGAGGGCACCTGGTGCAGCAATGAGGTTAACACTACCGACCCCCTGAGACATTCCCCGGCCCCGTTCTCGTCAATCGTGTCCGTGCGACCGTCTTGCTCAGCCGTCCAGCGGCAGTACGGCGGCGCCCGTCCCGTCGAGCCGGAGCCGGTGCGCGGCGAAGCCCTCACCTGCGAAGCTCAGCAGCTTCTCGGCGTTCGCCTCGTCCGCGAGGGCGAGCACGGTGGGGCCCGCGCCGGAGATCACGGCCGGGATGCCCTCGGCCCGCAGGGCGCCGACCAGGCCGGCGCTCTCGGGCATCGCGGAGGCGCGGTAGTCCTGGTGCAGCCGGTCCTCGGTGGCGGCCAGCAGCAGCTCGGGGCGGTTGGTCAGCGCCTCCACCAGCAGGGCGGCCCGCCCGGCGTTGACGGCGGCGTCGGAGAGCGGGACGGTCTTCGGCAGCAGGCCCCTGGCGGTCTCGGTGAGCACCTCGGTCGACGGGATGAAGACCACCGGGACGACCTGCTCGGACGGCTCCAGCCGGACCGCCCGGGCGGCGTCCTCGTCCGTCCAGGCGATGGTGAAACCGCCGCGCAGGCAGGCGGCGACGTTGTCGGGGTGGCCCTCCAGCTCGGAGGCGAGGGCCAGCAGGGCGTCGTCGTCGAGCGCGCTCGGACCGCCGATGGTGACCGCGCGGGCGGCGACGATGCCGGCGCAGATCGCGGCGGAGGAGGAGCCGAGGCCACGGCCGTGCGGTATCCGGTTGGCGCAGACCACCTCCAGGCCGCGCGGCTGGCCGCCGAGGCGGTCGAAGGCGGCGCGCATCGAACGGATCATCAGATGCCGTTCGTCGCGCGGCAGGGTGGCCGCGCCCTCACCGGCGATGTCCACCGAGAGGCCGGAGTCGGCGACCCGGACCACCACGTCGTCGTAGAGACCCAGGGCGAGTCCGAAGGCGTCGAAGCCGGGGCCGAGGTTGGCACTGGTCGCGGGAACCCGGACCCGGACGGCGGCAGCACGGAACGCGGGACCAGCCATGGTGGTGGGACTCTCCTGGGAGGTGACGGCCCGATTGGGGGCGGGCCTGCGGTGGTACGTGTGCGGGGCTCATTCGACCTGCACCCCGGCGGGGCGGGCGCGGCGCACGGCGCGGCCCGCTGCTGACCAGACTATCGAAGAGAGGTTCCACAGCGGTACACCCCGCACCCCTCCGATCTGCCGTGTTGCCGGATCTGGCCGGAAATTGTGCGGAAAAGGGCGGCAATACCGCCTGCAAGTCGGCCTGCTCGGGCAGAAATCGCTGCCCCCGATAAACAACTGGGGCCGACCCCCGAAAGAGTCGGCCCACTTGTTGACAGCCCGTCAGTCCAGCAGCCCGAGCCGGCGGGCGGCCGTCTCCGGGTCGATCGGCACGATCTGCGGCTGCGGCGCGCCGGCCACCGCCCAGTCCGGGTCCTTCAGGCCGTTGCCGGTCACGGTGCAGACGATCCGCTGACCGGGGTCGACCAGGCCGGCCTCGGCCTTGGCCAGCAGGCCCGCCACCGAGGCGGCCGAGGCGGGCTCCACGAAGACGCCCTCCTGCGCGGCCAGCAGACGGTACGCCGAGAGGATCTGACGGTCCGTCACCTTGTCGATCAGGCCGCCCGACTCGTCCCGCGCGGCGAGCGCGAAGTCCCAGGAGGCCGGGTTGCCGATCCGGATCGCGGTCGCGATGGTCTGCGGCTTCAGCACCGGGGCGCCGTCCACGATCGGGGCCGAGCCGGAGGCCTGGAAGCCCCACATCCGCGGGTTCCGCGAGCTGAGGCCGTCCTTGGCGTACTCGGTGTAGCCCTTCCAGTAGGCGGTGATGTTGCCCGCGTTGCCGACCGGGAGGACGTGGATGTCGGGGGCGTCGCCGAGCATGTCGACGATCTCGAAGGCGGCGGTCTTCTGGCCCTCGATCCGGACCGGGTTCACCGAGTTGACCAGCGCCACCGGGTACTTCTCGGAGAGTTCACGCGCAAGGGTGAGGCAGTCGTCGAAGTTTCCGTCCACCTGGAGGATCTTCGCGCCGTGCACCAGGGCCTGGCCCATCTTGCCGAGCGCGATCTTGCCCTGCGGCACCAGCACGGCGGAGACCATCCCGGCCCGCACCGCGTACGCCGCGGCGGAGGCCGAGGTGTTGCCGGTGGAGGCGCAGATGACGGCCTGGGCGCCGTCCTCCTTGGCCTTGGAGATCGCCATCGTCATGCCGCGGTCCTTGAAGGACCCGGTCGGGTTGGCGCCCTCGACCTTGAGGTAGACCTCGCAGCCCGTGCGCTCGGAGAGCACCTGGGCGGGGACGAGCGGCGTCCCGCCTTCGAGCAGGGTGACCACGGGGGTGGCGGCGGAGACCGGCAGACGGTCGCGGTACTCCTCGATGAGGCCGCGCCACTGGTGGGTACGACCGCTCTGGATGACGGCGTTCATGGTGCTTCCTACTCCCCTTCAACCCGCATGATGCTGGCCACGTCCCGCACGCTGTCCAGCGCGCGGAGCTTGTCGACCGTCGCCGACAGCGCGGCGTCGGTGGCGCGGTGGGTGACCACGACGAGCGAGGCGTCGCCGTCGCGGCCCTGCTGGCGCACGGTGTCGATGGACACGCCGTGCTCCGCGAAGGTGGAGGCCACCTGGGCCAGCACGCCCGCGCGGTCGTCCACGTCCAGGCTGACGTGGTACCGGGTGATCACCTGGTCCATCGGCTTGGCCGGGAGCTGGGTGTACTCCGAAGCGCCGGGCCCGGTGGTGCCGTTGACCTTGTTGCGGCAGACCGCGACCAGGTCGCCGAGCACTGCGGAGGCGGTCGGGGTGCCACCGGCGCCGGGGCCGTAGAACATCAGCCGGCCGGCCGCCTCGGCCTCCACGAAGACCGCGTTGTACGCCTCCCGGACCGAGGCCAGCGGGTGGCTCAGCGGCAGCATCGCGGGGTGCACCCGGGCCGTCACCGACTCGCCGTCGGCGGAGCGCTCGCAGATCGCCAGCAGCTTGACCACGCAGCCCATCGCCTTGGCGGAGGCGATGTCGGCGGCGGTCACCTCGGTGATGCCCTCGCGGTAGACGTCCGCGGCGGTGACCTTGGTGTGGAAGGCGATGCCGGCCAGGATCGCGGCCTTGGCGGCGGCGTCGAAGCCCTCCACGTCGGCGGTCGGGTCGGCCTCGGCGTAGCCCAGCGCGGTGGCCTCCTCCAGCGCCTCGGAGTACCCGGCGCCGGTGGAGTCCATCTTGTCCATGATGAAGTTGGTGGTGCCGTTGACGATGCCGAGCACCCGGTTCACCTTGTCCCCGGCGAGCGACTCGCGCAGCGGGCGGAGCAGCGGGATGGCACCGGCGACGGCGGCCTCGTAGTAGAGGTCCACGCCGGCCGCGGCGGCCGCGGCGTGCAGCTCGGCACCGTCCTTGGCGAGCAGCGCCTTGTTGGCGGAGACCACCGAGGCGCCGTTGGTGAAGGCGCTCAGGATGAGGTGCTTGGACGGCTCGATGCCGCCGACGACCTCGATCACCACGTCGATGTCACCGCGGTTCACCAGCGCCTCGGCGTCGGTGGTGATCAGGTGCTCGGGCACCCCGGCCCGGGCCCGGCCGGCCCGGCGGACCGCGACCCCGGCGAGCTCGACCGGAGCACCGATCCGCGCGGCGAGGTCGGCGGCGTCCGTCGTCATGATGCGCGCCACCTCGGAGCCCACCACACCACAGCCCAGCAACGCCACCTTCAGCGGGCGCGTACGCATCATCCGACTCCGCTCTGCTTTCTCGGGTTTCCGGCGGGTTGTCGATCGGCGCCATTCGCCGCCCGCAGGGTATTCGGTCCGTACCAGTCTCGGGGACCGGCCGCACATATCTACGGCTGGTCCAGACTCTGAGACAAGAATTTCCTCATCCGATATCGAGCCGCAAGAGATCCTCCTCCGTCTCGCGTCGGACGATCACCCGGGCCGTACCGTCCTGGACGGCGAGCACGGGAGGCTTGAGGGCGTGGTTGTAGTTGCTCGCCATCGAGCGGCAGTACGCCCCGGTCGCGGGGACCGCGATCAGGTCACCCGGCGTCAGGTCGGCGGGCAGGAAGGCGTCCCGGACCACGATGTCGCCGGATTCGCAGTGCTTTCCGACCACCCGGACCAGCATCGGCTCGGCCTCGCTGGTGCGCGAGACGAGGGCGACGGAGTACTCGGCGTCGTAGAGCGCGGTGCGGATGTTGTCCGACATGCCGCCGTCCACGCTGACATAGGTGCGCAGTCCGTCGAGTGGCTTGATCGTACCGACCTCGTACAGCGTGAACGCGGTCGGGCCGACGATCGCCCGGCCCGGCTCCACGCTCAGGCGCGGCGCGTTCAGGCTGGCGGCGGCGCACTCGCGGCGGACGATCTCGGCCAGTGCGGCGGCGATCTCGGCGGGGGTGCGCGGGTCGTCCTCGCTGGTGTACGCGATGCCCAGGCCGCCGCCGAGGTCGATCTCGGGCAGCTCGACCCCGTGCTCGTCCCTGACCTGCACCAGCAGGCCGACCACCCGGCGGGCGGCCACCTCGAAACCGGCCGTGTCGAAGATCTGCGAGCCGATGTGCGAGTGGATGCCGCGCAGTTCGAGGCTCGGGTGCGCGAGCGTGCGCCGGACCGCCTCGGCGGCCCGGCCGCCGCTCAGCGAGAGACCGAACTTCTGGTCCTCGTGCGCGGTGGCGATGAACTCGTGGGTGTGCGCCTCGACGCCGACGGTGACCCGGATCAGCACCGGCTGCCTGACCCCCTGGGCGGCCGCGATCGCGGCCAGCCGGTCGATCTCCTGGTAGGAGTCGACCACGATGTGCCCGACGCCCGCCTTGACCGCCTGCTCCAGCTCGTCCGGCGACTTGTTGTTGCCGTGCAGCGCGATCCGCTCCCCCGGCATCCCGGCGGCCAGCGCGACCGCCAGCTCGCCCGCGCTGCACACGTCGAGGTTCAGCCCCTCCTCGTGCAGCCAGCGGACGATCGCCTTGGAGAGGAACGCCTTGCCCGCGTAGTAGACGTCCGCCCCGTCGCCGAAGGCGTCCCGCCAGGCCCGGGCCCGGGCCCGGAAGTCGGCCTCGTCCATGACGTACGCCGGGGTGCCGAACTCGGCGGCCAGTGCCTTGACGTCCAGGCCGCCGACGGTGACGACGCCGTCGGTGTTCCGGTCGACGGTGCGGGACCAGACCTTGGGGTCGAGCGCGTTCAGGTCGCTCGGCGGGGCCAGGTAGTGGCCCTCGGGCAGCACGTCACCGTGGCGGGGACCGGCGGGGTGGGCGGAGCGGCTCATCGTGGTGTCCTTACGAGTAGGGGCGGTGACTGCCCTGACGGACCGTCACCGCCCCCGGGGCGCTTGGGGGGTTGGCGGTTACATCCGCTCGGGCGTGGAGACGCCCAGCAGCGTGAGGCCGTTGGCGATGACCGTGCGCGTGGCGTCGGCCAGCCAGAGCCGGGCGTGCGTCAGGTCGGTGACGGGCTCGTCGCCCTTGGGCAGGATCTGGCAGTTGTCCCAGAACCGGTGGTACGCACCGGCCACCTTCTCCAGGTAGTGGGCAACGTGGTGCGGCTCACGGAACTGACCGGCCAGGGCCAGCACGCGCGGGAACTCGCCGAGCTCGCCGAGCAGCTCGGACTCCCACTCGGTGGACAGCAGCCCGGGCTTGAAGTCCTCCGCAGAGCCCTTGGAGATGCCCCGCTCCTCGGCGTTGCGCTGCACCGAGCACATCCGGGCGTGCGCGTACTGGACGTAGTGGACGCGGTTCTCGTTGGTGTTGCTGGTCAGGATGTTGATGTCGAGCGTGATGGTGGAGTCGGTCGAGGACCGGGCCAGGGTGTACCGGGCCGCGTCCACGCCGATCCAGTCGATCACGTCGTCGATGGTGATGATGTTGCCGGCCCGCTTCGACATCCGGACCTCCTCACCATCCCGGACCATCTTGACGAACTGACCGATCTTGACCTCGATGTTCTTGTCCATGTCGTCGCCCGCGCAGGCCGCGATGGCCTTCAGCCGGTTGACGTAGCCGTGGTGGTCCGCACCGAGCATGTAGACCGAGACCTCGCTGCCCCGGTCCCGCTTGCTCAGGTAGTACGCGGCATCGGCGGCGAAGTAGGTGGTCTCGCCGTCGGCCTTGATCAGGACGCGGTCCTTGTCGTCACCGAAGTCGGTGGTGCGCAGCCAGATCGCACCCTCCTGGTCGAAGACGTGGCCCTGCTCGCGCAGCCGCTCGATCGCCTTCTCGACGGCGCCGGAGTCGTGCAGCGTCTTCTCGGAGAACCAGACGTCGAAGTGGGTGCCGAACTCGTCCATCGAGCGCTTGATCTCGGCGACCATCAGCTTGAGGCCCTCGACCCGGAAGGTCTCCAGCTGCTCGGCCTCGGGCAGGTCGAGCACGCCGGGCACGCCGGCCACCAGCGCCTTGGCGATGTCGACGATGTACTCGCCCACGTAGCCGTCGGCGGGTGCGGGCCGGCCGTTCGCGGCGGCCTGCAGGGAGGCGGCGAACTTGCCGATCTGCACGCCGGCGTCGTTCAGGTAGTACTCGGTGGTGACCTCGGCACCGGTGGCGCGGAGCACCCGGGCGAGCGAGTCACCGACCGCGGCCCAGCGGACGCCGCCGATGTGGATCGGGCCGGTCGGGTTCGCCGAGACGAACTCCAGGTTGATCTTGAGGCCCTTGAGCGCCTCGTTCCGGCCGTACGCCGGGCCGGCCTCGACGATGGTGCGGGCCAGCTCACCCTGGGTGGCGGCGTCCAGCGTGATGTTGAGGAAGCCCGGACCGGCGATGTCCACCTTCGACACCCCGGCGATCTCTCGCAGGCGCGCGGACAGGATCTCCGCGATGGCTCGCGGCGGCTTGCCGGCCGCCTTCGCGAGCTGGAGGGCCACGTTGGTGGCGTAGTCGCCGTGGTCCCTGTTCTTGGGCCGCTCGATCGTCACGTGCTCGGGCACGGCGACGGTCAGCTCGCCCGCCTCGACGGCGGCGCTCACTGCGGCCTGGACTGCCTGGGAAAGCTCTGCGGGTGTCACGGGCCCAAGCCTAGGCGAGAGGTGGTGCCCGACCGCACCCGGTTTACCCGTTGAGACGGGCGCGCCGCGGCTTTCCCACCCCCGCGTTCGCTCTCGGCGAACGTCAGCCGCTCTCCCCGAACCCGTACGCGAAGCGCTGGTGCCCACCGCCCCGCCGGCTCAGCAGCATCAGCCGCCGGACCAGCTCCACCAGCTCGGCCGGGTCGAACGGCTTACCCAAGTACCCGTCCACGCCCACCGATTGACCCTGTCGCAGCTCGGCCGGCGCACACGCGCTCACGATCGCGATCGGCAGCCGCCTGGTCGCCGGGGCCGCCCGCAGCCGGGCCGCCGTCCGCAGCCCGTCCAACCGGGGCATCATCACGTCCAGCGTCACCACGTCAGGAGCCACCCGGCGGACCACCTCCAGGCACTCCGCGCCGTCGGCAGCCGTCACCACCTCGAAGCCCTCGAGCTCCAGGTTGACTCTGATCAGCTGGCGGATCACCTCGCTGTCGTCCACCACGAGGACCCGCCCGGACGCTCCGGACACCTCACCGAGGGTAGCCGCGCACCCACCCACCCGTCCGGCCTTTCCCCACTTCCGTCCGCACCCGCCCGACCCACCCCCGAAACCCGTGCACGGACCACTCCCCCGGCCTGGTAATGTTCTCCACGTCGCCACCAAGGGACACCACGCAGGCCCCCGTAGCTCAGGGGATAGAGCACCGCCCTCCGGAGGCGGGTGCGCAGGTTCGAATCCTGCCGGGGGCACTTCGCAAGAAGTGCTGCAAAGGCCCAAGTTGACCACTGGTCGGCTTGGGCCTTCGTCATGTTCCGGGCCCGGTACGGGCCGTGGAGGCCCGCTCCTTGGTGCTTCGGCAAGCGCTTCCGGGCCAGCAGGAGCGCCGTGCAACCGGTCAGGACGAACAACAGCACCGGAACAGGTGCAGTGCGACCAGGGCGACCCCGGGCATCGCGACCGCTGCGGCAGCGGACTGCCGGCGGATCTCCCGGGCCGAGCGTCGACGGCGGCGATCCCCGGGACGGGTCCGGGGTTCAGGCGGTGGTGACCTCGGTGAAGAGGGTGGCGAGGGTGGTGTCGAAGGCGGCGGAGTAGGAGATGTCCTCGGTGTTGCCGCCCTGCTGGTAGCCGCCGATGACGCCGATGACGCGGCCGGTGGCGGTGTCGATGAAGGGGCCGCCGCTGGTGCCGCCGGGGAAGGCGGGGCAGTCGATCCGGCGTTGGTGGGCGGACCGGGCGGTGGTGACGTTGGTGCAGAGGATGGGGGCGTCGCTGCGGGAGGGGTAGCCGTAGAGGCGGGCGGTGGTGGCGAGGGGGGTGCCGAAGGCGAGGGGGTTGCCGCCGACGGCGGCCTGGATGGTGCGGCCGGTGGCGTCGGGGGCGATCTCCAGCAGGGCGTAGTCCTCGTCGGGGTTCTCGTCCCGCTGCCAGCCGCCGGTGGTGTGGATCTCAGTGACCCTCCAAGTCCCGTACGGGGCAGTGCCGTTGCGGTAACCGGGGACGAAGGTGACGCCGTCGGTGGAGGAGAGGCAGTGCGCGGCGGTGATCGCGAAGGTGCCGCTCGGGCTGGTGATGACGCTCGCCGTGCAGAAGTGGTGGCCGTCGACGAAGAGGGCGCCGACCCGGGCGGACTCGGCGTTGGCCGGGGCGGTGGCGGTCGTACCGAGTTGGGACGACGGGGTGGGCTGCGCGGACGGCGACGGCGACGGGGCCGGGGGCGGGGTGGACGACGGGGTCCTGGTGGGGGACGGCGTCGGGGTCGGGGCGGCCGGCCGCACGGGGGTGGGCGACGAGGTCTCGGGTTCGTCCTCGGACTCCGTCGGGGACGGCTCCGCCGACGGGGCGTCAGTGGTCGGGTCCGGCACCGGGAGCGGCTCGGGGGTGGGCGTGGGGGCCGTCGGCACGGGGGCTGCGGCCGGGGCGGCCACGGGCGCCGGCGTCACGCCGGGCCGGACCGCGACCCGCACCGCGGGCTTCGCGGTGGCGGGCGACATCGACAGCATCGCCGCGATCAGGGTGACGAGCGCAAGGCGGTTACCGGAGTTCATGGTGGCGCTCCCTGGTCGCGGCCGACAGCTGGACGGGTCCTTCCGAACTATGGGTGACCGATCTGGGCAACGGGTGATCTTTTCCTGGGAGTGCTCTGAGAATCCCCGATTCCCACCCAATTGACGGCCCCTCGGTCCCCCGGTCAGTCCACGATCCGGCCGTCGTGCAGCGAGACCACCCGGTCGGCCCGGTCCATCAGGTTGGGGTCGTGGGTGGCGACCAGGGCGGTGACGCCCCGGGCCTGGACCACGGCGCGGAGCAGGTCCATCACGGCCAGGCCGGTCTCGGAGTCGAGCTGTCCGGTGGGTTCGTCGGCGATGATCAGGGCCGGGTCGTTGGCCAGGGCCCGGGCGATCGCGACCCGCTGCTGCTGACCGCCGGAGAGTTCGGCAGGCCGCTGGTCGGCGTGGTCGGCCAGGCCGACCAGGGCGAGCAGGGTGCAGACCCGCTCCTCGCGCTCGGCCGCGGGGAGCTTGCGCAGCCGCATCGGGACGCCGACGTTCTCGGCCGCGGTGAGGACCGGGAGCAGGCCGAAGGACTGGAAGACGAAGCCGATCCGGTCCCGGCGCAGCGCGAGCCGCCCGGTCTCGTCCAGGCCGGCCAGGTCGGTGCCGTCCAGTGAGATCCGGCCGGCGGTCGGGGTGTCGAGGCCGCCGACCAGGTTGAGCAGGGTGGTCTTGCCGGAGCCGGACCGGCCCTTGAGGGCGGTGAGCTCGCCCCGGGCGGCGGTGAAGGAGACGCCGCGCAGGGCGTGGACGGTGCGCGGCTCGGCGCCGAAACTGCGCTTGAGGTCCTCGACCACGACCATGGGCGAGAGGGTTTCGGTCATCAGTTGTCCCCCGGGAACGGCTCGGTGTGCAGAAGCACGATTCTGCTCACCTTTCACATGGTTCGCGCAAGGTCCTTCCGCTTCCTGTTCGAATCTGACAGAGTCGTCCGCTATCCGGTAACAGGACGCCGGAACGGGGGGAATGACACATGCTCGGCTTCGTCCTGCTTCGCCTGCGCGGACGCCTGTCGCTGGCGGCGGCGGTCCTGCTCACCGTGCTGATCACCACCACGGTGCTCACCACGCTGTTCGCCTTCAACCGCTCGGTGGCCGATGCCGGACTGCGCCGCAGCCTGGGCAACGGCGCCCGGGCCACCGTGCTGGTGACGGTGGACCACACCGTGGACACCCGGGCCAAGGACGACGCCGACATCGCCCGGTTCGGCCAGGACCTGTTCGGCGGGCTGCCGGTCACCGTGCAGCAGCTCGCCCGCAGCCGCTCGTACGGCCTGCCGAGCAACGGGCGGGTCGGCGGCGAACCGGATCTGACCGTGCTGGCCGCGCTGGACCGGGACCGGGTCAAGCTGCTGGCCGGCCAGTGGCCGGCTCCGGCGGCCGCCCAGGCGACGGCCCAGGCTCCGGCCGCACCCGTCGAGACCGCCGTTCCGGAGAGCAGCCTGCAGCGGCTCGGCCTGACCGCCGCCGCACTGCCCGCCCCGGTCGAGCTCTCCGACCGCTACGGCGGCCGCCCGATCACCGTCCGGATCACCGGGGTCTACCGGGCCGCCGACCGGACCGCGCCCTACTGGCGGCTGGAACCGCTCGGCGGCCGCGAGATCCAGGCCCAGGGCTTCACCACCTTCGGGCCGATGCTGGTGGACGACAGCGCCTTCGGGACCGGACGCCTGCCACAGGGCAGCCGCGGCTCCCTGCTGACCGCCGACTTCACCGGTGCCGACCCCGACCGCGCCGATCAGGTCGGGCGCCGGGCCGCCGCCGCCAGGACCGACTTCATGCAGCAGTCGCCCGGCATGCAGGTGAACAGCGAACTCACGGACCTGATGGCCGAGTTGCACGCGGCCACGCTGGTGACCAGGTCCGGGCTGCTGACCGGGGCGCTGCAGCTGGCGGTGCTCGCCGGGGCCGCCCTCCTGCTGGTGGTGCACCTGGTGTCGGAGCGTCAGGCCGGGGAGGGCGTCCTGCTCACCGCCCGCGGCGCGACCCGGGGCCGGCTCGCGCTGTGGACCGCGGTCGAGGCCCTGCTGCTGGCCCTGCCCGCGGCCGTCCTGGCGCCGCTGCTCACCGGCCCACTGCTGCGGCTGCTCAGCGGCTTCGGCCCGCTCGCGGGGCTCCCGCTGGACACCGCCGACGTCGCCCTCAGGTGGCCGACCGCCGCTGCCTGCGCACTGATCTGTGTCGTCCTCATCGCGCTGCCCTCGATGGTCCGGGAGAGCGCCGGGAACCGGGTCGCCTCCCGCCGTCAGGCGCTGGTCGGCACCGTGGCCCGGTCCGGCGCCGACCTGGCCCTGCTCGCGCTCGCCGTGCTCGCGTACCAACAGCTCAGCGGCCGCACCGGGGGCCTCTCGGTGGAGGCGGACGGGCAGTTGGGCATCGACCCGGTGCTGGTCGCCGCCCCCACCCTGGCCCTCGGGGCCGGGACCCTGCTGGTGCTTCGGGTGCTCCCGTTCGCGGCCAGGCTGGGGGCACGGGCGGCCGCGGTCGGCCGCGGGCTCGGCCCGGCGCTGGCCGGCTGGCAGCTGGCCCGCCGCCCCGGCCGGGCGAACGGTCCGGTGCTGCTGCTGGTGCTCGCGGTCGCGACCGGCGTGCTGGCGCTCGGTCAGCACACCTCCTGGCGCGACTCGCAGCGCGACCAGTCCGACTTCGACTCCGCGGGCGGCCTGCGGATCTCGGCCTCGGCCCTGCCCCCGATCGGCCACGGCCGCTACGCCACGCTGCCCGGCGGCGAACGGCTGCTGCCGGTGGCCCGGACGGACCAGTACCTCCCCGGTGACACCACCGGCCGGCTGCTGCTGACCGACACCGCCAAGGCCGCGGCCGAACTGACCGTCCGACCCGACCTGTTCGGCCACCGCCCGCCCCGGGACCTGCTGGCCCCGCTGGGCGGAGCGCAGTCGGCCGGGGTCCTGCTGCCGGGCCGGCCGGCCCGGATCGACCTGACCGTGGACGTCCACCTCGCCGACCGCCCCCAGGTGCACAACCCCTTCCAGCTCGGCGGTGAGACGGTGGAGCGGCTGCGGTCGCCCGACCTGTGGCTGCTGCTGCGGGACGGCCTCGGCACCAGCCATCGCATCCCGCTGCCGCGCCTGCCCTCCCGGGGCGAGGCGACCGTCCCGGTGGACCTGGGCGCCCTGACCGCCGCACCGCTCGGCTCGGTCGCCGCACCGCTCACCGTGACCGGCCTGGCGGTGTCCTTCGACACCGGGTACACCGAGGAGTCCAGCACCCTGACGGTGCGCCGGATCGGCGTCTCCGACACCCCGACCGGACCGGCCACCCCGGTCCAGGCCCCGGCCGGGGCCTGGACCGGGAAGAAGACCGCCGGCGTCACGCTGCGGGGCGAGGCCACCCCCGAGCGGCTGCTGGAACTGGCCTACTCGCCGAACGACGGCACCAGCGACTCCGGGCGGATCACCGTGCTCCCGGCCGGCAGCCTCCCGGCCGCGAACGAGCTCAAGGGCCTGGCCACCCGGACCTACCTGGACGCCGTCGGCGCCCAGGTAGGGCAGCTGATCCAGCTCCAGATCGTCGGCGCCCCCGTGCCGGTCAGGATCACCGCCGCGGTGGACGTGCTGCCGGTGGCCGGGACCACCGGCATCGTCCTGGACCTCGACCAGACCACCCGCTGGCTGCTCGACCGGAACCTGAACCCGCCGCCGGTGACGGAGTGGTGGCTGCCCGCCGCAGGACCGGACGACCGCGCCCCGGCCGAGGCCGCCGCCGCCCTGCGGGCCGGCCCCGCCGCCCAGCAGCTGACGCTGCGTGAGGAGGCCACCGCCGCCCGGACCTCCGACCCGTTGAACGCCGCTCCGCAGAGCGCACTGATCGCACTCGCCCTGGTCTCCGCCGTCTTGGCCGCGATCGGCTTCGGTGCCGCTGCGGCCGCCTCGGCGGGCGAGCGGGCCGCCGAGTCCGCGGTCCTGCTCGCGCTCGGTACACCGCGCCGGCTGCTGAACCGGGCCGCGTTCGGCGAGCAGATCGTCCTGGTGGGCATCGGCACCGCGGTCGGAGCGGCCCTCGGCGCCGTACTGGTCCACCTGGTGGTGCCGCTGCTGGTGCTCACCCCGGCGGCCCGGCCACCGCTGCCCGAAGTCCTGGTCGCGCTGCCGCTCGGCCAGCTGCTGGCCCTGGCGGCGGCGACCGCCGCCCTGCCCCTGCTGTCCGCCTTCCTGGTCGGCGGCCGCCGCCGGGACGTGGCCGCCCGACTCCGGTTCGTGGAGGACAAATGAGCGCCCCCGCCCCCTGGGTCAGGACCCGGCTGCGCACCGCGCCGCTGGGCGCCCTGCTCACCGCCGTCCTGGCCCTGGCCATGGTCTTCCTGGCCGCCGCGCTGCCGCGGGCACTGGACCGGAGCGCCGACGACGCGCTGCACAGCCTGCTCGGCCCGCTCGGCCCGGTCCACACCGGCCTGCAGATCACCGCCACCGCCGCCGCCGGCGGCGGTGACCAGGCGCAGCTGCTGGACAGCAACACGGCCCAGTTCACCGGGGCGATCGGCCCGCTGCTCCCGCTCGACCCGTCCGGCCCGGTGTACGGCCGCCGGGGCCTCAAGCCGCGCTCGCTGGACAATCCCGGGCTGTCCCGCCCGGACGGCCTCTCGCCCGCCCTCTCCGTGCAGTACCTGCACGCGGTGCGGGACCGGATCGACCTGACGGCCGGTCAGTGGCCGGACGGCCCGGCCGAGGGCCCGATCCCGGTCGCGCTGTCGACGGGCGCCGCCGCCGCCATGAAGGCCGGGCTCGGCTCGGTGCTCGACGGCAGCCTCCTCGGCATGGGCCCGGGGCAGGTCAGGCTGGTCGGCCTGTACACGGCCCGCAATCCGGCCGACCCGTTCTGGGCCGGTCTGGGGTGCGCCGTGAAGGAGTGCCTCAACATGACCAGCGGGGACCCGAAGGATCCGCCGAAGACGTACTGGTACGCCGTCGCCCTGGCCGACGCCGGGTCGCTGCCCCGGCTGGCCGGCTGGGGCTCCGGGGCCGAGGACTTCTGGCAGCTTCCGGTCCACGTGGACGCGCTCCGGGCGGACCGGCTCCGCCAGACCTCCTACAACCTCGCGGCGGTCACCACCGGCCCCGTCGCCGTCCGGCTGGCCGCCGGGACCGGCCGCACCGGCCTCCGGATCAGCTCCGAACTGCGCACCCTGATCGACGAGGCCCGGACCCGGCAGAGCACGATCGCCTCGCTCACCGCGGTCGGCCCGGCCGGTGCCGCCGGCGTGGCTGCGGTGGTGCTCTGCCTCGCGGCGGCGCTGACCGCCGAGCGGCGGACGGCGGAGCTGCGGCTGCTCCGGGCCCGCGGGGCCAGGACCGGCGGGATCTGCCGACGGCTGCTCGGCGAGGGAGCGCTGACGGTGCTGCCCGCCGCCGGGTTGGGCGCCCTGCTCGCCTTCGCCCTGCTGCCCACCCCGCGCTGGTTCCCCGCCGCCGTCGCGGCGGGCTCGGTGGCCCTGCTCGCCCTGCTCGCCTTCCCGGTCCGGGCCGCCGTGCTGCTGCGCGAGCCGACCCGCCGGGCCCGGCCGGGACGCCGCCGCCTGATGGCCGAACTCACCGTGCTGGCCGCCGCGGTGGCGGCCTTCACCCAGGTCGCCCGACGCGGGGTGGCCCCGGCCGGCGAAGGGGTCGACCTGCTACTGGTGACCGCCCCGCTGCTGCTGGCGCTGACCGGCGCACTGGTACTGGCCCGGCTCCAACCGCCGCTGATCGGACTGCTGGCCCGCTGGGCCAGGCCCCGGTCCGGCGCGGTCGCCTTCCTCGGCCTGGCCCGGGCCGCCCGGGGCAGCGGCCAGCGCTCGCGCCCCTCGGTGCTGCCGCTGCTCGCCATGGTGCTCGCGGTGACCTGCGGTGCGGTCGGCGCCAGCGTGCTGGCCGCGGTGACCGCCGACCGGGACCGGTCGGCCAGGTACACCATCGGCGCCGACGCCTCGGTCAACGCCGCCCTGGACAGCGCCCTCCCGGCGCCCTTCGTCGAGGCCGCGGGCCGGCTGCCCGGGGTCCGGACCGCCCTGCCGGTCTGGACCGAGGAGCGCATCACCGTGCTGCTCGGCAACGGCGCGACCGTCCTGGCCAACGTGGTGCTGGCCGACCCGGTCCGGTACGCCGAGCTGTCCGATGCCGTCGGGCGCGGCCGGTTCGACCCGGCCCTGCTCGCCCCCCGGGCGGGCGGACCGGTGCCCGCACTGGTCACCGACGACCTGCCCGCGGGCGACTACGTGGTCCGGCTGAACAACGGCGACTCGGTGCCGATCCGCACCGTCGGCACGGTCACGGGCACCCCCGCCATGTACGGGACGGCGACCAGGGCCATCGTGCTGCCCGCGGAACCGGCCCTGGCCCAGCTGCCCCGGGTCGGCGGCCCGAACAAGTGGCTGGCCACCGGGCAGATCGACGACACCCGGGTGCGCGAGCTGGCCCGCGAGCTGCTCGGGCCGGTGGCGGCGGGCAACCAGCCCGGCCACGTGGTGCGGACCAGTGCCGGGGTGGTCCGGGAACTCGCCCGGGACCCGCTGCAGAACTCGGCCGAGCGCCTGTTCTGGGCCTCGGTCGGCGCCACCGCGCTGCTCGCGGTGCTGTCCGTGCTGCTGACCCTGTTCCGGGCCGGGCCCGAGCGGGCCGCGATGCTGGCCCGGCTGCGCACCATGGGTCTGCGGCCCCGGGAGGGGCTGGCGCTGATCCTGGCCGAGGCGCTGCCGCAGGCGCTGTTCGCCGCTCTCGGCGGCGCGTTGGCCGCGGTGGCCTGCATCCTGCTGCTCGGCCCCGCCATCGACCTCTCCCCCCTGGTCGGCGCACCGGTGGCGGCCGGCCTGCGGCTCACCGCGGCCCCGATCGCCACCCAGGCCCTCGGGCTGGCCCTGCTGGCCGGCCTGGCGGTACTGGCCGAAGCCGCCGTCACCGCCCGTCGCCAGATCACCACCGAGCTGAGAGCAGGAGACACCCGATGAACACTGCGTCCCCGAGCCTGGCCGAGCTCCAGCAGCGGGCGCTGGCCGCCGCCGCGCCCCGGAGCGTCCGCTCCGACCTGGCGGTCAGCTGCGAACGGCTGGTCCGGATCTTCAACGCGGACGGCATCGAGGTGCAGGCCCTCCAGGGGCTCGACCTGACGGTGGACCAGGGCGACCTGGTGGCCCTGGTCGGCGCCTCCGGCAGCGGCAAGTCCACCCTGCTCAACGTGCTGGCCGGGCTGGACACCCCGACCGCGGGGACCGCCGCCGTGGCGGGCTGCGACCTGCTGTCGATGAGCACCAAGGAGCGGCTGCGCTACCGCCGCGAGGTGGTCGGCTTCATCTGGCAGCAGACCTCGCGCAACCTGCTGCCGTTCCTGACGGCCGCTCAGAACGTCGCGCTGCCGATCCAGCTCAAGTCCGGCCACCGGGCCGCCAAGCGGCAGCGCTCCCGGGTGGCCGAGCTGCTGGACGCGCTGGACATCGGCGAACTGGCGGACCGTCGGCCCGCCGAGCTCTCCGGCGGCCAGCAGCAGCGGGTGGCGATCGCGGTCGCGATGGCCAACGACCCCGCGGTGCTGCTGGCCGACGAGCCCACCGGCGAGCTGGACTCGGAGACGGCGGCCGGGGTCTTCGAGGCCTTCCGCACCGTCAACCGCGAGCTCGGCACCACCGTGGTGATCGTCACCCACGACCCGATGGTGGCCGGCGAGGTCCGCCGCACGGTGGCCATCCGGGACGGCCGGACCAGCAGCGAGGTGCTCCGGCGCACCGTCACCGACGAGCACGGCCAGGAGACGGTCAGCGAGCGCGAGTACGTGATGCTGGACCGCACCGGCCGGGTCCAGCTGCCCGCCAAGTTCCTGGCCGCGCTCGGCATGGAGCACCGGGTGGCGGCCGACCTCGCGGCCGACCACATCGCGCTGCACCCGGACGACCACGACTGATCAGCCCAGCGCGGCGGCCCCGACGAAGTCGGTGTGGGTGCCCGCCGCGGTGCAGGCGTACGCCCCGGCGACCGCGCCCGCCCGGGCGCAGTCCAGTGCGGGCCGGCCGGCGAACCAGCCGTACAGGAAGCCGGTCACGTACGCGTCGCCCGCGCCGTTGCTGTCCACGACCGGCCGACCGGGGTCGACGGCCGGGAGGTGGTGGACGGTGTCCGGGTCGTCCCGGGTGAGCAGGTAGCTGCCGTCGGCGCCGGCGGTGGCGGAGACCACCGCGGCCCGGCCCTCGGCCAGCACCTGCCGCATCACCTGCTCGTGCCGGCCCCGGCAGCCGGCCACCGAGAGGAAGACCAGGTCGGAGTTGACCGCGTAGTGCCGGTGGTGCGGATTGACGCCGTCCCAGTCGTGCAGGTCGGTGGAGCTGGTCAGGCCGAGCCGGTGGATGTCGGGGTACATGTCCCGGTTGATGCCGGTGATGGAGAGGTGCACGTGGCGGCTGCGCTCCAGGTGCGGCAGGTAGAAGGCGGCCGGGAGCCGGAGTTCGGCGGGGTGGCGGCCGTCGTAGAAGGAGAACCGGCGGCCCTGGTCGTCGACCAGGTTGACCGCGCGCGGCGTGCCGGTCCGGGAGACCAGGTGGCTGAACGGCAGGCCGCGCCGCTGGTACTCGGCCAGGATCAGCTCGGCCTGCGGGTCGTCGCCGAGGAAGTCCAGGAACCGGGTCCGCAGCCCCAGGTGGTGGGCGCCGAGGGCCACGCCGTTGCCGGTGTGCGCCACGTAGTCGCGGATCGGCGGGACGTGCCAGGAGTCGGCGTCCGGCAGTTCGAGGCGGTCCACCCGGACGACGGTGTCGACGCCCGCACCGCCGACCACCAACAGGTCGTATTCGCTCATGGGCCGGAGTCAACCAGGGGCGCCCGGACATCGGCAATCCCTTGCGGAAACTTTCCGCAAGGGATTGCCGTCCGGTTCGGGCCGGGCCGGCGGCCGGGGATCAGGCCAGGACGTGCGCCGAGGGCTCGGCGCTCTCCGCCTCACCCGGCTCGGGTTTGTGATCGATCATCAGGAACGCGATCACGGCGGCCACCAGCAGGATGCCCATCGCCACCGTGGTCGCCACCGCGTAGCCGTGCACCGCGCCCTTCGCCTGCACCGCCTGGTCGGCGGCGTTCCGGCTGGCCAGGTAGGTCGCGGTGACGCTGGCCGCGATGGTGTTCAGCAGCGCGGTGCCGAACGAACCGCCCACCTGCTGGGCGGTGTTGATGGTCGCCGAGGCGGCTCCGACCTCGTGCGGCGAGACGCCCAGGGTGGCCAGGCTCATGGTCGGCATGAAGACCAGGCCCATGCCGGTGCCGAGCAGGATCTCGGCCGGCAGCACCATGGTGCTGTAGGAGCTCTCCACCTTCATCTGGGTCAGCCAGGCCATCCCGGCGGCGGCCAGCAGCAGGCCGGGCACGACCAGGTTCCGGGACGGCACCCGGGTCATCAGCCGGGCCGCGATCCCGGTCGCGCTGAGCATGATGGCGGCGGTCATCGGCAGGAAGGCGATCCCGGCCATCACCGGCGAGTACCCCTTGATGGCCTGGAGGTAGTAGGTCAGGAACAGGAACAGGCCGTACATCCCGATCACCGCGAGGCCGACCGAGAGCGCGGCGCCGCCGCGGTTGCGGTCGGCGATGATGTGGGTCGGCAGCAGGGCGTGCGGGGTGCGGCGCTCGACCAGGGCGAACAGCACCAGCAGCAGGACGCCGAGGCCCAGGCAGCCCAGCACCAGCCAGTCGCTCCAGCCCCGGGTGACCGCCTCGGAGGTGGCGTACACGATCGCCAGCAGGCCGCCGCAGCCGAGCACCGCGCCGGGCAGGTCGAGCTTGACCCGGTCGTCCTTGCCGATGTGGTCGTGCTTCAGCAGGTAGAACGCGCCGACCGCCGCACCCAGCGCGATCGGGATGTTGACGAACAGGCACCAGCGCCAGTCCAGGTACTCGGTCAGCAGACCGCCGGCGATCAGGCCGATGGCGGCGCCGCCGCCCGCGATGGCGCCGAAGATGCCGAAGGCGGTGGCCCGCTCCTTGGGGTCGGTGAAGGTGTTGGAGAGCAGCGAGAGGGCGGCCGGGGCGAGGATCGCGCCGAAGGCGCCCTGGAGCGCGCGGGCGGCGAACAGCATGCTCTGGTCGGTGGCGAACCCGCCGATCGCGGAGGCCAGCGCGAAGCCGATCAGGCCCACCGTGAAGGTGCGCTTGCGGCCGAACAGGTCACCGATCCGGCCGCCGAGCAGCAGCAGGCCGCCGAAGGCGAGCAGATAGGCGGTGATCACCCATTGGCGGTTGCCGTCCGAGATGCCGAGGTCCTTCTGCGCCGACGGCAGGGCGATGTTCACGATGGTCGCGTCCAGCACGATCATCAGCTGGGCGATGGCGATCACGGCCAGGGCCCACCAGCGGCGGGAATCGGCCTTCTGGTCTTCAGGGGCGTGCAGATGATGGGACACCGGTGGGCCGCCTTCCGAGGGATGCCGGGAGAGCTGGATGGGGCAACACTCTCTCCAGGAGATCCCCCGGAAGGGCGACAAGCAACACGATTTAAGGGTTTATGTCCAGATTTGGACTGATCAGAGCGCGGCCAGTACCTCGACCAGGTCGTCCAGGCCCAGTGAGCCCTGCGAGAGCGCCGCCATGTGCCACGCCTTCTGGTCGAACGCCTCGCCCCGCGACTCCGCCGCCGCCCTGGCCGCAGCCCGGCCGAGCAGCCAGGCGCGCTCGCCGAGCTTGTAGCCGATCGCCTGGCCGGGCAGGCCGAGGTAGCGGATCAGCTCGCTGTCCAGGAAGTCCACCGAGAGCCCGCAGTACCGGCCGAAGAACTCCCGGGCGTCGTCCGGGAGCATCCGCTCGCCGGGCTTGAACGGGGACTCGGCCGGGAAGTCCAGGCCGACGTGCATGCCGATGTCGACGATCACCCGCAGCGCCCGCATCATCTGCGCGTTCAGGTAGCCGAGCCGCTGGCCCGGGTCGGTCAGGTAGCCGAGCTCGTCCATCAGGCGCTCGGCGTACAGCGCCCAGCCCTCCAGGTTGGCGCTGACCCCGCCGATGGTGACCTGGTAGGTGGAGAGCCGGTCGGCCATGTACGCCCACTGCGCCAGCTGGAGGTGGTGGCCGGGGACGCCCTCGTGGTACCAGGTCGAGACCAGGTCCCAGACCGGGAAGCTCTCCCGGCCGAGCACCGGCAGCCAGGTCCGGCCGGGGCGGGAGAAGTCGAGCGAGGGGGCGGTGTAGTACGGGGCCGCCGCGCTGCCGCTCGGCGCGATCCTGGACTCCACCTTGAGCAGCGGCTCGGCCAGGTCGAAGTGCACGCCCTGGAGGTCGGTGATCGCACTGTCCATCAGGCCCTGGAGGTACGTCCGGACGTTCTCCTCGCCCTTGATGGCCGGGCCGTCGGTCTCCAGCCAGGCCATCGCCTCCATCGGCGTGCTGCCCGGGACGACCTTCTCCGCCTCGACCCGCATCTGCGCGTCCAGGTCGTGGAACTGCTCCCACGCCCACCCGTACGCCTCGTCCAGGTCCAGGTCGGAGCCGGTCCAGTAGCGGACCCAGCGGGCGTACCGCTCCCGGCCGGTGGTGTCCGGCTGCCCGGCCGCCGCCGCGCCGTACACGTCCCGGAGCCAGTCCCGCAGCTCGGCGAAGGCCGCGGCCGCGGTGACCGCGATCGCGGACAGCTCGGCGCGCTGCTGCTCCGGTGCGCCCTGGACGAAGTCACCGAACCAGCCGCCGGGCTGATCCCCCGCCAGCCACTCCTCGACCTGGCCGACCACCGTGGACACCTGCCGGGGGCCCGAGAGCAGTCCGCGCGCGATGCCCTCGGTGAGCAGCTCGCGGTACTGGGCCACCGCCTCCGGCAGCCTGGCCATCCGGCGGCCGATCAGGGTCCAGTGCTCCGGCGTCTCGGTGGGCACCATGGTGAAGACCTCGCGCACGCCGTGCAGCGGGGAGCCCAGGTTCCGTACCGCGCGGAAGCCCTCGCCCGCGTCGTGGACGGCGAGTTCGGCGGTGAGGCGCTCGCGGAGCAGCCGGGCGCAGCGGAGCTCGGCTTCGTCGAGCTCCGCACCGGCCGCCTCCGCCCCGTCCAGCTCGGCCAGGGTGCGGCGGGCCAGGTCGGCCACCGCCTCCAGGCCGGCCGGGGAGAGGTCGGGCAGGCGGTCGTCGTCGTCGGGGCCGAGCCCCAGGTAGACCGCGGTCAGCGGGTCGAGACCGGCCAGCGAGTGGACGTAAGCGTCGGCGATACGGCGCGGGGTGGTGCCGTCGGCAGGGGAGTTGATCAGTGCTTCAACCATTCGGCCATCCTTCCGCAGGTGGCCGGGTTTGCAACCATCTTTGCCTAGGCTTGTGCCGATGTACCGTCAGCCCGCGCGCCGCCACGGCCGGCTCCGCCAGGCCGCCACCGGGTCCCAGGTCGGGCGGTTCCGGGCGAACCGGTAGAAGCCGAGTCCGATCAGCACCGAGCAGAAGTGCCCCAGGTCGGTGAAGGTGTGCGAGGTGATCAGCGGCAGCAGGTAGAAGAACAGCAGCCCGCCGCCGTAGACCCAGCGCCAGCGCCCGGCGAAGCGGTAGGTCAGCACCCCCTCCACCCCGGCCAGCGCGTACGAGACGCCGACGTCCACGGTGGTCGCCATGTTCGCCGGCAGCCGGCCCGCGTCCACGCCCCAGGCCACGATGCCCTCGCTGATGAAGGTGGCCAGCACGTGGGCGGTGAGCGCGACCGCGAGCCAGCGCCAGGTGCCCAGCCAGCGCTCGACCGGCACGTGGAAGATGTTGTAGATCACGAAGTAGAAGAGGAACGCCGACTGCTCGGTCCAGATCGCGCTGGCCAGCAGGGCGTGCACGGGGTGCGAGCGGAGCTGGTCGATGTTGGTGCTGCGCTTGCCCAGGAACCAGTCCAGGTTGGCCGGGTCGATCCGGGCCACCACGAAGCTGGTGACGGCGAGCAGCAGCAGCCAGCAGTACGTGCCCGGGGCCGCCCTGACGTACCGCCAGACCGCCCGCGACGCCCGGACGGCCAGGCCGGCGCCCGGCGGCTCCTGCACGGTCTCCTGCATCTGCACTCCCGTTTTCCCGCCGCCGCCGACCTCTGGTCACATGATGGTCCGATATGCCCGATTCGACCGCCGGACCCGCCGGGCACGGGGGCAAACGGCGGACGGGCGGCTACCCTGGCCGCCATGGCAGCCAGCGCACCGACCTCGTCCGATCCGACTTCCCGGCGATCCGGCTACCGACGGCTCCCGGTACAGCAGCGGCGCGAACAGCTGATCGCCGTCGCCCTGGAGCTCTTCGCCTCCCGCCCGCCGGAGGAGGTGAGCCTGGACGACGTCGCCGAGGCGGCCGGCGCCTCCCGCCCGCTGGTCTACCGCTACTTCGCCGGGAAGCAGCAGCTGTACGAGGCCGCCCTGCGCAGCGCCGCCGAGGAGTTGGCGAACCGCTTCACCGTCCCGCCGGACGGCACCCCCACCGAGCAGCTCTCCGCCGTCCTGGACCGCTACTTCGACTTCGTCGCCGAACACCACACCGGGTACGGCGCCCTGCTCCGCGGCGGCTCGGTGGTCGAGACGGCGCGGACCGGGGCGATCGTGGACGAGGTCCGCCGCGCCGCCCTGCGGCGGACGGTCCGCCACCTCGGCGTCCGGGAGGCCGCCGGGCCCCGGCTGACCCTGCTGGTCCGGTCCTGGATCTCGGTGGTCGAGGCCTCCGCGCTGAGCTGGCTGGACGAGGGCCGCCAGATCCCGCCGGAGTCGCTCCGCGACTGGCTGATGGACGAGTTCGTCGTGATGACCGCCGCCACCGCCCTGCACGACCCGCAGACCGCGGCCGTGCTGGCCCGGCTGCTGGAGCGCGAGGGCCCGGACGGGCGCGCCACCCGGCTGACCGTCCGGCTCCGGGAGCTGCTGGCCTGACGGCGGGTGCGCGGCGCCGCTATCCGGCCGACCCCTGGCGCTGCACGGCCGAGCGGAAGCCGGACGGCGAGACGGCGTAGCGGGCCGTGAACGCCTGGCGCAGGGTCTCGGCGGAGCGGAAGCCGCAGCGGGCCGCGACCCGGGCGACCGGCAGTGCGGTGCCGGTCAGCAGCTGCGCGGCCGCCTCCAGCCGGGCGTCCCGGACGTACCGGGCCGGTGTCCGTCCCAGGTGTTCGCCGAACAGCCGGGTCAGGTGCCGTTCGCCGACGCCCGCGACCGCCGCCAGCGCGGCCGTGCCGAGGTCCTCCGCCAGGTGCCCCGCGACGTGGTCGGCCACCCGCCGGACCACGTCGTGCCGGGGTGCGCCGGTGGCCACGAACATGCTCATCTGCGCCTGGTTGCCCGGCCGTTGGAGATAGGTGACCAGACTCCGGGCGACCGATCGGGCCAGCTCAGGGCCGTGGTCCTCGGCGATGAACGCGAGGGTCAGGTCGAGCGCGCTGGTGACCCCCGCCGCGGTCGAGACTGCGCCGTCCCGGATGTAGATCGGCACCGGGTCGACCTCCACCGCCGGGTAGGCGGCGGCGAGTTCGGCCGCGTAGCTCCAGTGCGTGGTGGCCCGCCTGCCGTCGAGCAGCCCGGCGGCGGCGAGCACGGTGGCGCCGGTGCAGACCGAGGCGATCCGGCGGCTCTCCCGGGCCAGCCGGCGGACGTGGCCGACGATCAACGGGTGGGCCGCCGCCGCCTGGTGGCCGTACCCGCCGGTGACCAGCAGGGTGTCCAGCGGACCCCGGAGCCGCTCCAGGCTCCGGCAGCCGTCCAGCGAGAGGCCAGAACCGCACCTGGCCGGGCGGCCGCCCGGGGTGGCCACCCGGGTCGCGTACCGCGGTTCGGCGCCCAGGCGGTTGGCCGCCGCCAGGGTGGTGGTGACGCAGGCGAGGTCCAGCAGTTCCGCCCCGTCGTACCCGACCACCACGACCTGTCGCTCCGTCATGGCGGCCACCCTATGTCGGAAGGACTTGGTTCCCAGGATTCCGGACCTGCTCCCGGCCGCCCCTGGCCGGGCCGGGCGGGCGGCTCGGAGAGTGACGGCATGACCAAGACACTGGCATTCGTCGTCTACCCCGGCCTCACCGCGCTCGACCTGGTCGGACCGCTCCAGGTGATGTCGGCACTGGCCTCGCTCGACCCGACCTACCGGGTGGTGGCGGTCGGCCGCGACCTCGACCCGGTCGGGACGGACACCCCGCTGCGGCTGGCGCCGAGCCACACCTTCGCCGAGATCACGGCCCCGGACGTGCTGGTGGTCCCGGGCGGCGGCGCACCGACCATGGCCGCCCTCGCGGACCAGGAGCTGCTGGACTGGATCCGGACGGCGGCCGACACCGCCTGGACCGTCGCCTCGGTCTGCACCGGGTCGCTGCTGCTCGGCGCGGCCGGCCTGCTGGAGGGGCGGCGGGCCACCACGCACTGGGGCTGCCGGGACCTGCTCACCAGGTTCGGCGCGACGCCGGTGGCCGAGCGCTGGGTGGCGGACGGGCCGGTGCTCACCGCCGCCGGGGTCTCGGCCGGGATCGACATGGCGCTGCACCTGGTCGAACGGCTGGCCGGTCCGGAACTCGCCCGGACCGTCCAGCTGTTCATCGAGTACGACCCGCAGCCGCCGCTCGGCCCGATCGACTGGCAGTCGGTCGACTTCCCCGCCTTCGAGCCGCACACCCGCCGCATGGTCACCGACGGCCTCGCCGACCACCCGGAGCTGCTGGCCCGCCTGCTCGGCTGACGGCCCGTGCGCCGCTGACGGCCGGTCAGGCCTTGCCGAGGACCTGGCGCTGGCGGCCGAGGCCGTCGACCTCGAGCTCGACCACGTCGTTGGGCTTGAGGAAGGGGGTGCCCGGGCGGCCGAGGGTGACGCCGGCGGGGGTGCCGGTGACGATGACGTCGCCGGGTTCGAGCACCATGAAGTGGCTCAGGTAGCGGACCACCTCGTGCACCGGGAAGATCATCTCGGCGGTGCTGCCGTCCTGCCGGAGCTCGCCGTTCACCCAGAGCCGGAGCCCGAGCCGCTGCGGGTCACCGACCTCGTCCGCCGTCACCAGCCAGGGGCCGAGCGGGGTGAAGGTCTCGGCGGACTTGCCCTTGTCCCACTGCCCGCCGCGCTCGAACTGGAACGCCCGCTCGGTCACGTCGTTGACCGCGGCGTACCCGGCGATCACCGCCGCCGCCTCCTGGTGGCTGTCCAGGTAGCGGGCGGTGCGCCCGATCACGATCGCCAGCTCGACCTCGTAGTCGGTCTTCTCGCCGCCGCGCGGGATCAGCACCTCGTCGTTCGGGCCGACCACGGTGTTGCTCGGCTTCAGGAAGACCACCGGCTCGGCCGGGATCGCGGCACCCGCCTCGGCGGCGTGGTCGCGGTAGTTGAGGCCGATCCCGACCACCTTGCCCGGCCGGGTGACCGGGGCGCCGACCCGCTGCCCGGCGATGTCGACGACCGGCAGCTCACCGGCCTCGACCGCCCGGGCCAGCTCGGCCGGATCGAGCGCGGCCAGGAAGGCCCCGTCGATGTCCGGGGTCCGACCGGAAAGGTCGAAAGCGGTGCCGTCCTGACCCAGCACCGCGGGGCGTTCGGCGCCCTGAGGGCCTACACGGAGGAGCTTCACTGCCCATCACCACCTGGTTCGTCGCAAGCCATCGAGGAGGCCGCACACCTCTCCCGTCCTATGCATCCGAGGTATATCAACGGCCGGGGCCCGCGAACCAGGGGGGACGGCTCGGCCAGTTCCTATCAATTCCTCCAAGCGGCCGAGCGGCCGAATCAGCGTCCCGCACTGTTGACACACCGCCGGTCCGATGGTGTCGGGTCGGACTGGTAGACAGTCCGGTATGGCGATCAGCAAGCACATCGAGGAATTCCACGGCCTCCCCGTCTTCGACTTCCCCGGCCCGGACGGCGGCACCGACGGCGGCACCGGGCTGCCCGCACCGGAGTCGGTGGCCTGGCGGGTCCAGGTCGAGTACGAGGGCGGCAGCGACTTCGCCGCGGTCTGGGCGGCCTTCCTCGCGGCGGTGGAGGTCGAGCGGGTCCGGGCACTGGTGATCGGGCCGTGGTGGGAGGACGAGTACGAGCTGGTCGAGCCGGTGGTCACCGCGCTGACCGGCAGCGCCGACCGGCTCGGCGGGCTGCGGGCGCTGTTCCTCGGTGAGGCCACGTTCGAGGAGTGCGAGATCTCCTGGCTCCAGCTCGGCGATGTGACCCCGCTGCTGGAGTCGTTCCCCGCACTGGCGGAGCTGGTGGTGCGCGGCGCCTCCGCCGACTACGACGGCAAGGGCGGGCTGGCCCTGCGGCCGCTGCGCCACGAGGGGCTGCGGGCGCTCCGGTTCGAGGCCGGCGGCCTGCCCGCCGCGGTGGTCCGGGCGGTCGGCGAGTCCGACTTCCCGGCCCTGGAGAGCCTGGAGCTGTGGCTCGGCGTGGACGAGTACGGCGGCGACGCCACCGTGGCCGACCTGGCGCCGGTGCTGGACGGCGGTCGGCTGCCCGCGCTGCGCCGGCTCGGCCTGGAGAACAGCCTGTTGCAGGACGAGCTGGCCGCGGCGGTGGCCGGGTCGGCGGTGGCGGGCCGGCTGGAGGAGCTGAGCCTGGCCCTCGGCAACCTGACCGACGCCGGGGCGGAGGCCCTGCTCGGCCTGACCGGGCTGCGGCGGCTGGACCTGCACCACCACTACCTCACCGAAGGCATGCAGCAGCGCCTGCGGGACACCCTGGGCGCTGCCGGGGTCGAGCTGGACCTGTCCGGCCCGGAGGACCCGAACGACGACTGGCGCTACGTGGCGAACGGCGAGTGATCGCCGTCGTCGGCCACCCGGGGCACCGCCGGGTGGAGCTGTTCGCGGCGGCGGTCCGCTCGTTCGGGCTGCCGGCGCCGACCGTGCTGCCCTGGGTCGAGGTCCTGCGCGGCCAGGCCGCCGTCCCGGTGGGCGCCCTGGTCCGGGTGGACTCCCCCGGCGAGGACCCGGCCGTGGACGCGCTGCTGCGCGGCCCCGGGTACGCGCCGACCAGGGCGGAGGGGTCGGCGGCCTGGTACGCCGGGCTGCTCGGCGGGCTCGCCACCCTGACGGCGGCGGTCGAACGCGCCCCCGGGGCACGGCTGTTGGCCGACCCGGCGGAGACCGCCGTGATGTTCGACAAGCGCCGCACCCACGCCCGGCTCGCCGCCGCCGGAATCCCGGTACCGCCGGCCCTGGGCCAACCGGTCGGCGACTGGCGGGAGTTGCGCGCACTGCTGGCGGCGGCCGGGCTGCGACGGGTGTTCGTGAAGCCCGCGCACTCCTCCTCGGCCGCCGGGGTGCTGGCCCTGGAGCTCGGCCCGAACGGGCAGGCCAGGGCGACCACTTCGGTCGAGCTCACGCCGGACGGGCTGCACAACTCGCTCCGGGTCCGGCGCTACACCGCCGAGCCGGAGATCGCCGCGATCGTCGACGCGCTGGCTCCGGACGGCCTGCACGTGGAGCGCTGGATCCCGAAGGCGTCCCAGCACGGCCGCTCGGCCGATCTGCGGGTGGTGGCGGTGCACGGCAGGGTCACCCATGCGGTGGTCCGCACCAGCACCGGCCCGCTGACCAACCTTCACCTGGGCGGCGCCCGGGGCGATCTGGAGCTGGTCCGGGCCGCGGCCGGCCCCGGCTGGGCCGGGCTGCTGGAGCTGGGCGAGCGGGTCGCCGCCTGCTTCCCCGGCTCCCCGATGGTCGGGGTCGACGTGCTGCCCGGCACCTCCTGGCGGCGCTGGTACGTCGGCGAGGTGAACGCCTTCGGCGACCTGCTGCCCAACCTGCCCGGCCTGCCCGAGGGCCCGGCCGCGGGCCTGGACACCTACGCCGCCCAGGTCCGCGCCCTGCTCGAAACGGACCTGGGGCCGGACCTCGGAACAGAGCTCGGAGCGGACCGATGAACGCGATACCCGACATGAACCAGGTGGTCGGCAGCCACGATCTGCTGCTGGTCACCCTCGACACCCTGCGCTTCGACGTGGCCGAGGAGCTGGCCGCCGCCGGGCGGCTGCCGAACCTCGCCGCCGTCCTGCCCGGCGGCCGCTGGGAGCGGCGGCACTCCCCCGGCAGCTTCACCTACGCGGCCCACCAGGCCATCCTGGCCGGTTTCCTGCCCACCCCGGCCACGCCGGACGGCCCGCACCCGAGGCTGTTCGCGGCCCGGTTCGGCGGTTCGGAGACCACCGAGCCGCGGACCTGGGTCTTCGACACCCCCGACCTGCCGTCCGCGCTGGCCGCCGCCGGGTACCGGACGGTCTGCGTCGGCGGGGTCGGGTTCTTCAACCGGCAGGGCCCGCTCGGCTCGGTCCTGCCGGGGATGTTCCAGGAGAGCCACTGGGAGCCGGAGTTCGGCGTGCCCTCGCCCACCTCGTTCGAGGCCCAGGTGGCCCGGGTCGAGCAGGTGGCGGCCGAACAGCCCGCCGGGCAGCCGCTGTTCGTCCTGCTCAACGTCTCCGCACTGCACCAGCCGAACTGGTTCCACCTGCCGGGCGCGACCAGGGCCGACGGCGACACCAGGGCCAGCCACGCCGCCGCGCTGGAGTACGTGGACGCGCACATCGGCCGGCTCTTCGCCGCGATGAGCCGGCGCCGCCCGTGCTTCGCGATCGTCTGCTCCGACCACGGCACCGCGTACGGCGAGGACGGGTACACCGGCCACCGGCTCGGCCACGAGGTGGTCTGGACGGTCCCCTACGCGCACTTCACCCTTCCCGGAGCTGACACCGCATGAGGCCCTACCAGTCCTACGTCTACGCCTATCCGCACAAGACCGCGTACCGCCCGCTGGAGCCGCGGCCGGAGCTGCGCGAGCTCTGGGCGGGCGAGCCGCAGGACGCGCTCTCGCTCTACCTGCACATCCCGTTCTGCGAGGTGCGCTGCGGCTTCTGCAACCTGTTCACCCGGATCGGCAGCCCGGACGGGCTGACCACCGCCTACCTGGACGCGCTGGAGCGGCAGGCCACGACCGTCCGGGCGGCGCTGGACCAGGGGGCCCGGTTCGCGGTGGCGGCGTTCGGCGGCGGCACCCCGACCTATCTGACCGCGGGTGAGCTGGAGCGGCTCTGCGATCTGACCGAGCAGCGGATGGGCGTGGACCTGCAAGCCGTCCCGCTCTCGGTCGAGGCCTCGCCGGACACCTCGACGGCGGACCGGCTGGAGGTGCTGGCGGCCCGGGGCACCACCCGGCTCAGCCTCGGGGTGCAGTCCTTCCTGGACGAGGAGGCGAAATCGGCCGTCCGGCCGCAGAAGCGGGCCGCCGTGGAGGCCGCGCTCGGCCGGATCAGGGCGGCCGGCTTCCCGGTGCTGAACATCGACCTGATCTACGGCATCGACGGCCAGAGCGAGGCCAGCTGGCTGCGCTCGATCGACGCGGCGCTGGCCTGGCGGCCGGAGGAGCTCTACCTCTACCCGCTGTACGTCCGCCCGCTGACCGGCCTGGCCCGGCGGAGCACGCCGCAGGACTGGGACGCCCAGCGGCTGGCGCTCTACCGCGCCGGGCGGGACCACCTGCTCGGGCAGGGCTACCGGCAGGTGTCGATGCGGATGTTCCGCCGGGCCGGTGCGGCGGCCGAGGTGGACGGCGAGTACAGCTGCCAGACCGACGGCATGGTCGGCCTCGGCTGCGGCGCCCGCTCGTACACCGCCGGGCTGCACTACTCCTTCGACTACGCGGTGAACGCCACCGAGGTCCGGTCCATCATCGACGGCTACGTGGCCACCACCGACTTCGGCCGGGCCGAGCACGGCTGGCCGATGGGCCCCGACGAGGCCCGCCGACGGCACCTGCTGCAGTCGCTGCTGCAGGCCGACGGGCTCGAACTCGCGGACTACCTGGGCCGGTTCGGCTCCGCTCCGGCCGAGGACTTCCCGGCCGAGCTGGCCGCCTTCGCCGGGCGCGGCTGGCTCGCGGACTCCCCCGGACGGCTGGCGCTCTCGGCCGAGGGGCTGGCGTACTCGGACGCGGTCGGCCCGGCCCTGTTCTCCCCCGCCGTGCGGGCCCGGATGGACGGGCACGTGGCCCGGTGAGCACCTTCCTCGGACTGCCGGGCGAGCAGCCGGAGTTGACGGTGCTCTACCGGGGCCCGCTGGCCTCCTGCGACTACGACTGCCCGTACTGCCCGTTCGCCAAGCGGCGGGACAGCCCGGCCACCCTGCGCGAGGACCGGGCGGCGCTGGAGCGGTTCTGCGACTGGGTGGCCGAACAGCCCTCGGTCTCGGTGCTGTTCACCCCCTGGGGCGAGGGCCTGGTGCGGTCCTGGTACCGGCGGGCGATGGTGCGGCTCAGCCTGCTGCCGAACGTCCGCCGGGTGGCGATCCAGACCAACCTGAGCTGCCGCACCGACTGGCTGGCCGAGGGCGACCCGGCGAGCCTGGCGCTCTGGGTGACGTACCACCCGGGGCAGGTCGCCCGGGAGCGGCTGCTGACCAAGTGCCGGGAGCTGGACGCGCTCGGCGTCCGGTACAGCGTCGGCGTGGTCGGCCAGCCCGAACACCTGGCGGCGGCAAGGGAGTTCAGGGCAGCACTGGACCCAGGGGTGTACCTCTGGATCAACGCCGCCGAGGGCCGGAGCTACACCGACGCCGAGGCCGCCGACTGGACCGCGCTGGACCCGCTGTTCGGCTTCAGCCGGGAGCCGCACCCGAGCGCGGGGCGCCCCTGCCGGACCGGCTCCTCGGTGATCTCGGTCTTCGGCGACGGCTCGGTGCAGCGCTGCCACTTCGTCCGGGCCCCGCTCGGCAACATCTACGACGGCTCCTACCGCGCCGGGCTGGCCGAGCGCCCGTGCCCGCTGCCGGTCTGCGACTGCCACATCGGGTACGTGCACCTGGAGACGCTGCCGCTGTACCAGGTCTTCACCGACGGGGTGCTGGAGCGGATCCCGTACGGGATCACCTGACCAGCACGGCCAGTTGGCCGACCGCCGGGACGGCGTTGCGCGGCAGCCGGGCGGTCAGCCGGGCCAGGTCCCGGGCGGCGTCCTCGGCCACCGGGCCGCTGATGCCGGTGGCCAGCAGGTCGCGCAGCAGGCCGACCGCGTCCGCGAGCCGGCCCTCGGCGGCGAACCAGAGCGCCAGGTCGTGGCAGGTCCGCAGGGTGCGCGGGTCGTCCGGGCCGCACTCGCGGGCGAACTCGCCGATCAGCGGCCAGAGCCGGCGGGCGGCCTCGGCGGGGGCGCCGGCCACGCCGAGCGCCCAGGCCACGTCGGCCCTGGCCCGCAGTTCGGCGGCCCGGCCGGGCCGGATCGCGGCCAGCCGTCGGGCCACCTCCAGACCGTCCGCCGGGCGGTGGTCCGGCTCCTTGGCGAGCAGGTCGAGGATCAGCCGCTCCAGCTCGGCGGGCAGGTCGGGCACCAGCAGGCGCGGCCGGGTCGGCTCCACGTCGACGTGCTGGCGCATCAGGCCGACCACCGTCCCGGAGTCGAACGGCCGCTGTCCGACGCAGAGTTCGTAGAGCATGCAGCCGACCGCGTACAGGTCGGCCCGGCCGTCCACCGGCCCGTCGGCCCAGCGCTCGGGCGCCAGGTAGAGCGGGCTGCCGATCACCGTGCCGACCGTGGTGAGGCCGCCCGGGCGGCCGTCCAGGCGGGCGATGCCGAAGTCCAGCACCTTGGCGCTGCCGGAGTCGGTGACCATGATGTTCTCGGGCTTGATGTCCCGGTGCACCACCTGGGCCCGGTGGGCGGCCGCCAGCGCCTCGCAGACCTGGCCCAACCAGCCCAGTATCTGCGCCAGTTCGGGCCTGGCCTGCTTGACCACCGCGGCCAGCGAGCGGCCGTGCACCAGCTCCATCACCAGGTACGGGCTGCCGGTGGCGGTGACGCCGATGTCGTGCAGGGTGACGATGTGGGCGTGGTTGAGCTTGGCCACCGCCTGGGCCTCGTGGGTGAACCGGGCCACGTCCCCGGCCCCGAGCTCGGCCGAGTCGGAGATCACCTTGACCGCGATCTCCCGGCCGAGCCGGGTGTCGACGGCCCGCCAGACCACCCCGAACCCGCCCCGGCCGATCTCCTCGACCAGCCGGTACTTGCCGTCCAGTACGTCCCCGCCCCGCATCCCCGCTCCCCCCGAGTACCGCCGTGTCGGGGAGAGTCCACCACACGGCGGCGTCCGGGAGGGGAACAGCGGACTACTTGTTGGCCTTGGGCAGACCGGGCGGGTTCAGCTCCGCGGCGGGGACGGCCTCGTTCTCCAGGCCCCAGCGCTTGAGCACCTGGCCGTAGGTGCCGTCCTTGATGATGCTGCCGAGCGCCTCGTGCAGCGCCTTGACCAGGCCGTTGTCCTTCTTGGTGGTGGCACCGATCTTGCCGAGCACCTCGGCGCCGGCCCCGGAGTAGGTGCCGATGATCTCGGTCTCGCCGGTCTGCGCGGCGTGGAAGGCGGCCACCGGGTTGGGGCCGAGGTAGGCGTCGATCCGGCCCGAGCCGAGGGCCAGGTAGTAGTCGGAGGAGTTCTGGAAGTACTTGATGTCGACCGGCTTGAGGCCGTTCTTGATGTTCTCCTCGTTCCAGGAGACCAGCAGCTTCTCCTGGTTGGTGCCGGAGGCGACCGAGATGGTGCGCCCGGCCACGTCCTTGGGCCCGGTGACCTTCCAGGCGGAGCCCTTCTTCGCCTCGAAGCCGATGATGTCCAGCCGGTAGGTGGCGAAGTCGTACTTCTCCTTCCGGGCCTCGGTCACGGTGATGTTGGAGAGGCCGACGTCGTACTTGCCGCTGTCCAGGCCGACGAAGATGTTCTCCCAGGAGACCGGGTTGAGCTCGACCTTGAGGCCGAGCACGTCGCCGATCAGGTAGGCGATGTCCGGCTCGGTGCCGATGATGGTCTTGTTGTCGTCGGCGTAGAAGTCCAGCGGCGGGACGGAGCCGATCGATTCGACCACTCTCAGGGTCCCTCGGTTCCGGATCTCCTCCGGGACCAGGGCGGCGATCGCGTCCACCTTGGCGGTGGTGACCCGCTTCTGGTCGGCCGTCAGGTTCACCTTGGTCCCGTTCGGTGCGGTGTTGCCCTTCCCGGCCGCCGGGGCGGTCGAGGGGGAGCTGCCGCAGGCGGTGAGGACCAGGGCGGCGGCGACGAGGGTCAGGGCACGACGGGGTAGGGACATGGCGCTGCTCCAGGAGTGGGAGGGGGGTTCAGAGGACCTTGGAGAGGAAGGCGCGGGTGCGCTCGTGCTGCGGGTCGTCCAGGACGGCGGCGGGCGGGCCCTGTTCGACCACCAGGCCCTCGTCCATGAAGACCACCGTGTCGGCCACCTCGCGGGCGAAGCCGATCTCGTGCGTGACCACGATCATCGTGGTGCCGGAGCGGGCCAGGTCCTTGATCACGTCCAGCACCTCGCCGACCAGCTCCGGGTCGAGGGCCGAGGTCGGCTCGTCGAAGAGCAGCACCTTGGGCTCCAGCGCCAGCGCCCGGGCGATCGCCACCCGCTGCTGCTGCCCGCCGGAGAGCTGCCTCGGGTAGACCTCCGCCTTGTCCGCCAGGCCGACCCGGTCCAGCAGCGCCAGCGCCTGCTCCCGGGCCGCGGCCTTCGACCGGCGCAGGGCGCTGATCGGCGCCTCGGTGACGTTCTCCAGCACGGTGAGGTGCGGGAAGAGGTTGAAGTTCTGGAACACGAAGCCGATGTGGGTGCGCTGGCGCAGCACCTCGCGCTCCTTCAGCTCGTACAGCTTGCCGCCCGAGCGCCGGTAGCCGATCAGCTCGCCGTCGATCGAGACGTGGCCCCGGTCGAGCTTCTCCAGGTGGTTGATCGACCGCAGCAGGGTGGACTTGCCGGAGCCGGACGGGCCGAGCACCACCGTGACCGAGCCGGCCGCCACCGCGAGGTCGACCCCGCGCAGCACCTCCAGCTGGCCGAAGCTCTTGTGCACGCCCCGGACGTCGACCATGGTCGTGCTCATCGTTGGCCTCCAGCAGGCTTGTTGACGGGAAGTTGGCCGAGGAAGGAGCGCAGCCGCTGCAGCGGGGTCGGCGGCGGGGTGCGCTGCGAGCCGCGGGCGAAGTACCGCTCCAGGTAGTACTGGCCGAACGACAGCAGCGTGGTCAGCACCACGTACCAGACGGTGGCCACCATCAGCAGCGGCACCACCCGGCCGGTCCGGCCGTAGATCACCTGGACCTGGTAGAAGAGTTCGCCGATCGCCATCACGTAGACGATCGAGGAGCCCTTGAAGAGGGAGATCACCTCGTTGCCCGCGTTCGGCAGGATCGAGCGCATCGCCTGCGGCAGCACGATCCGGCGGATCTGCCGCAGCCGGGGGATGCCGAGCGCGGCGGCGGCCTCCAGCTGGCCCTGCTCCACCGAGATCACCCCGGCCCGGATGATCTCGGCGGCGTACGCGGCCTGGTGCAGCGCCAGGCCGAGCACGGCGGCGCCGAGCGCGCCGAGCAGGTCCATGGTCTCGAAGCTGAACACGGTCGGGCCGAACGGGATGCCGATGCCGAAGCGCTTGTAGAGGTAGGAGAGGTTGAACCAGAAGACCAGCTGGACGATCAGCGGGATGGACCGGAACGCCCAGACGTAGACCCAGGCGATGGTCTGCAGGATCGGGCTGGGCGAGAGCCGCAGGAACGCCACCACGGCGCCCACCGCGAAGCCCAGCACCGTTCCGTACAGGGTGAGTTCGAGCGTCACCCCGACCGATCGGAGGATGGTGTCGGTGGTCAGGAAGGCCCGGAAGGTGGGCCAGTCCCAGCCGGGGTTGGTGGCCAGCCCGTGCAGGAACTGGGCCACCAGCACGATCGCGGCCGCCCCGGCCAGCCAGCGCCAGGGGTGCCGGGCCGGGACGACCGGCAGGGCGGACAGGTCCTCCTCCGGTGCGATCAGGGGTCTCTCGGTGGTGACGGCGGTCATGGCGGACCTCACGGACGCTCGGGCGGGCTGATCTCGGACTTGGTGATGGCGGACCCGGTGGTGCCCCACTTCTGCAGGATCTTCTGGTAGGTGCCGTCCTGGATCAGCTGGTTGACCGCCGCCTGGAAGGCCGGGGTGAGCGGCGAGCCCTTCTTGAACGCGAAGCCGACGTCGAGGCGGCGGAACTCGCTCAGGAACCGGGTGCCGGAAGCCGGCTGCGACTCCTGGTAGCGCAGGCCGTTGATGGTGGACATCACCAGGTCGACCTTGCCCTGCTGGAGGCTGGTCAGGGTGGCGCCCGCCTCCGAGTAGGCCCGCACCTCGTACGCCTTCTTCCCGGCGTCGGTGCAGATGTTCTTCTTCGCGTTCAGCGTGGTCTCGAAGGTGGTGCCGACACCGGTGCCGATGGTCAGGCCGCAGAGCTGGCCGATCTCCTTGACCGGCTGCTGGGTGGTGTTGTCCTTCTTCACCGAGAAGCCCTGGCCGTCGTTGACGTAGGTGACGAAGTCGATCGTCTTCAGCCGGGCCTCGGTGACCCCGAAGTTGCCGGCACCGAGGTCGTACTTGCCACTGCCGAGCGCGGGCAGGATGGCCTCGAAGGCGGCCTCCTCGCGCACGATGGTGATGCCCAGCACCTTGGCCACGGCGTCGGTGAAGTCCACGTCGATCCCGGCCGCCTTCTTCACCGCCGGGTCCGGGTAGAACGCGCTCGGCGGGGTGCCGGTGGAGCCGCCGAGCTTCAGCGTGCCGGCCTTCCGGGTCTCCTCGGGCAGCAGCGCGGCCACCCGGTCCACCTTGGGGACGGTCGAGACCACGTCCTGGGCCGCCGCCGCGACCGCCGAACCCCCAGCCGGGGAGGGCGACTTGCCGACCCCCGAGCCGCAGGCGGTGAGCAGGAACAGGGCGGCGGCTACGGGCAGTACGCGTCTCACGGGGTCGGGGCCTTTCCGGTCAGGTGCTTCTCGAACGGGAGCGGGCCGAGCTGGTCCTCGGCGGGGTCGAACAGCGGGGTGTAGCCGGTGGCCAGGTAGAGCCCCTTGGCCTCGGGCTGGCGCGGCCCGGTGGTGAGGTGGATCCGCCGGTAGCCGGCCGCCTCGGCGGCCCGCTCCAGCTCGGCCAGCACCCGGCGGGCCAGGCCGCGCCTGCGGTGCGCGGAGTGCGTCCACATCCGCTTGAGCTCGGCGGTCCCCTCGCCGTGGCGGCGGTAGGCGCCGCCCGCGACCGGTTCGCCGTCCTCCAGCAGGAGCAGCAGCAGGCCGTCCGGCGGCTCGAACTCGGCGGCCGGGAAGCGGCTCATCTCCTGCCGGCCGCCCGGGCCGTACCGGGTGACGTACTCGTGCGTGAGCTCGCGGACCAGCGGCTCGGTCAGCGGGTCGTCGAAGGTCACCCGGCGGACCTCCAGCAGCGCGCTCATGCCTGGAGCGCGATCAGTTGGTGCCGGTCCCGCTCCCGCTCCAGCTCGCGGGCCTGTTCGCGGGCGGCCGCCTTGGCGGCGTCGCGCCTGGCGACCTCCTCGCGCACGATCGGGATCACGTGGCGGCCGAAGTCGATCGCGTCGTCCAGCAGGTCGTAGCCCCGGGCGGAGAGGATGTCCACGCCGAGGTCGTAGTAGTCCAGCAGGGCCTGGGCCACCGTCTCGGGCGTGCCGACCAGCGCGTTGGAGTTGCCCGCCCCGCCGGTCGCGGCGGCGGTCGGGGTCCACAGCGCGCGGTCGTAGCGCTCACCGGCGGCGGCGATCTCCAGCAGCCGCTGCGAACCGGTGTTCTCCGGTGCCCAGGCGCCGGCGCCGTCCTTCGGCCGGACCAGCAGCGAGCCGTCCGCCGCCCGGGACTTGATCCGCTCGACGGTGCGGTAGGCCTTCTCCCAGGCCAGCTCCTCGGTGGGCGCGATGATCGGCCGGAACGCGACCTGGATCCGCGGGCTGTCGGTCCGCCCGGCGTCCGCCGCGGCCTGCCGGACCCGCGCGATCTGCTCGGCGGTCTGCGCCAGCGGCTCGCCCCAGAGGCAGTAGATGTCCGCCTCGGCGCCGCCGGCCGCGTAGGCGGCGGGCGAGGAGCCACCGAACGAGACGCCGGGGCGCGGCTGTTGGACCGGGAAGACGTCGGAGACGAAGTCGTTGAAGCGGTAGTACTCGCCCTCGTGGTCGAACCGCTCCGTGCTGGTCCAGATCTTCTTCACCAGCGCGATGTACTCGCGGGTCCGGTCGTAGCGCTGGTCCTTGGTCAGGAAGTCGCCCTCCCGGCCCTGCTCGCGGTCGCTGCCGCCGGTGATGAAGTGCACGGTCAGCCGGCCGTCGCTGATCTGGTCCAGGGTCGCGAAGGTCTTGGCGGCGAAGGTCGGGTACGAGACGTTCGGCCGGTGCGCGAGCAGGATCTGCAACCGGTCCAGCCGGCTCGCGATGTACGCGGCGGCCGGGGCCGGGTCGGGCGAGCCGGAGCCGTAGGCGAACAGCACCCGGTCCCAGCCGTGGTCCTCGTGGGCGCGGGCCAGCCGCAGGGTGTAGTCGCGGTCGAAGGCGGCGGTGGAACGGGGGTTGGTCTCCGAGCCGTCACCGGTGGCGGCGATACCGAGGAACTCGACGGGCATGGCGAAGGGCCTTTCGGTCGTGCGGAAGGCGGGGCGTGGCGGGGCACGGCGAGGTGCTGCGCGAGGGGTGCGCGAAGGGTGGTTCAGCGCGTGACGGCGCGAGGGAGGAAGGGCGAGCGGAAGGACGGGGGGCCGGTCGGACGGCCGCGACTACCGGGTCAGGCGCAACACGCTGCTGACCACACTCGACCGAAGTCGATGTGGCCGCGCGTCACCAGGCGCTGCTGCTCGGGGTCCATGGAGGAAGTTGAACAGTGGATCTCACGGGGCGTCAACCTCTCCGGGATTCCTTCATGTTCTGTTATCAGTCGACTCCGACCGTTCCCCGACCGCTCTTGACAGCCGCTGTTCGTCCGCGCTTACGATCGGGTCCGGACGCGTTGAGGGGCGCGGCCCGGCGTGACGGCCCAGCCATGTCTGGAGCCGACCGATGGCCGCTGTCCTGTCCGCCCCCACCCGCCAACAGACCGACCAGCCAGACGACGCCCCGATCGTGCCCCGCCGCCGACCGGGCCGGGTGGTCGCCTCGGTGGTGGCCCTGCTGTTCCTGGCCATGGTGCTCAACTCCGTGCTGCGCAACCGGGCGTTCGAGTGGGACGTGGTGGCCCAGTACTTCACCACCACCGCGATCGTGCAGGGCCTGCTGCTCACGCTCTGGCTGACCGCCGCCGTGATGGTGCTCGGCTTCGTCCTCGGCACCGTCCTCGCGGTGTTCCGGCTCTCCGACAACCCGGTGCTGCGGAGCCTCAGTTGGGGCTTCGTCTGGATCTTCCGGTCCACCCCGCTGCTGGTCCAGCTGCTGTTCTGGTTCAACATCGGCGCGCTCTACCCGACCCTCGGCCTGGGCATCCCGTTCGGCCCGGAGTTCCTCACCGTGAAGACGGTGAACCTGCTCGGCCCGACCCTGACCGCCGTCATCGGGCTCACCCTGCACGAGGCCGCGTACGCGGCCGAGGTGGTGCGCGGCGGCATCCTCTCGGTCGACCAGGGCCAGCTGGAGGCGGCCCAGTCGCTCGGCCTCGGCCGGAGCCGGGTGCTGCGCCGGATCGTCGTCCCGCAGGCGATGCGCTCGATCGTGCCGACCGCCGGCAACATGCTGATCGGCACCCTCAAGGGCACCAGCATCGTCAGCGTGCTGGCCGTCCAGGACCTGCTCTACTCCGCCCAGTTGGTCTACAACCAGACCTACCAGGTGATCCCGCTGCTGCTGGTCGCCACTGTCTGGTACATCGCCGTCACCAGCGTGCTCTCGGTCGGCCAGTACTACTTGGAGCGGTACTACGCCCGGGGCGCCACCCGGGGCGCGCTGCCGCCCACCCCGCTGCAGCGGGCCCGGCAGCTGCTGGCCCGGGCGGGGGTGGCACGTTGAGCACCCTGGCGATCATCGGCGCGGGACCGCGCGGCACCGGGCTGCTGGAGCGGATCGCCGCCAACGCGGCCGAACTGCTGCCGACCGGACGGACGTTGGAGATCCACATGGTCGACCCGTACCCGCCGGGCGGTGGCCGGATCTGGCGGTACGACCAGTCGCCGCTGCTGCGGATGAACTCGATGGCGGAGGACGTGACGATGTTCACGGACGAGACCTCCACCATCGAGGGCCCGGTCCGACCCGGCCCCTCGCTGGCCGAATGGGCCGCCGCACCACAGGAGTTCAGCCCGTACGAACCGGTCACCGACCCCGCCGTCCGGGCCGAGCTGGCCGGGCTGGCCCCGACCGACTTCCCCACCCGCCGGGCCCAGAGCGCCTACCTGGACTGGGCGTTCCGCCACGCGGTGGCCTCGCTGCCGCCGCAGATCACGGTCACCGTGCACCGCGACACCGCGCTCTCGGTCACCGGCCCGGCCGACGGCCCGCAACTGGTCCAGCTCTCCGACGGCGTCCTGGTCGCCGACCAGGTGGTGCTCACCCTCGGCCACCTCGGCTCCGCCCCCGCAGAACAGCACCGGGAGCTGGCCCGCTTCGCCGCCCGGCACGGCCGGTTCCACCTGCCGCCCGCCTTCTCCTCCGACGTCGACCTCTCCGGCGTCGCCCCGGGCGAGCAGCTCCTGCTGCGCGGCTTCGGACTGGCCTTCGTCGACCTGGTCGCCATCCTCACCGAAGGCCGGGGCGGCCGCTTCGTCCCCGCCCCGGACGGCCCGGGCGGCCCGGACGGCCTGGTGTACCTGCCCTCCGGCCGGGAGCCGGTGATCCACGTCGGCTCCCGGCGCGGCGTGCCGTACCACTCCAAGACCGGCTACCGGCTCCAGGGGCCGCCCGCCCCGCTGCCCCGGTACTTCGACGCCGCCGCGGTCGACCGGGTGCTGGCTCGGCCCGGACCGCTCGAACTCCGCCGGGACTTCTGGCCGTTGATGGCCAAGGAGATCGGTTTCGGCCACTACCACGAGCTCTTCCACGCCCACGCCGAACGGGTCCGGCTGCCCTGGGCCGACTTCCTCGACCGGTACGAGCAGCTCGACTGGTACGCACCCGAGCTGGCCGCCCTGGTGGAGCAGGCCGTCCCCGACCCGGCCGACCGGCTCGACTTCGAACAGCTCGACCGCCCGCTCACCGGCGTCGAGCTCTCCCCCGACGGGCTCCAGCAGCACCTGCGCGACCACATCCGCGCCGATGCCGACCGCCGCGCCGATGCCGGGCACAGCACCGACCTCGGCGCCTTCCTCGCCCTGCTCTCGCTCTTCGGCCAGCTGCCCCGGATCATGGCCTCCGACCGGCTCACCGACCGCTCGGCCGCCGAGGAGCTGGACGGCTGGTGGTTCGGGTTCTTCAGCTTCCTCGCCTCCGGACCGCCCGGGTTCCGGCTCCGCCAGCTGCTCGCCCTGTCCGACGCGGGCGTGGTCCGCTTTCTCGGCGCCGACCTGCGGGTCGAACCGGACGAGCGCACCGGCACCTTCGTCGCCACCAGCCCGACCACCCCCGGCCACGCCGTCCGGGCCACCGCCCTGATCGAGGGCTACCTCCCGCACCACACCCTCGCCCGCACCGAGGACCCGATCCTGCGCGGGCTGGCCCGCGACGGCGAACTCCTCGACAGCTCCGGCCTGCTCACCGTCTCCCTCGCCGACGGCCGCCTGCTCGACCCCGCCCTCGGCGACGCCCCGCACCCCCGCCGTACCGCCCTCGGCCCCTTCACCAACGGCCGCGCCTACGCCGCCTTCGCCCGCCCCCGCACCAACGCCCCCGGCTTCCGCCAGAACGACGCCGCCGCCCGCAGCCTGCTCGACCGGCTGCGGTCCGGGGCCAGGGAAACGGCGGCGCCGGCCTCGGAGCAGGTCACCCGTGCGTAGCCGGGCGGACCGCTCCGCCCACCGGCCGTCGGCATCGCGCCGGCGGCCACCGGCGGCTGCGGCGCCGCACAGTGACAGGATGGGAGGCGCGAGCACCCGGACAAGGAAGTAGGGCTGTCATGGCGAAGCAGGCGCCGAAGGTCGACCCGGCCCAGGACCGGGCCCGGGTCACCGAGCCGAAGCACGCTGCGGCCGGTCTCCCGGCCGTGGGCCACAGCCTGCGGATGGCGAACGACCAGATGAGCCCGAAGCGGGCCCTGGCCACCCTGCTCAAGGTGAACCAGCCCGACGGGTTCGACTGCCCCGGCTGCGCCTGGCCCGAGCCGGGGAAGACCCACACCGCCGAGTTCTGCGAGAACGGTGCCAAGGCGGTGGCCGAGGAGGCCACCGAGCGCCGGGTCACCGCCGCGTTCTTCGCCGAGCACCCGGTCGCCGAACTGGCCGACCGGTCCGGCTACTGGCTCGGCCAGCAGGGTCGCCTGACCGAGCCGATGCTGCTGGAAGAGGGCGCGACGCACTACACCCCGGTCTCCTGGGACCGCGCCTTCGCGATCGTCGCCGAGGAGCTGCACCGGCTCCCGAGCCCCGATGCCGCCGCCTTCTACACCTCCGGCCGGACCAGCAACGAGGCCGCGTTCGCGTACCAGCTGTTCGCCCGTCAGCTCGGCACCAACAACCTGCCGGACTGCTCCAACATGTGCCACGAGTCCTCGGGTTCGGCACTGGTGGAGACGCTCGGGGTCGGCAAGGGCAGCGTCAGCCTGAAGGACCTCTACCAGGCCGACCTGATCATCGTGGCGGGCCAGAACCCGGGCACCAACCACCCCCGGATGCTCTCCGCCCTGGAGCGGGCCAAGCGCGCGGGCGCGAAGATCGTCAGCGTCAACCCGCTGCCCGAGGCCGGGCTGGAGCGCTTCAAGAACCCGCAGAACGCCCGCGGCCTGGCCGGTACGGGCACCAAGCTGACCGACCTCTTCCTGCAGATCCGGCTCGGCGGCGACCTCGCCCTGTTCCGGGCCCTGAACCAGCTGATCCTGAACGCCGAGAACGGTGTCGACCACGCCTTCGTGGCCGAACACTGCCTGGGCTTCGAGGAGTTCGCCGCCGAGGCGGCGGCCACCACCCGGGCCGAGGTGCTCGCCGCCACCGGCCTGCCCTGGGAGCAGATCGAGGAGCTGGCCGAGCTCACCCTCGGCTCGCAGAAGGTGATCGTCTGCTGGGCGATGGGCCTGACCCAGCACAAGCACTCGGTGCCGACCATCCGCGAGGTGGTCAACTTCCTGCTGCTGCGCGGCAACGTGGGCCGCCCGGGTGCCGGCGTCTGCCCGGTGCGCGGGCACAGCAACGTGCAGGGCGACCGGACCATGGGCATCTTCGAGCGCCCCGCCCCGGCCTTCCTGGACGCGCTGGGCAAGGAGTTCGGCTTCGAGCCGCCGCGCCACCACGGGCTGGACTCGGTCGACACCATCCGGGCGATGCGCGACGGCAGGGTGAAGGTCTTCTTCGCGATGGGCGGCAACTTCGTCGCGGCCACCCCCGACACCGAGGTGACCGAGGCCGCGATGCGCCGCTGCGCGCTGACCGTGCACGTCTCCACCAAGCTCAACCGCTCGCACGTGGTCACCGGCGCCCGGGCCCTGATCCTCCCCACCCTCGGCCGGACCGACCGGGACTGGACGGCCGCCGGCGCCCAGTTCGTCAGCGTCGAGGACTCGATGGGCATGGTGCACTCCTCGCGCGGCGGCCTGCAGCCGCCGTCGGCCACCCTGCTCTCCGAGGTGGCCATCGTCTGCCGACTGGCCCGGGCCGCCCTCGGCGAGGCGAACGACGTGCCGTGGGAGGCGTTCGCCGAGTCGTACGACACCGTCCGGGACCGGATCGCCCGCGTGGTGCCGGGCTTCGACGACTTCAACGCCAAGGTCCGCGCGCCCGGCGGCTTCGCCCTCCCGCACGGCCCGCGCGACAGCCGAACCTTCCCGACCGCCACCGGCAAGGCCAACTTCTCGGTCAACCCGCTGACCGCCCCCGAGGTCCCCGAGGGCCGGCTGCTGCTCCAGACGCTGCGCTCGCACGACCAGTACAACACCACCGTCTACGGGCTGGACGACCGCTACCGGGGCATCATCGGCGGCCGCCGGGTGGTCATGGTCAACCCGGCGGACGCGGCCGCGCTCGGCCTGACCGAGGGCGGGTACGTCGACCTGGTCAGCGAGTGGGTGGACGGCAGCGAGCGCCGGGCCCCGCACTTCCAGGTGGTGCACTACCCGGTGGCCCGGGGCGGCGCGGCCGCGTACTACCCGGAGACCAACGTGCTGGTGCCGCTGGACTCCACGGCCGAGATCAGCAACACCCCGACCTCCAAGGCGGTGCTGATCCGGTTCGAACCGGACAGCGGCAGCTGACCAGCTGACGGGCCGACACTCCGGCGCACGGGTGCCCGATATGTCCGATGTGCAACTAATCTGACATCAGCTCACCCCCACCGCCGGAGGTACCCGCGCCATGGCCGATGCCGTCCCGTCCGACAGTGCCGACCAGACCGGGGGCGCCGACCTGACCTCGGGGTCGCCCACCCCGGCCTCCCGGCTGATCCCGCTGATCGCCCCGGCGATCCTGACCGGCATCGGCGCCAGCCTCGCGCTGATCGCGATCAGCTCGGTGGCCGGGCGGCTGGAGAACCTGCTCTGGGAGATCATCCCGAGCGGCCTGGGCATCGACGGCTTCAACCCCTGGTGGATCCTGCTGATCCTCACCGTCACCGGGGTCGCCGTCGGCCTGACGGTGTGGAAGGCGCCCGGCCACGCCGGCCCCGACCCGGCCACCACCGGGCTGGTCGACCCGCCGGTCTCCCCGTTCCTGCTGCCCGGGCTGATCGTCGCCACCGTACTGGCGCTGGCCGGCGGCGTCAGCCTCGGCCCCGAGAACCCGATCACGATGATCAACATCGCGCTGGCGTACTGGATCGGACGGCGTTTCATGCCCTCCACCGGCCCGGTGCTCTGGGTCGCCCTGGCAGCCGCCGGGACGATCGGCGCGCTGTTCGGCACGCCGATCGCGGCGGCGCTGATCCTGTCCGAGATGCCCGGCCCCGGCGCGCTCTGGGACCGGCTGTTCGCCCCGCTGATCTCCGCCGTCACCGGGTCCCTCACCACGCTGCTGCTGGTCGGCAACGACTTCGTGATCAAGGTTCCCGGCTACCCGGGCACCCGGTTCGTCGACCTGCTCTGGGCCCTGCTGGTCGGCGCGGCCGGAGCGCTGCTCGGCCTCGCCGCGGTCTACGCCTTCCCGCTGGTGCACCGGACGTTCCGACAGATCCCGCACCCGGTCCTGATGCTGACCGTCGGCGGGCTGGTGCTCGGCGCACTGGGCGCGATCGGCGGCGAGCTGACCCTGTTCAAGGGCCTGGACCAGGTCAAGGAGCTGGCCCTGGACTACACCCACTACGGCTTCTGGGAGCTCGCCGGCATGGCGGTGCTGAAGATGGTGGCCCTGCTGATCGCGGCCGGCTCCGGCTTCCGCGGCGGCCGGATCTTCCCGGCCGTCTTCGCCGGGGTCGCCCTCGGCTTCGCGGTCAACGCGCTGATCCCCTCGGTGCCCCCGGCGCTCGCGGTGGTCTGCGCCATCCTCGGCATCCTGCTCGCGATCACCCGGCAGGGCTGGCTCAGCCTGTTCACCGCCGCGGTCATCGTGCCCGACCTGGCGCTGCTCCCGCTGCTCTGCGTCGCCGCCCTGCCGGCCTGGCTGATCGTCACCGGCCGCCCCGAGATGCTGATCGAGCCCGCCGACGCGGAGCCCGCGCCGACGCCGGCCTGACCGGTCAGCCGGTCGGGCCCGCCGTGGCCTCGGCACTCTTCGAGGCGGCGGCGGACGCCGAACGGCTTGCCGCGGCCGACTCCGAGGTGGACGCCGAGGCCGAGCCGGACGGCGAACCGGTGCCGGTGCTCGGAGAGGTGCTCGGCGACGTACCGGTGCTCGGCGAGGTCCCGACGGACGGCGAGCCGGACGGCGTACCGGTCGCGGACGGCGAGGTGGTGGCCGGCGGCGGGGTCACCGGCGGCTGCGTCACCGGCGGGGTGGTGACGGGCGGCTGCGACGGAAGGTCCTCCGGCTTGCTCGGCCGGATCGGCGTCGCCGCGTCCGCGCCCTTGGGCAGCTCGGGCACCTTCCAGGCACCGCCCGGGTCGTCCGACACCGACTGCGGGTCGGGGCGGACCGCGCCCAGGATCGGCATCGCGCCGATCGGCGAGACCTTGATCACCGCTCCGGTGCGCGGCGCCTGCACCACCAGGCCGCCGCCGATGTACATCGCGATGTGGGTGGCCCCGGCGTAGTAGACCACCAGGTCACCGGGGCGGAGCTGGTTCAGCGGCACCTTGGTGAGCTCGGACCACTGGTCCTGGCTGACCCGGGGGATGTTCACACCGGCGGCCAGCCAGGCCTGCGAGGTCAGGCCGGAGCAGTCGAACCGGTCCGGTCCGGTACCGCCCCAGAGGTAGTCCTTGCCCAGCTGGGCCAGCGCGAAGGTGACGGCCTTGCGCCCGGCCTGGGAGGGCGTGTGCTCCCCCTTGCCCAGCGCGCCCGAGGCGAGGAAGGCCAGCTGGGCCTCGTCCGCCCGGGTCTTCTCCAGCTGCTCCAGCTCGGTCCGCTGGGCCCCGGTCAGCGAGCTGACCATCTGCTCGACCTCGGCCAGCCGCTTGGCCACGTCCGCCTTGGCGGCCTCCTGCTGGACCACCAGCGCCTGGGCCTGGGTGAGCGTCGCCTCGGCCAGCTGCTGAAGCACCGTCAGGGTGGCCCGGTCGCCCTTCAGCCGGTCCAGGAACTCGCTCTGCGAACGCCCGGCGGCGTTCAGCAGCTCGGCCACCACGGCCGCCTCGTACGGGGAGTCGGTGAGCAGCAGCTCGGCCAGGTCGGAGGCGTTGCCGTTGCGGTACTGGGCCGCGGCCAGCTGGGAGGCGAGGTCGCTGCCGGCGTCCACGGCGGCCTGCTGGTGCTCCAGCCGGAGCTTCAGGTCGGTGACGGTGGCCTGCTGGGTGGCGAGCTTGGCGACCGTCCCGTTGTACTGCTCGGTGGCGGCCTCGGCCTCGCGATAGAGCTCGTGCAGGCGGTCCAGCATCGGGCCGAGAGTCGCCTTGGCCTGGGCCAGCGGATCTGCTCCGGCGGCGACCGAGAAGGTCGGTTCAGGCGTGCCGGGCGCGGCGAACGCGGCTCCGGTCGAGCCGAGCGCCAGGGCCGCCATCGCCAGTACCGCACCACAGCGCAGGGCGGCTCGCACCCAGGGCCGCACGCCGTTCTCCGTCGTCCGCACCCCAGCGTGCATCAGCTCGCCCCTCCCCGTTGACCCCGACCCCTGCCAGGCCGTCCGGCCTGGCAATTCCCCTGCGATCCTGCCATGCGCCCCGTGCATCCAGACAGGGGGTTACCGGGCAGTCCGGTGAATTCTCAGCTCCGATTCAGATTGGATGTGAGACACCTCTCAACAAACCATCACCAAGGCGGACCTTACCGCCCAAAATGGCGGTCCTGGGGCCCCGCCACCACGATTCGGCAGCCCTCCGGAAACCCCGGCGACACCTTCGGAACCACGACTACCGTCTCAGTTAACCTTCCGTTCACCCACCCTCCCTACCGTCGCCGGTGACATCAGCGTCAGTCCGACAACTACGACGATTGTTTGGGTCCATGGAACACATCACGTTCCTGGTGGCCGTTGTGATCATCACAGCGCTCGCCTTCGACTTCACCAACGGCTTCCACGACACCGCCAACGCGATGGCCACCTCCATCGCCACGGGAGCCCTCCGACCGAAGGTCGCGGTCACCATCGCTGCGGTCCTCAACTTCGCCGGTGCCTTCCTCTCGGTGAAGGTCGCCACCACCATCTCCGGCGGCATCGTCAACGAGAAGGCCGGGATCCAACCGGCGATCATCTTCGCCGCGCTGGTCGGCGCGATCCTGTGGAACCTGCTGACCTGGCTGAAGGGTCTGCCGTCCAGCTCCTCGCACGCGCTGTACGGCGGTCTGATCGGCGCCACCGTCGTCGGGGTCGGTCTGAACGGCGTGAACTTCGGCGTCGTCGTCTCCAAGATCCTGATCCCGGCCGTCGCCTCCCCGATCGTGGCCGGACTGGCCGCCTGGGGCGCCACCAAGCTGGCGTACCGGATCACCCGCAACGGCCGCGAGAAGACCACCAACAAGGGCTTCAAGGCGGGTCAGATCGCCTCGGCCTCGCTGGTCTCGCTGGCGCACGGCACCAACGACGCGCAGAAGACCATGGGCATCATCACCCTGGCGCTGGTCTCGGCCGGCGCCCTGCCCAAGGGCGCGCTGCCCCCCACCTGGGTCATCGTCAGCGCCGGTGCGGCGATCGCGATCGGCACCTACATGGGCGGCTGGCGGATCATCCGCTCGATGGGCAAGGGCCTGACGGACATCCAGGCGCCGCAGGGCTTCGCGGCCGAGGCCGCCGCCACCACGGTGATCCTGACCTCCTCGCACATGGGCTACGGCCTCTCCACCACCCAGGTCGTCTCGGGCGGCATCATGGGCGCCGGCCTCGGCGGCCCGAAGGCCGAGGTGCACTGGAGCATGGCCCGCCGGATGCTCTACACCTGGGGCCTGACCCTGCCCGCCGCCGCCACCGTGGCCGGCCTGGCCGCCTTCGTCGCGGACAAGGGCACCTGGGGCGTCCTGCTGGTCGGGGCCGCGCTGGTGATCGGCTCGGGTGCGATGTGGATGATCTCCCGCCGCCAGCCGGTGCACGCGGACAACGTCAACGACGTCACCCCGGTCGAGGTCCCGCCGGCCCCGACCCCCACCCCCGCCTCGACCACGGTCGCGGCCTGAGCCCGGAAGGCTTCCCCTTATGAGCATGAGCATCAAGTGGGCCGCCCTGGCCCAGACCGCCGGTGTCAGCTTCGTCGTCACCGTCGCCACCGTCGCCGTCTTCGCGCTCGGCATCATGGCGCTCTCCCGCCGGGAGGCCGCCCAGGAGGCCGCCACGACCGGCACCGCCGGACCGGGCACCGCCAACCTCGCGCTCGCCGGAGCCTCGGTCTGCTTCGCGGCCTGCGCCTCGGTGGTCGGCTACGGCCTCTACCTGATCGCCGGCTAGCACCGCGCGTACGTACGACGCCGCCCTCCCCGTCCGCCAACGGGGAGGGCGGCGTCGTGTCCGGGGTCAGTCCAGGGCGAGTTCGCGCGGCCGGTCGGCCGGGGCCTCGTCCTGGGTGGTGCGCAGCGGGACCTCGCGGATCAGCAGCACCACCAGGAAGGCCAGCAGGGCGAGCGGGGCGGCGATCAGGAAGACCGTGGCCACGCCGTGCCCGAACGCGTCGGTGACCAGCGGGACCACCGGGGCGGGCAGCGTGCGCAGGTCGGGGATGCCCCCGCCCACGGCCCCGGTCGGCAGGTGGGCGGCGGTCAGACTGTCCGTCAGGTGCCGGCTGACCTGGTGCGCGAGCAGGGCGCCGAGGGCGGAGACGCCCATCGCGCCGCCCATGGTGCGGAAGAAGGTCACGGTCGAGCTGGCGGTGCCGAGTTCGTGCCGGGGCACGGTGTTCTGCACGGCCAGCACCAGGTTCTGCATGGTCAGGCCGAGCCCGATGCCGGTGACCGCCATGGCCACCGCCAGCAGCGCGTACGGGGTGTCGTCCCTGACCGTGCCGAGCAGGGCGAAGCCGACCGCCAGCAGCCCCGTCCCGGCCACCAGGTACGCCTTCCAGCGCCCGTACCGGGTGATCAGCCGGCCCGCCACGGTGGACGACACGGCCAGGCCCAGGATCATCGGCAGGGTGAGCAGCCCGGCCATGGTCGGCGACTCCTGCCGGGCCAGCTGGAAGTACTGGCTCAGGAAGGTGGTCGAGCCGTACATCCCGACCCCGACCAGCACGCTGGCGATCGCGGCCAGCGTGACGGTGCGGTGGCGGAACAGGTCGAGCGGGACGATCGGTTCGGCCGCCCGGCGCTCCGCCGCCACGAACAGGGCGGCCAGCGCCAGCCCGCCGCCGACCATCGCCAGGGTCTGCCAGGACAGCCACGGGTAGCTGTCCCCGGCCAGCGAGATCCAGATCATCAGCAGGCTGACCGAGGCGGTGATCAGGGTGGCCCCGAGGTAGTCGATCTTCGCCTTCCGGTGCACCACCGGCAGCCGCAGGGTGCGCTGCAGCACCACGATGGCGATCAGCGAGAACGGGATGCCGAGGTAGAAGCACCACCGCCAGCCGAGCCAGCTGGTGTCCACCACCACGCCGCCGATCAGCGGCCCGCCGATGGTGGCCAGCGCGAAGACCGCGCCGAAGTAGCCGCTGTACCGGCCGCGTTCGCGCGGCGGCACCATGGCGGCGAGGCAGATCTGGGCCAGCGCGGTGACACCGCCGGCGCCGATGCCCTGGAGCACCCGGCAGGCGATCAGCTGGCCCGCGTTCTGGGACAGCCCGGCCAGCGCGGACGAGACGATGTAGATCACCAGCGCGATCTGCACCAGCAGCTTGCGGCTGACCAGGTCGGAGAGCTTGCCCCAGATCGGGGTGGCGGCGGTGAGCGAGAGCAGCGCGGCGGTGACCACCCAGGTGTACGCGGTCTGGCCGCCGTGCAGGTCGGTCAGGATGTGCGGCAGCGCGTTGGCCACCACGGTCGAGGAGAGCACCGCCACGAAGAGGCCGAGGAGGAGCCCGGAGAGGGCTTCGAGAACCTGGCGGTGGGTCATCGGGGTGTCGGTCGGGGCGGGGTCTGAAGTTGTGGTCATGCGGGTCCTTCGGCCTGGATTTTTGTTGCCTTTGGCAACCATAAGCCGAGATGGTTGACCCGGGCAACAATCAGGCGAAGTGCCTCAGCTCACCTTGGGCTCACCCAGCGCGTCGTTGAACCGCTGCAGCAGATCGGCGAGTTGGGACACGTCGGCCCGGTCCCAGTCCTCCAGCATGTCCCGGAACCGGCCGAGCCGGCCGCTGCGCGCGGCGAGGTAGCGGGCCGAACCGTCGGGGGTGAGCGAGACCAGCGAGGAGCGGCGGTCCAGCGGGTCGGTCTCCCGGGTGACCAGCTCCAGCTCCTCCAGCACCTTGATCTGCCGGCTGATGGTGGCCTTGCCCACCCCGAAGTGCAGACCGATGTCGGTCAGCCGGACCTGCCCGGCGTCCTGGATGAAGCCGAGCATGCTGTACGCCACGCCCTCCAGCGCCGGGTGCACCTGCCGGGACATCTCGGCCGCCCGGGCCCGGCCGCGCCGGAACAGCACCGCGACCTCGCGCTCCACCGCGATGAGCGCCTGCTCGGCGGTCCGGTCCTCAGTTGCCCGCTCAGTCATGGCGCCAGTATCCCGCAGCCGCGCCTCCGGTGATCGACAACTGTTTCATGATATGAAGTATCCGTTTTGCCCTTGTTTATTGAGCCATGTTCTAAGGAGAGGTTCGATGGCCGACCCGGGCCGCCAGGGATTCCTCACGGAACTGAAGGACGCGGTCACCCCGCGCGCCGCCATGCTGGTGATCGCGGTGCTGCTGCTGCAGCTCGGATTCATCACCTCGTACGTCGGTGCCCTGCACCACCCGACCCCGCACGAGCTGTCGATCGCGGTGGTCGCCCCGCCCCAGGTCGCCCCCAAGCTGGTCGGCGCCCTGGAGTCGGTGCCGGACAACGCGGTCCGTGCCACCACCGCGACCGACCGGGACGAGGCGGTCGCCCGGATCAAGGACCAGAAGGTCTACGCCGCCTGGCTGTTCGACCCGACCGGCACCCAGGACACCCTGCTGGTGGCCGACGCGCGCGGCCCCGCCGCCGCCACGGCCGCCGAGACCATCGTCACGGCGGTCGACAAGTCCCAGGGGCGGACGGTCGTGGTGGAGGACGTGATCCCGCTCGCCAAGGGCGACGCGGAGGGCCTGTCCTCCTTCTACCTGGTGGTCGGCTGGTGCGTCGGCGGCTACCTGGTCGCCTCCATCCTCGGCATCAGCGCGGGCTCGCGGCCCGCGAACCCGACCCGTGCGGTGATCCGGCTCGGCGCGCTGGCCCTCTACTCGGTCGCGGCCGGGATCGGCGGAGCGGTGATCATCGGGCCGGTGCTCGGCGCCCTGCCCGGCTCCACCTGGGGGCTGAGCGGGCTGGGCGCCCTGGTGGTGTTCGGGGTCGGGGCGATCACCATGGCGCTGGAGTGCCTCTTCGACGTGGTCGGGATCGGACTGGCGGTGCTGATCTTCGTGGTGCTCGGGAACCCCAGTGCGGGCGGAGTGTTCCCGCCGCCGATGATGCCCGCCTTCTGGCGCGCGATCGGCGCCTGGATCCCCAACGGCGCCGGCACCGACGTCGCCCGCTCGATCGCCTACCTCGGCGGGACCAACATCCTCGTCCCGCTGCTGGTCCTGGCCGCCTGGGCCGTCGTCGGCGTCGCCGTCACCATGGCCGCGGTCATGAAGCGGCCCCGCTACGGCCGCGAGCACGTCTCCGTCAAGAGCTAGCCGCACCGGGGGGCTCGGGGGATGGCAGCCGCAGACGCTGCCGTCCCCGAGCCCCCCGGCTATCCGCCCGCGTAGGCCCCCGGGTCGGCGATGATGCGGCGGACCACGCCGACCGCGGCGCCGAGCAGCGGCCCCCGGCGGCCGAGCGGCGAGACGGAGAGCCAACTGTCGTCCCAGGGGCGGGCGGTGACCCGGGCGGCGAGTTCGGCCCGCATGGTGGGGAGCAGCCACTCGCCGAGCTCGGCGTAGCCGCCGCCGAGCACCACCGCCTGCGGATCGAGCAGGTTGACCGCCCCCGCCGCCGCGATGCCGAGCGCCGTCCCGGCCCCGGCCAGGGCCGCCAGCACCTCCCGGTCGCCGCCCGCCGCGCGTTCGGCGAGCAGCGCGACCCAGTCCCCGCCGACCCCCGTCAGGCCGGCCGCCCGCAGCACGGCGGTCTCCCCCGCGTACTGCTCCAGGCAGCCCCGCGCGCCGCAGGCGCACCGCGGTCCGTCCGGCCAGACCGTCAGGTGCCCCAGCTCACCGGCGAAGCCCCGGGCACCGCGCAGCAGTTGACCCCCGATCACGATCGCCGAACCGATACCGGCCTCGGCCGAGAGGTGGCAGAAGTCGTCGGGGCGGCCCGCCAGCCAGAACTCGGCCAGGCCGCCCAGGTTGGCCTCGTTGCCGACCTCGACCGGCAGCGCGGCCAGCTCGGGCGCCCCGGCGGCCCGGAGCGCGAGCCGCAGTTCGGTGGCGACCGGGACCTCGGCCCAGCCGAGGTTGGCGGCACCCTCGATCATGCCCTCGGCCGAGCGGACCAGGCCGGGTACGGCGAGCGCGAGGCCGGCGGGGTGCAGCCCGGCCTCCTCGGCGGCCAGGCGGAGCAGTTCGGCCAGGTCCGCCAGCACGGCGGCGGGGCTCCGGCCCCGGTTGCCGACCTCCCGCCGGTGCCAGCTGCGCACCTCGCCGCGCAGGTCGACCACGCAGGCGGCGAGGTGCTCGACCCCGATCTCGCCGCCGAGGCCGGCCGGCCCGTCCTGACTGAGCCTCAGCTCGCTGCCGGGGCGGCCGACCCGGCCGTTCGGGGCGCTCCGGCCGGCCTCGGTCAGCAGGCCGGCCGCCAGCAGCTCCTCGACCAGCGAGGAGACCGCCGCCCGGGTCAGCCCGGTGCTCGCGGCGACCGCCGCGCGGGAGCACGGCCCGGCCGCGATCTCCCCGAGCACCAGAGCCAGGTTGGCCCACCGCATCCCCTGCTGACTCGCCGGTCCGACCACCTCCGGCCCACCCCCCTTGTCCGCGTACCGGCCCGTGCCGGTTTCCGCAGCGTAACCGCCGCCGCGGTCAGGCCCCGGGCAACCCCCCGGCCGCTGCGGGGGACGGGGTCGGGATCCGACGCCCTCTCACCGACCGGCCCCGGCCCGGGGCCGGTCGGTGCGGACCGGGTCCTCGGCCCGGTGCGTGAAGACCCAGCGGTTCATCGCCCAGTACCGGAACACCATCGCCAGCAGCGTCCCCACGATCATCCCGCTGAGGAAGTCCGCCGCCTCCTCCGTGAACGCGCTGACCCGCGGCTCCCGCAGATCGAGCAGGTACCGGGAGGCCACCAGCGGCGCATCGTTGACCAGCACCGCCAGCCCGCTCACCACCAGGTACAGCACCGCCTCGCGCTGCCGCCCGTGCGCCCGGAACGACCACTGCCGGTTCAGCACGTACGACACCGCCGTCGCCAGCACCGTCGCGATGGTCAGCGCGACCACCGGCTTCTCGCTCAACAGGGTGTGCCGGAGGCCGTAGTTGACCGCCATCGTGAGCAGGAAGCAGGTCCCGCCCACCAGCAGGAACTTCACCAGTCTCCGGTGCCGCACCAGGAACGGCCGCAGCCGGGGCGGGACTCGGGACAGCACCCGTTGCGTAGGTGACGGCATTTCGGCAGTTTCGCACGCCTTCGTGCCGTCCGGTACCCGGCTCCCCCGGCCGGGTGGCGGCGGCCCGGCAGCTACCCGGCGGTGATCCGGAGCACGCCGGTGGTGGTGCCCTGGAGCACCACCCGGCCGGGCGCGATGCTGCCCACCATCTGCAGGGTGTCGAAGATGAAGCCCGCCCCCAGGTACGCCGTCCGCACCGTCCGCCCGGTGGCCGGGTCGATCTCGGCATACGCGTACGGGTCCACCGCCGAGGTGCTGTCGGTGCCCGGGATCACCGGGTTGCGCAGCACCGTACGGAGCAGCCCGTCGGCGGTGGACAGCCTCGGCACCGCCGCCGACCGGGTCCGGTTGTCCCACTTCAGATCGCAGCCCGACCCGTCGGCCCGGACGTCCACCCGGCTCAGCCCGCCCCGGAAGGCGCCCGAGGAGGGCACGCTCGGCCCGGCGTCGTCCGGCAGCTTCGGGTACGGGTAGCCGTAGGTGCTGGCCACGAAGACCGCGTTGCCCACCGCCACCGGGGAGTTCTCGCTCCCGCTGCCGCCCGCCTTGAGCACCGGCACGGAGCAGACCTGCTCCCCGCTGCCCGCCCGGTAGACCAGCAGGTTCACCGTCGGTGCGGCGTTGTCCACCACGGTCACGTAGTCGGTGCCGGTGGCAGGACCGAAGAAGGTCGGGGTCGAACCGCTGCCCCAGCTGAGCTGCCCGGGCTTGCGCCCCGGCCCCCGGTCGTACGCCTGACGCCAGCTCACCTGCGGGGTGCCGTCCGCCGCTGCGGTCAGCAGGTAGGTGGCGTGGGTGGTGGTGACGGCGGTCCCGACCGGGGCGGTGGAGATCGAGTTGGACACCCGCTCGCCGGCCGGCAGCGCCAGCGTCCGGACCTCGCCGGTCCGGTCGTCCGCGGTGCCCACCACCCCGCCGCCGGTGGCGAACCAGACCCGGCCCTGCCAGTCCGGCGAGATCCCGGTGACGGCGTCGCCCGCCGGGACCGCCCCCGCCAGCGAGAGCCGCGAGTCGACGTACAGCTCCCAGCCGCCGGAGGCCGTCCTGCGGTGGGCGACCCGCAGCAGGTCCCGGTTCCCGTCGACCGCGACCAGCCGGTCGCGCTGGTCCAGGTACGCGTACACCCCGCCCAGCAACGATCCCTTGGCCAGGGCCAGTTCGGCCACCGACTCACCGGTCGCCGGATCGAGCAGGTGGACCGTCGGGGCCAGCCCGAAGATCTCGGTGCAGAGTGCGACCGGGTAGCCGTCCGCGCCGACCAGGACGGTCGGGCAGGCCGAGGCCAGGGCCGTCCGGTGCGAACGGATGCTCCCCGCGCCGGGGCCCGGCAGCGGGGTGGCGTCCGAGGAGCCGGTGTCGCCGTGCATGGTGGCCGTGCCGGGCGGGCCCGCGAAGGGGTTGGCCGGCGGCAGCGGGGTGAACACCTCGGCGGCGTGGGCCGGGGTCTGAGCGGTCAGCAGGAGCGCGGCCGTGGTGAGCACGGCAGCGCGGGCGCGCAGGCGCATGGAAGTCCCGTCGAAGAAGGGTGGACACAGGGGTGCACCCCGCCCGGCAGGACGAGAGAGGGCCCGGCAGCAGCCGGGCGGGAGGGCACCGCGCTCAACAGGCGCGGCGACAGATCGCCGAACACGCACGGGCCAGGTCGACATCGAGTCGACGGCTCAGGTGCGCGTGGCGGGTCATGGCCCCATGTTCCCGCCCTGACAACCCGTCACACAACCACCGTCTCACGGTGCGGAAGCACAGCCGCGCAAGGTGGCACCGCCAGGGGCCCGGGGAACGGCGACGCCGACCTCGTACAAGGTCTCACCAACTTGCACGGTCAGGCACTTCCGCAGTGACCCGCACGCCGGATCTCGTCGCCGTTCCCCGAGCCCCTCGGACTGCGGCTACGCCGCGACCAGCACCTCCGCCGGCTCCAGCGCCAGCTCCAGCACCTCCCGGACGTCGGCCACCGGGTGGACCGTCAGCCGGGACAGCACCTCCGCCGGCACGTCGTCCAGGTCGGGCTCGTTCCGCTTCGGGATGATCACCGTGGTGACCCCGGCCCGGTCGGCCGCGAGCAGCTTCTGCTTCACGCCGCCGATCGGCAGCACCCGCCCGGTCAGCGACACCTCACCCGTCATCGCCACGTCCGTCCGGACCTTCCGCCCGGAGAGCAGCGAGGCCAGCGCGGTGGTCATGGTGATGCCCGCGCTCGGCCCGTCCTTGGGGACGGCCCCGGCCGGGACGTGCAGGTGGATGCCGCGCTCGCGCAGCCCCGTCACCGGAAGCTCCAGCTCCGCGCCCCGCGACCGCAGGTAGGAGAGCGCGATGTGCGCGGACTCCTTCATCACGTCCCCCAGCTGCCCGGTCAGCGTCAGCCCGGTGGCCCCGGTCTCCGCGTCGGCCAGCGAGGCCTCGATGTACAGCACGTCGCCGCCCGCGCCGGTCACGGCCAGCCCGGTCGCCACCCCGGGGACGGCGGTGCGCCGCTCACCGGGCTCCTGGGCCGCCTCGGGGGTGTGGTGCGGGCGCCCGATCAGCGCGCGCAGCTCGTCCGGACCGATCGCGACCGGCAGTTCGCGCTCCCCGAGTTCGCTCTGCGCCGCGAGCTTCCGCAGCACCCGGGCGATCGACCGCTCCAGGTTCCGGACCCCGGCCTCCCGGGTGTACTCCCCCGCCAGCCGGCGCAGCGCGGCCTCGTCGACCGTCACCTCACCGGCCGTCAGACCGGCCCGCTCCAGCTGGCGCGGCAGCAGGTGGTCCCGGGCGATGACGACCTTCTCGTCCTCGGTGTAGCCGTCCAGCCGGACCAGCTCCATCCGGTCCAGCAGCGGCTCCGGGATCGACTCCAGCACGTTCGCCGTGGCGAGGAAGACCACGTCGGAGAGGTCGAGTTCGACCTCCAGGTAGTGGTCCCGGAAGGTGTGGTTCTGGGCCGGGTCGAGCACCTCCAGCAGGGCGGCGGCCGGGTCGCCCCGGTAGTCGGAGCCGACCTTGTCGATCTCGTCCAGCAGCACCACCGGGTTCATCGAACCGGCTTCCTTGATCGCCCGCACGATCCGCCCCGGGAGCGCGCCGACGTAGGTGCGCCGGTGCCCGCGGATCTCCGCCTCGTCCCGCACGCCGCCGAGCGCGACCCGGACGAACTCGCGCCCCATCGCCCGCGCCACCGACTCGCCGAGCGAGGTCTTGCCCACCCCGGGCGGCCCGACCAGCGCCAGCACCGCGCCGCCCGCCCGTCGCCCGCCGCCACCCTTGACCGAGCCGCTTCCCGCCGCCCCCGCCTCGCGGCCGCCGACCGGCCCCAGCCCCTGGTCGGCCCGGCGCTTGCGCACCGCCAGGTACTCGACGATCCGGTCCTTCACGTCGCCCAGGCCCGCGTGGTCGGCGTCCAGCACCGCCCGTGCGCCCGCGATGTCGTACGCGTCCTCGGTCCGCTCGTTCCACGGCAGTTCGAGCACGGTGTCCAGCCAGGTGCGGATCCAGGAGCCCTCGGGCGACTGGTCGGAGGAGCGCTCCAGCTTGTCGACCTCCTTGAGCGCGGCCTCGCGGACCTTGTCGGGCAGCTCGGCCGCCTCGACCCGGGCCCGGTAGTCGCCCTCCTCGTCGGCCGGGTCGCCGTTCAGCTCGGCCAGCTCCTTGCGGACGGCGTCCAGCTGGCGGCGGAGCAGGAACTCCTTCTGCTGCTTGGCCACCCCCTCCTCGACGTCCTTGCGGATGGTGTCGTTGACCTCCTCCTCGGCGAGGTGGTCCCGGAGCAGGGTGAGCGCGTACTCCAGCCGGGCCAGCTGGTCGGCCTCCAGCAGCACCTTGAGCTTCTGCTCGGCGCTGGCGAACGGCGCGTAGCCGATGTTGTCGGCCAGCTCGCCGACGCCGTCGATCTGCGCGACCCGGTCCACCACCTGCCAGGCGCCGCGCTTGCGCAGCCACTGGGTGGCGAGCGCCTTGTACTCCTTCACCAGCTCGGCGGCCCGCCCGGCCACCGGCAGCCCGGGGTCGGACTCGCGGAAGGCGCTGGTCTCGACCCAGAGCGCGGCGCCCGGGCCGGTCGTCCCGGCCCCGATCCGGACCCGGCGGACGGCCCGGACCAGCGCGGCCGGGTCCCCGTCGGCCAGCCGGCCGACCTGCTCGACCGTGGCCAGCGTGCCGACGGCGGCGTACGAGCCGTCCAGCCTCGGCACCAGCAGGACCTGGGGCTTGGCCCCGGTGCCGACACCGGACCTGGCCGCCTCCACGGCGGCCCGCACCTCGGTGTCCGACAGGTCCAGCGGGACCACCATGCCGGGCAGGACCACCTCGTCGTCGAGCGGCAGCACGGGCAGAGTGAGCGGTGTGGACGTCGATGCCATGATCTCTCCCCAGTCAGTGAAGTTGAGTTGACCTGACTAAGGTTTGGCGAAGGCCGATTGTTCCCCGGCAATTGTTCGCCCTGAGCGATCACTCCGCGCCCGGGTCGGCCCGGGCCGCCGACCTGGGATCAGACCCGCGAGGGGACCAGGCGCCGCACCGACAGGCCCCGGCCGGAGCCCCTGCGCAGCCAGTGGCCGAGGGCCACGCCGATCAGCAGGGCGGCCGGATGGCCGACCCGGGTGACGAGCTCGGAGTCGGAGACGAACTGGTAGCCCGTCATCGCGACCGCACCGGTGAGCACCAGTGGCCGGGCCGACCCGGGGAGCAGCGCGCCCAGCGCGCCCAGACTGGCCAGCACGCCGTAGCTGACGCCGATGTCGACGCTGTCCAGCGCCTCGGGGGCGAGCCGGCCGGTGGAGACCGCGAAACCCACCGCAGCCTGCGAGAGGAGGGTCGCCAGCACGTGCCCGGCGGCCAGCACCAGGATCGTGCGCCGGGCGCCGACCCGGCGCTCCAACGGCGCGACGGTGACGGCGAAGGCCCAGAAGTACGGCATCCAGACCGGCCCGGCGACCCAGAGCCCGCTCAGCAGCAGGGACCGGACCGGGTGGTCGAGCAGGTTGTGGCCGTCGGAGCTGGAGAACTCCTGCAGACGGTCCACCAGGGCGGCGTCGCCGAAGCGGGCGAACAGCGTGGTGCCGAGCAGGACGGCGAGGTAGCCGAGAGCGAAAGGGTTGCGGCGCGGCGTGGGCACGAAACTCCGCAACCGTGACCGGAGATCCGCCATTCCACCCACCACCCGACTCGTGCCACCATGTGACTTGTCGTGCTCACGGTACTTCGCCGTCCTGAGAGCCCGCTGTGAATCCACTGTGAACATGGTTCGAACCAGCACACCCCTTGGTCCGGACCATCCCTTTGCTTACGGACAAGTAGCCGTCGCGCAGAGGAGTCTGCCATCCCTTCGAGGGCATACGCACCGTTACGGGCGATATTTTCGGCGGGTAAGGTATCGCCCCGTGCCTCATCCCCGGCAGGGTCGGCACCGGCCCACCGGCCGGTTGTGTCCGGTTCACCTGCCGGGATGCTCGCGGTGTCCGTACGCTGCGAACAGAGCCGAGCGGTGCACGGACCACACCCGTGCACCCCTTCGGAGCCCGAGACCTCGGCGGACGGTCCGGGTGACCACGACGGGCCCGACACGGGCCCGGAACCGACGGAAACAAGACGACTACGAGCGGACCCCGCTGTCCCCACAGACAGCCGGGCCGCAGCCCTGGGGGCGGTGGCGTGACCGTGACAGACATTCAGCAAGAGCCCATCAACAGCAGCGCGGTGAGCACTCAGCGACGAGTCCTCGTCGTCGAGGACGAACCCACCATCGCGGAGTCCATCGCGGCCCGGCTCGGCGCCGAGGGCTTCAAGGTGGCCGTGGCGCACGACGGGCCCGGTGCGGTCGACGGCTTCCACACCTGGCAGCCCGACCTGGTGGTGCTGGACGTGATGCTGCCCGGCTTCGACGGCCTGGAGGTGTGCCGCCGGATCCAGGCCCAGCGCCCGGTGCCGGTACTGATGCTGACGGCCCGCGACGACGAGACCGACCTGCTGGTCGGCCTCGGGGTCGGCGCCGACGACTACATGACCAAGCCGTTCTCGATGCGCGAGCTGGCGGCGAGAGTGAACGTGCTGCTGCGCCGGGTCGAGCGGGCCCAGCAGGCCGCCCGCACCCCTGCCCTGGGCAGCCTGCGCTTCGGCGAGCTGGAGATCGACCACGTGCAGCGCCGGGTCCGGATCGGCAGCGGTGACGTCCACCTCACGCCGACCGAGTTCGACCTGCTGGCCTGCCTGGCCGCCCAGCCGCGCGCGGTGCTCACCCGCGAGCAGCTGCTGGCCGAGGTCTGGGACTGGACCGACGCCTCCGGCACCCGCACGGTGGACAGCCACGTCAAGGCACTGCGCCGGAAGATCGGCGCCAGCTGGATCCGCACCGTCCACGGCGTCGGGTACGCCCTGGAAGCACCCCTCTCCTAGCCGGGCACGGAGCCGGGCCACCGGGGGGCCCACGCTCCGTCCGTTCGACCCAGGAGTCCCGCGGGGGGACGACGCAGAGGCGACATGACCTTTCCACAGCAACGCAACGGTTCCCGCGGCGAGGGCGATCCGGCCCGCCGCGGCCTGGCCAGCCGCGCCGCCAGCCGGCTCTGGGCCGATGTCAGACCACTGGACCCGGTCCGGTCGATCAAGGGCAAGCTCACCCTGCTGGTGATCGTCTCGGTCTTCCTGGCCAGCCTGATGGTGGTGGTCGCGATCCGGTCCGAGACCCAGATCCGGATCATCATGATCTTCTCGATGATCGCCTCCCTGCTCTTCATGCAGTTCCTCGCCCACGGCCTGACCGCGCCACTGCGCGACATGACCGCCGCCGCCCGGGCGATGGCCGAGGGCGACTACAGCAGCCGGGTCGAGGTCAACTCCCGCGACGAGATCGGCGAGCTGGCCGCCACCTTCAACAAGATGGCCGGCGACCTGGAGGCCGCCGACCGGCACCGCCGGGAGCTGATCGCCAACGTCTCGCACGAGCTGCGGACGCCGATCGCCGCCCTCCGCGCCGTGCTGGAGAACGTCGTGGACGGCGTGGTCCAGCCGAACCCGAAGACGCTCGGCGCGGCCCTGGAGCAGACCGAGCGGCTCGGCCGCCTGGTCAGCCACCTGCTCGACCTCTCCAAACTGGACGACGGCGTGGTCCCGCTGGACGCCCGCCCGTTCGAGGTCAGGCCGTTCCTGGACGGCGTGCTGCGCGGGGTGACCGTGGACGGCGCGACGGCCGGCGGCGCGTACGGGCGGCGCGACGACGTGCAGCTGGCGCTGGAGGTCCGGCCGCCCGGGCTGGCCGCGGTGGCCGACCCGGAGCGGCTGCACCAGGTGGTGGCCAACCTGGTCGACAACGCCTGCAAGCACTCCCCCACCGGCGGCACCGTGACCGTCCGGGCCAGCGCCGGCGAGGGCCCGGGCGCGCTCCGGCTGGAGGTCGAGGACCAAGGCCCCGGCATCCCCAAGCAGGACCGCGGGCGGGTGTTCGAGCGGTTCGGCCGCAGCGGCTCCGCCACCGCGATGGGCCCCGGCAGCGACGGCGGCACCGGCCTCGGCCTCGCCATCGCGCGCTGGGCGGTCGATCTGCACGGCGGCCGGATCGGGGTGGCGGAGACCGCCCGGGGGTGCCGAATCGTGGTCACGCTGCCCGGCGGGGTACCGTCCGAACAGGAGTTGTCACCGAACTGGGACATTCCTGCGGCGGGGACTCCATCAGATCCGGCACGGCAGCACTGACCTGCGGTAATGTCCTTCTTTGAGGGGATTTCCACCGACTTGGGAGGCGATCGCTTCCCCGTCGTTGGAACTTTCTAACGCACAATTTCGGCCAAAGTACCGGTCGGCACTGTGATCTGGGCGACGCCTGGCCCAGGGGGACTGCGCGATCAGTGATCGTAGGCGTAGCCTTAATCCCCGCTGTCCACCATCCCAAAAGGAAGCGGAAGAGGGCGGTTGCCCCGTGTCGCCACACCCTGAAACCCCCGTCAGCTCGGCAAGCTCCACTGGCTTCGGCCCCAACGAGTGGCTCGTCGACGAGATCTACCAGCAGTACCTCCAGGATCCGAACTCGGTTGACCGAGCCTGGTGGGACTTTTTCGCCGACTACAAGCCCGGTACCGAGGTGACTCCAGTGACCCAGGCCGCGACCCAGGTCGGCCCCACGCCGACCGCCGTTGCCGCCCCTGCCCCTGCTGCTGTTCAGGCGGCGCCCGCCCCCGCTGCACCGGCCGCTGCCCCCGTGGCCGCGCCGGTTCAGCCGGCGCCTGCGCCACTGGCAGCGGCTCCGGCCGCGCCGCCCGCGCCGAAGGCGGCCCCGGCCGCCCCCGCGCCCGCCGCTGCGGCCGGTCCTGAGCTGATCGTGCTGCGTGGCCCGGCCAAGGCCGTCGCCACCAACATGGACGCCTCGCTGGAGGTGCCGACCGCCACGTCGGTCCGCGCCGTGCCGGCGAAGCTGTTGATCGACAACCGCATCGTCATCAACAACCACCTGCAGCGCGCCCGTGGCGGCAAGGTCTCCTTCACCCACCTGATCGGTTACGCCCTGGTCCAGGCCATCAAGGCCAGCCCGGCGATGAACTACAGCTACAAGGTGGAGGACGGCAAGTCCTACCTGGTGAAGCCCGAGCACGTGAACCTCGGCCTCGCCATCGACCTGGTGAAGCCGAACGGCGACCGCCAGCTGGTCGTCGCGGCCATCAAGAAGGCCGAGACGCTCGACTTCCTCGGTTTCTGGCAGGCCTACGAGGACATCGTCCGCCGGGCCCGCGCCAACAAGCTGACGATGGACGACTTCACCGGCGTCACCGTCTCGCTGACCAACCCGGGCGGCATCGGCACCGTGCACTCCGTGCCGCGCCTGATGCAGAACCAGGGCACCATCGTCGGCGTCGGCGCGATGGAGTACCCGGCCGAGTTCCAGGGCTCGTCCCCGGACACCCTGGCCAAGCTGGGCATCTCCAAGATCATGACGCTCACCTCGACCTACGACCACCGGGTCATCCAGGGTGCGGCGTCGGGCGAGTTCCTGCGCACGATCCACCAGCTGCTGCTGGGCGAGCACAACTTCTACGACGACGTCTTCGAGTCGCTCCGGATCCCGTACGAGCCGGTCCGCTGGGCCACCGACGTCGCCACCACCCACGACGACGAGGTCAACAAGACCGCGCGCGTCATGGAGCTGATCCACTCCTACCGGGTCCGCGGCCACCTGATGGCCGACACCGACCCGCTGGAGTACAAGCAGCGCAAGCACCCCGACCTGGACGTGGTCCAGCACGGGCTGACGCTGTGGGACCTGGAGCGCGAGTTCGCGGTCGGCGGCTTCGGCGGCCACAAGATGATGAAGCTCCGCGACATCCTCGGCCTGCTGCGCAACACGTACTGCCGCACCGTCGGCATCGAGTACATGCACATCCAGGACCCGACCCAGCGCAAGTGGCTGCAGCAGCGCCTGGAGAAGCCGTACACCAAGCCGGAGCGCGAGGAGCAGCTGCGCATCCTGCGCCGGCTGAACTCGGCCGAGGCGTTCGAGACCTTCCTGCAGACGAAGTACGTCGGTCAGAAGCGCTTCTCGCTGGAGGGCGGCGAGTCGCTCATCCCGCTGCTGGACGCGACCATCGACGCGGCGGCCGAGCACCGCCTCGACGAGGCCGTCATCGGCATGGCCCACCGCGGCCGGCTGAACGTGCTGGCGAACATCGTCGGCAAGCCGTACGGCAAGATCTTCGGCGAGTTCGAGGGCAACCTCGACCCGAAGTCGATGCACGGCTCCGGCGACGTGAAGTACCACCTGGGCTCCGAGGGGACCTTCACCGGTCTGGACGGGGAGACCATCAAGGTCTCGCTGGCCGCCAACCCCTCGCACCTGGAGGCCGTCGACCCGGTGGTCGAGGGCATCGTCCGGGCCAAGCAGGACGTGCTGGACCAGGGCGGCACCACCTTCCCGGTGCTGCCGATCCAGATCCACGGTGACGCGGCCTTCGCCGGCCAGGGCGTCGTCGCGGAGACGCTGAACATGTCGCAGCTGCGCGGCTACCGCACCGGTGGCACCATCCACCTGGTGGTCAACAACCAGGTCGGCTTCACCGCCGCCCCGGCCAGCAGCCGCTCGTCGATGTACTGCACCGACGTGGCGCGGATGATCGAGGCGCCGATCTTCCACGTGAACGGCGACGACCCGGAGGCCGTGGTCCGCGTCGCGCGGCTCGCCTTCGAGTTCCGGCAGGAGTTCCACAAGGACGTCGTGATCGACCTCATCTGCTACCGCCGCCGCGGTCACAACGAGGCCGACAACCCGTCGTTCACCCAGCCGCTGATGTACGACCTGATCGACAAGAAGCGCTCGGTGCGCAAGCTCTACACCGAGGGTCTGATCGGTCGCGGCGACATCACCATGGAAGAGGCGGAGCAGGCGCTCCAGGACTTCCAGGGCCAGCTGGAGAAGGTCTTCTCCGAGGTCCGCGACGCGGCCTCGGCGCAGTCCCCGGCCTCCAACGGCAAGCCGCAGGCGGACTTCCCGGTCAGCATCCAGACCGGCATCTCCGCCGAGATGGTCAAGCGGATCGCCGCCTCGCAGAGCAACCTGCCGGAGTGGCTGACGGTGCACCCGCGCCTGCTGCCGCAGCTCCAGCGCCGCACCGCCTCGGTCGACGACAACACCATCGACTGGGCCATGGGCGAGACGCTCGCCATCGGCTCGCTGCTGATGGAGGGCCACCCGGTCCGGCTGGCCGGCCAGGACAGCCGTCGCGGCACCTTCGGCCAGCGCCACGCGGTGCTGATCGACCGGGTCACCGGCGAGGACTACACCCCGCTGCTGTACCTGACCGAGGACCAGGCCCGCTACTCCGTCTACGACAGCTTCCTGTCGGAGTACGCGGCGATGGGCTTCGAGTACGGCTACTCGCTGACCCGCCCGAACGCGCTGGTCATGTGGGAGGCGCAGTTCGGCGACTTCGTCAACGGCGCGCAGACCATGGTGGACGAGTACATCGCCTCCGCCGAGCAGAAGTGGGGCCAGCACTCCGGCGTCACCCTGCTGCTGCCGCACGGCTACGAGGGCCAGGGCCCGGACCACTCGTCCGCGCGTCCGGAGCGCTTCCTGCAGATGTGCGCGCAGGACAACATGACGGTCGCGATGCCGACCCTGCCGTCGAACTACTTCCACCTGCTGCGCTGGCAGGCGCACAACCCGCACCACAAGCCGCTGATCGTCTTCACCCCGAAGTCGATGCTGCGTCTGAAGGCGGCGGCGAGTGCGGCGTCGGAGTTCACCTCGGGCTCGTTCCGTCCGGTCATCGGTGACACCACCGTCGACCCGGCGAACGTGCGCAAGGTGGTCATCACCGCGGGCAAGTTCTACTACGACGTCGAGGCGGCCCGTACCGAGCGCGGGGTCACCGACACCGCGATCGTCCGGGTCGAGCGGCTCTACCCGCTGCCGGTGGCCGAGCTCCAGGAGGAGCTGGCCAAGTACGGCGACGACGTCCAGTTCGTCTGGGCCCAGGAGGAGCCGGCCAACCAGGGTGCCTGGCCGTTCATCGCGATGAACCTGGTGGACCACCTCCAGGTCGTGATCGGCCGCAGCGCGGGCGCCGCCCGCCTGCGCCGGGTCGCCCGCACCGCCTCGTCCGCCCCGGCGGTCGGCTCGGCCAAGCGGCACGCCGCCGAGCAGCAGGGCCTGCTGGACGAGATCTTCATCATCTGACGCCCCGTCGTCGGTGCCCACGGGCCCCGTACCCCGCTTCGGCGGAGTACGGGGCCCGTGGTCGTTCCCGTCCCAAGTCGCCCGGTGCTGCCGTATGTTCGTCCCACTGCTGAGCAATTCTTCGGGGGAGAGTTCGGATGACCACGGATTCGGTGTTCCAGCCGCTCTCCGCGGACGACCCGCGCCAGGTCGGCAAGTACCGGTTGGCGGGCCTGCTCGGGGCCGGCGGGATGGGGCGGGTCTATCTGTCGTACACCCCGGGCGGGCGGCCGGTGGCGGTCAAGGTGGTGCGGCGGAAGTTCGCGGCCGACCCGGAGTTCCGCCGCCGGTTCCGGCACGAGGTGGCCAACGCCCGGCGGATCCACGGCCTGTACACCGCGCTGGTGATCGACGCGGGGGTGGACGACGAGACCCCCTGGCTGGCCACCTCGTACGTGGCGGGGCCCTCGCTCCAGCAGGTGGTGCGGGAGTACGGGCCGCTGCCGGTGCGCACCGTGCTGCTGCTGCTCGGCGGGATCGCCGAGGCGCTGCAGGCGATCCACGGGGTCGAGGTGGTGCACCGGGACCTCAAGCCCGCCAATGTGCTGATGGCCGCCGACGGGCCCCGGGTGATCGACTTCGGCATCGCCAGGGCCGCCGACTCCACCGTGCTGACCGACTCGGGCTCGATGATCGGCTCGCCGCCGTTCATGGCGCCCGAGCAGATCCGCGGCCTGCCGGTGACCCCGGCCACCGACGTCTTCGCGCTCGGCGCGCTGGCCGCGTACGTGCTCAGCGGGACCATGCCGTTCGGCGACGGCCCGGACACCGCGGTGCTCTACCGGGTGGTGCACGAGGAGCCCGATCTCGGTCAAGTGCCGGACAGCCTGCGGCCGTTGCTCGCCGCCTGCCTGTCCAAGCAGCCCGGCAACCGGCCCCGGCCGGCCGAGCTGATCCGGGCCGCCAGAGAACACCCGCTGCTGGACGGCGAGTTGAGGTTCACCGAGAACTGGCTGCCGGACCCGGTGACGATGGAGATCGCCCGCCGGGTCGAGCTGCTGCGGCCGCCGCCGCCGACCGTGCCGCCCCGCCCGGCCGCGGTGCCGACCCCGACCCCGAGCGCGGTACGGACCCCGACCGCCCCGGCCACCGCGCCGCCCGCCGCCGCACTCGCCGCACCGCCCCGGCCGGTCGCGCCGCCGCTCGGCGCCTTCGGTCCGCCGCCCGTCCTGCCGACCGCTCCACCGCCGGCCCCGACCGCTCCGGCCGTCCGGTCGAGGGGCGGGAGGCTGCTCGCGGGCGGGCTGGCGCTGGCCGCCGTGGTCGCGGCGGGTATCGCGTTCTGGCCGGAGTCGGAGGACACCGGCCCGTACACCACGGTCTACCGCGACCGGGAGCTCACCATCCCGCCGGCCGGCGACTACGAGTTCGACCTCGACGACGGCAGGGTGGTGCCGTCCGGCGAGTCGTCCTGGAGCGTCGGCACCGCCGGCCCCGAGTTCCGGGTGCGCGGCGAGTCGGACGTCTTCGTGGGCCGGGGCAAGGACCGGCTCGGTGCCCAGGCCTGCGCGCTCGGAGTGGAGAGCGAACCCGCCGCCGGGTCGGTCAAGTTCGACCAGGTGCCGCCCGACCGCTCGTTCTGCGTCCGGTCCCGGGCGACCGGTTCGGTGGCGGTGCTGCGGGTGCTGAAGCTGGGCGACAGCGACGGCCGGGCCACCTGCGCGCTGAGCTACTACCGTTACCAGGGCTGACCCCGGCCCGCCGCCCCGGGCCGATAGCATGCGGGAGCCCGGGGACAGCCTGCCGGGCGGGCCCACCGCTCTGCCTGTTCTGGGGGATCTCCGCACATGACCGCCGCCCCGCTGCCCGACTCCGCCCCGGCCCGGCCGCCGGTCTTCCTGCCGCTGGAGCGCACCGACCCGCGCCAGGTCGGCGGCTACCGGTTGTACGCCCGGCTGGGCGAGGGCGGGATGGGGCGGGTCTACCTGTCGTACACCCCGGGCGGCCGGGCGGTGGCGCTGAAGGTGGTGCGGCCCGAGCTCGCCGAGGAGCCGCAGTTCCAGCGGCGGTTCGCCCAGGAGGTGGCCAGCGCCCAGCGGATCCACGGGCTCTACACCGCCCAGGTGATCGACTCCGGCACGGCCGGCCGGACCCCGTGGCTGGCCACCTCGTACGTGCCCGGGCCCTCGCTCCAGCAGGTGGTGCAGCAGCACGGCGCGCTGCCGGTGCGGACGGTCCTGCTGCTGCTGGCCGGCATCGCCGAGGCGCTGCAGGCGATCCACGGGGTCGAGGTGGTGCACCGGGACCTCAAGCCCTCCAACGTCCTGGTCACGGGCGACGGTCCGCGCGTGATCGACTTCGGCATCGCGCTGGCCACCGACGCCGACGCGCTCACCCGCACCGGGATCCGGATCGGCTCCCCCGCCTTCATGGCCCCCGAGCAGGCCCGGGGCACCGAGGTCGGCGCCGCGACCGACGTCTTCGCCCTGGGTGCGCTGGGTGCGTACGTGGCCGGGGGCGTGGTGCCGTTCGGCGACGGCCCGGACACCGCGGTGCTCTACCGGGTGGTGCACGAGGAGCCGGATCTCAGCCGGGTCCCGGGCGAGTTGCAGGAGCTGCTGCTGCGCTGCCTGGCCAAGCAGCCGGAGCAGCGTCCGACGCCCGCTGAGATCATCGAGGCGGCCCGCAGCCACCCGGCCCTGGGCGGGCAGCTGCTCTTCGCCGACTGGCTGCCCGGCGGGATCACCGCCGAGATCGCCCGCCGCTCCGAGCTCCCGCCGGCCGAGCTGCTGTCCGGCCCGGACGACGAGCCGCTGTCCTCGGCCGAGGCCCCGACCGCCCTGATCGACGCCCCGGCCCCGACCAGGCTCCTCGCCCCGGCCGAGGAGCCGGCGACCCGACTGCTGACCCCCGCCGAGGAGCCGCAGACCGCTCCGGCCACCCAGGCCGCCCCGGCCGGGGCGCGGCGGACCGGCCGCTGGAAGGCCGGGCTGGCGGCGGTCCTGCTGCTGGCCGTCGGCGGCACGGTGGGCGGCGTGCTCTGGGTCAAAAACTCCGGCGCGAAGTCCGGCGGCTCCGGCCCGGGCGGGTACGCCGCCGAGTACACCGACCGGGAGCTGCTCTCCCCCGACGGCCGGTACGACTTCGACCTCAAGCTCGGCAAGGTGATCCCGAGTCAGGGGGCCACCTGGTTCCTGGGGCACAGCTCGGACGAGTTCTACCTCACCGAGGACAGTGACGCCTTCATCGCCGAGGAGGAGCAGCAGCCCACCCCGGAGCAGTGCGCGGCGGGCATCGACCAGCAGCCGGTGACGGCACTGCGGTTCGACGACGTGCCGGCCGGGCGGTACTTCTGCGTCCGCGAGCGGAGCACCCACGACCTGGCGATCGTCCGGGTGATCGGCACGAATCCGGACGGCGGGCCGGTGGAGGTCTCGCTCGGCTACTACCGGCACCAGGGCTGATCACCCGCCGGACTATCCTGGGCCGGTCACACCCCAACCGACCCGGAGCACACCGTGTACTTCACCGACCGCGGCATCGAGGAGCTGACGAGCCGGCGCGGCGACGAGGAGGTCACCTTCGAGTGGCTGGCCGAGCGCCTGCGCGAGTTCGTCGACCTGAACCCGGACTTCGAGATCCCGGTGGAGCGGCTGGCCACCTGGCTGGCCAGGCTCGACGACGAGGACGAGGACTGACGCAGCACCCGCAGGAGCGGCCCGAGGGCCCGGAGGCGACCGCCTCCGGGCCCTCGGCTTTCCCTGAGTGACCCTGAGGTTCCCCCGAGACCTCCTTGACTTCGCCTCCACGCGATATATCGTGTTGTTCAGGGGAGACGCGATACATCGCGTATCCGACAACGGGAGGCGGGACACATCATGGGCAAGTGGACGGTCAGCGAGCCTGACAGGATCACCCTGGACGAGCCGGTCGGCACGCTGCATGTGCGCGTGGTCGCCGGAGCCGTGAACGTGGTCGCCGGCGAGGGCCCGGCCCGGCTGGAGGTCACCGAGCTGGAGGGCGAGCCGCTGCAGGTCACGCTGGAGAACGGCGTCCTGACGGTCACCTACCAGGACCTCGCCTGGAGCGAGCTGGCCGAGTCGGTCAAGTCGCTGGAGACGGTGAAGAGCTTCTTCGGCGGGCTGCGCCGCAAGCGCCGCGCCGTGGTCTCGCTGAGCGTGCCGGCCGGCTCCGACGTCAAGGTCGGCTCGGTCTCCGCCGCCACCACCGTCTCCGGCATCGCCGGGCCGGTCGCCGTACACGGCGCCAGCGGCGAGACCACCCTGGTCGGCCTGATCGGCCGGACCGACGTCAACACCGTCACCGGCGACGTGAACGCCCAGTCGGTGGCCGGGGAGCTCCGGGTCAACACCGTCTCCGGGCACGTCACCGTGGTCGCCGGCACCGCCGACAAGCTGCTCGCCAAGTCGGTCAGCGGCTCGGTCACCCTGGACCTGGACACCACCACTCCGACCGACCTGCACGTCACCACGGTCAGCGGCGCGGTCGCCGTCCGGCTGCCCTCGCAGACCGACGCCAAGGTCGAGGCGGGCAGCACCGGCGGCGAACTCTCCAGCACCTTCGAGGAGTTGAAGGTCGGCGGCAGCTGGGGCACCAAGAAGCTCTCCGGCCAGCTGGGCTCCGGCACCGGCCGGCTCCAGGTCACCACCGTCTCCGGCGCCGTGACCGTGCTCCGCCGCCCGGAGGCCGAGTCCGACCGGATCGACCTGGTCAAGGAACTCCCGGCCGCCCCCACCGACCCCACCACCCAGGAGAGCTGACATGACCCCCGTCTTCGGCCACGGCCGCCTCCGCCTCTACCTGCTCAAGCTGCTGGACGAGTCGCCCCGGCACGGCTACGAGGTGATCCGCCTGCTGGAGGAGCGCTTCCAGGGCCTGTACGCGCCCTCGGCCGGCACCGTGTACCCCCGGCTGGCCAAGCTGGAGCAGGAGGGCCTGGTCGCCCACAGCACCGAGGGCGGGCGCAAGGTCTACCGGCTCACCGAGGCCGGACGCACCGAGCTGTCGACCCGTCAGAGCGAGTTGGCCGAGCTCGAGGTGGAGATCCGGGACTCCGTGGCCCAGCTCGCCGGGGCGATCCGGGAGGACGTCCGGGACAGCGCCCAGGACCTGCGGGCCGAGATCTGGGGGGCGGCCAAGGAGGCCCCGCGCCCCAGGTCCGAGGACGGCTCCGACCCCTGGGCCGGCCCCTGGGGGGACAAGGAGTCCTGGCAGCGCGCCAAGGACGAGTTCACCCAGTTCAAGCTCCAGGCCAAGGAGCAGGCGAAGCGCGCCAAGGAGCAGGAGCGGGCCGCCAAGCAGAAGGCCAAGGCGGCCGAGGACGAGGCCCGCCGCCTGCGCGCCGAGGCCAAGGCGTCCAGGACCGCCGCCCAGCAGGAGGCGCTGCGGATCAAGCGCCGGATCGAGCAGCAGGTCAAGGAGGCCGCGGCCGGCGGCGACTGGACGGCCGGCCTGGCCGAGGGGCTCTCCGAGCTCACCCGCTCGCTCTCCGGCCTGGCCGACGCCAAGTGGGGCCGCCCGGCCGACGCGCCCGCCGACGGCGGGGCCGAGGAGGTCCGACTGGACCGGATCGACCTCGACAAGCCTCCGGCCGACCTGCCCGAGTGGGCCACCACCGACCCCGCCGCCGACCCGGCCCGCGAGCTGGAGCGCCTGCTCGACCGCTTCCGCGACCAGGTCCGCGACGCCGCCCGCGACGGCGGCGTGACGCCCGCCCGGCTCGGCTCCGCCCAGGCCGTGCTGGCCGCGGCGGCCGAGCAGCTGCACCGCACCCTGGGCCGCTAGGACGCCAGGTGAGGGGCGGTACCGGTCTCACCGGTACCGCCCCTCCCGGCTGTCACGGCGTCAGGACCAGCTTGCCGAAGACGTCCCCCTCGGCCAGCCGGGCGAAGGCGTCCCTGGCCTCGGTGAGGGGCAGCACGGTGTCGACCACCGGGCGGATGCCGGAGTTGGCGCAGAGGGCGAGCAGGGCGGCGAGCTCGTCCTTGGTGCCCATGGTGGAGCCCTGGACGTTGAGTTCGAGGAAGAAGATCCGGTTCAGCTCGGCGGCCTTCGGGCTCGGGCCCGAGGTGGCGCCGGAGATGACGATGCTGCCGCCGGGCCTGAGCGCCTTGACCGAGTGGGACCAGGTGGCCGCGCCGACCGTCTCCATCACCGCGTCGACCCGCTCGGGCAGCCGGGCCCCGCTCTCGAAGGCGGCGTCGGCACCCAGCCGGAGCGCGCGGTCCCGCTTGGCCTCGTCCCGGCCGGTGACCCAGACCCGCAGGCCGGCCGCCTTGCCCAGGACGATCAGCGCGGTGGCCACTCCCCCGCCCGCCCCCTGCACCAGCACGGTCTGGCCGGGCCGGGCCGCCGCCTTGGTGAACAGCATCCGGTACGCCGTCAGCCAGGCGGTGGGCAGGCAGGCGGCCTCGGCGAAGGAGAGCTCGGCCGGCTTCGGCAGCAGGTTCCAGGTCGGGACGGCCACCCGCTCGGCGAACGTGCCCTGGTAGCGCTCGGTCAGGATCGACCGGGGCTCGTCCGGGCCGACGCCGTGGCCGCTCTGGCCGATCACCGAGTGGATCACCACCTCGTTGCCGTGCTCGTCGACGCCGGCGGCGTCACAGCCCAGGATCATCGGCAGCCGCTCGGCCGGCAGCCCCACCCCGCGCAGCGACCAGAGGTCGTGGTGGTTCAGGGTGGCGGCCTTGACCGTCACCACGCTCCACCCCGACCTGGCCACGGGCTCGGGCAGCTCGCCCAACTCCAGTGCGCTGAGCGGGTCCTCGGCATCGATACGGGCTGCGTAGGCGGCGAACATGCCCCGGACGATAGCGGTGAACCACCGCTAACCGGAACCACCCATCGGTGTGACGCCGACCTCTCGACAGCCGACAGGGGCCCGGAGAACCGCGACGCCGCCTGGCGTCGTCACCGTTCCCCGGGCCCCTGGACCGTCGGCAGGGTCCTGCCTACAGGCGGGCGACGCCCTCGCGGCGGGCCGCCTCGGCGACCGCCTTGGTGACCGCCGGCGCGACCCGCTCGTCGAACGGCGAGGGGATCACCTTCTGCGGGGTCAGCTCGTCGGCGACCACGGCGGCCAGCGCCTCGGCGGCGGCCAGCTTCATCCCCTCGGTGATCCGGGTGGCCCGGACCTGGAGGGCGCCGGCGAAGATGCCGGGGAAGGCCAGCACGTTGTTGATCTGGTTCGGGAAGTCGGACCGCCCGGTGGCCACCACGGCGGCGTAGCGGTGCGCGACCTCCGGGTGGATCTCCGGGTTCGGGTTGGCCATCGCGAAGATGAAGCAGCCCTCGGCCATGGTGGCGACGACGTCCTCGGGGACGGTGCCGCCGGAGACGCCGATGAAGACGTCCGCCCCGGCCAGCGCGTCGGCCAGCGAGCCCTTGAGCCCGGCCTTGTTGGTGACGGCGGCGATCTCGGCCTTGACGTCGGTCAGGTCGCCCCGGCCCTCGTACACCACACCGCGGCGGTCGCAGACGGACACGTCGCCGATGCCGGCCGCGACCAGCATCTTGGCGATCGCGATGCCGGCCGCGCCGGCGCCGGAGATGACCGCGCGGAGCGAGCCGATCTCCCGGCCGGTGACCTTGGCGGCGTTCCACAGCGCGGCGGTGGAGACGATCGCGGTGCCGTGCTGGTCGTCGTGGAAGATCGGGATGTCCAGGGCGTCCTGGAGCCGGCGCTCGATCTCGAAGCAGCGGGGGGCGGAGATGTCCTCCAGGTTGACGCCGCCGAAGGAGGGCGCCAGCCGGACCACGGTCTCGACGATCTCGTCGACCCCGGTGCAGGCCAGCGCGATCGGCACCGCGTCCACGCCGCCGAACTGCTTGAACAGGATGGCCTTGCCCTCCATGACGGGCAGCGAGGCCTCCGGGCCGATGTCGCCGAGCCCGAGCACGGCGGTGCCGTCGGTCACGACGGCGACCACGTTGGACTTCCAGGTGTAGTCGTTGACCAGCTCGGGCTGCTCGGCGATGGCCGTGCAGACCTTGGCGACACCGGGGGTGTAGGCGAGGGACAGGTCGTCCGCGTCGCGCACCGGCACCGTCGCCCGGATCTCCATCTTGCCGCCGCGGTGGAGCGCGAACACGGCGTCGACGGGGTCGTCGGTGTCTTGAGTGCTGCTGTGGATGATCTCCGCTGCCACGATGACCTCTTCGTCATGATCAGCGAGAGCGCGTTCCGACGGACGTTCGACCCGCTCCGGGAATACCGAAAAACCCGGGACCGCCGTGGCGGACCCGGAGGGGGTCGGGGCACTGCCGTCGGGCAACGCCCTCGGGTGAGGGTTTTTTGGGTGTCGCTGCGTTGTGCTTCCGGTCTGCCAGGGCATCGTCCGGTCGGTACCGGACCATGAGCCTAGGTCGGACTCAGGCATCGCACCTATGCCTTTTTGTCCTTTTAACGCGCATGTCATCCCCTGGTCGGACAGTTGACGACCTCTGGTTTCGGAAGTTCCAGAAGCCCTGCACCGAACAACGGCGATCATGCACGCACACCCGCAGGAGTGAACACCAGACACGGAGGGGAGCTGGCGCCTCGAATCCGGAGTCGGCGTCGTCGACTTCCGGTTCTGCGCGCCCCAGGCCTGTCGGGACCTGGCGGTCTGAGTTCTGATCGGGGGTCACCCGATACCCGATTCTGACACATCCGAGACCCGCCCCGGCAGGGCGGGATGGCAGGATCCCTGTTCCGGCCACCGACCAGGACCGTCCGCGCGACACGCGAGCGCGACCCCTCCGGTCCCGTCGCAGACCCGCGCAAGGCCCGGTGGCACGGGCACCACCTCTCCCACAGGAGGAGCTTCGCCATGCAGCGCATCACCCTCATACCTCGTCAGATCGGCCGCTGCGGTGCGGTCGTGGCAGCGGGGTCGCTCCTTCTCACCGCGTGCGGCGGCGAGCAGAAGCAGCAGAACTCCGCGGACGAACTGCACTCCCTCGTACCGGCCGGTATCAGGGCGGCCGGCGTTCTGCGGATCGGTTCGGACCTGAACTACGCACCGGTGGAGTTCCGGGACGCGAACGGCGAGGAGACCGGCCTCGACCCGGAGATCGCCGCGGCGGTCGGCAAGGAGCTCGGCCTGCGGATCGAGTTCGTCGACACCACCTTCGACAAACTGCTCCCCGGCCTGCACGACAAGCAGTACGACGTGGTGATGTCCGCGATGAGCGACAACCGCCAGCGCCGGGAGGGCACCGACGACTCGGGCAAGCAGACCGGCCCGGGCGTGGACTTCGTCGACTACTTCATCGCCGGGACCTCGATCCTGGTCCGCAAGGGCAACCCGAAGTCCATCTCGGACCTGGACGACCTGTGCGGGCACACCGTCGCCCTGCAACGCGGCACCACCCAGGCGGACGTGATCGACCGCCAGACCGTCGCCTGCACCAAGGCCGGGAAGCCGCTCAAGGTGAAGCTCTTCGACAACGACGACCTCGCGCTGGCCGAGCTGGCAGCCGGGCGCGCGGACGCGGACCTGAACGACTTCCCGGTGGCCGCCTACGTGGCCCAGCAGCGGGACGGCGGCAAGACCTTCCAGGTGGCCAGCGCCCAGCTGCAGCCCGGCCCGTACGGGATCGCGGTGCCGAAGGACAACCCTGCCCTGCGCGACGCGCTGCTCAAGGCCCTCAACCGGGTGATCCGCAGCGGCGAGTACGACAAGATCCTGACCAAGTGGAACGTGACGGCCGGGGCGGCGCAGAACGCGGTTGCCAACGGCGGGTTCTGACCGGCCCGCACCCCTCCGGTCTGCATACTTATACACGGAGTGACAGGGACACGGGATTAGTCCGGATAGCGGACACTCCGGCCCCCCGTTATCCGATTTTGATCTGAATAGTGGCCCGATCCCTGACCCCTGATGGCAGGATTCCCACCAACTCGGATCGCTTCAGCCCACCTCGGCGGAGGGTGGCGACAGCCCCGGCACCCGTACGCCGCCCCCGCGGCGCGCTCCGCCCAGCCTCTCCCACAGGAGGAGACTCCCCCCATGACCGTCCGTAACCCGCGCACCCGCCTCTTCGCCGCCGGTGCCGTCCTCGCGACCGGGTCCCTGCTGCTCACCGCGTGCGGCAGCAGCTCCTCGCCCAGCGGCGCCGCGAGCCCGAGTGGATCCGTCAAGGCCGTCACCGCCGATGCCTCGCTGGCCGCCCTCGTGCCGGCCGACGTGAAGTCGGGCGGCAAGCTGGTGGTCGCGGTCGACGCGTCCTACGCGCCGAACGAGTTCAAGGACGACAAGGGCACCATCGTCGGCATGGACGTCGACCTGGCCAACGCCATCGCGCAGAAGCTCGGCCTGACCGCCGACGTCCAGAACTCCCCGTTCACCGCGATCATCCCGGGCATCTCCGCGAAGAAGTTCGCCCTCGGCATGAGCTCCTTCACGGACACCAAGGAGCGCGAGGCGACCGTCGACATGGTCACCTACTTCACCGCCGGCACCTCCGCCGCCGTGAAGAAGGGCAACCCGGAGAAGGTCGCGGCCGACGACTACTGCGGCAAGAAGGTGGCCGTCCAGACCGGCACCACCCAGGCCGACGCGGTCAAGGACACCATCAACCCGGCCTGCACCAAGGCGGGCAAGGCCACCGTCCCGAACGACGGCGACAAGTTCGACCTCCAGACCGACGTGACCACCGCGCTGGTCTCCGGCCGCGACCAGGTCATGCTGGCCGACTCCCCGGTCATCGACTACGCGATCAAGCAGACCAACGGCCAGCTGGAGAAGCTCGGCGGCACCACCGACAGCGCGCCGTACGGCGTCGTGGTGGCCAAGGGCTCGGACCTGACCAAGGCGGTCCAGGGCGCCATCACCGCGCTGATCGCGGACGGCACCTACAAGTCGATCCTGTCGAAGTGGGGCGTCGAGGCCGGTGCGGTCGACAAGTCCGTGATCAACGGCGCCACCAGCTGACCTGTCGTCAGACCTCACTCCCCGAAGGTCCCCTGTGAACTCTCCCGACCAGGGGGTGACGAAGCAGCCGGCACGGCCCGAAAGCATCAAGGCCGTGCCGGTCCGTCACCCCGGACGCTGGGCCGGAGCCGTCGTCATCGTGGTACTCATCGCGATGCTGCTCCACGCCCTGTTCTACAACAAGGCATTCCAATGGGATGTCGTCGGCAAGTACCTCTTCGACTCCAGCATCACCAACGGCCTGGTCGTCACGCTGGAGCTGACCGCGCTCTCGATGGTGATGGGCCTGGTCGGCGGCGTGCTGCTGGCCGTCATGCGGCTCTCGCCGAACCCGCTGCTCTCCGGCGTGGCCTGGCTCTACATCTGGATCTTCCGGGGCACCCCGGTCCTGGTCCAGCTGGTGTTCTGGAACTTCCTCGGCGCGCTCTGGCCGACGCTGTCGATCGGCATCCCGTTCGGCCCCGAGTTCTGGTCCGGGTCGACCAACACGCTGATCCCGGTCTTCACCGCGGCACTGCTCGGCCTCGGCCTGAACGAGGCCGCCTACATGGCCGAGATCGTCCGCGGCGGCATCCAGTCGGTGGACGAGGGCCAGGCCGAGGCCTCGCACGCGCTGGGTATGAGCCGGTTCACCACCATGCGCCGGATCGTGCTCCCGCAGGCGATGCGCGTGATCATCCCGCCCACCGGCAACGAGACCATCTCGATGCTCAAGACCACCTCGCTGGTCTCGGTGATCGCCCTGGAGGAGCTCTTCCGGGCCGGCCAGAACATCTACTCGCGCACCTTCGAGACCATCCCGCTGCTGATCACGGTCAGCCTCTGGTACCTCTTCCTGACCTCGGTGCTGACCGTCGGCCAGTACTACGTCGAGCGGTACTACGCACGGGGCAGCAACCGGGCCCTGCCGCCGACCCCGATCCAGCGGATAAGGGCTCTGTTCCAGGGCCGGCACACCCCGCCGGCCCCGCCGGTGGTCAACCCCGGGGTGCACGGCGGAGGTAACTTCTCATGACCGAGCTGACCAAACAGGACCGGCCCGAGCACCCGATGGTCAAGGCCGAGGGCGTCCGGAAGTCGTACGGACAGGTCGAGGTGCTCAAGGGCATCGACCTGGAGGTCAAGCAGGGCGAGGTGTTCTGCCTGATCGGCCCGTCCGGTTCCGGCAAGTCCACCTTCCTCCGCTGCATCAACCACCTGGAGAAGATCAACGGCGGCTTCCTCTCGGTGGACGGCGAACTCGTCGGCTACCGCCAGAAGGGCGACCGGCTGTACGAGCTGAAGGACCGTGAGGTCGCGGTCAAGCGCCAGGACATCGGCATGGTGTTCCAGCGCTTCAACCTCTTCCCGCACATGACCGCGATGCAGAACATCATCGAGGCCCCGGTGCAGGTCAAGGGCGAGAGCCGGGCCGATGCCAGGCAGCGGGCGATGGCCCTGCTGGAGCGGGTCGGCCTGGCCGACAAGGCCGCCAGCTACCCGTCCCAGCTCTCCGGTGGCCAGCAGCAGCGGGTGGCGATTGCCCGGGCGCTCGCCATGAAGCCCAAGCTGATGCTCTTCGACGAGCCCACCTCGGCGCTCGACCCCGAGCTGGTCGGCGACGTCCTCGACGTCATGCGCGACCTGGCCCGGGAGGGCATGACGATGATCGTCGTCACCCACGAGATGGGCTTCGCCCGCGAGGTCGGCGACGCGCTGGTCTTCATGGACGGCGGCGTGGTGGTCGAGTCCGGCCACCCGCGCGAGGTGCTCACCAACCCGCAGCACGAGCGGACCAGGGCCTTCCTCTCCAAGGTGCTCTGACCCCACCGCGCAGGCGCCCGTACGGTCTCCGGACCGTGCGGGCGCCTGCGCGTTTCCGCCGGGGGCCGGAGGTAATACCCTGGGGGCAGCTCACCCGTTACGCCCTGCCCTGGAAGGACCCCCTGTGGAGCTCGCCGCGTACGCCAACTTCGCCGTTCGGCTGGTGAACAGCGAGGAGCCCGAGCGCGGCACCGACGCGCTGACCTCGGTCGAGGCGGTCCGCGCGCTGTTCGGGCCCTCGGCCCAGGCCGCCGGGCTGGCCGACGAGTCCGACCTGCCCCGGCTGCGGGCGGTCCGGACCAGGCTGCGCGGGGTCTTCGAGGCCGCCGCCGAGGGGGACGAGATCCGCGGGGTCGACCTGCTGAACAGCCTGATGATCGAGTACCCGGTCAGCCCGGTGGTCTCCGGCCACGACTACCTGGACGACGCCGGGCGGCCGCGCTGGCACCTGCACCTGGCCGACAACGCCCCCACCGCCACCGCCAACTTCACCGCGGTCGCCTGCATGGGCCTGGCCATCCACCTGACCGAGCTGGGCGCCGACCGGCTCGGCATCTGCCAGGCCGCCCCCTGCCGGAACGCGTACCTGGACACCTCCACCAACCGCTCCCGCCGCTACTGCTCCGACCGCTGCGCCACCCGCGCCAACGTCGCCGCCTACCGCGCCCGCAAGCGCGAGGAGGCCCGCCGGGCCGCCCCGGCGGCCTGAGCGGTCGTCAGAGCTCCAGATCGATCGGCCGGTACGGGCCCAGCCGGCCCGGGCGCGGCCACAGTCGGCACACGACCTGACCCAGTACCAACTCGTCGGCCACCGGCCCGTACTCGCGACTGTCGCTGCGCACGCCCTGGTTGTCGGAGAGCATCCACCACCCGTCCGGCCGCCGCTCGGCCGCCCGCTTGAGCACCAGCAGCTCCGGCCGGACGGGGTGCCTGAACAGCACCACCGCCTCCGGCCGCACCCTGACCCCGTACCGGACCAGCACCAGCTCACCGTCCCGCAGCCGCGGCCGCATCGACGGCCCCGCCACCGCGGCCACGCCGAACGGCACCAGCCCGCCGCCCTGCTGTCGACCCGTCATCCGCACCGCGACTCACCCCTCCGCGCACCCGAACCCAGGCTCTGAGGGTAATCTCAGGCGCGGGAAGACGATCTAAGGAAGGACTCCCATGCGTCTGTTTGCTTCGCGCGTCACCGCGCACGCCCACTGCGACCTGCCCTGCGGCGTGTACGACCCGGCCCAGGCCCGCATCGAGGCCGAGTCGGTGAAGGCCACTCAGGAGAAGTACCAGGCCAACGAGGACCCGGTGTTCCGGGCCCGGGCCATCGGCATCAAGGAGGAGCGGGCCGAGCTGGTCAAGCACCACCTCTCGGTGCTGCACACCGACTACTTCAAGGCCCCGCACTTCGAGAAGTACCCGCAGCTGCACGAGCTGTTCAACAACGCGGGCAAGGCCGCCTCGGCCGCCAAGGCGTCCACCGACCCGGCCACCGGCCAGGCGCTGCTGGACCTGATCGCCGAGATCGACAGCATCTTCTGGGAGACCAAGAAGGCCGCTGCCTGATCCCGGAGCCCACGCTCCTGTGCCCGGCCGCTCACCGAGCGGCCGGGCACACGCGTTCCCGAAAGGCCTTTCCGGTCTGCCGGGGCGCCCAAGTAGGCTCGCCGTATGATCCGCACCGCCGAACCCTCCGACGTCCCCCTGATCCTCGACCTGATCCGCGAGCTGGCCGACTACGAGAAGGCCCCGCAGGAGGCCGTCGCCACCCTGGAACAGCTGCACGAGGTCCTGTTCGGGGCGAACCCGGCCGTCTTCGGCCTGATCGCCGAGGACGACGGGACCGGCGAGCCGGTCGGCTTCGCGCTCTGGTTCCGGAACTTCTCCACCTGGCGCGGCACCCACGGGGTGTACCTGGAGGACCTCTACGTCCGCCCGAGCGCACGCGGCGGCGGCCACGGCAAGGCACTGCTGACCGAGCTGGCCCGGATCTGCGTCCGGCGCGGCTACTCCCGGATGGAGTGGTCCGTACTCGACTGGAACGAGCCCTCGATCGGTTTCTACCGCTCGATCGGCGCCGTCCCGATGGACGGCTGGTCGGTCTTCCGGCTGACCGACGACGCACTGTCCGCCCTCGGCGCCGAGTAGCGCACCGGTCGCCGGAGTTCGAACACGTTAGCTCGTTCCCGTGACGGTGGTCCTGGATCGCGACAAGCGTCGGTGGATAGCGGTAACGTCACGGGCGGATGCGCGGCGTTCCGACCTCTCCCGTATGGGTATGACCGGTACGTACCGCACCACCCCTCTGGACAGTTGGGGCGAAGCAGTTGAACCGAGCAACAGGAAGTGCCGCGGCTCCCGAGCCGCAAGCACCTTGCGTCACCCAGGAGGTGAGGGTGTCCCAGATCGACGGCGATCCCGGTGTGAAGGACTTCGTCGAAGTCCGGCTGCCCGCGGCAGGGGCGTACCTCTCGGTACTGCGAACGGCGACCGCCGGCCTCGCGGCCCGGTTGGACTTCACCCTGGACGAGATCGAGGATCTCCGGATCGCGGTGGACGAGGCCTGCGCCATCCTGCTCCAGCAGGCGGTGCCCGGCTCCGTACTCTGCTGCGAGTTCCGGCTGGTCGGCGACTCGCTGCGGGTCACCGTCTCGGCTCCGACCACGGACGGCCGGGCCCCCGAGCGGGACACCTTCGCCTGGACGGTGCTCTCCGCACTGGCCGGCGAGGTGGAGTCCTCGGTGGCCGCCGACAAGACGGTGAGCATCAGCCTGCACAAGAAGCGCGGCGGAGCACCGGCACCGGTGTGAGAACCGCCGGTGCGAGGCCCGCCCGTGCAGCCGTACGCCCGGCACCCCGTGTGCCGCGCGTACGGCTCCCCCGTACCGCCCCGCGGTACACCCCATGTGAAGTGCTCCCGGAACGGAACGGGTGACCGCCGTGAGTGATCTCGACCGCACAGGCGTTGCCGGAAGCCCGGCCGCCACCGCCGAGGTGACGCTGCCGCCCCAGGCGGGCGCCACCTCCCCGCACCTTGCCCGAACCGACACCGCCAACGTGCACCCGAAGGACACCCATCGGATGAGCCAGCCGACCGATCCGCCGACCGATCCGTCGCCGACGCCGGAGCAGCCGCCGGCTGCGGCCGGTGCCGAGGAGGTGCGCCCCGCGGTCCCCGTCCAGGTGCACCGCTCCGGCGCGCCGGACCGGGAGGCCGCGCGGGCGCTGTTCGTCAAGCTGGCCGGGCTGGCCGAGGGATCGCCCGAGCGGGTCGAGCTGCGCAACCAGCTGGTCCGGATGCACATCCCGCTGGTCGAGCACCTGGCCCGGCGGTTCCGCAACCGCGGCGAGCCGCTGGACGACCTGACCCAGGTCGCCACCATCGGCCTGATCAAGTCGGTGGACCGCTTCGACCACGAGCGCGGGGTCGAGTTCTCCACCTACGCCACCCCGACCATCGTGGGCGAGATCAAGCGGCACTTCCGGGACAAGGGCTGGGCGGTCCGGGTGCCGCGCCGGCTCCAGGAACTGCGGCTCTCGCTCACCACGGCGACCAGCGAGCTCTCCCAGCGGCACGGCCGCTCCCCCACCGTGCACGAGCTGGCGGAGCACCTCGGCATCTCCGAGGAGGACGTGCTGGAGGGCCTGGAGTCGGCGAACGCCTACTCCACCCTCTCGCTGGACGTGCCGGACAGCGACGACGAGTCGCCCGCCGTCGCGGACACCCTGGGCTCCACCGACCTCGCGCTGGAGGGGGTCGAGTACCGGGAGTCGCTCAAGCCGCTGCTGGCCCAACTCCCGCCCCGGGAGCAGAAGATCCTGGTGCTCCGGTTCTTCCGGAACATGACCCAGTCGCAGATCGCGGCCGAGGTGGGCATCTCCCAGATGCACGTCTCCCGGCTGCTGGCCCGCACGCTGGCCCAGCTCCGGGAGAAGCTCCTCGTCGAGGAGTGACCTCCGCCTGGGTGACCGGGGTGCGCTACTCGCCGGACGGCGCGTAGAGCACCCCGGTCACCTTCGGGTTCAGCAGCGAGCCGATCCCGACCAGGCCGAGCAGGCCCACCGCCACGCCGGCCACCTGCATGGCGCCGCCGTTCTGCCACATGAAGTACGCCACCGGCAGGCAGATCGAGTTGGTCAGCACGGCCGGGCTGCGCCCCCACCGGCGCGCCTTGAGCAGCGCACGCCCCGCCAGTAGCGGGAGCGCCCCCATCAGCAACAGGATCACTCCGCCGAGCTCACTCCGGCCGAGCGCCGGGGAGTCCCAGAAGAAGCCGGCCACGATGTCGTAGAGACCCCAGCCGGCCAGGGCCGCGCCCTGCAGCGCGGTGATCGCGGCGCCGACGAGCAGCGCGGTGGGCCGGGCAGGGCTGGGGGTGATGGATTCTGCGGTCACTCCAGCAGGGTAGCCGCAGGGCCCGGAGCACCGACCCGTAGGCTGAGCGCCATGCGCGCTCTCCTGGTCGTGAACCCGAAGGCGACCACCACGAGTGGACGCACCCGCGACGTGCTCACCCACGCCCTGCGCAGCGATCTCGCCCTTGAGGTCGCCCACACCGAGTACCGCGGCCACGCCCGCGACCTGGCCCAGGACGCCGCCGAGCGCGGGCTCGACCTGGTGGTCTCGCTCGGCGGCGACGGCACCGTGAACGAGATCGTCAACGGCCTGCTCGCGCACGGCCCGTCCGATCGGGTGCCCCGGCTGGCCGTGGTCCCCGGCGGCTCGACCAATGTGTTCGCCCGCACCCTCGGTCTGCCGAACGACCCGGTGGAGGCGACCGGCGCACTCCTGGACGCGTTGGAGCACCGGCGTGAGCGGGCGGTCAGCCTGGGCAAGGCGATGACCGAGGGCCTGCCGGACCGCTGGTTCACCTTCACCGCCGGACTGGGCTTCGACGCCGGTGTGGTGGGCCGGGTGGAGGCCCAGCGGAGGGCCGGGCGGAAGTCGACCCACGGGCTCTACGTGAGCCAGGCGCTGCGGCACTACCTCACGGAGCGTGAGCACCGCAGAAACGGCCCCATCACGCTGGAGCTGAACGGCCAGGAATCCGTGCCGGGACTGGTGCTGGCGATAATCTCCAACACCTCGCCGTGGACGTTCCTGGGCAACCGGCCGGTCTTTCCCTCCCCTTCGGCGTCCTTCGACCGGGACCTCGACATCTTCGGCATCACTCGAATGACCGCGTTCGGCACGGCTCGAACGGTGCGTCAGATTCTGCGCTCGCACACGCCTGCGGACGGCGCCGCAGGGCCGGTCGGCCCTACGGGCAAGCACCTCGTCTCCTATCACGACGTCCGACACTTCACCTTGGTTTCACAGGAACCGGCCCCGTTTCAGGTCGACGGGGACCACCTTGGAGACAGGAGTCGCGTCAGTTTCACAGGCGTTCGGCGGGCACTGCGTGTGATTGTGTGACCAGAAGGGGCCCTTGCCCTTCTTCTCGAACGCACAAGCCCCCTTCACCCCATAGAAGTACGGGCTGTGAGCTAGGCGACACCGAAGAATCAAAAATTCCTAGCCGAAGGGGGTTGTATCCGAGCCCGAGGTTTGCGAACCTCTACATGGCGATCGGGACACGTCGCAGCGGGACATACCGCGACAGTTCCCTTGATCCGCCCGAACCCCACTTCTGCACAGACCACCCGGGCCTCATGGGCCTTTGGTCCCTTTTGCTGTTGCGGGATTCGTGAAAGCGTTCACATTCACAAGCCACCATCGATTGCGTCGGCCGGGCCACAGCCTGCCGACCGGAGGAGTTGGACGAACATGGACTGGCGCCACCGCGCTGTCTGTCGCGAAGAGGACCCGGAGCTGTTCTTCCCGATCGGGAACACCGGTCCTGCTCTGCTGCAGATCGAGGAAGCCAAGGCCGTGTGCCGCCGCTGCCCCGTCATGGAGCAGTGCCTGCAGTGGGCACTGGAGACCGGCCAGGACGCCGGCGTCTGGGGCGGCATGAGCGAGGACGAGCGTCGTGCGATGAAGCGCCGCGCCGCCCGCAACCGGGCCCGCACCGCCTGACAATCCGTCAGCACCGCCTGATCAACCCATGATCAAGGGCTTGGCCGCAAGTTCGGCCGAGCCTTCCGCGGCACGGACACTTGCTAGTGTTCACTGAGAGCAATATCGTGGAGCTGTGGCGCTCACCGTGTGCAACACGTGAGGCGAGCGCCGTGCAACACCAAAGAGCCCCCGTTCCGGCCGACTCCCCCCGACGGCCGGAACGGGTTGAGAGGCCCTGTCGACCCACCCCCCCGGTCGACAGGGCCTCGTTGCCTTCTCCGCCGCCCGTGCCTTAGGGGACGGGGATCTCCAGCACCACCTTGGTGCCGCCCTCCGGGTTGGCCACCATGTCGAAGCTGCCGCCGAGCTCGTTGGTGGCCAGGGTCCGGACGATCTGCAGGCCGAGGTTGCCCGCCGTCTGCGGGTCGAAGCCCTCCGGCATGCCCCGGCCGTTGTCCTGCACCGTGATCAGCAGGTACTCCTCCGGCTTGGTGCCGCCGTTCCAGCTCTCCGACCAGCCCGTCCCGGTGGCCGGGGCCCGCCCGCGCAGCGCGCTGACCTCGACGCTGCCGCCGTCCTTCGGGTCGAAGGCGTGCTCCAGCGCGTTCTGCAGCACCTCGGTCAGCACCATCGCCAGCGGGGTGGCCACCTCGGCCGACAGGATGCCGAAGCTGCCGGTCCGCCGGGTGGCGACCTTGCCGTCCTGGGAGAGCTCCATCACCATCGCCAGCACCCGGTCCGCGATCTCGTCGAAGGCGACCTGCTCGTCCAGGGTCTGCGAGAGGGTCTCGTGCACGATCGCGATCGAGCCGACCCGGCGGACCGCCTCGTCCAGTGCGGCCCGGCCGGCCGGCGAGTCCATCCGGCGGGCCTGCAGCCGCAGCAGCGCGGCCACCGTCTGCAGGTTGTTCTTCACCCGGTGGTGGATCTCCCGGATGGTGGCGTCCTTGGTCATCAACTCACGGTCACGACGCCGGAGTTCGGTGACGTCCCGGGCCAGCACCAGCGAACCGGTCAGGGTGCCCTTGGGCTTCAGCGGGATCGCCCGCAGCGTGACCACCCCGCCCTGCGCCTCCACCTCGGTCTGCCGGGGCGCCCAGCCGCTGGCCAGCTTCACCAGCGCCTCGTGCACCGCACCGCGCGCCGGGGGCGCCAACTCGGCCGTGGTCTGGCCGAGGTGACTGCCCACCAGATCCGTGGTCAGGCCGATCCGGTGGTACGCCGACAGCGCGTTCGGGCTGGCGTAGGTGACCACGCCTTCCGCGTCGAGCCTGATCAGCCCGTCGCCGACCCGGGGCGCGGCGTCCATGTCGGTCTGCTCGACCCCGTGGTACGGGAACGTTCCTGCGGCGATCATCTGGGCCAGGTCCGAGGCGCTCTGCAGGTAGGTGAGCTCCAGCCGGCTCGGGGTCCGGACGGTGAGCAGGTTGGTGTTCCTGGCGATCACGCCGAGCACCTTGCCCTCGCGCCGGACCGGGATCGACTCGACCCGGACCGGCACCTCCTCGCGCCACTCCGGGTCGCCCTCCCGGACGATCCGCCCCTCGTCGTAGGCCGCGTCCAGCAGCGGCCGGCGGCCCCGGGGCACCAGGTGGCCGACCATGTCGTCCTGGTACGACGTAGGCCCCGTATTGGGCCGCATCTGGGCCACCGAGACGTATCTGATGCCGTCCCAGGTGGGGATCCACAGCACCAGGTCGGCGAAGGAGAGGTCGGAGAGCAGCTGCCACTCCGACACCAGCATGTGCAGCCACTCCACATCGGCACCGGTCAGGGTGGTGTGGCGGCGGACGAGTTCGTTCAGCGAGGGCACAGGGCGAGCGTATCCGGACCGGGCCCCGGGCGGCTTCTCCACTGTGGACCAGACCAATCTCGGGAGCTCTCTGGACAAGCCGGATTGGTCTAGTCCACAATGAAAGAGCACCAAGGAGCCGCCCCCCGCGCAACTGCCCTGACCGCGCGAGGCAGCTCCTCGGTCGGACGCCCCGTACCCCGTTGGCCCCGCACAGCTGACGGCCGGTGGAGGCGCCCGACGACAGCTCCGGGCTGCGGTGCCGCACAGGTTGAGGGTCCTGTGTCGGCGCCGTGGCCCGTAGTGCTTTCCGGGTCGCCCCCGGGGCACCGGGCCGTCCGCGACCGGCTTGCGACCGACATCCGCACTCCCCTCACCCGATCCCCACCCGATGCACAGATCGGGCCGCCCGGAGGCGGCCCGGCCCCGGGTCGCCTGTGGATATCCCTTGCTTGGGCCATTGGTCTAGTCCAAAATGATCGTCGGCCCACGCCCCGGCGGAAACGCCCGCACACGGCCCGCACAGCCGCCGCCGGTCATCGGATGAGGGGGACGCCATGTCAGGGAGGACGTCGGCCGCGGGGCGCTCGGGAGGACCGGCCGACGAGCCGTGCCCGTTCGGCTCCCGGGTGCAGGGATTCCGCAAGCGGGCCGGCCTGAGCCAGGAACTGGCCGCGTTACGGGCCGGCATCAGCACCAGGGCACTGCGCGACATCGAACGCGGCCGGGTCCAGCGGCCCCAGCCCCGCACCCTCCAGCGACTGGCCGCCGCACTCGGCCTGACCGGCGGCGAGCTGGCCGAACTGCTGGCCGCCGCCCGCACCGGCCCGGCGCGCAGCCCCGGCCGGCCCCGCCTGCTGATCCTCGGCCCGCTCTCGCTCCAGCGCGGCCGGACCCCCGTCCCGGTCACCAGCCCGATGCTGCGCCGCCTGCTCGGCCTGCTGGCCCTCAAGCACCCCGAGCCCTCCACCCAGCAGGAGATCACCGAGACGCTCTGGCCGTCCGGTCCGCCCAGCTCGCACCAGAGCCTGATCCACACCTACGTCAGCCAGCTCCGGCAGCTGCTGGAGCCGGTCGGCGCCCGGGCCGTCCCGCCGCCGACCGTGGTCCGGACCCCCACCGGCTACCGGCTGGAGGCGGCCCGGAACCAGATCGACCTCGGCCACTTCGACGAGCTGCTGTCCCAGGCCAGGCGGGTGCAGCGGGCACCCGACCCGGGGCCCGCGTACGAAGCGCTGACGCAGGCCCTGCAGTGGTGGCGCGGCCCGGTGCTCGCGGACGCGGACCCGGTGCTGCGCCAGCACCCGGCCGCGGTGGCGGCCAACGAGCGGCGGGTCACGGCGGTGCTGCTGCACGCCGACGCGGCGCTGCGGCTGGGCCGGCCCGAGGAGGCCGTCCCGGTGCTGTGGGACCTGGTGAACACCGAGCCGCTGCACGAGGGCCTGCACGCCCGGCTGATCCTCGCCCTCGCCAGCTGCGGGGAGCAGGCCGCCGCGCTCAAGGTGTTCAGCCGGCTGCGCGACCGGCTCGACGAGGAGTTGGGCATCGCGCCCAACGCGGAGGTCCGCGACGCCCACCTGCGGGTGCTGCGGCAGCAACTCCCCCTCGCCCAGGGCCCGGACCGGCCCGCCCCGCCCGACCCGGGCCCGCCGCCCGACCGCCCCGCGCCGCCCGGACGGACGGCGCTCCCCGAGCCGCTCCCGGCCCAGCTGCCCGCCCTGGCCGGTGCCCACATCGGGCGGCGGCGGCAGCTGCGCGAGCTGGACGCCCTGGTCTCGACCGACCCGGCCCGGCGCTCGCGGGTGATGGCGGTGGTCGGCCCGCCCGGGGTCGGCAAGACCGCCCTCGCCACCCACTGGGCGCACGCCCGGCGCGAACACTTCGGGGACGGGCAGCTCTTCGTCGACCTGCGCGGCCACTCCCCGCTGCCGACCCTGCGCCCCGGCGACGTGCTGGCCCAGTTCCTCCGGGCCCTGGGCGCTCCGCCGGACCAGCTGCCCGCCGACGAGGACGAGGCCGCGGCGCTCTACCGCACCCTGCTCGCCGACAAACAGATGCTGATCCTGCTGGACAACGCGCGCGACGCCGAGCAGGTCAGACCGCTCATCCCGGGCGCCCCGGGGTGCGCCGTGGTGATCACCAGCCGGAGCCAGCTCGCCGGGCTGGTCGCCAGCGACGGCGCGTGCCAGCTCGGCCTGGACGTGCTCGATCCGGACGAGGCCCGCCAACTGCTGGGCCGCACCATCGGCGAGAGCCGGGTGGTGGCCGAGGAGGAGGCGGCCCGCAGGCTGGTCCGGCTGTGCGGCGGCCTGCCGCTGGCGATCCGGATCGCCGGGGCCAACCTGCTCGCCCGCAACGTCCGGATCGGCGACCTCTGCACCGAGCTGGCGGGGGGCGACATGCTCAGCCGGCTGCACATCGAGGGCGACCGGCGCTCGACCGTGCGGGCCGCCTTCGACCTCTCCTACCGCGCGCTCCCGGCACCGGCCCAGCGGATGTTCCGCCTGCTCAGCCTGATGCCGGGCCCGGACGTCACCGAGGCCGGCGCCGCCGTGCTGGCGGACTCGGACCCGGCCGAATCGGCGCTGCTGCTGGCGCGTCTGACGGATGCCCACCTGGTGCAGGAGCGGGCGGGCGACCGGTACGGACTGCACGACCTGCTGCGCTCGTACGCCCGTGAGCTGGTCAGCCGGGAGGAGGCGCACGCCGCCAGGCAGCGGCTCTTCGACTGGTACCTCCACCACACCGACGCGGCGGCCCGGCTGCTCTACCCGGCCGAGTCGGCCGCCGCGCCGGCCGGCCGGGCCCCCGCCTCGGCCGCGCCGGTCTTCGCCGACCACGGCCAGGCGGCGAAGTGGCTGGACAGCGAGCGGGAGAACCTGGCCGGCGCCGTGCTCCAGGCGTCCGGCGCCGGCTTCACCGCCGTCGCCTGGCGGCTGGCGGAGAGCCTGCACAGCTACCTCTCGGTGGGGATGTACACCGGCGACTGCCTCAAGGTCGCGACCGCCAGCCTGTTCGCCGCCGTCGCCGACGGCGAACTGCGGGCCCAGGCCGCCGCCCAGCTGCGCCGGGCCGAATGCCACTGGGTGCTGGCGAACAGCACCCAGGCGCTGGAGCTGTTCGCCAGCGGGCTCGAACTCGCCCGGCAGGCCGAGTGGCTCGACGGACAGGCGCTGGCGCTGCGCCGGATCGGCGCCGTGCACCAGGAGAACGGTGCGCTCCGGCCCGCCTACGACCACCTCTCCCGGGCCGGCGGGCTCGCCCGGCCCGGGAGCGGCTCGGAGAGCGGGGACGACGTGGTCAACCTGGGGCTGATCTGCTGGAAGCTCGGGCGGCTGCCCGAGGCCGCCGAGCACTTCACCCGCGCGGGCCGGCTCTTCCGCGAGCTCGACTCCCCCTGCGGGGAAGCGGTCTCGCACACCCACCTCGGGATCGTCCAGCGCGCACTGGGCCGGCCCAAGGACGCGATCCGGGTGCTCGGCGAGACCCTGCCGGTCCACCTGAAGAACGGCAACCGGCTCAGCGAGGCGATGGCGCTGAGCTGCCTCTCCGGCGCGTACACCGACCTGGGCGACCACTCCACCGGGTCGGTGCTGGCCCACACCGCGCTCGCCGCCGCGCAGGCACTGCACAACCGGGGGCTGGAGGCCGACGCCCACCTCGTCCTCGGTGCCGCGCAGGAGCGCGCGGGCGATCCGGCCGCTGCGGCCGGCAGCTACCGGGAGGCGCTCCACCTGGCCGAGGTGGTGAACGACCGCTTCCCGCTCGCCGCCGCGCTGGTCGGGCTCGCGACCGTCCAGGCCGGGCCGGAGCCGCAGGCCGCCCTGCGGACCGCGGAGCGCGCCGTCCTGCTCGCCCGCGAGGCCGGGTTCCGGATGCTGGAGGGCTGCGCGCTCAACGTGCTGGCCTGCGTGCGGCTGCGGCTGGGCGAGACCGGGACCGCCCTGGAGACCGGGCGGGACGCACTGGTCCTGCACCGCGGGACCGGGCACCGGCCGGGCGAGGCGCGCAGCCAACTGGCGCTCGGCCGGGTGCAGTCGGCGCTCGGCGCGCCGGACCAGGCGGTCACGCACTGGCGCGAGGCGCTGCGGCTCTCCCGGGGGACGGCAGGATTCCGGCTCCGCTGAACGGCGGCCGGTCGCGGCCGTCCTTCCGGCGGCAGGACAACTGCTCCGGCAGTCGTCCCGGTTCTGCCGGTTCCCGGGGGCCGGCCGCCGGGCACCGGCAGGGCCGCAGGTCAGCGGCGGTGGGCCGGGCCCGGGACGGCCTCCCGGCGGACTTCCGGTCCTCTGGTCCGACTGCAGGGGCCCGAACAGACCGTCTCCGTACGGTGGATGGCACGGCGAGGCCGCCCCCGTGCCGTCCTGAGGCGACACCTTGCCACGCGCACGGTGTCCGTCACCACCACCCGTACGGGGCGGGCTCCTCTCCTTCTGTCATGCCACATCATCCGGACGATCAGAATGAGGTGACGATGGAATTCGCGGCCCAGACCCTACGTCAGGAAGCCCGGCGGGCCGCCGGGGTGGACGATTTCGTGGTGGCGTTCTACGAACGCACCATCGGACGTGCCGACTTCAGTCCGTCCGGGATCGCCGAGGAGCTGGGCGTCCCGCAGCAGCGCGCCGAGCAGGCCGCCGACCTGCTGCGCGAACTGCGCCTGGCCAAGCCGGCCGACGGCGGCGCGGACCGGCTGGTCGCGGTCAGCCCGGAGGCCGCCCAGATGGAGTTACTGGTCCCCCTGGAACGGGAGATCCTCGACAGCCGTCGCCGACTCGCGGACTTCCAGGGACAGTTGAACTCCTTCACGGCCGCGTTCGAGAAGCAGGCCAGGACCAGGGCCGAACCGGTGGTGATCACCGACGACTGGGAGGAGATCGAGCTGCGGCTGCTGGAGGCCACCCAGGGCTGCACCACCGAGGTCCTGGTGATGCAGCCGTGCGTGGCCCAGGAGACCCCCGAGTTACGCCTGGCCCGCCCGCTGGTCCTGGACGCGCTGCGGCGCGGCGTACCGGGCCGGATCCTCTACCCCCACACCGCCCGAGGCGACTCCGACACCCGGGCGCACATCGGCGAACTGCTGCCCGCGGGCGGGCAGGTGCGCACCACCAAGGAGGTGCGCGACCGGTTCCTGGTCTTCGACCGGAAGACCGCCTTCTTCCCGGCCGGTGACGGCGACGCGATCGCCGTCGTCTACGAGGGCGCGGTCGCGGCCTTCCTGGCCGGACTGCACGCCCGGGTCTGGGAGTCCGGGTTCGACTTCGACTCCGGTGCGGCCGGCTACGCCGGGACGCTGGAGGACCTGAAGGCCACCCTGCTCGACCTGCTGGCCTCCGGCGCCAAGGACGAGGTAATCGCCCGTCGGGTGGGCATGTCCGAGCGGACCTTCCGCCGCCATGTGGCCACGATCATGCAGGAGTTGTCGGCCACCAGCCGCTTCCAGGCCGGTGTCCTGGCCGCGCAGGGCGGCCTGGTCGAGCTGGATCTGAGGAGCGCCGCATGAGCCGGTTCGAGAACCTCGCCTACACCTCGGCGGTGCGCCAGGTGCAGGAGGAGATGGGCAGCGCCAAGGCGGCCGGGCGCCTCCTGCAGGCACCCGGCGGGGCGGCCGATCCGCTGACCTCGGCGGCGGCCGACTTCATCAGCGGCCTCGACGGCTTCCTGTTCGCCAGCGTGAGCGAGAGCGGCTGGCCGTACATCCAGTTCCGGGGCGGGCCGGCCGGGTTCGTCCACGTCCTGGACCCGCACACCCTCGGCTACCTGGACGTCCGGGGCAACCGGCAGTACATCACCGCGGGCAACGTGCGCGCCGACGACCGGGTCGCGCTGTTCTTCCTCGACCAGGCCAGACAGACCCGGCTCAAGCTGCTCGGCCGCGCCACCGCCGTACCGGTCGGCTCGGACCCCGCGCTCGCCCGGCGGCTGGACTCCCCGCGCACCGAGGGCACGGTCGAACAGCTCGTCACCATCCGGGTCGAGGGCTACGCCTGGAACTGCCCCAACCACATCACCCCGCGCTTCAGCCAGGCGGAGCTCTCCGAGGCGCTGGCCCCGGTGCACGAGCGGATCGCCCGGCTGGAACAGGAGAACGCCGCCCTGCGGGCGGAACTCGCCGGGTCGCACTGACCGGATTCGGCAGCCGGTTTCGGGCGTTGAGAACCCCGCTCGGGATTCCTTACCTTGGATTCAGTAAAGAGCCCCCGAAGGGAACGGAGACATCGCGCGATGGTCAGCGATGTGATCGATCGAAACGACCGGTTCCGGGGAATCCTGGACCGCCTCGCCACCAAGTCGATCGACGACTACTACAACCCGTACCGGCTGTTCGAGTGGCCGGACCGACTCCCCGAGGACATGTGGTGGATGAGCCCCGAGCTCACCACCACGTACGGGACGGAATGGGCCGAGAAGCTCACTCCGGAACAGCTGCACCGGCTTTCCAAGCACGAGAGCATCAATTTCTACAGCCTCAATGTGCACGGAATCCGGGAACTGCTCATCGAGGTGGTCGGCCGGATCCACACCGCCGGGTTCGAGACCCCGTCGGAGTTCTTCCACCACTTCATCGGTGAGGAGAACGAGCACATGTGGTTCTTCGCCGAATTCTGCCTCCGCTACGGCGGGAAGATCTACCGCCAGCCGGCCGGCGCGGAGACGGCCGGCACCGGGGCGGACGGCACCGGGGCGGACGGCACCTCGGCCAAGATCCAGAGCCTGCTGGTGTTCGCCCGGATCCTGATCTTCGAGGAGCTGGTCGACCACTTCAACTCGCAGATGGCCGAGGACGTCCGGCTGCACGAGACCATCCGCGGCATCAACCGGATCCACCACCAGGACGAGTCCCGGCACATCGCCTTCGGCCGCGAGCTGGTCGACCTGCTGCACCGGGACCTGAAGGAGACCGCCAGTGAGGAGGAGCTGGCGTACATCTCCACCTACCTGCGCCGGTACCTGAAGCACAGCTTCGACTCGCTCTACCACCCGCAGGTCTACCGCGACGCCGGGCTGGAGAACCCGCACGAGCTGCGCCGGGCCCTGCTGGACTCGCCCGCCCGGGCCGAGGCCGAGCAGCGCACCTTCCGCAAGACCGTCAGGTACCTGGAGAAGACGGGACTGGTCCGATGAACCGGCTGACCGGGAGCGACGGCGCGCCCGCGCTCGCCATCCTCGGACCGCAGGCCACCCGGCTGGTCCGGGAGCTCGACCGGGTCTTCGCCGACTGGGGCCTGGCGGCCGGCGCCGAGGAGATCAGCGCCCCGCCGCTGTTCCCGGTGACCGACCTGGAGAAGTTCGACGTCTACACCAACTTCCCCCAGCTCGCCTGGGTGGCGGGCTCGCTCGACCTGACGGGCGATCAGTTCAAGCCGGTGGAGGGCAGGTTCGGCCCCGGCGCGGTCGCCGAGGCCAGGTACGGGCTGCCGCACGCCACCTGTTACGGCGCGTACCTCTTCCACGAGGGCGACCAGGTCGGCGACCGGACCCTGGTCACCCTGGTCAACCGCTGCTTCCGGAACGAGGACCACTACGGCGGGCTGCGCCGCCTGGCCAGCTTCCAGATGCGCGAGATCGTCGCCCTCGGCAGCTACGAGCACACCCAGGAGGTGCTGGCCGGCTTCACCGGGCGGATCCAGTCCTTCGCCGCCGCGCTCGGGATCGGGCTGGAGAAGGTCCCGGCCGCCGACCCGTTCTTCCGCAACGACAGCGGCCGCGCCCTGCTGCAGAAGATCAGCCCGGTCAAGTACGAGTTCCAGTACGGCGACCTGGCGATCGCCTCGGTCAACACCCACCGCAACTTCTTCGGCGAGCGGTGCGCCATCCGGCTGGAGTCCGGCGAGCACGCCTACACCTCCTGTGTGGCGTTCGGGCTGGAGCGCTGGCTCGCCGTCCTGACCGAGCACTTCGGCGCGGACCTCGACGCCGCGCTGGCCGCGGTCCGGGCCGCCGCCGACCCGTCGTGACCCAACCCCGGATCGGCGTCGACCTGGTGCCGCTCTCCCGGGTCCGCGAGCTGCTGGAGCCCGGCCGCGGTCCGGTGCTCGGACGGTTCCTCTCCGCCGCGGAGCTGACCGCCTCCCGGACCCCGGACGGCGCCCCCGACCAGGCCGGGATCGCCGGTCGGCTGGCCGCCAAGGAGGCCGTCTTCAAGCTCCTCGGCGCGGTCGGACGGACGGTCCCCTGGCAGGGCATCGAGGTCCTGCGCGGCCCCGGCGGCCGCCCCGGGGTCCGGCTCTCCGGCGGCGCGGCCGAGCTGGCCCGGGAGGCCGGGCTCGGCCCGATCGACGTCAGCATCAGCCACGACGGCGGCTTCGCCATCGCCGTCGCGGCCGCCACCACTTCGCTAGCCCCCAACTCTGAAGGGATCGCCATGAGTTCCGCAGGTATCGACAAGGTCAGGGACTGGATCCTCGGCCGCCACCCCGACCGCACCGAGCTCGCCGCCGACGTCGACCTGATCGAGAGCCGGCTGGTCGACTCGCTCGCCTTCGTCGAGCTCGTCTACACGATCGAGGACGCCGCGGGCGTCGAGATCGACTTCGACAACATCGACATCGAGGACTTCCAGACCCTCACCACCATCGAGAAGGCGTTCTTCGCCTGATCCCGAGGAGGGATCTTCACCATGGATGCAGTCTCGTACACCGCACAGTGGATGGCCGCCGCCCGCTCCCAGGAGTCCGAGCGCGAGGACGCGCTCTTCGTCGACCCGCTGGCCAAGGACCTGGCCGCGCCCAGGGGCTTCGAGCTGATCGAGCGCTACGCCGGCGGCGGCCTGCTGCCGTTCATCTCCATCCGGACCCGGTTCCTGGACGACGCCATCCGGGACGTCCTGGCCGAGAGCGGCATCCAGCAGGTGGTGCTGATCGCCGCGGGCATGGACACCCGCGCGTTCCGGCTCGACTGGCCGGAGGGCACCGAGGTCTACGAGGTCGACCACGCCCTGCTGATCGCCGAGAAGCGCCGCCGGCTCGACGCCCTCGGGGCCGAGCCCCGCACCGACCGGCGCGAGGTCTCCGCCGACCTCACCGGGGACTGGCTGCCGACGCTGGAGGCGGCCGGCTTCGACCGCGAGCGCCCGACCCTCTGGGTCGCCGAGGCGCTGACCTTCTTCCTCACCGAGGAGCAGGCCGCCGGGCTGCTGCAGCTGCTCGCCTCCGCCTCGGCCCCCGGCAGCCACCTGGCCTTCGACATCCTCGGACGCGCCCTGCTGCGCAGCCCGTTCTCGAAGCCCTTCCTCGACACCCTGGCCGCCGACGGCACGCCGTGGATCTTCGGCTCCGACGAGCCGGAGGAGTTCCTGACCGCGAACGGCTGGAAGACCACCGACCTGCGCGAGCCCGGCCAGCCGGGCGCCGGCGAGGGCCGCTGGCCGTACGAGGTCCAGCCCAGGAACCGCCGCGGCGCCAACCGGCTGTGGCTGATCCGCGCCGAGATCGCGACGGCCTGATGGGCCGTCCGACCGCGGACCGCCTGGTCACGCTGGAGCGGATCGAGTCGTACCTGCCCGAACGCAGCGTACGGATCGAGGAGTTGGGCGAGCGGCTGGGCCTGCGCCGGGCCGAGCTGGGCGTGTTCCGCAAGTTCTACGGCCTGGACACGCTCCGCTACGACCCCGAGCTCCCGCTGCTGGACCTGCTGCGGCCCGCCGCCCGCGGCGCCCTGGCCGCCCTCCCCGAGGGCGGCCGGGTGGACTTCCTGGCCTACGCCCACGTCACCCAGGCCGTGGCACCGGCCGACGTGGACATCGCCCGGGTGGTCGGCGACGACCTCGGCCTGACCGGCACCGAGGCGTTCGGCCTCAGCCACCAGGCCTGCGTCAGCAGCCTGGGCGCGATCGAGGTGCTCGGCGAGCTGCTCCGGGCGGAGGGCAGCGAGGGCGGGTACGCCCTGATGGTCACCGGCGAGCAGGCGTACTCGCCGATCGTCCAGCACGTCCCCAACACCTCGATCATGGCCGACGCCGCCGCCTCCTGCCTGCTCACCCTGGACGGCGACGGCGACGTGGTCCGGTCCTTCGCCAACCGGACCCTGGGCGAGTACGCCCAGTGGCTGGAGCTGACCGCCGAGCAGAACACCGCCTTCGGCGAGCAGTACGGCAGCCGGATCGCCGAGGTGATCCACCAGGCGGTGGCGGAGGCCGGGCTGACGTTCGACCAGATCGACCTGGTGATCCCGCACAACGTCAACAAGCTGGCCTGGCGGCAGACCATCAAGGAGCTGGAGGTGGCGCCGGAGAAGGTCTTCCTGGACAACGTCCCGCGCTACAGCCACACCTTCGCCTCCGACGTCTTCGTCAACTACACCACCCTGCGGGACTCGGGGCGCCTGCTGGACGGTGCGCACTACCTGCTGGTCTCGGTCGGCCTGGGCGCCACCTTCGGCGCGATGGTGATCACCCACCGGGCGGCCGGGGGTGCCCGATGAACCGTCAGGACGTGCTGCTGGTGATCGAGAAGGCGCTCGGCGAGGTGCTGGAGCGGCCGGTCGACGGGCTCACCGAGGAGACCGCGCTCTTCGACGAGCTGCAGCTGGACTCGCTGTCCGTGCTGGGGCTGCTGATGACCGTCGAGGAGGCCACCGGGATCTCGGTCGACCCGGAGCAGCTCGACATCGACCACCTGCGGACCGTGCGGTCCTTCGCCGACTACGTCGAGGCCGCACTCCGCGAAGGAGAGGGGCCGTCATGACCGGACTCGCCGTCCGGGCCGCCGCTGCGGTGCGCTCGCCGCAGGGCCGGGGGCCGGGCGACACCCGGGCCGCGCTCGACTACTTCCGCGACCTGCTCACCCCGTTCGGGGAGAAGCCGGACGAGGAGCTGCTGAGCCGGGGCCCGCACGTCCACCACCGCGACCTGGCGGACCTGCTGGTCGCCGACGAAGGCGTCGGCCGGAGCCGGCCCGAGCTGCTGATCGTCACCCACGCCCTGCCGGACGTGGTGCCGTTCACCGCCGTCGCGCCGTACCTGGTCGACCGCCTCGGCGGCGGGGCGACCAACTTCGCGATCGCCCAGCAGGGCCTGGCCGCGCCCTTCACCGCGCTGCGGATCGCCTCGGCGTACCACCGCGCGGGACGGGCCGCGGAGGTGGTGCTGGCGGTGCTGGAGCAGACCACGCTGCCGACCGCCTTCCCGCTGGTGCAGGAGACCCCGCTGATCGACTCGGCGGCGGCGCTGGTCCTCGGCGCCGCCGACGGGGACGGCCTCCGGTTCGTCCGGGCGCACTCGGCCGGTTCGGCGGTGGAGGCCCTGAACGTGGACACCCTCGGCAGTGAACTCGGGGCGGACGGCACACTACTGGTGCTCGGCCCCTGGGTCACCGACGACCTCCCGGACCGCACCCCGGTGCACCGGGTGGCGCCCGGCAGCTACTGCACCAGCCTCTGGCTGGCGCTGGCCGAGCACTGGCAGGAGTGGCAGCAGGCCCACCGGCGGATCGTGCTCTGCGACACCGACCCGCGCACCGGGCGGAGCCACGTGGCGGTGTTCGCCACCTGACAGGCCCCGGGGCCGGGCCGGACGTCGCGTCCGGCCCGGCCCCGGCAGACATCGGACTCGGACGAGGCAACTCGACGGAAGGTTGGACCACGATGACCACGGTCAACGAGCGGACCATCAGGCTGGACTCCGCACGGACCGGCAAGGGCCCCGCGACCTGGGGGCAGCGGGCGATCTGGGGGGTCGTCACCCGGCTGGGCGACGACGCCCCCCGGTACAACGTGCCCGCCGAACTCCCGGTCTCCCCGCCCCTCCCGCCGTCCCGGGTGCTCGCCGAGCTGACGGAGCTGCTGCTGCTGCACGACAGCCTGCACACCAGGTTCCTGCCGGACGGCCCGGACGGCCTGCTGCAGGTGGTGGACGGCAGCGGCGAGCTCCCGGTGGAGGTCAGGACCTGCTCGGCCGCCGAGGCCGCGGAGGTCGGTGCCGCGCTGCTCCGGGAGTTGGCCGGGCGCTCCTTCGACCACGAGCGGGAGTGGCCGCTGCGGGTCGGCCTGGTGGAGTGCGAGGGCGAGGTCCACCGGCTGGTGCTGGTCGGCTCGCACGCCGCGATGGACTACTGGGGCCAGGGCCGGCTGCTGCGCGACCTGGAGTCGGTCCGGGCCGGGGAGACCGCCGAGTCGCTGCGGCTGGCCCGCCCGGCCCTCCAGCCCCTGGAGGCCGCGGAGTTCCAGGCCTCGCCGCTCGGCCGCCGCCGGGACGAGGCGGCCCGCCGGCACTGGGTCGAGCAGCTGACGGCCGGTCCCCGGCAGATCTTCCGGGAGCCCGCCGCGCCGGAGCTCGCCGCCGATCCGGACCGCCTGTTCCCCAACGCCCTGCTGCGCTCGCCCGCGCTGGCGGTCGCCGTCGGACGGGTGGCGGCGGAGCTGGAGGTGAGCGACGCCGCGGTGCTGCTGGGCGCGGTCTCGCACCAGCTGGCGCTGAGCTCGGGGAGCAGCGACGTGCTGTTCCAGGTGGTGGTGGGCAACCGGTTCCAGCCGGCCGCCGCCGCGGCGGTCAGCACGGTGGCGCAGGAGGCGCTGTTCCGACTCCCGGACGCGGACCGGGACTTCGGGGACGCGGTGCGGCGGACCAGGTCGCTCGCGTTCGCCGCGTTCCGGCACGCCGCCTACGACAAGTGGGCGCTGGACCGCGAGATCGCGCTGCTGGCCGAGAAGGGCGAGGCGGCCGACCACTCGTACTGGTGGAACGACACCCGGGACCCGGGCGTGGGCCCGTTCGACACCGTCGAGCGGCCCCGGGCCGCGCTGAGCGAGCTGATCGGCCGGACGGTGCTGACCTGGCCGACGGACTTCCCGGCCCGCCGGAACGTCTCGATGGCGGTGGACGTGCTGACCGCCCCCGGCGCCCTGGACCTCGCCATGACCGCCGACCCGGCCGTGATCGACCGCGCCGGGATGGAGCGGTTCCTGCGCGGGGTCGAGCGGCTGGTGGTCGCCGAGGCGATCGCCCTGGGGGACTGATGGCGACGCGGTACGCGGGGATCGCCTGGACCGGCGCGGGCTACCGGGTCGAGGTGCTGGACGGCGCGGGGCTGGCGGCGGCGGAGCCGAGCAGCTGGGGCGGCGCCCAGGTGGCCGAACTCATCGCCTGGCTGCGGGACCTGAGCCGGGAGCAGCCGACCGCCGTGGTGCTCGACAGCACCAACGGCCTGCTCGACGGCCCGATGACCGCGGCCGGTCTGGAGGTCTACCGCGCCGATCCCTGGCAGCTGCCGCCCCGGCCCGGGTTCGGCTCCGTCCCGGCCGGGCAGCTGGCGGAGCGGGCCCGCAGCGCGCCCGGCGCGCTGGCCCGGGTCACCGCCGAGGGCGGCAGCCTGACCGGCCGCGCCGAGGAGTTCTTCGAGGGCGTCCGGCGCAGCGAGCCGATCCGGGCCGAACTGCAGGCGGCCGGACGCTGGTTCGAGCACGGTCGCCGGGACGTCGACCGGGTCGCGCTCACCTTCGACGACGGCCCCGACCCGGTGCACACCCGCCAGGTGCTGGAGATCCTGGACCGCTACGGCGTCCTGGCCACCTTCTTCTGCGTCGGCCACCACGTCACGGCGCTGCCGGACGAGGTGCGCCGGATCGCCGCGGCCGGGCACGAGCTGGGCAACCACTCCTGGTCCCACCCCTACCTGCCCGACCTGACGGCGGATCAACTGCGCGAGCAGCTGGACCGGACGGCGGCGGCGGTGGCCCGGGTGACCGGCCGGGCCCCGACCCGGTTCCGGCCGCCGTACGGCGCGCTGAGCACCGGGCTGCCGACCGCGCTGGAGGGGCATCCGGCCACCCTGACGATGTTCGACGTCGACTCCCGCGACTGGACCCGGCCGGGGTCGGAGCAGATCGCCGCGACCGTCCTGACGGCCGCCCGGCCCGGCTCGGTGGTGCTGATGCACGAGGGCGCCGGCGACCGCGGCCAGACCGTCCGCGCCCTGCCGTCGATCATCGAGGGCCTGCTCGAACGCGGCCTGGAGCCCGTCACCGTGGGAGAGCTCGAAGCGCCTCCCCACCACGATCCACAACTGAAGGGTTGAGCAGCAATGAGCGATCGCTTGGCGGACCACACTGCCGAGGCGCCGTCCCCGGAGATCGAGGACCCGGCCGCGGCCGCCTTACCGTCCGGGGAGCCGGCGATCTGGTCCCGCAACTTCCGGTACTACTTCACCGCCCGCAGCGCGGGCCTGCTCAGCTGGGCCATGCTGCCGGTCGCGGTCGCGGCCGGCCTGCTCAGCGGCGGGTACGGCCTGGACACCGCCGGGTACGCGATGGCCTTCCTGGTGGCGCCGTTCGCCGGTCTGGTGCTGTTCGGCGGCGTGCTGGCGGACCGGTTCACCGCCCGCCGGATGATGATCATCGCGGACCTGGCCAACCTCACCGCGCACGTCCTGCTCGCGCTGCTGTTCCTGCACGGCATCGACCACCTCTGGCAGCTGTACGGGCTGCTGGTCGTGGCCGGCACCGCGAACGCGCTGTTCCAGCCGGGCGCCTCCTCGACCGTGCCGCTGGTGGCCCGGGACGTGCAGGGCGCCAACGGGGTGCTGCGCACCTCCGAGGCGATCACCGGTCTGGGCGGCCCGGCGCTGGCCGGCGCCCTGGTCGGGTTCGGGTCCACCGGCTGGGTGATGGTGATCTCCGCGGCCGCGTACGCGACCAGCGCGGTCTGCCTGTTCGCGCTCCGGCTCGGGGTGGTGCCCGCCCCGCCGGCCGGTGAGAGCCTGTGGCGCAACCTGGCGGTCGGCTGGCAGGAGTTCCGCTCCCGCAGCTGGCTCTGGGGCGTGATCGTGATCTGGATGTTCTACGCGGTGCTCTCCTGGGGGCCGCAGCTGTCGGTGGCGGCCGGCGTGATCGTGCCCGCGCACGGTGCCACCGCCTTCGGCCTGATCAACTGCGCGCTGGGCGCGGGCACCGTGGCCGGCGGCCTGCTGGCGATCCGTTACAAGCCCGCCCGGCCGCTCGCCGCCGGGGCGGTGGCGATGGCGGCCTACCCGCTCTACCCGCTCGGGATCGTGCTCGGCTGGCCGGTCTGGCTGCTCGCCGCGGCCCAGGTCGCGGTCGGGGTCGGGATCGGCGTCTGGGGCGTCATGTGGGCCACCAGCGTGCAGACCCAGGTGCCGGGCGAGGTGCTCAACCGGGTGCACGCCTACGAGGTCGCCGGCTCCGTCGGCATGTACCCGATCGGCAGCGCGCTGGCCGGACCGGCCGTCGACGCGTTCGGCACCGACAAGGTACTGCTGGTCGGCGTGGTGGTCGGCTTCCTCACCGTCGGCGCGCTGCTGGCCGCCCGCCCGATCCGCACCCTGGGCCGGGTGCCGACCCGCGCCTGAACCGCGCCCGGGCCGGGGAGCGTCACGCCTGCAGCTTGGCCAGCACCCGGGGTGCGTCCGGGTCCTGGCCCCGGGCGATGGCGACCTCGTAGGCCAGCTGCTGCAGCGGCAGGATCTCCAGGATCGGCTGGACCTCCTCCGGGACTCCCCGGGGGAGGGCGAAGCCCGCGGAGGCGGCGTCCACCTGCTCCTGCTGACCGATCACCACCAGGTCCGCGCCCCGCCCGCGCAGGCGGTCCAGCACCGGCTGCAGCGCCTCCCCGCCCTTGCCGTCCGGCACCACCGCGATCACCGGGGAGACGTTGTCGACCATCGCCAGCGGACCGTGCAGCAGATCCGCGCCGGAGAACGGCGAGGCCGGGATGTAGGTGGTCTCCATCAGCTTGAGCGCGCCCTCCCTGGCGGTCGGGTAGCCGTAGCCGCGCGAGGTGAGCACCAGCCGCTGGGCGAACCGGTACCGCTCCGCCAGCGCCTTCACCTCGGCCTGCCGGTCCAGCACCTCCCGGGCCAGCTCGGGCAGCACCTCGGCCGCCGCGCCGTCCCCGCCGCGCAGCCCCTCGACCAGCAGGTAGAGGGCCAGCAGCTCGGCGGTGTACGTCTTGGTGGCGGGCAGCGCCTTCTCCGGGCCCGCCAGCAGGTCGATGTGGAACTCCGACACCTCGGCCAGCGGGGAGTCGGCGTTGTTGGTCACCGCCAGGGTGACCGCGCCCGCCTCCCGGGCGGCCTTGGTGGAGGCCACCAGGTCGGGCGAGCCGCCGGACTGACTGACCGTGACCGCCAGCACGTCGGTGAGGTCGGGCCTGGCCCCGTAGGCGGTGATGGTGGACATCGAGCTGAGGCCGGCCGGCTTGCCGAGCCGGATCTCGGTCAGGTACTTGGCGTACAGCGCCGCGTTGTCGGAGGTGCCGCGCGCGGTCAGCAGCACGAAGCGCGGCTCGCGGCCGGCGATCTCGGCGGCGATCTCGCGGATCTTCGGGCCGCCCTGGTCGAGGATCCGCCGCAGCACGGCGGGCTGCTCGGCCATCTCCGCCGCCATGATCCGGCCGGGGGCAGGCGCGTGCTGCGGGTCGGTCATCTGACGGTGCCTCCGCTCGGGACGGTCGCTCCCCCTCCGTGATGCTACGAGCGGGAACGCCCCCGGGCACCCGCGGTGCGCCGTCCGAGAAAGCCCGGACGGCGCACCGGTGGGAGGTCAGGACGGGTTGTTGATCAGTTCGTCGATCTTCGCGTCGGCCTCCAGGGTGGCCGCGTCGACCGACTTGCCCTTGAGGATGTCGTTCAGCATCGTGACCAGGACGTTCTGCTTCTCGATCGCGCCCCAGCCGGGGGCGATCGGGGTGAACCAGGCGTCCGGCACCGCGTTGGCGGCGGCGGCCGTGGCCGGCTTGGACTTCAGCGGGCTGAGCTGGGTCAGGTTGTTCGGCAGGGTGTCCTTGTCGACCAGCACCTGCTGCGACTTGGCGCTGGTGAACATCCGGATCCAGTCCTTGGCCGCCTCCTGCGACTGCGACTTGGCGGTCACCGCGAGGTCCGAGCCGCCGATGAAGGAGGGCAGCGGCTTGCCGTTCGGGCCGGGCATGCCGACCACCTTCAGGCTCTCCTTGAGCTTGGGCTCACCGCCGACCGGGGCGATCGCGGTCCCGATCTCCCAGCCGTTGCCGTACATCATCGCGGTCTTGGACCGGCCGAGCACGGTGGCCTGGTTCAGCTCGTTCACCGTCAGGTCACCCTTGTTGTACGTCTTCACCAGGTCGACGAAGTGCTGGACGCCCTGCTGCGACTTGGCGTCGTGCAGCGCGCCGTGCCACTTGCCGGCACTGTCGAAACGGGCGATGGTGCCGCCGTAGGCGGTCACGTAGGACATCGCGGCGTACCAGTACGGGCCGGGCAGGTAGAGCGCGGAGTAGCCCTTGTCGCCCTTGTGCTTGGCCGCCACCTTGTCGAGCGCGGCGCGCAGCTCGTCCTCGTTCTTGGGGAACTCGGCGCTGCCGGTGGCCTCCTGGAACGCGGCGGCGTTGTAGATGCCGACCCGGGCGCCCGCGTAGTACGGCACGCAGTAGAGCTTGTCCTGGTACGTACAGGTGTTGACCAGGCCCTGGATCCAGGTGTCGGAGTTCTCGTAGCTGGCCTTGTCGACCGTCGCCAGCGAGCCGTTCAGGATGTATTTCATGGTCTCGGTGTTTCCGAGTTCGACCACGTCCGGTGCCCCGCCGCCGGCCAGCGCCGCGTCGAGTTTCGTGATCTTGTCCGCCCAGGTCTGGTAGCTGAGCTTGAGATCGACCTTCGGGTACTTCGCCGCGAACTCGTCGTTGACCTGCTGGACCAGTTCGGGCCAGCTGGCCTGCGCCTCGGGCATCAGCCAGATGGTGACGGAGCCGGTGACGGACTTCGGGTCGGTGGTACTGGGACCGCTGCCCTTGGCCCCGGAACCGGCGCTGCCCCCGCAGGCCGCTGTGCTGGCGAGCAGTGCCGCGACGCCGAACGTCGCCATGAGCCGACGGTTCACGCCATCCTCCCGGTTGCTTGGTCCGGCCCAACTGTGGTTTAGACCGGATTGCTGGAGACTGGCCTAGACCAAAGCTGAAGTCAACGATTACCGGGGCTCAAATCACGGACGTTGCAGACCTGTTGTGAGTTGTGTGCGCCCTGTTGCCGCACCGACACTAAGGGTTCCGTTAAGGCTCCCTTAAGGCCCCCTTGAGGGAGCACCGTCATTCCGCTCCGGCATTTCCCGGCCGCCGGAAAAATGCCGGGACATGACAGGTCTGACGCACCGTCAGCCACCTGCGGCGGAGCGGAATTCGACCCCGGAAAACACGGAAACCCACCTGCCGGCGCAGATGGGTTTCCGAGTTGGTGCGGGTGCGTTCGGCCTACTGGCCGGTGAGCACCTCGACGGCGGCGAGTCCGAGGACCCGGGCCGCCCCGTGGGTGGCGATGTACAGCGCGCCGGCGGGCGCGGCCTGCGGGACGCCCATCTCGACCACGGCGCCGTCCGGACGGGCCGTCAGGACCCGCTCCAGCACTGCCGTCATCCAGTCGTAGCGGTGCGCGTCCCGGACCACCAGGACCAGGCTGCGGCCCTCGGCCTCGGCCAGCAGCCGGGCCACCGTGGCGTCCAGCGCCTCGGGGGCGGCGTCCGCGGCGTCGACCTTGGCCGTCCGGGTGCCCGGGAAACGGGCCGTCAGCAGACCGGACAGGCCCCAGGGGGTGTCGTCGCCGACCGCGAAGTTGGGCTGGTCGGAGAGCGAGACCACGTACGGGCGCTCGGTCACCGGCGGGAAGGCCCGGCCCGGGGCGCGGACCACGCGCAGGGCGCGGCGGGCGGCCCGCAGGCCGATCGCCAGGTCCGGCTCGGCCAGCTGGCCCTGGGCCTCGATCCGGGCCCAGCTGCCGAGCGTGCGGACCCGCTGGGCGGCGTCGGCCAGGCGCTCCTCGGACAGCGCGCCGGAGCGGACCGCCTCGACGATCGCGTCCCGGAGCTCCAGGACGGTCTCCTCCTCGGTGGACCCGCCGCCGACGCAGATCGCGTCGGCACCGGCGGCCAGCGCCATCACGGTGCCGGGGCCCATGCCGTAGGTGTCCGCGATGGCACCCATCTCGATGCCGTCGGTGACGATCAGGCCCTGGTAGCCCAGCTGACCCCGGAGCAGGTCGGTGAGCACCGCGGGGCTGAGCGTCGCGGGCAGCTTCGGGTCCAGCGCCGGGACCATGATGTGAGCGGTCATCACGGCCTTGGCGCCGGCCTCGATCGCGGCCAGGAACGGCACCAGGTCGCGGGAGCGGAGCAGGTCCACGTCCACGTCGACCATGGGCAGGCCCAGGTGCGAGTCCACGGCGGTGTCGCCGTGGCCGGGGAAGTGCTTGGCGCAGGCGGCGACGCCGACCTGCTGCAGGCCCTCGACCCAGGCGGCGGTGTGGCGGGCGCACAGCTCGGGGTCGGCGCCGAACGAGCGGACGCCGATCACCGGGTTGCGCGGGTTGGAGTTGACGTCGGCCGCGGGCGCCCAGTTGTAGTTGATGCCGCAGGTGGCCAGCGCCCGGCCCAGCTCGCGCGCGACGTCGCGGGTGAGCGCGGTGTCGTCGACCGCGCCGAGCGCGAGGTTGCCCGGCCAGGAGGAGCCGGAGCCGACCTCCAGGCGGGTGACGTCACCGCCCTCCTCGTCGATCGCGATCAGCAGGTCGGGGTTGACCGAGCGCAGCTCGGCGGTGAGCGCCGCGAGCTGCTCCGGGTCCACCACGTTGCGGGCGAACAGGGCCACCGAGCCGAGGCCGGCCGCCAGGTGGCGGCGGACCCACTCGGGCATGGTGGTGCCGACGAAACCGGGCTGAAGGACCGTCAGGGCGTCGCGGTGCAGCTGGTCGCTGTCGGTCACGGCGGGGGTGAGGATGCTCACGCGCGGGTCATCCCTTCACGGCGCCGTCGGTCATGCCACCGACGGCCTTGCGCTGGAGGAACAGGAAGAGGATCAGGATCGGGACGGCGAACAGCGTCGAGGCGGCCATGGTGGCGCCCCAGTCGTTGCCGAAGTTGCTCTGGAACGAGGTCAGCCAGAGCGGCAGGGTCTGCGCGGTGCCCTCACCGGTCTGCTTGTTCAGGATCAGCACCAGCGGGAACTCGTTCCACGCGGTGATGAAGCCGAACAGCGAGGTGGACATCAGACCGGGGGCCAGCAGCGGGAAGACCACCTTGACGAAGGCCTGCACCCGGGTGCAGCCGTCCACCATCGCGGACTCCTCCAGCTCCTTCGGCACGGCGGCGATGAAGCCGCGCAGCGTCCAGATCGAGAAGGGCAGCACCATCATGGTGTAGAAGATCGTCAGCGGGACCAGGCTGTTCAGCATCTCGCTGTCCCGGGTGATCAGGTAGACGGCGATCACCATGACCTCCCAGGGGGCCATCTGCGCCGCCATGATCACCAGCACGAAGCTCTTCCGGCCGCGGAACTTCAGCCGGGCGACGGCGAACGAGGCCAGCATGGCGATCACCAGCGAGGCCAGCACCGCGCCCACCGTGACGGTGAGGCTGTTGCCGACCATGGTCCAGAACTGGTCGGCGTGCACGGCCCTGTCGAAGTGATCGAGGGTCGCCTCGAGCGGGATGAAGACCGGCGTCTTGCTGATGATGTCCTTGTTCGGCTTGAACGCCGTGGAGACCATCCAGTAGACCGGGAAGATGAAGAAGACGAAGAGGACGACCGCGATCAGGTTCGGCCAGCTGCGTCCGACGATCGAGCGCTTCACAGCTCGTCCTCCTGCTTCAGAATGATCCTGAAGTAGTACGCCATCAGCGCACCGAGGATCAGGATGGTGAGCACGGCGATCGATGCTCCGGCGCCGTAGTGCTGGTTACCGATGCCCTCGATGTACGCGTACACCGGCAGGGTCTCGGTGAGTCGTTCCGGACCGCCCGCGTTGAGGGTGAACACCTGGGTGAAGCACTTGAAGATCCAGATGACCTCGAGGAAGGTCGTGGCCAGGAAGAACGGGCGCAGGCTGGGGAAGATCACCGAGGTGAAGATCTTGGTGGATCCCGCACCGTCCATCCGGGCCGCCTCGTAGAGCTCGGCGGGGATGGTGGTGAGGCCGGCGTACATGTTGAAGGCCACGAACGGGACCGAGCCCCAGACCACCAGCAGGGTGATCACGAAGAACGTGGACATCTGGCCGCTGTACCAGTTGTACGTGGCCATGCTGTCCCAGCCCAGCTGGGACAGGAGCCAGTTGACGACGCCGAACTGACTGTCGAACAGCCAGGTGTAGACGGTCGTGCTGGCCACGATGGGCATCGCCCAGGCCATGATCAGGGCGAACGAGAGGAGCAGCCGCATGTTCTTGCCGAGCCGGTTCAGCAGCAGGCCGACCAGCGAGCCGAGCACCATCGTCAGCACCACGTTGACCAGCGTGAACGCGACCGAGCGACCGGCCGTGTTCCAGAAGGCCGCGTTGGTGAGCTGGTCGCTGTAGTTGTCGAAGCCGTTCCACTCGGTCAGGTGCTGAATCAGCTGACGCTTGTTCAGGTTCTGGAAGGAGATGATGAAGGTCTTCACGAGCGGCCAGCCGAGCAGGGCCAGCGTGGCCGCGACGGCGGGCAGGATCAGCAGATACGGGGCGCTCCTGGCGAGGAGGCCCGGACCGGCTGCCGGTCTGGTGTTCTTCGGGGCGCCCTTCACAGCGGCCGCCTGACTGGGATCCACGGCGTCCTTCCCGACCAATGGGGACCGTGTCTGCACCCGCTCCGAATGCACAGCCATCGTTCTCTCTTCCTACCCAACCGGCCACAAAACAGGGTGACGGCGCCGCACACCACGCTCCCCTGGAGCCTGGTGTGCGACGCCGTACGGAATTACTGCTTCTGCGCGAGGCGCTTGGTGATCTCTTCGTCGTACTTCTTGGCCGCGGCGTCGTAGTCGCCGGCGAGGGCGGCGGTCAGGAAGTCCTTGATCGGGTTCGGGGTGTTCTCGACGTTGGCCCAGGCCGCGATGTTCGGCGTGGTGTCACCGCTCGCGGAGGCCGGGATGGCCGCCTTCGCGAAGTCGGTCACGGCCAGGCTGTTCAGCGACGGCTTGTTCGGGATCAGGCCGGTCGAGGCCATCTGGCCCTCGAACTTGTCCGACATGGCGAGCTTCAGGAAGCCCTTGGCCAGGTCCTGGTTCTTGCTCGCCTGGGCGATCGCCAGGTTGGAGCCACCGAGGAAGACACCGGACGGCTTGTCCGCGGCGACACCGGGGATCGGGAAGAAGCCGATCTTCTCGGCGGCCATGTCCTTGGGGGCCGGGGCCTCCCAGCCGAGGCCGATCATGGCGCCGACGTCACCCTTGGCGAAGATGCCGCCCTGGGCCGGGGTGGCCTCGTCCTTGTCCTTCGGGGCGTTCGAGTAGCTCTGCAGCTTCTTGTACTGCTCGAACGCGGCCTTGGCCTCGGGGGAGGACAGGTTGCCGACGTACTTGTCGCCGTCCTTCTTGACGATCTGGCCCTTGTTGCTGACGACCAGGCCGAAGTAGGTGTACCACTCCTGGCCGGGCAGGTAGATCGGGTTGGTGACGCCCGGGACGGCCTTCAGCTTGTCCAGGTCGGCGTAGAACTCGTCCAGGGTCTTCGGGGCCGCGGCGATGCCGGCCTTGGTGAAGAGCTCCTTGTTGTAGATGACCACGCGGTTGGTGAAGTACCACGGCGCGGCGTACTGCTTGCCCTCGAAGACCGAGGAGTTGTTCAGGTTGGCAGCCCAGTCGTTGCCGCCCAGGTTGGCCTTGTCCTTGGTGAGGTCGAGCAGGCCACCGGTGGCCGCGTAACCCGCGGTCTGGGTGTTGCCGATCTCCAGGACGTCGACCGAACCCTCGGAGAGGGCGGTGGTGACCTTCGCGCCGATGCCGTTCCACTTCTGGATCTCGAGCTTCAGCTTGGCGCCCGGGAACTCCTTCTCGAAGTCCGCCTTGATGCCGTCCTGCCACGTCTGCGGCGCCGAACCGTCCATCACCCAGGCGGTCAGGGTCTTGCCGTTGTAGTCCTTGGGCTTGGCCGCGTCGTCGGCCTTCTTGGCGTCCGAACCACAAGCCGCAAGACCGACGACCATTGCTGCGACGCCGACCGCCGCGATGAGCTGACGCTTCACGCCATCCTCCTGAGGGATGCCCGGGTTACCCCCACCCGGGCGGCGACCCAACCGATACAAATCGGGGGGAAGGGGTCGCGAACCCTTGGGACGGGGTTGGGAAATTCATGTGTGGTCTGCAGTGGTGTAGACCAGATGCCTGGAGCTTGGCCTAGACCAATGGGCGTGTCAACGGCTCTTCGAGCAAACCGGACCACCCGTTATCAAGCCGACACCGCTCATCGTTCATCGCGTGATGAGGGCCCCGTTCACAGCCCATACGTGCAACGATGTGTGCCGTTAACGAGGAAGCGTGGCCTGGGAAGGCTTCGCGAGCACCGGGAGATGCGGCCGATGAGCAGCGACGGGGGCACCACTGCCCAGGTGAACCACCCCCAGGCCAAGAGCCTTCCGACGCAGGGGGCGGCCGATCCGACCGCGCGCGTCCCGAAGTACTACGGCCTGAAGCGACACCTGCTGCAGCTCACCGAGACGCAGCCGGCCGGCACCCCGGTGCCGCCGGAGCGCGCGCTGGCCGCACAGTTCGACACCTCCCGGACCACCGTCCGACAGGCCCTGCAGGAGCTGGTGGTCGAGGGGCGGCTGGAGCGGATCCAGGGCAAGGGCACCTTCGTGGCCAAGCCCAAGGTCGCCCAGGCACTCCAACTGACCTCCTACACCGAGGACATGCGGGCCCAGGGCCTGGAGCCCACCTCGCGCCTGATCGAGGTCGGCTACATCACCGCCGACGACCGGCTGGCCCCGCTGCTGGACATCAAGCCCGGCGGCCGGGTGCTCCGGATCGAGCGCCTGCGCCTCGCCAACGGCGACCCGATGGCGATCGAGGTGGCCCACCTCTCCGCGAAGCGCTTCCCCGCACTGCGCCGCAACCTGGTCAAGCACAACTCCCTCTACACCGCGCTGCGCGAGGTGTACGGGGTGACCGTGGCGGAGGCCGAGGAGACGATCGAGACCACGCTGGCCAACCCGCGCGAGGCCGGCCTGCTCGGCTCCGACCTGGGGCTGCCGATGCTGCAGCTGGCCCGGCACTCCTTCGACGCCGACGGCGCACCGGTCGAGTGGGTCCGTTCGATCTACCGCGGCGACCGCTACAAGTTCATCACCCGCCTGCAGCGGCCCTCTTCCTGACGGAGAGTAGTCCGGTATCCGGGAAGTTCCGCACGGAGTAGTGACACAGGTCACCCGGTGTCCTAGATTTCGCTGCCGTAGTGACCAATCGATCACCACGGGTGCTGCTCGGCGGACGCACGATCGTGTGCGTTGCGGCGCGTTGAGGTGAGCCCTCACCAGCGGAGCCGCATACATGTCGTCAGAAAACCCGCCCGGAGCGCAGCTTCCGGTGGTCACCCCAGCGCGGGTGCTCGCCGGGCTCAGCCTGCTGCTGCCGGTCGTCGCGATGCTCTGGGTGTCCTCGTACACCAAGGCCACCCCGGAGCTCGGCGGACTTCCCTTCTTCTACTGGTACCAGCTGGCCTGGGTGCCCGCCTCGGCGATCTTCACGGTCGCCGCCTACCTGCTGCTGCGCCGGGACGAGCTGGCCCGCAAGGCCGCCGCGGGCGGTGACGCGGCATGAACCACTCCGGCGTCAACTGGACCGCGCTGACGGTCTTCCTGCTGTTCTTCGTCCTGGTCACCGTGATGGGCTTCCTGGCCTCGCGCTGGCGCCGGGCCGACAACGCCCAGCACCTGGACGAGTGGGGCCTGGGCGGCCGCAGCTTCGGCACCTGGGTCACCTGGTTCCTGCTCGGCGGCGACCTCTACACCGCGTACACCTTCGTCGCCGTCCCGGCGCTGATCTACGGGGCGGGCGCGGCGGGCTTCTTCGCGGTGCCGTACACGATCATCGCCTACCCGCTGGTCTTCCTGTTCCTGCCCCGGCTCTGGTCGGTCTCCCGGGTGCACGGCTACGTCACCCCGGCCGACTTCGTGAAGGGCCGGTACGGCTCCAAGTCGCTCTCCCTGGTGGTCGCCCTCACCGGCATCCTGGCCACCATGCCGTACATCGCGCTCCAGCTGGTCGGCATCCAGGCCGTGCTGGACGTGCTCGGGGTCGGCGGCAGCGCGGACAGCAACTGGTTCGTCAAGGACCTGCCGCTGTTCCTGGCCTTCGCGGTGCTGGCCGCCTACACCTACTCCTCGGGCCTGCGCGCCCCGGCGCTGATCGCCTTCGTCAAGGACACCCTGGTGTACCTGGTGATCATCGTCGCGGTGATCTACATCCCGATGCGGCTCGGCGGCTACGGCGCGATCTTCGACTCGGCCGCGCAGAAGTTCAGCGCGGTCAACCCGGCCACCGGCAAGCCGGTCGGCTCGCTGATCACCGGGCCCAAGGCGCAGTGGACGTACGCCACGCTGGCGTTCGGCTCGGCGCTGGCGCTCTTCATGTACCCGCACTCGGTGACCGGCGTGCTGGCCTCCAAGTCCCGCAACACGGTGCGCCGGAACATGGCGATCATGCCCGCGTACTCGCTGATGCTCGGCCTGCTCGCGCTGCTCGGCTTCATGGCCATCGCGGCCGGCGTCGGCAAGGGCGTGAAGGGCTTCAACCCCCAGCTCTCGGTGCCGCAGCTGTTCGAGAACATGTTCCCGGACTGGTTCACCGGCGTGGCCTTCGCCGCGATCGGGATCGGCGCCCTGGTGCCCGCCGCGATCATGTCGATCGCCGCGGCCAACCTGTTCACCCGCAACATCTACAAGGAGTACCTGAAGCCGACCGCCACCCCGGCGGACGAGACCAAGGTGGCCAAGCTCGCCTCGCTGCTGGTCAAGGTCGGCGCGCTGGCCTTCGTGCTGCTGATGGACAAGCAGTTCGCGATCAACCTCCAGCTGCTGGGCGGGATCTGGATCCTGCAGACCTTCGTCTCCATCGTCGGCGGCCTGTTCACCCGCTGGTTCCACCGCTGGGCGCTGCTGGCCGGCTGGGCGGTCGGCATGGGCTACGGCACCTGGAAGGCGTACGGGGTCTCCTCGGCCGCCACCAAGCACTTCGGCGGCAGCTCGGCCGAGATCCCCGGGGTCGGCGAGATCGGCTACATCGGCCTCACCGCCTTCGTCCTCAACGTCCTGGTCACCGTGGTCCTCACGCTGGCCCTGCGGGCCCTCAAGGCCCCCGAGGGCGCCGACGAGACCAGCCGGGCCGACTACACCGCCGAGGCCCCGCCCGCGTCGCCGGTGAAGGTCCCCGCGCCCTCCGACTCCCCCGACTCCCCGGAGGCTCCGGAGCCCGCCGTAGCGCACTGATTCATCCGGGCGCACGGGCCCGTGCTGCGCGCGCCCTGTGATCGCGCCGTCCCCCCGGTCAACACTTGGGGGACGGCGCGATCATCCGTATGACCGGATGACCGGACAACGGGGAGAGAGACATGGCGGAACCCAGCAGCAGCGTCCTCAACGGCCACCGCACCACCCGCACCGCGACCGCACAGCCCGCGGTGCTGATCGCCACCAGACATGGCGAGAGCATCGCCAACGTCGAGTTCCAGCTGGCCGGCGAGACCGGCGCCCTGACCGTCCCGATCACCTCCAGGGACGCCGACATCCCGCTCTCCCTGCACGGCCAGGCCCAGGCGCAGGCCCTCGGCCGCTGGTGGGCCGCCCTCCCCCCGGAGGACCGGCCCCGCTCGGTCTGGTGCTCCCCGTACGTCCGCACCGCCGAGACGGCGCGGATCGCGCTGGCCCAGGCGAGCGGGCTCGGGGCGGTGCCGGTCGGCCTGGCGGTCCGCTACGACGAACGGCTGCGGGACCGCGAGCTGGGCGTGCTGGAAATGCTCACCAAGGCCGCGATCGAGAAGGAGCACCCCGGCGAGGCGGCGAGGCGGCGCAAGATGGGCGAGCTCTATTACCGGCCGTCGGGTGGTGAATCGTTTCTGGACGTCGCACTGCGGATGCGGAGCCTGTTGCGGGATCTCCGCGAGGAAGAGGACGGGCGGCCCGTTCTGGTGGTCGCGCACGACTGCCCGGTGCTGATGCTCCGCTACATCCTGGACCGGCTGACGGAATCCCAGTTGCTCGATCTCCCCCCCGTCGCCAACTGCTCCACCAGCCTCTGGCGGAACCATGCCAATTCCCTTCACCCCGAGAGCTGGAACCGCACCGACCACCTTTAACCGAAGGTGCGGCGGTACGCCTGCGGAGTGGTGCCGAGCCAGCGGGTGAAGTGGTGCCGCAGCGTGGCGGCATTGCCGAAGCCGCAGCTGGCCGCCACCGTCTCGACCGGCTCGTTGGTGCCCTCCAGCAGCCGCTGGGCCTGCAGCAGCCGCTGGTTGGTCAGCCAGCGGTGCGGGGTGGTGCCGGTCTCCTGCTGGAACCTGCGGGCGAAGGTGCGCGGCGACATGTGGGCCCGGGAGGCGAGTTGTTCCACCGTCAGCTCGTGGTGCAGGTTCCGGCGGAGCCAGTCCAGCAGGCCGCCGAGCGAGTCCTCGTCGCCCTCCGGCAGCGGCCGGGCGATGAACTGCGCCTGGCCGCCGTCCCGGTGCGGGGCGACCACCATCCGCCGGGCGATCCCCCGGGCCACCTCGGCCCCCTGGAACTTGCGGACCAGGTGCAGGCAGGCGTCGATCCCGGCGGCGGTGCCGGCCGAGGTGATCACCGGGTCCTCGTCCACGTAGAGCACGTCCGGCTCGACCCGGGTGAGCGGGAACCGGGCGGCCAGCCGGTCGGTGTGCCGCCAGTGGGTGGTGGAGCGGCGGCCGTCCAGCAGCCCGGCCGCACCGAGCAGGAAGGCGCCGCTGCAGATCGACAGCACCCGGGCACCCCGCTGGGCCGCCGCCTGCAGGGCCTCGATCAGCACCGCCGGGTACTCCTCCCGGACGGTGGTGGCGGCGGCGATCACCAGGTCGGCCCCGGCCAGCCGCTCGGCGCCGTACTCGACGTCGATGCTGTACCCGGCGTGCGTCCGGAGCCGGCCCGGCCGGTCGGAGGCCACCGCGAAGTCGTACACCGGCAGGCCGTTGTCGCTCCGGTCGAGGCCGAACACCTCGCAGGCGACGCCGAGTTCGAAGGGGTGGACTTCTTCCAGCACGACGGTCACGACGTTCTGCAGCATGGCACCAGAATGCCCGATGGCAGGATATCGATGCAATAGGTCGTTTCTGCCACTCGTCCCGGCGCCCGGGCGGCGGGACAGTGAGGACATGGACTCCTCGACCGTCGCAAGCACCCTGGCCCTGCTCGGCATCCTCGGCACGTTCGCCCTGCTGGGCGTGCTGGTGGGCCGGGACGTCGACCGCAACTCCCGGCACGGCCGGGACAACTGGCACCGCCCCGGCGGCTACCCCTACGACCCCGCGCCCGGCGCCCGGCTGCAGGGCACCCTGCCCGCCCCCTCCGACCCCGCCCCCGGCACACTGTCGCCATGGACATCGTCATCCGCCGCGCCGTCGAAGCCGATCTCGAAGCAGTCGGAGCGGTCACCCTCGAAGCCTTCGTCGGCGACGGCCACAGCCCCGCGGACGGCCCCTACGCCGCCAAGCTCGCCGACGCCCGGCCCCGGTTCGAACAGGCCGAGCTCCTCGTCGCGGTCGACCCTGGCAGCGGACAGCTTCTCGGCTGCGTGACCTTCGCGGTCGGCGGCACCGGCTTCGCCGACATCGCCGCCCCGCACGAGGGCGAGATCCGGATGCTCGCGGTCGGCGGGGCGGCCCGCGGCCGCGGCGCCGGCGAGGCGCTCGTCCGCGCCTCGATGGCCCGCAGCCGGGAGCTCGGACTGACCGCCATGGCGTTCTCCACCCGGCCCTCGATGACCTCGGCCCACCGCCTGTACGAACGCCTCGGCTTCCGCCGGGCCCCCGAGCGCGACTGGGAGGTCCGCCCGGGGGTGCTGCTGCTCGTCTACGTCATCGACCTCTGACCGCCGGCACCTGTGGCGGACCGCGCCGGGCCAGTCCCGGTGCGGTCCGCCACATTCTGCTGCCCGCAGGACCCGCCTGCGGATACGGCGGGTACGGAGCGGGCCGCCCCCGGTAGGGCCGTACCGCCCCCCGCCCGTCCGGTGCCCTTTGCGCGCCCGAGGGTGTGCGCCGGACGGCCCCCCGTCGCCGCCCCCGAACCCGCCGAGGAGTCAGCCCGACACGCTGCGCGCACAAGATGTGGGGTTACATCTTGGATGGACTACAACATGTATGCTCGCTCTCGCTGTCGAAGCAGGGGAACCCGGTGCGAATCCGGGACTGCCCCGCAGCGGTGAGCAGGCGCCCCAAGGGGTGCCCGTGAGTCCGATGACCTGCCGACGGTGTGCCACAGGGCTTCCCCGCAGACGCCATGCAGCACAGCAGTAACGTCCGGGCCTCGCGGGTGGGCCAGGGGGGTTGAATCGCGCACGCCGTCGGGCGTTGCGCGCGCTCCCCTGTGCCCCAGTGGTCCGGTAGCCCCCTCGCCGACCGCCGCCGCCAGGAGAGAAGCGCCTTGACCATCGCTGCCTCAGTTGCCCTGCCCTCCCAGGGTTCTGCCGACTCCGCACACACCGACCCCGGTGCTGCGCTGCTTCGGCTGCTCACCGACCGCAGCATCGACCTGCCCCAGGTGGACCCCGGCCACGTCGCGGCCGCTGCGCTGCGCGGCCGGAACGCCAACTCGGACTTCGCCGAGCTGCGCGGGCTGGCCGTGGAGGCTGCCGCCTCGATGATCGCCGAGGACCCGCAGTACTCGAAGCTCGCCGCCCGCCTGCTCGCGCTGGAGATCCAGGACGAGGCGATCGGCCAGGGCGCGGTCTCCTTCTCCGCCTCGATCGTGGTCGGCCACACCGAGGGCCTGATCGGCGACATCACCGCCGCCTTCGTGGCCAAGCACGCCGACGCCTTCGACGCCCTGATCGACCAGCAGGGCGACGACCGGTTCGAGTACTTCGGCCTGCGCACCGTGCAGTCCCGCTACCTGCTGCGCCACCCGATCACCCGCAAGGTGATCGAGACCCCGCAGCACTTCCTGCTCCGCGTCGCGGCCGGCCTCGCGGTCGGCGACACCGAGCAGTCGGTGGCCGAGGTGGCCGAGCTGTACACCCTGATGAGCCGCCTGGAGTACCTGACCTCCTCGCCGACGCTCTTCAACTCCGGCACCAAGCACCCGCAGATGTCCTCCTGCTACCTGCTGGACTCGCCGCTGGACAACCTGGACTCGATCTACGGCCGCTACGCGCAGATCGCCCGGCTCTCCAAGCACGCGGGTGGCATCGGCCTCTCCTACTCGCGCATCCGCTCGCGCGGCAGCCTGATCCGCGGCACCAACGGCAAGTCCAACGGCATCGTCCCGTTCCTGCGCACCCTGGACTCCTCGGTTGCCGCGGTGAACCAGGGCGGCCGCCGCAAGGGCGCCGCCTGCGTGTACCTGGAGACCTGGCACGCCGACATCGAGGAGTTCCTGGAGCTCCGCGACAACACCGGCGAGGAGGCCCGGCGCACCCACAACCTGAACCTGGCCCACTGGATCCCGGACGAGTTCATGCGCCGGGTGAACGCCAACGCCGACTGGTCGCTGTTCTCCCCGGCCGACGTGCCCGAGCTGGTCGACCTGTGGGGCGCCGAGTTCGACGCCGCGTACCTGAAGGCCGAGGCCGCGGGCAAGGCCGTCCGCACCATCCCGGCGCAGACCCTGTACGCCCGGATGATGCGCACCCTGGCCACCACCGGCAACGGCTGGATGACCTTCAAGGACGCCTCCAACCGCGCCGCCAACCAGACCGCGCTGCCCGGCCGGGTGGTCCACTCCTCGAACCTCTGCACCGAGATCATCGAGGTCACCGACGACTCCGAGACCGCGGTCTGCAACCTCGGCTCGGTCAACCTCGGCGCCCACGTCGCCGCCGGGGCCACCGCCGCCGACCTGCTGAACGCGATGGACTGGGACCGGCTGGACGCCACCGTGCGCACCGCCGTGACCTTCCTGGACCGGGTCATCGACATCAACTTCTACCCGACCACCGAGGCCGGGACCTCCAACTCCCGCTGGCGCCCGGTCGGCCTCGGCGTGATGGGCCTCCAGGACGTCTTCTTCCAGCTCCGGCTGGACTTCGACTCGGCCGAGGCCAAGCGGCTCTCCACCCTGATCGCCGAGCGGATCATGCTGGTCGCCTACGAGCGCTCCAGCGAGCTCGCCGTCCAGCTCGGCCGGCACGAGGCGTACGCGGAGACCCGCGCCGCCCGCGGCCAGCTGCACGTGGACCACTTCGACACCGCGCCGCAGTGGGCCGACCACTGGGACGCGCTGCGCGCCACCATCGCCGAGACCGGCCTGCGCAACTCGCTGCTGCTGGCGATCGCGCCGACCGCGACCATCGCCTCGATCGCCGGCGTGTACGAGTGCATCGAGCCGCAGGTGTCCAACCTGTTCAAGCGCGAGACCCTCTCCGGCGAGTTCCTCCAGGTCAACCCGTACCTGATCCGCGACCTCAAGGAGCTGGGCGTCTGGGACGCGCAGACCCGGGACGCGCTGCGCGAGTCCAACGGCTCGGTGCAGGACCTCAACTGGCTGCCCGCCGAGGTCCGTTCGCTCTACCGCACCGCCTGGGAACTGCCGCAGCGCGCGCTGATCGACCTGGCCGCCGCCCGGCAGCCGTACATCGACCAGAGCCAGTCGCTGAACCTCTTCATGGCCGCGCCGACCATCGGCAAGCTGAGCTCGATGTACGCGTACGCCTGGAAGGTCGGTCTGAAGACCACCTACTACCTGCGCTCGCGCCCGGCCACCCGGATCGCCCAGGCCGCCTCCTCCTCCGGGGCGAAGGCCGTCGTCCCGGCGCCGTCCGCCCCGGTCTCCGTGGCGGCCCCGACCACCCTCACTCCGGAGGAGGAGGCGGCGCTCGCCTGCTCCCTGGAGAACCCCGAGTCCTGCGAGGCCTGCCAGTGAGCACCACCGACCGCGAGAAGATGCTGCTCGACCCCGGCTTCGAGCTGACGCTGCGTCCGATGCGCTACCCGTCGTTCTACGACAAGTACCGCGACGCGATCAAGAACACCTGGACCGTCGAGGAGGTGGACCTGCACTCCGACGTCGCCGACCTCGCCAAGCTCAGCGAGGGCGAGCGGCACATGATCGGCCGCCTGGTCGCCTTCTTCGCCACCGGTGACTCGATCGTCTCCAACAACGTGGTGCTGAGTCTCTACAAGCACATCAACTCGCCCGAGGCGCGGCTGTACCTGTCCCGGCAGCTGTTCGAGGAGGCCGTGCACGTCCAGTTCTACCTGACGCTGCTCGACACCTACCTGCCCGATCCCGAGGACCGGGCGGCGGCCTTCGACGCGGTGGAGAACATCCCCTCCATCCACCAGAAGGCGCAGTTCTGCTTCAAGTACATGAACGCGGTCGACCACCTCGACTCGCTGCAGAGCAAGGACGACCGCCGGGCCTTCCTGCTCAACCTGATCTGCTTCGCCGCCTGCGTCGAGGGCCTGTTCTTCTACGGCGCCTTCGCGTACGTGTACTGGTTCCGGTCCCGGGGCCTGCTGCACGGCCTGGCCACCGGCACCAACTGGGTGTTCCGGGACGAGTCCATGCACATGGACTTCGCCTTCTCGGTGGTGGACACCGTCCGCCAGGAGGAGCCCGACCTCTTCGACGACGCGATGGCCAAGCAGGTCACCGAGATGCTGGAGGAGGCCGTCGAGGCCGAGCTCCAGTTCGCCGAGGACCTGTGCGGCGAGGGCCTGCCGGGGATGAACACCGCCTCGATGCGGGAGTACCTCCAGGCGGTCGCCGACCAGCGGCTGGCCCGGCTCGGCATGCCGATCCGGTACGGCTCCAGCAACCCGTTCGGCTTCATGGAGCTGCAGAACGTGCAGGAGCTGACCAACTTCTTCGAGCGCCGGGTCAGCGCCTACCAGACCGCCGTCGAGGGCTCGGTCGCCTTCGACGACGACTTCTAGGCCTGAACACCGAAGGGGCGTACGGGACTCCCGTACGCCCCTTCGGCCGGTCCGGGGCCGGTTCAGTCCCCGACCGGCCGCACCAGCCCCGCCGCCACCAGCCCGGCGACCCCGAGCGCCAGCCGGGCGTCGGCCGGGCCGCCGGTCTGCTCGGCGTACGCCGCCTCCAGCTCGGCCGTCGAACCGCCGTCGCACAGCGCGTAGATCAGCCAGGCGTGCTCGTTGAGCCAGTGGAACCGCGCCGACTCCGGTGCGAAGGCCAGCAGTTGCTGCTGCTCCGGCAGCGGGCAGACCGCCACCGGCTCGACCTTGCGGTAGCCGCGCGGATCGAGCACCGGCGGGTCCGGCACCGCGGCGACAGCGGCGGCGGCCGCGACCGCCGGGCCCCGGACGCCCGGCGCCAGCGGCGCCACCGCGTCCAGCAGCCACCGGACGAACCGCCGCCCGGCCGGGGTCAGCGCCCCGCCGTGCAGCTCCAGCGCCTGCCGGCCGAGGTAGCCGGCCCGCTCGGCGCTGGTGGTGTACCCGCCCTCGACCGCGGCCCGGCTGCCCGGTGTCGGTACGCCGACCGCCTCGGTGGCCGGCGGCGGTCCGAAGCGCTCGCGCAGCTCGGCCGGGGCCTCGGCGGCGGCCGCGAAGAACAGCACCATGTGGCTGTAGACGTGCAGGGCGGCCAGCACCCGGGTCAGCGTCCACGGGGTCAACCGCCAGGGGATCTCCACCTGGTGGCCGGGCTCGGCCACCAGCGAGCCGGTCCGCAGCACGTCGAACTCCTTCAGGTGCAGCCCCTCGTGCAGCAGGATCTCGGCCGTCATCCATGGGTCGTCCAGGTGCTCCGGCGCGATGAACAGCGCCGAGGGCAGCGGGTCGCCGCCGGAGAGCGAGTGCAGCTCGCCGTCCTCGGACGCGCCCCGGGCCAGGCCGACCAGCGAGATGTGCGGGAAGACGCCCGCGCCCGCGTGCGGCAGCAGGGCGGCCAACAGCTCGGCGCCCCGGCCGAGTCCGGCCAGCTGACCGGCGTCCGGGACCACCCGGCGGGCCCCGCGCAGCTCGGCGAAGCTGCCCTCCCTGAGCTCCTCCAGCCGTCCGGCCAGCGGCAGTTCGGCCGCCCCGGGCCGGGGATCGGTCCACACCCAGCCGACCCCGCGCCCGGCCCAGGGCCGGCAGTGCGGCGCCATCAGGCGCTCACTCGGCCCGAGGCCGTCCCCGGCGTCGAGGTCGGGATCGGTCAACTGCCTTGCTAGTTCGCCCGGTTCGGACCGGCGGTGCTCCAGCGCGAGCAGGTCGTCCTCGAACGCGTTGCGCAGCACCGGGTCGTAGAGGAACGGACGGAGCGCCGCGTCCTCCAGCGCGCCCAGCCGCTCGAACCGGTCGGCCGCCGCCGGGAAGTGCCGGGCGAGCACCGTCAGGCCGAGCCGGTAGCGGGCGAGGTTCCTGGCCTCGATGGCCTCGGCCGACCCGAACTGCGGTTCGGTGCCGAGGAGTCGGTCGATCTGTGCGTAGGACGGCGACAACGTTCACCCCAGGGTGGATCGGCGGGTCCGGCGGATGCGGCGGGCCGGCCCCGGGGACTCCGGTGGCCGGCCCGCCGTTCGGCGCTACTTCGTCGGGGCCAGGTCGGACGGCAGCCAGGCCCGCTCGTGCGGGGCGTCGGTGGTGATGCTCGGGACCGACTCGGCGGTCACCTTGGTCTTCGGCAGTTCCACGGTCTGGGACGGCATTTCGTCTCCTTTCACGAGACTGTCAGGGAGGTTCTAGGCAGCACGGGTGCGGTGGCGGTCCGGTACCTCCTCTCCGGCCTGGAGCACGTCCTGTTCCGCCACCGTGACGCTGTACAGGTCGAGCTCGCGGAACGGGTTGGGCTGGACCGTCCGCAGCCGCGTCGACCAGGCCGACAGGGTGCTCTGGTACCAGATCGGGATGGTCGGCATGTCCGCCAGGATCTCCCGCTCCGCCTGCTGGTAGAGGTCCCACGCCTGCTCGCTGGTCGGCGCGGTGTCGGCCGCGGTGAGCAGGGCGTCGACGGCCGGGTTGCTGTACCGGCCGACGTTGTCGGAGGCACCGGTCCGGAACATCGGGCTGAGGAAGTTCTCGATCGACGGGTAGTCGGCGATCCAGCCGGAGCGGAACACCGCGGTGACCTCCTGGGCGTTCAGCCTGCGCCGGAACTCCCCGAGGGTCGGGATCGGCACGAAGCGGCAGGGCACGCCGAGCGTCTCGGTGACCGAGGCGCAGACCTCCTCCATCCAGGGCCGGTTCGGCGAGTCGATGTTGGAGGTCAGCTCGATCCCGCCCCGGAACCCGGACGCGTCGAACAACTCCCGGGCCCAGACCGGGGAGTAGCTGCACAGCTCGCCGCCCTGGTTCTCGGCCCGGCCCGGGACGGCCGGCGGGACCAGGCCGTCGGAGGGCGCCTGGTGGCCCCGGAAGATCGTGTCGATCAGCTTGACCCGGTCGATCGCCATCGAGATCGCCTGCCGCACCCGCCGGTCCGCGTAGCGCTCGTCGTGCAGCGGGAAGGTGATGGTCTGGATCCCGAGGTAGGTCCGGTCGTACGTGCGGCCCGGCAGGTCCCTCCGGTACCGGTCCCCCGCCAGCGCCCAGAACGGGGTGACGTCCAGGTAGTCGAGCCGGTCCGCCACCACGTCGTGGTAGGCGTCGGCCAGGTCCGCGTAGATCCGGAACTCGACCCCGCCGATCTGCGGCCGGTCGTCGCCGGCGTAGCCGTCGTAGCGGGCCAGCAGGATGTTCCGCTCGGGTTCCCGGGAGACGAACCGGAACGCGCCGTTGCCGATCGGGTGGGCCTCGAACGCGGCCCGGTCCTCGAAGAACGCCCTCGGCAGCGGGAAGAACGCGCTGCAGCCGAGCGTGACCGGGAACTCGGAGAACGGCGCCGACAGGGTCACCACGAACCTGTGGTCGTCGACCACCTCAAGCCCGGACAGCTCGGTGACCGTCGAGTCGGGGGCGTTCACCTCGGCGAAGCCCTCGATGTGGGCCAGGAAGCCGGCCGCCTGCATCCGGTTCGGACCGTGCGCGGTGTGGTTCCAGGCATCGACGAAGCTGCTCGCGGTGACCGGCGTGCCGTCGTGGAAGGTCCAGCCGCGCTTCAGCTCGACGGTGAACACGGTGGAGTCGGTGGTGCTGATGGACTCCGCGACCGCGTTCCTCAGGTGGGCGTCGACGGGATCGTAGGAGGCCAGCCCCCGGAACAGGGCCGCGATCACCTTGACCCCGCCGGACTCGGTCGTGTGGCCCGGTATCAGCGCGTTCTCCGGCTCGGTGCCGTGGTAGCTGATGACCGTTCCCGGTACTGCTGCGGGCCGGGCGAAAGGGGTGGACGGCACGGTTCCTCCGCGAGGTCGGAGCTGGTGGGGGAGATCGGCCTCGCATGCATACCGCCGTGCATCCGAGCCACCAGAAGTCCACCAGAGCGCCGAATTGGTCGCCAGGATCCGCGGCCCGGACTAATCAACCGGGCCAACCGGACCAACCAACCGGGCCAACCCACCCGGCCAACCGGCCCGGGCGACGCAGGAGGGCCGGCCCCGGGCTGCTGCCCGGAACCGGCCCTCGGCCGACCGTCAGTCGTTGGGGACGGTGGCGTAGCGGGCGGTGCCCTCCGCCATCTGCTTCAGCGCGTCCTTGCGGTCCCGCTTGGAGAGCCGGTCGATGTACAGGTAGCCGTACAGGTGGTCGGTCTCGTGCTGGAGGCAGCGGGCGAAGAAGCCGGTGCCCTCGACCCGGATCGGGTTGCCGTCCTTGTCCTGGCCGGTGACGGCGGCGAAGTCGGGGCGGGCCAGCTCCATGTACGCGGTGGGCACCGAGAGGCAGCCCTCCGCGGAGTCGTCCAGCTGCCGCTGCCCGGCCGGCAGCTCGACCAGCACCGGGTTGACCACGTGGCCGACGTGGCGGACACCGTCGTCGTCCGGGCAGTCGTAGACGAACACCTTGGCGTCCACGCCGATCTGGTTGGCCGCCAGGCCGACGCCCTCGGCCGCGTACATCGAGACGAACAGGTCGTCGATCAGCCCGGCCAGCTCCGCGTCGAACGCGGTGACCGCCTTGTTCTCCCGGTGCAGCACGGGGTTGCCGACCACGGTGATGGGGCGCGCGGTGCCCTTGGTCAGGTCGGGCAGCTCGCCGACCACCTTCTGCTCCGCGGCCGCCTCGTGCGCGTGGTCATGGTCGTGCGCGTGGTCGTGGTCGTGCGCGTGGTCGTGCTGGTCCGCCATCGTTGCTTCCGCTTTCTGGGTCTGCCGAAGATCTACCGGGTAAAGAGTACGGCGCCCGGTGGGTCGGGGGCCCTTACTCAGCAGACCTCTTCGAGGTCCCGGTAGGCCCGGGTGGCGGGTGAGGCGGCCACCCAGCGGTCCAGCAGGCCGCCGACCAGGTTCGCCGGGGCGGCGATCCCGCACTCCCGTTCGGCCAGCCAGGACAGGCCGGAGCCTGCCTGGCTCAGGTGGCTGAGGTGCCCGGGGTGGGCCGCGTCACCGTCGTCGTGCGGGTCGTGGTGCACGGTGCGGCCGTCGTCGGCGGCCATCCGGCTCTCCGAGCAGGCGCGGCAGAGCAGCCGGACCGATGAGGTCCAGTCCTCGGCCGCGTACCCCGCGTCGGCGACCAGCCGCTCCAGCGCGTCCCGGTCGGCGGCGGTGGCCGCCTGCAGCAGCACCACGTAGGTGGGCACCGGGGACGGCGCCCAGAGCTCGATCTCGTCGAACACCGGGTAGGCCACCCCGTCCGCGACCCGCTCGCCGTGCGGGGCGCCGTCGTGCAGCACCACCTCGCCCCAGCGGCGGCCGGAGGAGGGCAGCGGGATCGAGAGCACCTCGATCCGGGCCGGGTCGAGCCGCCGGCCCCAGACCACCTCGGCCTCGCCCTCCGGGGAGAGCCGGACGGGGGTGGTGCCCAGGTCGAGCCGGACGGTGCCGTCCTGGGCACCACCGGGCAGCCGCATGCCGTACGCCTGCCAGGCCCGCCGGGCCAGCGCCCAGTCCTGCAGCGCGGTCGCCGTGATGCCGAGGTTCCACCAGTCGGGGGCGCCCTGTTCGCGGTCCAGCAGGGCGACGGCGCGCAGGCCGGCCGATCTGGCCTGGTCCCAGTCGCGGCGGAACTTGTGCAGCAGGGCGAGGTTGAACCAGGAGTCGGAGAGGCCGGGCTCCAGGTCGGCGGCCATCACCAGCAGGGTGCCGGCATCCTCGTAGCGGCCGTCACCGATCAGGGTGAAGGCGCGGTCGGTGGTCTGCCGCCAGGTCGTCGACGGCCGGTGCCGTGTGCGGTGGAAGATCCTCACGTTCCGTCCCTGCCGTAGTCGTCCGCCGGTCTACTGCCCCCCGGTCGCCGGGGCATTCTTCCCGCCTCGATCCGGGCCATTCCACGCTATGACGGCATCCAACCACGCCGCCCGTCGGACGCGCTCCCCGCACGGCTGTTCAGTCAGGTCGGTGGACGGCGGCGACGGATCGGGCCAGTGCGTCGAGCACCTTCGGGTCGTAGAGCAGGCCGCCCTCCGCCCGCAGCAGTTCGAGCACCTCCTGCCGCCCGGCCTGCTCGGTCAGGCCCCGGCCGCGGGCGGCGGCCGACAGGTCGTCAAAGGCGTTGGCCACCCGGATGATCCGGGCCGCCAGCGGCAGCGTCCGATCGGCGCCGCCGTCCGGCCGGCGGCAGGGGTCGGCCAGCCTGGCCACCTGCCCGACCACCTGCCGGGGCACCCCGGTGCGGCTGATCACCTCGCTGCCGAGCCGGGCGATCCGCTGCTGCTCCGGCTGGGGCAACAGGGCGGTGGCCCCGCCGGGCACCGGCTCCACCAGGGAGAGCTGGCCGATGTCGTGCATCAGTGCGGCGTACTCCAGCAGGGCGAGGTCCCGGCTGCCCAGGCCGAGCTCGCGGCCGAGCTCGCAGGCGGTGTCGGCCACCCGGCGGGCATGGCCCGGCGGGGTGTACCCGGCCACCTCGGTGGCCCGGGCCAGCGTCTCGATGGTCTGCCCGGTGGTGGCCCGGACGGCGGCCGCCCGCCGGAACGAGGCCTGGGCCAGCAGCAGCGGGGCGCAGAACAGCGGCAGCGCCCAGAGCCCCACCTCGCCCGCCAGCAGGCTGATCAGCATCCCGGTGGCGGCGATCGCCGAGCCGATCCCGAGCAGCGAGCGCAGCTCGTCCTCCAGCGCCGCCCCGAACCGCAGCCCCGTCCTGGCCCGCCGCTGCACCGCCGCCAGGGTGGCGTCGCAGAGCGCGGCCAGCACGGCCACCCCGGTCAGGAACACCCCGTACGCGGGCCCGGCCAGCGGCAGCTGGTCCAGTGCCCCGCTGTTGTAGAGCGGCTGGAACAGCAGCGCCGCGAAGCCCACCGTGAGCAGCCGCCGCACCGCACCGTCCACCCGGTCCGGCTCGGGACGGCGCCGGCGGTGCCGGTGCCTGCGGCCGTTCACCGGCACCAGCCCGGCCAGCGTGCCGACCCCGACCACCGCCAGCACCTGGGCCGCGCCGTGGGTGGTGGGCAGTCCGTGCAGCGGGCCGAGCAGCGCGTACGCCAGGGCCACCGCGGTGCCGATCGGGGCCTGCTCCCGGTCCCCCGGGAGGGTGACCCGGACCCGCTCGCCGACCGCGATCACCGCCGCGAAGGCGGCGGCCACCCCGGGGGCGGAGATGCCGTGGCCGAGCGCGTCGGCGCAGGACAGCAGCAGGAGCAGGGCCGCTGCGGCCCGGAGCGCACCGGTACCGGGCCCGCCGGTGCCGGTGCGGGGGTACGGCCGGCGGACCGGGGCGGCCCGCCGGCTCCGCGGGACACCGGTCACGGCGCACCGCGCAGCAGGTCGCCGCCCGCCCTGCGGGCCGGTTCGGGCACCCCGAGCGGGATGTCCGGGACCTCCCCGGCCCAGCCGCCGGGCGGCGGCAGCGCGGGCTGCCAGCCGTGCAGCCGGACGGCCTCGACCAGCGCCAGCACCATCGCCGGGTCGAACTGGCTGCCCGCGCACCGCTCCAGCTCGGTCACCGCCTCGGCCACCGGCCGGCCGCGCCGGTAGGAGCGGGTGGAGGTCATCGAGTCGAAGGCGTCCGCGACCGAGATGATCCGGGCGAACTCGGGGATCTGCTCCCCCGCCAGACCGCTCGGGTAGCCGCGACCGTCCAGCCGCTCGTGGTGGTGCAGGATGCCGCCGCGCGCCTCGTCCAGGAAGTCGATCCCCCGGACCAGCTCGAAGCCGAACACCGGGTGCACCTCCACCGCCCGCCGCTCGGCCTCGGTCAGCGGCCCGTTCCGCCGCAGCAGCTCGGTGGCCACCCCGAGCTTGCCCACGTCGTGCAGGGTGCCCGCGAAGTGCAGGGTGCGCAGCCGGTCCTCGGCCATCCCGAGCTGACGGGCGATCAGCACCGCCGCCCGGCCGACCCGCTCGCTGTGGCCCCGGGTGTACGCGTCCTTGATCTCCACCGCCTGCACCAGCGCCTGGACGGTGGCCTGATGGGCCGTCCGCTCCCGGTGCCCCTGGGCGGCGACCCAGGCCGAGATGGAGAACGGCAGCAGCGCGAGCACCGCGGCGAAGGCGCCGTACGGGCCCTGCCAGAGCACCGCGACCATCAGCCCGCCGGCCCCGTGCAGCAGGGCGGGCACCAGTGCGGGCAGCAGCGTCCCGGCCGGCCCGGTGCGCTCCCGGCCGGGTTCGGCCAGCCGTCGCATCCCGCCCACCAGCGCGGAGTTGACCAGGCAGAACAGCAGCACGGCCGCCAGCGCGGGCAGCGCCGCACCGGGGAACCGGGAGCCGAGCAGCAGCTCGGGCCCGGGCAGCAGCCGGAACAGCACCGCCGCGGCGAAGGCGGACAGCGCCAGCTGGGCCGCGTTCCAGACCCGGCGGACCGCCCGCGGCGCGGCCGCCGGAGCGGTAAGCGCGGCCGGGAGCGCCACCAAGGCGGCGGCGGCCGGCGGGAGCATCAGCACCCCGGCGAACAGCACCGGCAGGAAGACCGGCCCGGCCCGCTCCGGGGTGGCCGGCCGCGGCTGCGGCCTGGCGCGCCCGGGCACCGCCGCCCGGAGCAGCCGCAGGCACGGGGTCGGACCGCCGTGCGCGAGCGCGCCCCAGCAGACGTTCAGCCCGGCCAGCAGTCCGACCCGGGGCCAGTCGACCGGCCCGGTCAGCCAGCCGGGCCCCGGCAGCACCAGGGGCAGCAGGCAGCCGAGCGCACCGAGCAGCACCAGGGCGACGTAGCGCACCGCGCCTCGTGGCAGCGCCGGGTCAGCGTCCTCGTCAGCGATCTCCGCCTCCCGCCACGGCCGCAGTTCCCCTTCGGCACCCAGGGGCTGAGTGCTCGTCAGGAGAATAGGGCCCGGCCCGGCGGGCTGGACGCCCGATCGCGGAATGCCCCGGTCGGCGCAGTGTCAACTCACTCGAACGAGTGACGACCGGCCGGACGGCGGACTACTCCGCCGCTTCGGCCACCGTGAGCGGCTCGCCGACGCGCTGCCCCGCCCGGATCGAGTCGATCCGGGCCAGCACCTTGCCGCGCAGGTCCGCCGGGGAGTGCTCGCTGCTGCAGGAGCGCTTGACCAGGGCCTTGATGGCGGCCTCCAGCCCGTACTCCTCCAGGCAGGGGGAGCACTCCTCGAAGTGCACCCTCAGCTTGGCGCAGTCGCCCTCGGCCATCTCGTTGTCGAGCAGCTCGTAGAGGTGGTCGAGCACCTCTCCACAGTCGGTGTCGTGCGGATCGCCGCAGCTCATGAGCCCGAGCCCTTCGCTTCCTGCCCTGCCCCGCTGCCGGCCGGGACGAGCCCGCGCTCACGGGCGTAGTCCTCCAGCATGCCGCGCAGCTGACGGCGGCCACGGTGCAGACGGGACATCACCGTGCCGATGGGAGTACCCATGATGTCCGCGATCTCCTTGTACGCAAAGCCCTCGACGTCCGCGAGGTAGACCGCGATGCGGAACTCCTCCGGGATCGCCTGCAGGGCGTCCTTCACGTCGCTGTCCGGCAGGTGGTCGAGGGCCTGGGCCTCGGCCGAGCGCAGGCCGGTCGACATGTGCGACTCGGCCCGGGCCAGCTGCCAGTCCTCGATCTCCTCGGCGGCGGTGCGCTGGGGCTCCCGCTGCTTCTTCCGGTACGAGTTGATGAAGGTGTTGGTGAGAATCCGGTACAGCCAGGCCTTGAGGTTGGTGCCCTCGCGGAACTGGTGGAAGGAGGCGTAGGCCTTGGCGAAGGCCTCCTGGAGCAGGTCCTCGGCATCGGCCGGGTTGCGGGTCATCCGCAGCGCGGCGGAGTACATCTGGTCCAGGTAGCCCAGGGCGTCACGCTCGAAGCGATCCCGCCTGGCGTCCTCGGTCTCGTCGACCGACACCCGGAAGGTGTCCTCGCCGATCGCCTCGGCCAGCTCGTCGCCGGTCAGCATCTCGCCGACCTGCTCCGACTCGACCGGATCGGCCTCGTGCTCCGCTCCGACGACCGGACCCACCTCCTCGGCATCACGAGCCGGCACCGGAGTGGGTCGACCCGACAGCGAGGATATCGGGCTGACGGGCTTCTCGCCCGCGACCAGCCACTCGGACCAGTCGGGCACGGCGGCACCGGCCGCCGCTCGCTCGTCCGGCCGTTCGGGGCACACGATCGAACCCATCCTGCCCTGCCTTCCTACCGGGTCACCTTGCTGACGTGAGGTGTAAACCCGGCCGGACGCCCGGACATTCCCGGCGTGGCGCCGGTCGCGTTCAGAGCCCGGCGGCCCGGAACCCGGCGGCCCAGTCGCCGACCGCCGTGGTGATCAGCTCCAGCGCCTCGTCCTGCCCCAGCGGGGCCCGCTTGGGCACCGCGAAGCCGTGGCTGCCGTACGGGACCGCCACCAGCAGGTGGCCGGCCGGGAGTTCGGGGAACTCCTCGGGGGTGCCGAAGGTGTCCTGGCCGGCCTGCACCACCAGGGTCGGGCAGCCGGTGCCGAGCAGCTCCTCGGCCCGGCTCTTGTCCGGCCGGCCCGGCGGGTGCAGCGGGAAGGCCAGCGCGACCACGCCGGCGGCGCCGACCTGCCCGGCCGTCCGGCAGGCCACCCGGGCCCCGGCGCTGCGGCCGCCGACCAGCAACGGGAGGCCCTGTCCGGCCAGTTCGGCCATCACCGGGAGCCAGGCCTGGTCCAGCGTCTTCGGCGCCGGGCCGATCCGCTTCCCGGCCACCCGCCAGGGCTGCTCGACCAGGGCCACGGTGATCCCGCGCGCGGGCAGGGCGGCCGCCAGCGCCTGGAGGTCGCGGGCCTCGACGCCGCCGCCCGCGCCGTGGCCGAGCGCGAGCAGGGCCTTCGGGGCTCCGACGGCGGGGTACAGGGTGATCCGGGCATCGCCGACCGGGGTGGGGACAAGCATGGCGCTCCGTCAGAAGAGGGTGCTGTCGTCCGGCTCGATCTCGTCGAGCGGGCGCAGCAGTTCGGGGCTGTTGTTGCGGATGTTGCCGACCGCGGGGCCGATCGGCCGGGCCAGCAGTGCGCCCGGCGGCGGCGGGACCAGCAGGCCGCGCAGCTCGTCCGGGTCGCTCAGGCCGGGATCGAGCCAGGCGTCGAAGCCGTCCGGGTCCAGGAAGAGCGGCATCCGCTCGTGGATCGGGGCCAGCGCCGGCTCCGCCCCGGTGGTGACCACCGTGCAGGTGACCAGCCACGCGTCGGGGTGGTCGGCCGGGTAGCGGCGGTCCCGCCAGAACTCGTACAGCCCGGCCAGCGCGAGCAGGGTGCCGTCGGCCCGGTGCACGAAGTACGGCTGCTTCCGGGGCTTGCCCTTCTCGGTGGGTATGGTCTCCCACTCGTAGTAGCCGTCCACCGGCAGCAGGCAGCGGCGGGAGGCGAAGGCCTGGCGGTAGGCGGGCTTCTCGTGCACGGTGTCCGCCCGGGCGTTGATCATCTTCACCGCCGTCTCGGGCGACTTCGACCAGGCCGGCACCAGGCCCCAGCGCACCACCCGCAGCTGCCGGACCGGCGGGCCGCCGCCCTTCGGGGCCCGGTCCAGCACCACGAAGGCGGGATCGGTCGGCGCCACGTTCCAGCTCGGCACCAGGGTCTCGGTCGGGTCCCACTGCTCGACCCCGAAGACCTCGACCAGGTCCTGGGGCGCGGTGGTGGAGGCGAAACGTCCGCACATGGTGATCAGCTTGCCACGCTGTTCCCACCCGGTCCGCAGAACCGGACGGTTCCCTCCCGCCGTCCCGGCATGGGAGGGTGCTGGTCCGAACGCGGCGAGGAGGTACGGAATGGACTTCGCGGGACTCTGGGACACCGTCACCGCCACCCAGCCGGCCCCGCCGCGCTGGCTCCTGCTCGGCACCGCGGCCGTGGCCCTGCTGGCGATCCTGCCCCGCCCGCTCTGGCGGCTCAGCCGCAACGTGGTCACCATCGCCCACGAGGGCGGCCACGGCCTGGTCGCCAAACTGACCGGCCGGAAGCTGGCCGGCATCCGCCTGCACTCCGACACCTCCGGCCTCACCATCTCCTCCGGCCCGGCCGCCGGACCCGGCATGATCCTGACCGCGGCCGCCGGCTACACCGCTCCCCCGCTGCTCGGCCTCGGCGGGGCCGCCCTGCTGGCCGGGCACCACGTCACCCAGTTGCTCTGGATCGCGATCGTGCTGCTGGCCGGGCTGCTGGTGATGATCCGCAACGCCTTCGGCCTGCTCTCGGTGGTCGTCACCGGCGCCGCCTTCTTCCTCATCTCCTGGTACGGCAGCAGCCAGCTCCAGTCCGGCTTCGCCTACCTCGGGGTCTGGTTCCTGCTGCTGGCCGGCGTCCGCCCGGTGCTGGAGCTCCAGGGCAAGCGGCGCCACGACGGCGCCCGCAGCACCGACGCCGACCAGCTGGCCCACCTCACCGGCATCAGCCCGCTGTTCTGGGTCGGCCTCTTCCTCGCCGTCGCCCTCAGCTCGCTCGCCCTGGGCGGCACCTGGCTGCTGACCTGAGCCCCGGCGGTGGAACGTCTGCCAACAGTTGCCGCCCCTAGACTGAGCCCCATGACCGAAGCCCTGTGGCCCGCCCCCGTTGCGACCGGCGCCGTCGACGCCACCGTCACCATCCCCGGATCGAAGTCGGCGACCAACCGCGCGCTGGTGCTGGCCGCGCTGGCGGACAGCCCGGGCTGGGTCCGTCGGCCGCTCCGCAGCCGGGACTCCCAGCTGATGGCCGACGGCCTGCGGGCGCTGGGCGTCGGCATCGAGGAGACCGTCAACAACGCCAGCGGCGGCACCGGCGGCGGCGAGGCCTGGCGCGTCATCCCGGCCGGTCAGCTCCGCGGCCCGGCCCAGGTGGACGTCGGCAACGCGGGCACCGTGATGCGCTTCCTCCCCCCGCTGGCCGTCCTCGCCGACGGTCCGGTGCACTTCGACGGCGATCCGCGCAGCTACGAGCGCCCCCAGCACGGCGTGATCAACGCGCTCCGCGCGCTCGGCGCCCGGATCGACGACGGCGGCCGCGGCGGCTTCCCGCTCACCGTGCACGGCACCGGCGCGCTGGACGGCGGCCCGGTGGAGCTGGACGCGTCCTCCTCGTCCCAGTTCATCAGCGCCCTGCTGCTCTCCGGTGCCCGCTACAACAACGGCGTGGAGATCCGGAACACCGGCGGCAGCGTCCCGTCCCTCCCGCACATCCGGATGACGGTGGACATGGTCCGCAAGGCCGGCGCCCAGGTGGACGCGCCGGAGGACGGCGGCGAGAAGGACGTCTGGCGGGTCACCCCGGGGGCGCTGATCGGCCGCGACCTGGTGGTCGAGCCGGACCTCTCCAACGCCGCGCCGTTCTTCGCCGCCGCGCTGGTTACCGGCGGCCGGGTCACCGTCCGGGACTGGCCCAAGCACACCTACCAGCCGGGCGACCAGCTCCGCGAGCTGTACACCCGGATGGGCGGCAGCTGCGAACTGACCGACGAGGGGCTGGAGTTCACCGGCACCGGCAAGATCCACGGGATCGAGGCCGACCTGCACGACGTGGGCGAGCTGACCCCGGTGATCGCGGCGGTCGCCGCGCTGGCCGACTCCGAGTCGCACCTGTACGGCATCGCCCACCTGCGGCTGCACGAGACCGACCGGCTGGCCGCGCTGGCCAAGGAGATCAACGAGCTGGGCGGCGACGTCAGCGAGACCGAGGACGGTCTGCGGATCCGGCCACGCCCGCTGCACGGCGGCGTCTTCCACACCTACGAGGACCACCGGCTGGCCACCGCCGCCGCGGTGATCGGCCTGGCCGTGCCCGGAGTCGAGGTGGAGAACGTGGCGACCACCGCGAAGACCCTGCCGGACTTCCCGCAGATGTGGGCCGAACTGCTGGGCCAGGGCTGACGGGGAGTCGGGGACATGCGCCGTTACGGCAAGGACGCCGACGAGGACGACATCCGCAACCGCCCGGGCCGCAAGGGCTCCAAGCCGCGGACCAGGATCAGGCCCAAGCACGAGGACGCCGCCGAGGCGATGATCCTCACCGTCGACCGGGGCCGGCTGACCTGCCTGGTCGAGGCGGGCACCAAGCAGGAGCGCCAGGTGATCGCGATGAAGTCGCGCGAGCTCGGCCGCAAGGGCGTGGTGGTCGGCGACATCGTGCACGTGATCGGCGACCTCTCCGGCGACGTGGACACGCTGGCCCGGATCGTCCGGGTCGAGGAGCGCAGCTCGGTGCTGCGCCGCACCGCCGACGACGACGACCCGTACGAGCGGATCGTGGTGGCCAACGCCCAGCAGTTGGCGATCGTCACCGCGCTGGCCGACCCGGAGCCCCGCTCCCGGCTGATCGACCGCTGCCTGGTGGCGGCGTACGACGCCGGGATGCGGCCGCTGCTGGTGCTGACCAAGTCGGACCTGGCCTCGGCGGCGCCGCTGCTGGAGACGTACGCCCCGCTCGGCATCGACTACGTGGTGACCCGGCGGGACGAGCTGGAGACCGCCGGGGCGGAGGCCGTCCGGGACCACCTGCGCGGGCGCTCCACCGTGTTCATCGGGCACTCCGGCGTCGGCAAGACCACCCTGGTGAACGCGCTGGTGCCGCTGCACCAGCGGAGCACCGGTGTGGTCAACGCGGTCACCGGCCGGGGGCGGCACACCACCGTCTCGGCCCTGGCGCTGCGCCTCCCGCCGCCGCCCGGGGCCAAGCCCGGGTCGAAGAAGGCGCTCGACCCCGGCTGGGTGATCGACACCCCCGGCTTCCGCTCGTTCGGCCTCTCCCACATCGACCCGTCCCGGGTCATCCTGGCCTTCCCCGACCTGGAGCCCGGCACCGAGGGCTGCCCGCGCGCGTGCAGCCACGACGAGCCGGACTGCGCCCTGGACGCCTGGGTCGCCGACGGCCATGCCGAACAGGCCCGGCTGTACTCGCTGCGCCGGCTGCTCTCCTCCAAGGAGACCCGCGAAGGTGACTGAGCGGTATCTATCGGCCCGTCAGAAGTGTTGGATGCCGCTCCCCCGGTGATCATAGGAAGGTCGGACCAATCGGTCCGGCCCTCCGATGGGACGGGAGTCGGCTCCGATGGCATGGGCCCTGGTGATCATCGCCGGACTGTTGGAGACCGGTTTCGCGATCAACCTCAAACTCAGCGACGGCTTCACCAAGCTCTGGCCCACCGTCAGCTTCTGCCTCTTCGCGCTGGGCAGCTTCGGGCTGCTCACCCTCTCGCTCAAGACCCTCCCGGTCGGCCCGGCCTACGCGGTCTGGACCGGCCTCGGCGCCGCCGGGACGGCGATCTACGGGATGGTCTTCCTGGACGAGACCGCCTCGGTGCTGAAGCTGGTCTCGATCAGCCTGGTGATCGCCGGCGTGATCGGCCTCCAGATCAGCGGCACCGGGCACTGACCGTCCAGTTCGCGAGCCGAACTGTCCGGATCCATGGACGAATCGCTAGGGTTCGGGCATGGCCGACTACCACGACGATCTCCGACTCGCCCACGTCCTCGCCGACTCGGCCGACTCGATCACCATGGAGCGCTTCAAGGCGCTGGACCTCAAGGTCGAGACCAAGCCCGACCTGACCCCGGTGAGCGACGCCGACAAGGCCGCCGAGGAGCTGGTGCGCAGCGTGCTGCAGCGGGCCCGCCCGCGCGACGCGGTGCTCGGCGAGGAGTTCGGGCTCCAGGGCACGGGCCCGCGCCGCTGGGTGATCGACCCGATCGACGGCACCAAGAACTACGTCCGGGGCGTCCCGGTCTGGGCCACCCTGATCTCCCTGCTGGAGGTCGGCCCGGACGGCGAGCAGCACCCGGTGGTCGGCATCGTCTCGGCGCCCGCCCTGCAGCGCCGCTGGTGGGCGGCCAAGGGTCTGGGCGCGTACGCGGGCCGCAGCCTGGCCAAGGCGAGCCGGATCCACGTCTCCTCGGTGTCCCGGCTGGAGGACGCCTCGCTCTCCTACTCCTCGCTCAGCGGCTGGGAGGAGCGGGCCCGGCTGGACGCCTTCCTGGACCTCTCCCGGGCCTGCTGGCGGACCCGCGCGTACGGCGACTTCTGGTCGTACATGATGGTCGCCGAGGGCGCGGTGGACATCGCCGCCGAGCCGGAGCTCTCGCTCTGGGACATGGCCGCCCCGTGCATCGTGGTGCAGGAGGCGGGCGGCCGGTTCACCGGCCTGGACGGCTTCGACGGCCCGAACGGCGCGGACGCGGTGGCCTCCAACGGCCTGCTGCACGAGGACACCCTGCGGGCGCTGACGGTCTGACACATGGTTGCGGGCCCCGGTGACGAGTGAACGTCTCCGGGGCCCGCGGTCTGAGGTGCCGTTACTTCTGCTTGCGCAGCTCGCGGACGGCGTCCTCCAGGCGCTGACCGTAGTCGGCGTCGGCCTGGCGGAAGTTGTTGATCGCCCGCTCCACGATGTCCTCGCGGTCGGCCGAGACCTTGGCGATGAAGCCGGCCAGGTTGGCGATCAGACGGGCCTTCTCGTCCTCGGAGAAGAGCCGGTAGAGGTCGCCGGCCTGCACGAAGTCGGTGTCCTCGCTGTGCGAGGGCGCCTCGTGGTTGCCGGTCAGGCCGTTCACCGGCACCGAGGCCCAGAGCGCGCGACCGGTCTCGACCGGGCCGCCGAAGCTGTTCGGCTCGTAGTTCTTCGCCCGGCCGTGGCGGCCGTCGTAGAGGTGGCCGTCCCGGCTGTTGGTGCGCGCTTCGGCGGCGTGCGGGCGGTTCACCGGCAGGTGGTCGGCGTTGATGCCGACGCGGTAGCGGTGGGCGTCCGCGTAGGCGAACAGGCGGCCCTGCAGCATCTTGTCCGGGGACGGGCCGATGCCCGGCACGAAGTGGCCCGGGGAGAAGATCGACTGCTCGACCTCGGCGAAGACGTTGTCGGGGTTGCGGTTGAGCTCCAGCTTCCCGATCTCGATCGGCGGGTAGTCCGCGTGCGGCCAGACCTTGGTCAGGTCGAACGGGTTGAAGCGGTAGTTCGCCGCGTCGGCCGCGGGCATGATCTGGACCTGCACGGTCCAGGTCGGGAAGTCACCGTTCTCGATCGAGGTGCGCAGGTCGCGCTGGTGGCTGTCCGGGTCCTCGCCGGCCAGCTTGGCGGCCTCCTCGGCGGTGAGGTTCTTGATGCCCTGGTCGGTCTTGAAGTGGTACTTCACCCAGAAGTACTCGCCGGCCTCGTTCTGCCACTGGTACGTGTGGCTGCCGTAGCCGTTGAGGTGGCGGTAGCTGGCCGGGATGCCGCGGTCGCCGAACAGCCAGGTCACCTGGTGGGTCGACTCGGGCGAGAGGCCCCAGAAGTCCCAGACGTTGTCCGCCTCCTGCGAGCCGGTGTACGGGTCGCGCTTCTGGGTGTGGATGAAGTCCGGGAACTTGATGGCGTCCTTGATGAAGAACACCGGGGTGTTGTTGCCGACGAGGTCGTAGTTCCCCTCCTCGGTGTAGAACTTCAGCGCCCAGCCGCGCGGGTCGCGGACCGCGTCGGCCGAACCGAGGTTGCCCGCCACGGTGGAGAACCGCAGGAAGGTCTCGGTCTGCTTGCCGACCTCGGACAGGAACGCGGCCCGGGTGTACGCCGAGACGTCCGCCGTGAGCGTGAAGGTGCCGTACGCGGCCGCGCCGCGGGCGTGCACCACGCGCTCCGGGATGCGCTCCCGGTTGAAGTGCGCGAGCTTCTCGAACAGCGTCTGATCCTGGATCAGCGCCGGACCACCGATGCCCGCGGTCTCGGTGTTCTGGTTGTCGGCGACCGGTGCGCCGGCCTCCGTCGTCAGCGTGGGCCGCAGCTCGTCCTGGGTGGTCATGTCGGGTATGCCTCCGCGTGTCCGGTCGTACCGTGCCTAAGTATTGGCTCGATCCTAGCTTGGACTTTGTCTAAGTCAACACTGGAACCAAGTCGAGAACGTGGCTTACCCTGTCCCCATGAGTGACCTGCTGGAACGACTTCGCGGACGCGGCTGGCGTCTCACCTCGCAGCGGCGTGTCGTGGCCGAGGTCCTCGACGGGGACCACGTCCACCTCACCGCCGACGAGGTGCACGCCCGCGCGGTGGCCCGCCTGCCCGAGATCAGCCGCGCCACGGTCTACAACACGCTCGGCGAGATGGTGTCCCTGGGCGAGGTGATGGAGGTCGCCACCGACGGCCGCGCCAAGCGCTACGACCCCAACGCCCGGCACGCCCACCAGCACCTCATCTGCTCCGGCTGCGGCTCCATCCGCGACGTCCACCCCCAGGGTGACCTGATCGCCGCCCTCCCCGCAGGGGAACGCTTCGGCTTTGTCATCTCCGGCGCCGAGGTCACCTACCGGGGCCTCTGTCCGGACTGCAGCTGAACTTCTTCGCAGGGATCTGGCGCCGGGGTCACTGACGGTGCACCGCGTGCCTAAGCGCTGAGCTCCGCGTGCAGCGCACCGAGCAGCCGCGAGGCCCGCTCGGTGACCTCCGGCGGCCCGTAGTCGGCGGCCCGTCGGCACCAGTTCTCCGCCTGCACCGGCTCCCCCCGCCGCAGCGCGAGCAGCGCGAGCCGCAGCGCGGCCCGCCCGTGCCCGGCGTCCGCGGCCCGGGTGTACCAGACCATCGCCTCCGCCTCCTCGTCCTGACGGGCCAACAGCAGCCCCAGGTTGAAGGCGGCGCTCCGACTGCCGGCCTCGGCCGCCCGCCGGTACCAGCTCTCGGCGATCTCCAGCGCCCCCCGCTCGGCGGCCCGCACGCCCATCCGGACCTGCGACCGCCGGTGCCCGGCGTCGGCCGCGACCGCGTACCAGTGCTCGGCCTCCTCGTCCGCGTCTCCGCGCCGGTCCAGCAGCGAGGCCAGCCTGAACGAGCCCTCCGCCGACGAACCCGCCGCCGCCTGCCGGTAGCGCTCCAGCGCGCCGGTCAGCTGCCCGCGCTGCTCCAGGGCCACGGCCAGCTGCAGCGCAGCCTCGCCGTGCCCCTCCGCCGCAGCGCGCGCGTACCACTCGTGCGCCTGCTGCTGCTCCCCGCGCCCGGCGTGCAGCACGCCCAGGTTGAACGCGCCGTCGACGCTCCCCGCCTCGGCCGCCTTCGAGAACCACGGCTCGGCACCCGACTCGTCTCCACGCTGGAGCAGCACGACGGCCAGCGCGTTGCAGGCCTCCCGGTGCCCGGCGTACGCCGCGCGCCGGTACCACTGCTCGGCCTGGGCCTCGCGCCCGGCGCCCGCGCAGAGCAGACCGAGGTTGAACGCGCCGTTCTGGTCGCCCGCCTCCAGCGCGGCGCGGTACCAGCGCTCGGCGTCGACCGCCTCTCCCCGCCCGGCATGCAGCGCACCGAGGGCGTTGGCGGCGTTGCCGTCACCGGCCTCGGCCGCCTCCTGCCACCACTCGGCGGCCGAGGTCAGGTCACCCGCGTCCCGGAGCAGGAAGCCCAGCGCGCAGGCCGCGCGCGGCTCGCCGTTCTGCGCCGCCTGCCGGTACCAGCGCGCCGCCTCGTCGAGGTCGTTGCGCTCCTCCAGCAGCACGCCGAGCCGCAGCCCCGCACGGGCGTGGCTGCGGGCGGCGGCGGTGCGGTACCAGGTCTCGGCGGTCTCCTTGTCGCCCGCCGCCTCCCGCATCCGGGCCAGCCGGTACGCGGCCTCGCGGTGCCCCGCGTCGGCGGACACCTTGAACCAGCGCTCGGCCCGCACGTCGCGCCGATGCTCCATCAGATCGCCCAGCGCGTACGCCCCGAGCGGGTGGCCGTGCTCGGCGGCGAAGTGCAGCCAGTACTCGGCCGCCTCCTCCTCGCCCTGGTCGCGCAGCTGCAGCCCGAGCGCGTGCGCGGCCGGGGCCGAGCCGGCCACGGCGGCGTGCCGCCACCACTGGGCCGCCTCGGCCCGGTGGCCGCGCTGGTGCAGCAGCACGCCCAGGTTGTTGGCGGCGGCGCGCAGCCCGGCGGCCGCGGCGGTGCGGAGGTACGGTTCGGCGTCCGCCAGGTCGCCCCGGCGGAGCAGCAGCGCGCCGAGCTGGCTGGCCGCGTTCGGGTCACCCTGGTCGGCGGCCTGACGGTGCCTCGACTCCAGCGCGGCCTGCTCGCGGGCGGCCAGCGCGGTCTCGAAGCTGTCCCGGTCCGGCTCGGTGGCGGGCGGCGGGCCGTAGCTGCCGGCGGCGGGTGCGAACTCGCGCGCGGAGACCCGGACCAGACTGTCCGGGCCGAACCCGGCGTCCGTCCGAGGGACCGTCAGACCGCTGGTCCGCTGGGCGGGCAGGGCCGCCGCGGTCTCGTCGCTCTGCGCCCATGCCTCGGTGTCGGCCGCCCCCGCAACCGACTTCGATCCTCGGCCCGGATCGTTCCTTCCGATCAGCTTCATGCCGACTCCCGCTTCCCCCGAGTGCTGCGGCACCCGCCGGGGACGTGTCGGATTCGGCGGCGACGACTCCCCCTGGGCCAGGGAGTCAACTGCCGTACGGCGTCCCCCATGTGCTCCATCGTCGCATCACCCGCAACCCGCGTACACCTGCCCCGGCCAGGTTTTGGCGGGGCGGGCCGAAGCCCGGCGAGATTGCTTCAGCGCTTTGTCGATTTCCCGACACTTGACCCCCACAAACCCCGGGCACGCATCGTACCGGAGTGGACCACGGGTGAGCGCCCTCAATACAGAAGCACCGAAGGCCCGGAGAAAGATCTCCGGGCCTTCGGTTCAGAGTAGCGGGGACAGGATTTGAACCTGCGACCTCTGGGTTATGAGCCCAGCGAGCTACCGAGCTGCTCCACCCCGCGTCGTTGTGTCCCAACCATAACACGGGGGTGGAGCAGCTCGTTAACCGCTATTCGCCGGCCGGACCTCAGCCGGTCTTCTGCTGGCCCGCTGCCGCGGCGGCGTCCAGCGCCGCCTTCAGCGCCTTCTGGGCCTCGCCGTACTTGGCCCAGTCGCCGGCCTTCTGCGCCGCCTCGCCGTCGTTGAACGCCTTCTGGGCGTCCGCGATGGCCTTGGCCTGCTCGGCGTTGACCGTCCCCGGCGTGGTCGGGGTGGTGGGCGTGGTCGGCGTGGTGCCGGGAGTGGTCGGCGCCGTCGGGGTGGTCGGCGTCACCGTGGTGGCGTTGCCGAGCACCTTCTTCAGCGCCTCCTCCAGCGTGTTCTCGAAGGCCACGTTGTCGTTGCCGTACACCGCGAGCACCTTCTGCAGCACCGGGTAGTCGGCGCCGCGGCCGCGCACGTAGACCGGCTCGACGTTGAGCAGGCCGCCGCCGACCGGGAGGGTCAGCAGGTTGCCGTACTCGATGTCGGAGTCGCCGCCGATCTTCAGCGTGTTGAGCTTGTTGGCCACGTCGGTGTTCGAGTTGAACTGCGACTGCACCAGCTTGGGGCCGAGGGTGTTGGAGTCACCCGGCACCTTGAGGATGCGGATCTTCCCGTACTCGGGCCCCGGGTCCGCGCTGACCGCCATGAAGGCCGCCAGGTTGTCCCGCTTGCTGGGCACGAAGGTGGTGGTCAGCGAGAAGCTCGCCTCGGTCACCGCGGGGTCGGGCATCCGCACCGTCATGTAGTACGGCGGCTGCACCGCACCGGTGTTGGTGGTCGGGTCGACCGGGACCTGCCAGATGTCGGTGCCGTTGAAGAACGAGTTGGCGTCCGTCATGTGGTACTGGCCGAGCAGGTCGCGCTGCACCTTGAACATGTCCTGCGGGTAGCGCAGGTGCGGCATCAGCCCGGTCGGGATGTCGGCCTTGGCCTTCACGGTGCCGGGGAAGGCCTTCATCCAGGTCTTCAGCACCGGGTCCGCGTCGTCCCACTGGTAGAGCGTCACCTCGCCGGTGTAGGCGTCCACGGTCGCCTTCACCGAGTTCCGGATGTAGTTGACCTTGTTGACCGAGGTGAGCGTGCGCCCGCGCTGGTCGGTCAGCGAGTCCTTGGTGACGTCGCCCAGGGTGGTCTTGGACGCGAACGGGTAGCCGTCCGAGGTGGTGTAGCCGTCCAGCACCCAGACCAGCTTGTTGTTCTGCACCACCGGGTACGGGTCGGCGTCGATCGAGAGCCAGGGGGCGACCTTCTCCACCCGCTCCTTGGGCGTCCGGTCGTAGATCACCTTGGCACCGTTGGTGATCGCACCCGCGTACAGGATCTGCGGCTCGGCGAAGCGCACCGCGTAGGCGGCCCGGGTGAACGGGTTGTTCAGCGAGACGCCGCTCTCCCCGGTGTACTGGTACTGCTTGTCACCGGCGTCGGTGGAGTAGTCGATCTCCTGGTTGGAGCCGCCGACGATGGAGTAGGTCTTGGTCTCCTCGCCGTAGTAGATCCGCTGCTGGTAGTCGCCCAGCGCACCGGTGGACGGCAGACCCGACTCGGTGAAGACCGGCTGGCCCTTGTCGTTGACCTGGTTGCCCTTGGCCGAGACGACGCCGTAGCCGTGGGTGTACTTGAAGTGGTCGTTGATCCAGTTCCGCTGCTGCACCCCGGCGAGGTTGAGCTCGCGCAGGCCGATCACGGTGTCCTGGCCGCCGGCCTGGCCGTTGCCGTACCGGTCCACGTCCAGCGTCTTCGGGAACTTGTAGTACGAACGCTGCTGCTCGATCTGCTGGAACGTCGGCGAGACCACGTTCGGGTCCAGCAGGCGGATGTCGGCGATGGTCTGCGCGTCCGACTTCAGCGCCTCGGTGTTGGTGGTCGCCTTCGGCGAGTACTGCTGCGTCTGGCTGTCCGCGATGCCGTACGCCTGCCTGGTGGCGTCGATGTTCTTCTGGATGTACGGCGTCTCCTTGGCCTGCTCGTTCGGCTTGACCTGGAACTGCTGCACGATCGCCGGGTAGAGCCCGCCGATCAGCACCGCCGAGAGCGCCATCAGCCCGAAGCCGATCAGGGCCGGGGCCCAGGTCTTGCGGATCGGGGTGAGGAAGAACAGCGCCGCACAGATGATCGCGACGAAGAACAGGATGGTCTTGGCCGGCAGGAACGCGTTGGCGTCCACGTACCGCAGCCCGGTCCAGCCGTCGACCTGCTTGTAGGCGCCGGTCTTGACCGCCAGCGCGTACCGGTCCAGCCAGTACGCGGCCGCCTTCAGCAGCACGAACACGCCCAGCAGCACGGCCAGATGGCCCTGCGCGCCGGAGCTCGCCTTCCGCCCCGGGCCCTGCAGCCGCAGGCCGCCGTACAGGTAGTGCACGACCACCGAGGCCAGCAGCGAGACGATCACCGCGCTGAACGCGAAGCCGAGCAGGAACTCGTACCAGGGCAGCTCGAAGGCGTAGAACGAGACGTCCAGGTGGAACTGACTGTCCTTCACCCCGAACGGCGTCTGGTTGGTCCAGAGCATCCAGGTCCGCCACTGCCCGGCCGCCGCCGCTCCGGCCACCAGGCCGACCAGCAGCGCGATCGCGATCAGCAGCCACTTCTTGTACGGGGCGACGCCCATCCGGTAGCGGTCCAGGCTCTGCTGCTCCACCGACATCGCGGCCAGCGGCGGCCGGAGCCGGTACGCCAGCCAGACGTTGAAGCCGACCACCACGGCCATCGCCAGCCCGAACGCCGCGAACAGGCCGGCCTTGGTCCAGAGCTGGGCGGTGAAGACGGAGGAGTAGCGGACCGACTTGAACCAGAGCCAGTCGGTCCACAGGCCCGCGAACATCACGAACAGCAGGAAGAGCACCGCCAGCACCCCTGCGGTCAGCAGGAGTACGCGGGTGCGCCGGGAGGGCGGGCCGACTCTGGCGCGGAAGCCCGGGCCCCCCGGGCGGTCCGGCATCTGGAATACCAAGGTGGCACCTCTGCTGTGTCGTGTGGTCGGGTCGGGTCCGGTCTCCTGTGCAACTTAATCGGTCTTTACCTGAGTTCCCACGGTTAACCACGAGTTAGACGGGTGGGCACCCGGGCGGGCCGAACCGGCGGCGGCGCCGCGCATGTGAGGATTGGTCCCATGTCCGATGCACTTGATGCCCTGGCCGGCGGCAAGCCGCCCGCCGCCTCCCCGCTCACCCGCGCCGCGCTGGAGATCGACGAGTACGCCGCCACTCTCGGCTGGGACCTGCCGACCCGGCTGTTCGCGCTGGTCGACAGCACCGCGCTGCGCAAGCAGGACCCGAAGCTGGCCAAGCAGCTCGGCCTGACCGACGAGAACCCCGGCGACCTGACCGTGATCGAGCAGGACGAGCTGCCCGCCGGGATGGAGCTGGACAAGTTCCTCGGCACCATCGCCTGGCCCGACCAGGTGGTCGGCTGCGCCCTGGTGGTGGAGCGTCAGATGCTCCCGCCGGGTGCCGAGCAGACCCGCCCGAAGAACGCCACCGAAGCCCAGATCGCCGAGTGGGTGGCCAACCAGCCGGGCCGCGAGGAGGTCCGGATCACCGCGGCCGTGCTGCGCGGCGGCAAGAAGGAGATCGCGCTCCGGCTGCGCTCCAAGGACGTCGCCCGCGAGGTGCTCACCGGCCCCGACCTGGTGCCCGGTCTGACCGAGGCACTGCTCGCCACCTTCGCCTGAACCACCGGGCCGCAGACCCGCTGAGCAGCCGTCAGGCCGCGGTGGGCCGGATCAGCCGGCCGGGCAGCTCGGCAGCTCCGCGGTCTGCCCGGCCCGGATCAGGTCCAGCGACTTGAGTGCGCCGTCCAGGGTCTCCGCCTTCACCAGGCGGAGGCCCTTCGGCGTGGCCCCGGACGCCTCGGTGCAGTTGTCGGCCGGGGTGAAGAAGTACTCGGCGCCCTTGTCCCTGGCCGCGATCAGCTTCATCGAGATGCCGCCGATCGGGCCGACCTTGCCGTCGTCGGTGATGGTGCCGGTGCCCGCGACGAACTTGCCGCCGGTCAGGTCGGTCGGGGTGAGCTTGTCCACGATGCCGAGCGAGAACATCAGGCCCGCGCTCGGGCCGCCGACGTCCTGCAGCCCGATGTCGATCTTGAACGGGTAGGTGTGCTCGACGTCCGGCCTGATCCCGACCACGGCCCGGTCCGACTCGGCCGCCTTCGCGGTGACCACCGGCACCTGGGTCTCGTCGGCCGGGCCCGCCGTGGCGCTGTTGCGGTCCTTGGGAACGATGGTGAAGTTCGCCGTCTCGCCCGGCTTGTGCTTGGTCACCAGCTCGGCCACCTGCTGGGCGGTGGTCACCGGGGTGCCGTCCACCGCGACGATCCGGTCCCCCGCGTGCAGCTTGCCCTCGGACGGGCCGCCGGCCACCACGGACTTCACCACCACCTGGGTCCCGACCGGGATGCCCAGCTGGTTCAGCGCGGCGGTCTTGGCGCTGTCCTCGGAGGAGGCGAACTCCTCCGCGTTCTGCTGCTGCGCCTCCTGGTCGGTCTGACCGTCGGAGTAGACGTTGTCGTGCGGCACCACCAGCACGTCGCCGCGCAGCCAGCCGATCACCGCCGAGACCAGGCTCGGCTCGTACTTGGCGCCGGTCACCTGAACGGTCGTCATGTTGAGGTGGCCGGTGGTCGGGTAGGTCTCGTGCCCGGTGATCTGGATCACCGGCTTCCCGTCCTCCTCCTGCGTCCCGAGCGTGTTGTACGTCGGGCCGGGGCTCATCTCCGTGTACGGCACCTTCATCAGGACCGACGCGCAGAGCAGTGCTATGAGCATCAGGGTGGCTGCGAGCATCGTCGCGGAGCGGCGTGGCATGGGACCGACAGTACGGGACGGAGCCGTCACCGTGCCGCCCGGGCTACCGCTTCCGGGGCTCCGCCGGGGAGCCGGTGCTGCGCTCCATCGCGGCCCGGAAGCGCTGGTGCTCGGCCAGCGAGGCCGGATCACCGGTGGCCCTCGGGGTCCGGGCGGCCCAGCCGGCCCAGAGCATGGCGAACACCGCCGCCACGACAGGAATGATCAACCAGGCGAGCGCAGCCATGTCCGTACTCCCAGCTCGTCGTTCGTATGAGCAGATTAACCACCCGGCAGCACAACGGCTGCAGCGCCATTCGGGTTACGGCACGACGATTTGGCTCACCGCTGGGGAGTATTCGTAGGACCGGGTGCGACCGAACGGGGTGGGACGGCGGCTCAGCAGGAGCCCGCGCCGACCCACTCCTCCTCGCCGTCGGTGAAGACCTGGTGCTTCCAGATCGGCACCTCGTGCTTGAGGTCGTCGATCAGCCGCCGGGCGGCCGCGAAGGCCTCGCCCCGGTGCGGGCAGGAGACCGCGACGATGACCGCCTTGTCGGTGATCTCCAGCCGGCCGACCCGGTGCACCGCCGCCAGCGCCCGGACCGGGAACTCGGCGCAGATCTTCTCGGCGATCCGCCGCATCTCCTGCTCGGCGCTCGGGTGGGCGCTGTACTCCAGCGCGGCGACCGACTTGCCGCCGTCGTGGTCGCGCACCGTGCCGACGAAGACCGTGGTGCCGCCGGCCGCGTCGTCGCCGACCGCCTCGTACACCTCGTCCAGCGAGAGCGGGGTCTCCCGGACGGCCAGCAGGCGGATGGGGTCGTGGTTCTCGGACATGCTCACCATGATTCCTCATCCCCCGGGGTTCGCGACAAGAGGTTTCCGCATCACGATTGGGACATTCCGCCAGACGGAACGGGCTGGCGGCCGCCCGGATGCAGTCCGACCGGGCAACAGGCGCACGGCCTCGACCGCACGCCCCTGGACGGACCCGACCGCGTCAGATCCGGCGGCTCTTCCTGGCCCGGCGCACCAGCGCCGCCGTACCGATCAGCGCCACCGTGGCCCCCGCCGCCCCCAGACTGGTCGCGGCCTCCTTGCCGCCCAGCCGGCGCCCGGCCACCGCGTGCTTGCCCGCGACCTGCGCCAGCAGCTCGCCCAGCACCTGCTCGTTGGTGTACGCGGGCCGCCAGCCCGCCTCGTACAACCGGCTGCCGGAGACTACCCACGGGTACATCGTGTAGGCCAGGTCACCCGCCGGGGCCGGGGTCAGGCCCAGCCGGTGCAGCCGGGCCGCGGTGCCCAGCGCCAGCGCGGCGGGCAGTTCCATCCGGCGGATACCGGACAGCTGCTCCACGTCCTCCTGCTCCAGCCAGCCGTCGCAGCCGACCGTCACCTCGCCCTCGACCAGGCCGAGCGTCGCGTACTCCAGTGCGGCCGCCAGGTCGTCCACGTGGCAGAACTGCCAGCACGGCCGCGAACCGGCCACCACCAGCAGCCGGGGCGCCTCGAAGTGCCTGGTCAGCACGGTGTCGACGCCCGGGCCGACCACCACGGCCGGCCGCAGCACGGTCACCTGCAGACCGGGGTGCGCCCGGGGCGCGCGCCGGGCCAGCCGCTCGATCTCCAGCAGGTCCCCGACCAGCGAGGCCTCCTCGGTGGCCCGCAGCTCGGCCGACTCGGCCAGCGGCACCTCGTTGTCCGGCAGCGCGCCGTAGACCATCGCCGAGGTGCAGAGCACCACCCGGCTCACACCGGCGGCCGCGGCAGCGGTCAGCACGGTCTGCGCGCCCCGCACGTTGTACGCGCTCCGCGCCCTGGGGTCGGTCTCCATGCCGAGGTCCATGGCCAGGTGCACCACCACGTCCACCCCGGTCAGCCGCTCGGCCACCGCCGGGTCGCGGACGTCCAGCACCCGCCACTGCACGCCGGGCACCTCACCGCGCCGGTCGTCCAGCGCGAGCACCTTGCGCACGCCCGGCGAGCCGACCAGCCGGGCCGCGACCCGTTCACCGAGCACCCCCGCGGCACCGGTGACGGCCACGGTGAGCGGCTTGCCGCCGTAGGCTGGAGACGGCGAACCCGCGGCAGCAGGGGCGTCCTCACCTCCGGTCAGCCCAGAGCGAACGTCCGAAGGCGGGGAACTCACCGGCCATCCTCCACGGTTAGCTTATGTGCGTACGTACGAGTGTCACGTACCGACCATCCTGCCCGAGGCGCGGCCCCGGCGGTGCACCCGGCGCGATCGGGCCGCGCGGCCACCGCCGGTTCCGGGCACGCAGACCCCCGCCACACCACCCGCGTGACGGCCGACCAGAACGAGGACCCCGTGAGCGACCTCCCCTTCGGATTCGGCGTTCCTCCCGAGGAGCCCGAGGACGGCAAGGCCAAGCGCGACAAGGACGACAAGGCCGAAGGCGCCGAGCCGACACCGCCGCAGCCGTTCGGTTTCGGCGGGGCCAACCCCTTCGGCGCGCTGTTCGGGATGGGCGGCCCGGGGGCTCCCGGCGGGGCTCAGGGTGACAACCCGTTCGGGGCGATGCTCGGCGGTCTGAATCCCAACGACCTCGGCGCGGCGTTCCAGCAGCTCGGTCAGATGCTCTCCTTCGACGGCGGCCCGGTGAACTGGGACCTGGCCCGTGACATCGCCCGGCAGACCGTGGTCGCCGAGCAGCCCGAGGGCAGGAGCAAGGACCGCTCGGTGAGCGCCGCCGAGCGCTCGGCGGTCGCCGAGGCGGTCCGGCTGGCCGACCTCTGGCTGGACTCCGCCACCGAGTTCCCGTCCGGTGCGGGCACCGCCGTGGCGTGGAGCCGGGCCGAGTGGATCGAGGCCACCCTGCCGGTCTGGAAGGACCTGGTCGACCCGGTCGCCGAGCGGGTCGGCAACGCCATGGGCGGCGTGCTGCCCGAGGAGATGCAGGCGATGGCCGGGCCGCTGATGGGCATGATGCGCTCGATGGGCGGCGCCATGTTCGGCACCCAGATCGGCCAGGCGCTCGGCGCGCTGGCCGCCGAGGTGGTCGGCTCCACCGACGTCGGCCTGCCGCTCGCCCCGGCCGGCAAGGCCGCCCTGCTGCCGCAGAACGTCGCCGAGTTCGGCGAGGGCCTGAACATCCCGGTCGACGAGGTCCGGCTCTACCTGGCCCTGCGCGAGGCCGCCCACCAGCGGCTGTTCGCCCATGTGCCGTGGCTGCGGGCGCACCTGTTCGGCGCGGTCGAGGCGTACGCCCGGGGCATCAAGGTCGACACCACCCGGATGGAGGAGCTGGTCGGCCAGCTCGACCCGTCCAACCCCGAGGCGCTGCAGGAGGCGCTGGCCAACGGCCTGCTCCAGCCCGAGGACACCCCGGCCCAGAAGGCCGCGCTGGCCCGCCTGGAGACCGCGCTCGCGCTGGTCGAGGGCTGGGTCGACGCCGTCGTGCACGCCGCCGCCGAACCGCACCTGCCGCAGGCCGGCGCGCTCCGCGAGACCGTCCGCCGCCGCCGCGCGGCCGGCGGCCCGGCCGAGCAGACCTTCGCCACCCTGGTCGGCCTGGAGCTGCGCCCGCGCCGCCTGCGGGACGCCTCCCGGCTCTGGGCCTCGCTCGCCGACGCCCGCGGCGTCGACGGCCGGGACGCGCTCTGGGAGCACCCCGACATGCTGCCCACCGCGGCCGACCTGGACGACCCGGACGGCTTCGTGCACCGCGGCTCCGGCGACGGCGCCGAGGGCGGGATCGACTTCTCCGAGCTGGACAAGCTGCTCGGCGAGGCCGCCAAGGGCCGGGACGCCGACCAGGGCGAGGGCACTCCGGGCACGGCCGGCGACGACGAGGAGCCCGGCAAGTGACGGTGCTGCACGCCGACGCGGTCCGGACGCTGCGGTCCTGGTCGGTGGCCGACCCGGGCCAGGACCGGCTCCGGCTCGACTACCTCGACCACCTGGCCGACCGCCCCGACGGGATGTGGCGCTCCAGCCTGCCCGCGCACATCACCGCCAGCGCGGTGGTGGTCGACCCCTCGGCGGGCCGGGTGCTGCTGACCCTGCACCCGAAGGTCGGCATCTGGCTGCAGATGGGCGGGCACTGCGAGCCCGGGGACGACACGCTGGCCGCCGCCGCGCTGCGCGAGGCGACCGAGGAGTCCGGCATCGCCGACCTGGAGCTGCTCACCGCCGACGGCGGGCCGGTGCCGGTCAAGCTGGACCGCCACCGCGTCCGCTGCACCGGCAAGGACCAGCCGGAGAACACCCACCTGGACGTGCAGTACGTCGCCCTGGCACCGGCCGGGGCGCAGGCCCTGATCAGCGAGGAGTCGCTCGACCTGCGCTGGTTCGACTACGACCGGCTGCCGGAGCTGACCGACGGGTCGGTGCGCGAACTGGTCGCGCTGGCACGGAAGCTGACGGAGGGTTAGGCGGGGGCCTGCTCGCCGCTCCGGGCGTGCGGCAGGTGCGCCGCGGCGGCCACCCCCTCCAGGTAGCCGCGGGCCCGCTCGGTGCGCGGGTAGGCCGCCAGCAGGGCCCAGAACACCGGGCCGTGACCGGCCTCCAGCAGGTGCGCCAGCTCGTGCAGCAGCACGTAGTCGACCACGTACTCGGGCATGCCCTGGAGCCGGTGGGACAGGCGGATGCTGCCCTCGGCCGGGGTGCAGGAGCCCCAGCGTGAATTCTGGTTGGTCACCCAGCGGACCACCGCCGGACGGGCCCGGCCGCCCAGGTAGGCGTCGGAGAGCTCGCGGGCCCGCACGGTCAGCGCCTCGTCGCCGAGCACCCGGCGGCTCTCCTGTGCGGCCAGCCGGTCGAGCATCCGGGCCACCCAGCGCCGCTCCTCCGCCTGCGACATCCGGGCCGGGATCAGCACGATCGTCCGGTCGCCCTCGCGGTAGGCGGAGACGGTGCGCTTGCGGCGGGCGCTGCGGCGGACCTCGACCGCGGAGTCCAGTTCGGCTGCCATGACAGAGGACGGTACCCGGCGCCGCCGACAGTCCGGCGGCGGGCGGAGTTGTCCACAGGCTGTGCAGAACTATGGTCGGACAAGCCCTCCGGGCCTGTGGACAGCGCCGAGCGGGAGGACGCCGGGATCGGGCATGCTTCCACCAGCCCGCCGTACCCGCTCCGACCGGAGGCCGCCGTGCGCCCGATGGTGAAGCCCGCCCTCTCACGTCTGTGGCGCGACCACGACACCCTGCAGTTCGGCACCGTCCGGCAGCACGCCCGGGTGGTGGACGAGGTCAGCCAGCCCGTCGCCGCGTTCCTGGAGCTGCTCGACGGCAGCCGCGAGCGGCCCGCCCTGCTGGAGGCGGGCGAGCGGCTCGGGCTCGGCCGGGAGGTCGCCGAGCAGCTGCTCGGCTCGCTGGAGCAGGGCGGGCTGCTGGACGACGCCGAGGCCGGCCGGGCCCTGCTCGACGACTACCCCAAGGCCAGGCAGGAGCTGCTCGGCCCCGACCTGGCGTCACTCTCCCTGGTCCACCCGGACCCTGGCGAGGCACCCGCCGTCCTGCGCGGCCGGGCCGCCGCCCGGGTCGAGGTCCAGGGCGCCGGGCGGGTCGGTGCCGCGATCGGCGCGGTGCTGGCCGCCGGGGGCGTCGGCGGGGTCACCCTCACCGACCAGGGCCGGGTCACCGCCCGGGACTGCTCCCCCGCCGGGTACCCGCCGAGCGAGATCGGCCGGCTGCGGGCCACCGCCGCCCGGGAGGTGGTGCACCGCGCCTCCGGGGCCGCCACCGGGGACCGGCACCGCCCGCGCAGGCCCGAGGACGGGGCGCCGCCCGCCCTGGTGGTGCTGGCCCCCAGGGACGGCGCCGGGGCCTTCACCGGCGTCGCCGCCGAGGCGCACCGGCTGATGCGGGCCGGCGTCCCGCACCTGTACGTCGGGGTGCTGGAGCACCTCGGCATCGTCGGGCCGCTGGTGCTGCCCGGCGCCTCCGCCTGCGGCTCCTGCGCCACCCTCACCCGCCGGGACGAGGACGAGGCCTGGCCCCGGCTGCTGGCCCAGCTCGGCGCCGACGGCCCGGGCCGCCCCCGCACCCCGGCCTGCGACAGCGCTCTGGCCACCGCGGTGGCCGGGCTGGCCGCCCTGCACGTCGAGCTCTACCTGGACGGCGTCCGGCCACCCAGTGTGGACGGCTGGTGCGAGGTCTCCGCCGCCGACGGGATGGCCCGCCGCCTGCGGCTTCCCACCCACCCGGCCTGCGGCTGCACCTGGCCCTCGGGTCCACCGGAGCAGCGAGTGGGCAGCTGAGGCCGCCCCAGGAGTTGCCAAGGTCCGGCCGACCCCGGCGGAGCCGGTTCGGCGAGCGGGCACAATGGCCAGTGACACGTCCTGCGGGTGGGACTCGGAGCTGGGAGGCCCTGGGGTGAGCGATCTTCCGCGTAAAGCAGTGACCCGGACGGCGCGGTTGGCTGCGCTGCCGCTCGGGATAGCTGGGCGGGCCACGCTCGGGTTGGGGCGTCGGATCGGCGGCCGCTCCGCGGACGTGGTCACCGCCGAGCTCCAGCAGGCGACCGCGGACCAGCTCTTCAAGGTCCTCGGCGAGCTCAAGGGCGGGGCGATGAAGTTCGGGCAGGTGCTGTCCGTCTTCGAGGCGGCGCTGCCCGAGGAGGTGGCCGGCCCCTACCGGGCCGCCCTGACGAAGCTTCAGGACGCGGCCCCGCCGATGCCCGCCGCCAAGGTGCACGCCGCCCTGGCCGAGCGGCTCGGCCCGAACTGGCGGAAGAAGTTCCGCAGCTTCGACGACCGTCCGGCCGCCGCCGCCTCGATCGGGCAGGTGCACCGCGCGGTCTGGCACGACGGCCGCCGGGTCGCGGTCAAGATCCAGTACCCGGGCGCGGGCGACGCGCTGCTCTCCGACCTGACCCAGCTCAGCCGGGTGGCCTGGCTGCTCGGTCCGCTGATCCCCGGTCTGGACATCAAGCCGCTGATCACCGAGCTGCGCTCGCGGGTCGCCGAGGAGCTCGACTACGCCCTGGAGGCGGAGGCACAGCGGCGGCACGCCGAGGAGTTCGCCGACGACCCGGACATCACCGTGCCCGGCGTGGTCGCCCAGGCCGACCAGGTGCTGGTGAGCGAGTGGCTGGACGGCACCCCGCTCTCCGAGGTGATCACCAAGGGCACCCAGCAGGAGCGCGACCGGGCCGGCCAGTTGCTGGCCCGCTTCCTGTTCGCGGGCCCGTCCCGCACCGGCCTGCTGCACGCCGACCCGCACCCCGGCAACTTCCGGCTGATCAAGGACGACGGCCCGGTCGAGGGCTGGCGGCTCGGCGTGCTGGACTTCGGCACCGTCGACCGGCTGCCCGAGGGCCTGCCCGCCCCGATCGGCAACGCGCTCCGGATGGCCCTGGCCGGGGACGCCGCCGGGGTGCTGGACATGCTCCGCGAGGAGGGCTTCGTCAAGCCCTCGATCGAGCTGGACCCGAAGGCCGTACTGGACTACCTGCTGCCGATCATCGAGCCGACCACGGTGGAGACGTTCCACTTCACCCGGGCCTGGATGCGGGCCCAGGCGGCCCGGATCGCCGACCCGCGCTCGCCCGCGTACAACCTCGGCAAGCAGCTCAACCTGCCGCCGGCCTACCTGCTGATCCACCGGGTCACGCTGAGCACCATCGGCGTGCTCTGCCAGCTCGGGGCCAACGCCCCGTTCCGGGCCGAGATGCGGGAGTGGCTGCCCGGCTTCGCCAACCCCGTGGACGAGCCCGCCGGGAGCTGACGCCCCGACGGCCGGTACCGCCCGACCGCCCGTACCACGCGACGATGGCCGCCCCACCTCTCGGTGGGGCGGCCATCGTCGTCACGGGGGTGTTGCTGCTACTCCGTCAGGTCTCACATGAGGGCGACGGCGAGCGCCTTGCGGGCCCGCAGCGAAGCACGCTCGGCCTTCCGCACCAGGCGGCCGGCCCGAGCGACCCGCTCGCCCATCCGTTGGTGCTCGGCCTCCTGGAGGCGTTCTTGCATATGGGCGCGGGCCAGGGTTTCTTGCATGAGTTGCATCTCGCGGGTCCTGTTCTGGATCAAAAGTTCTTTGGTCTGCTCGGGGCGGACGGTCTGCTTGGCTGCGGTGGCGGTCATGTCGTGGTCCTGCTCGTGGTGCGTGCTCGGAAACGGACGGGAGTCGGCGGCATCGGCCTTGGCGGCGGCGATGCGGACCGAGTTGCGCAGTGCACTGTCCAGCGGGGGCTGCTCACCCCGACGGACGGACACGGCGCCGGCGGGGTTCACGCCGCGACCTCGGTCTTGCGCGGACGGCCACGCGGCCGCTTCCGGGCCACGACGACACCCTGGACGAAGAGCTCGCCGCCCCAGACGCCCCACGGCTCACGCCGCTCCAGCGCACCGGTCAGACACGCGTCCTTGACCGGGCAGGTGCCGCACAGCGACTTCGCGTACTCGACGTCCGCCGGGGTCTCGGCGAAGAAGACCTCCGGGTCGAAGGCACGGCACGGGATGGGCTGGCCGTTGACCTCGGCCTGGTCGTTCGCGGTGAGCTGCATAAGAGAAACCTCCGGGGGGTCGGCCTGGTCGGCCTTGGTGATGTCTGTCGGTACGGACGGGAGTGGCGGTGTGATGACCGTGGACACTGTGGCGTCTTCCTCGTCTTCTGCTGTGGATCCGGCCAGCTGACTGGTGGGGCTGGGCCGGAGGTCCCGGAGGACCTGGGTGGGTCTGACGTACCGGACAAAACAAGAGGGCCGCGAATCCCGGTGTAGACGGGTTCCGCGGCCCTGGAGGCTCGACCTGAGACTGACTCAGGTTTGGTCTCTCCAGGGTTCAGGGCCGCGGAAGGCCCACATCCGGACGGCCTTGGCGCCCATCAGGGCGGCCTTGGCCTTCATCTGCTTCTCGTCCTGCTGCTCGGCTGCTCCGGCACCGATGACCTGCTGCGCATACTCGCCGTGCTGGGCGACTGCTACTGCTGCCTTCGATGCCTTGAGCGGTCGGTCGCTACGGAGGCCATGGCCGCCGCCGAACGTCGTCCCATCAAGGGACAGACCCGTCTCGACGGAGGTGCCAAAGGTGCCGTTGCCGAGCCCATTAATGCCGAGGCCACTGACAACACCGGAGACACCGGAGCCGTTGAGACCCAGACCGATCAGGCTGCCGACCTGCGAGGGAGCGCACGAGGGCATGGCGATGACGGTCTGGCCAGTCAGGTTGGTGATCGTCTTGGTTTCCACTGTCTTCGCCTCCTCTCGGCGCTCGCGGGGCCTGGTTTCCCTGGCCCCGATGTTCGGATGTTGGTCGGTCGTGCAGGTGGTGCTGCTCGCAGAACTGCTGGGAACCACGAGGTACTGCTGTGGTACTGCTGGCAGGCGCGCGGAAGGGAGACCCTCACGGCCTTGCGATCTCGTCCCCTTGACCGCTCCGGCAGGCTATTGCGCGCTGTGTGCAGCGCGCAAACTATTTTTCCGGCGAGTTTCGAAGAGCGCCCCGGGCGGCTCTCGGGAGCGGCTCAGGCCGACTCCTCCGACTCCCCCTGAGTCTCGTCGAGGGGATCTTCCGCGGACTCGTCCGCGGGCTCCTCCCCGGCACACAACGACAACACGGCGGCCCCGTATTTGTCCAGCTTCATCGCGCCCACGCCCGAGATCACCGCCAGCTCGCGCTCGCTGGCCGGGACGTCCTCGGCGATCGCCATCAGGGTCGCGTCGGTGAAGACCACGTAGGCCGGGGCGCCCTGCTTCTTCGCCTGGACCGAGCGCCACTCGCGCAGCCGCTCGTACAGCGCCTCGTCCATGTTGGACGGGCAGCTCTCGCAGCGGCGGAGCTTGCGCTCGACCGCGTCGGTCAGGGTGCGGTCGCAGACCCGGCACTTGACCGGGCCGCGCACCTTGCGGGCGGCCGAGCGCTCGGCGCCGAACTCGACCCCGCCCTTGCCGCCCTTGCTGCGCGGCCCGGAGGCGCTGGAGCCCGGCCGCAGGCCGTCCAGGAAGCGGGTGGGCTTCCGGCTCGCCCGGCCGCCCGGGGAGCGGGAGAGGGCCCAGGAGAGCGACAGGTGCAGCCTGGCCCGGGTGACGCCGACGTAGAGCAGCCGGCGCTCCTCCTCGATCTGCTCGTCGGTCTTGGCGTAGATGATCGGCAGGGTGCCCTCGGTCAGGCCGACCAGGAAGACCGCGTCCCACTCCAGGCCCTTGGCGGCGTGCAGCGAGGCGAGCGTGACGCCCTCGACGGCGGGGGCGTGCTGGGCGGCCGCGCGCGCGTCCAGTTCACCCACGTACGCCGCCAGGTCGGTGCTCTGACCGACCGCCGACCGGGCCGCCTCGAACTCCTCGGCGAGCCGGACCAGGGCGGACAGCGACTCCCAGCGCTCGCGCACCGTGCCCGAGCCGGCCGGCGGCGCGGGCGTGAAGCCGCGGCTCGCCAGCACCGCCCTGACCTGGCCGGAGAGGTCGGGCGCGTCGGCGGTGAGCGGGTCGGAACCGGCCCGGGCGGCACCGCGCAGCAGCATCACCGCGTCGCGCACCTCGGGGCGCTCGAAGAACCGCTCCGCGCCCTTCAGCTGGTACGAGATCCCGAGGTCGGCCAGCGCCTGCTCGTAGACCTCGGACTGGCTGTTGATCCGGAACAGCACCGCGATCTCGCTGGCCCGGACGCCCTTGGCCAGCAGCGCCCTGATCTCCCGGGCGGTGGTCTCGGCCTCGGTCGGCTCGTCGGCGTACTCGGCGTAGACCGGCTCGGGGCCGGCCTCGCGCTGCGAGATCAGCTCCAGCCGGTGCTGGGCGGCCTGGCCGCGGGCCTTGGCCAGCAGGCCGTTGGCCAGGTGCACCACCTGCGGGGTGGAGCGGTAGTCCCGGACCAGCTTGACCACGGTGGCCTCGGGGTGGCGGGCCCGGAAGTTGAGCAGGTAGTCGGGGGTGGCGCCGGTGAACGAGTAGATCGTCTGGCTGGCGTCGCCGACCACGCAGAGGCTGGCGCCGCCGCCCGTCCACTGGTCCAGCAGGCGCTGCTGGAGCGGGGAGACGTCCTGGTACTCGTCCACCGTGAAGTGCCGGTACTGGGCCCTGACCTGGCCGGCGATCTCCGGCCGGTCCTCCAGGATGGCGGCGGTGAGCAGCAGCACGTCCTCAAAGTCGATCACGCCGCGGTCGCGCTTGGACTGCTCGTAGGTGGCGTAGACCCGGGCGATCTCGGCCGGGTCGCGCGGGGCCTCGCGGCCGGTCTTGAGCACGGCGGCGGGGTAGTCGTCGGGCACGATCTGGGTGACCTTGGCCCACTCGATCTCGCTGGTCAGGTCGCGCAGCTCGGTGCGCTGGACCCGCAGGCCGCTGCGCCCGGCCGCCTCGGCGACCAGCTGGACCTTGCGCTCCAGCAGCCGGGGCACCTCGCCGCCGATCGCGCGCGGCCAGAAGTACTGGAGCTGGCGGAGCGCGGCGGAGTGGAACGTCCGCGCCTGCACGCCCTCGGCGCCGAGCTGGCGCAGCCGGCCGCGCATCTCCCCGGCGGCGCGCGCGGTGAAGGTCACCGCGAGCACCTGCTGCGGCTGGTAGACGCCGCTGCGCACGCCGTAGGCGATCCGGTGGGTGATCGCCCGGGTCTTGCCGGTGCCGGCGCCCGCGAGGACGCAGACCGGGCCGTGCAGGGCCGTGGCGACGGCGCGCTGCTCCGGGTCCAGCCCGGCGAGCACCGCGTCGGCGCCGGCCGCCGGATCGCCGTAAGGGGTGTCGTACCGGTCGGGGAGACCCGAGAGCTCTTCCTGCATGCCGTCCATCCTCGCAGGGTGGACGGACGTTCCCGCCCGGGTTGTCCACAGGCCCCGCCCGCCCGGCGGATAATCGGTTCGCCGACCGGCGCGCGCGGAATGTTCTGCCGCCCGCCGGACGTTGTCGGCTCAGACCGTACGCCCCCTCGCGAAGGAGTCCACCGCCATGTCCGGCAGCGTCACGATGTACAGCACGACCTGGTGCGGGTACTGCAACCGGCTGAAGAGCCAGCTGGACCGCGAGGGCATCGGCTACGACGTGATCAACATCGAGGAGGACCCGGCCTCGGCGTCGTACGTCGAGTCGGTCAACAACGGCAACCAGGTGGTGCCGACCGTCATCGTCAAGCCGGTCAACGGCGGCGAGCAGGTCGTGATGACCAACCCGAGCCTCCGTCAGGTGCAGGCCGCGCTGGCCGGCTGACCTCCGCGCCCGCGGCTGACCTCCGGTCAGAAGCCGTGGCCCCGTTCCTCCGGGACCGGGGCCACCGGTGTCTCCGGCACCGGCCGGGCGGCCAGCTCGCCGAGGCCGTAGACGAGCCGGCAGCGGTCCGCCGAGTACCTGGTCTCGATCACCCGGACCGGGCCCCTGGCGTCGTAGCCGACCCGGGTCTGCACCAGCAGCGGGGCGCCGGGGCCGCCCTGGAACCAGGCGGCCTCCTCCGGCCCCGGCATCCGGGAGACCAGGTGGTCCACCGCGCCGATCTCGGTCCGGCCGAGCGCGGCGAGCACCGCCTCGTCGCCGCCGGGCACCGGATCCGGCTCCATCAGCGGGGTGCCGGCCGCCAGCCCGGCCCGGTAGTGGCTCTCCTCGATCGAGTAGGGCTCGCGGTCCAGCAGCCGGAGCTGGCGGCGCACCACCACCGCCTCGCCGGGCCGCAGCCCGAGCCGCTCGGCGATGTCCACCCGGGCCCGGACGATCAGCATCTCGAAGTCGACCGTGAGCCGGCGCCCGGCCGCCCTGGCCTCCCTGGCGTAGACCTCGGTCGGCGCGGCCAGGCAGTCCCGCTGCCCGGGGAGCTGGCCGGGCAGCAGCGGCGGGCCGTAGACCCGGTGGTCCAGCACCGGGTGCTCCTTGAGGTACGTGCCCTTGCCCTGCAGCCGGACCAGCCGGCCCTCGTTCACCAGCACGTCGACCGCGAGCCGGACGGTGTTGCGGGCCACCCCGTACTGCTGCTCCAGCTCGGTCTCGACCGGCAGCGGCGAGTCGCCGCGCCACTCGCCGGCGGCGATCCGGCGGCGCAGGTCGGCGGCCAGTCGCTGGTACTTCGGTGATTGGGTACTGCCGCGTGGGATTGTCACGCGAGTGAATGTAGCGATCCGGCTTGCGCCATTTCAGCGAAACCGGCCAATATTGGCCGAGATCGGGGATCTCGGTATTGATCCCGACCAGGTCGTTCGCAGTCGCCCGGCGGTGCTCCAGCCTTCTCGCAGGCTTTCTGGTCGAAAGCCCTGTCGAGAGCCTTGGCGAAGAGGGCCGCATCCCAGCCACGTACACCCGGGGGCGGAGCCATGCCCGTGACCAGTACCGCGCGCCAGTTCAAGGCGCGGCCGACCAATCTTCCACACACCGGGGCCGCCGGTGCCGATCGCCGCCCGGGGCGGGCCCTGGAGGCAGCCGACCGGGGCGCCTGGTCCGCCACCGCGAGCTTCCCGCCACAGCCGCGGAACGTGGCCAGGGCCCGGCAGCTGACCCGGACGGCCCTGGCCGCCTGGGGTGCCGCCGAGCTCGCCGACAGCGCCGAGCTGCTGATGTCCGAGCTGGTCACCAACGCGCTGCGGCACGGCCGGGGCGCGGTCTCGATCACGCTGGCGCTGACCGACAGCACGCTGCAGATCTCGGTGGCCGACTTCGGCCGGACCCTGCCGGAGGCCAGGGAGGCGGCAGACGAGGACGCCAACGGCCGCGGCCTGGCCATCGTCGGCGCCCTCTGCACCGACTGGTCGGTCACCACCCGGCTGACCGGAAAGACCGTCAGCTGCTGGCTTGAAGTCGGCCGGAAGAACGACTGAGCAAGAGATTTCGATTACGGTCGAAAATAGCCGAACAGCGGAATCAGGAACAGTAAAAGGGGCGTACGGCAATCAGCCGCACGCCCCTTTTTCGCTCCAATCGGCCGACTACCAGCGGGCCGCACTCGGCAGCGGTTCGCCGTACCAGAGTTCGACCAGGTGACGGGCGATCGAAATACCGGACGGGGGCAGGATCTCCCCCGCCGCCATCCCGGCCCGCAGCTCGTCCCGGGAGAACCAGCGCGCCTCCGCCAGCTCCTCGCCGTCCACCGTGATGGTGGTGCCGGTCGGGTCCGCCTTGCCGAGGAAGCCGAGCATCAGGCTGGACGGGAACGGCCACGGCTGGCTGGCCACGTACTCGACCTCGGCCACCGTGACGCCGGCCTCCTCGAACACCTCGCGGGCCACCGCCTGCTCGATCGACTCGCCCGGCTCCACGAAGCCGGCCAGGGTGGACCAGCGGCCCTCCGGCCAGATCGCCTGCCGGCCCAGCAGGCAGCGGTCCTGCTCGTCGGTGATCATCATGATCACCGCCGGGTCGGTCCGCGGGTAGTGCTCGGCGGCGCAGGAGGTGCAGCGCCGGACGTGCCCGGCCCCGGCCTTCTCGGTCGGCTGGCCGCAGCGCGAGCAGAAGCTGTGCAGGCGGTGCCAGTGCTCCAGCGCGACGGCGTGCACCAGCAGCCCGGCGTCGCGGTCCGAGAGCATCGCCCCGACCTCGCGCAGCCCGGCCGGACGGGCGTCGCCGTCCAGCCGCCCGGGCAGGCTGGGGCCCGCCAGCGCGAAGTACGAGGTGCCGTCCTCGTCGGTGCCGAGGAAGTAGCGGTCGCCGGTCTGCGGCGCCTCGAAGGAGGGCAGCAGCACCAGCTCGGTGCCCAGTTCGGTGTCGACCACGAAGGCCTCGCCGCCGGCGATCGGCAGCACCTTGGTGTTCGGGTGGCTCCAGGCGGCCGCCAGCCACGGCTCGTCGAAGCGGTGGTGCGCGGCCCGGTCCACCCCGGCCCTGGCCAGCGCGAGGTGCTTGGTGTCAGGCACGGTGCTCAACTCGGTCCATCCCTCGGTCGAAAGCTTCCAGGTGGTTCATGCCGTCCGGCCGGCTCATGCCTGCGGCCAGCTCTCGGCCAGGTCGCCCCACAGGTGGGCGGCGGTCTCCACGCCCTTGGCCAGCAGGTCCAGCTCGACCTTCTCGTCCACCGAGTGCCAGCCGTCCGAGGGCACCGAGATGCCCAGGAAGAGCACCGGCACGCCGAGCACGTCCTGCAGGTCCGCGGCCGGGCCGGAGCCGCCCTCCCGGGTGAACAGGATCTCCTGCCCGAACGCCTTGCCCATGGCCCGGACGGTGGCCTGCAGCGCCGGGTGGTCCAGCGGGGTCAGGCAGGGGCGGGTGGCGCCGGGGAAGGTCAGCTCGTACCGGATGCCCTCGGGCACCTGCTCGGCCACCCAGGTCCGGACGGCCTCGCGGACCTTCTCCACCTCCTGCCCGGCCACCAGCCGGAAGGAGAGCTTGAGGTGCGCCTCGGACGGCACGATGGTCTTGCCGCCGGGGCCGGTGTAGCCGCCCCAGATGCCGTTCACCTCGGCGGTCGGGCGGGCCCAGACCCGCTCCAGGGTGGAGTAGCCGGCCTCGCCCCGGGTGCCGGAGGACTTGGCGATCCGGAGCCACTGCGCCTCGTCGAAGGGCAGCGCGGCGAACAGCTCGCGCTCACGGTCCGTCAGCTCCACCACGCCGTCGTAGAAGCCGGGGACGGCGACCCTGCGGTCCGCGTCGTGCAGGCCGGCCACCAGCTCGGCGGCCACCTCGGCGGGGTTGGGCACCGCGCCGCCGAAGGAGCCCGAGTGGATGTCGGTGGTGGGGCCGTACAGGTCGATCTGCGCGTCGGCCAGGCCGCGCATGCCGGTGCAGACGGTCGGGGTGGTCTCGGACCACATCCCGGTGTCGGAGACGAAGACCACGTCGGCGGCCAGCCGGTCGGCCTCCCGGCGGACCAGCGCCTCGAAGTTCGGCGAGCCGGATTCCTCCTCGCCCTCGATCAGCAGCTTGAGGTTGACCGCGGGCGCCGTCCGGCCGGTCGCGGCCAGGTGGGCCCGCAGGCCCAGGGTGTGGAAGAAGACCTGCCCCTTGTCGTCGGCCGCGCCGCGCGCGTACAGCCGGCGGCCGATCACGGTCGGCTCGAACGGCTCGGTCGCCCAGCCGTCCTCCTTCGCCGCGGGCTGCACGTCGTGGTGGCCGTAGACCAGCGCGGTCGGCGCGGCGGCGTCCCCGGACGGCCACTCGGCGAACACCGCGGGCAGCCCGTCGGTCTCCCAGACCTCGACCACCGGGAAGCCGGTGGCCCGCAGCCGGTCCGCCAGCCACTCGGCGGACCGGCGGACCTGGCCGGCCAGGGCCGGGTCGGCGGAGACGGAGGGGATGCGCAGCCAGTCGGCGAGTTCGCGCAGGAACTCGTCCTGGTGCTGGTCGATGAAGGAGCGGACGACGCTGTCCGGGGTTTTCGTCATACGGACGACTTTAGTTCGCCGGTGCGACTCGGTGAACCGTGCTCCCGAGGAGCGGACCCGTAACCTGCGTCACCCCGGGGTCAGGGGTGACGCAGGTGACAGCGGGCTCAGGCCGAGCGGCGCAGCAGCGTCAGCTTCGACCGGGTGAACAGCATCGCCAGCAGCACCGCCACGGTCGGCAGCAGCACCACGGTCACACCGATGTTGAGCCAGGGGAAGGCGATCACGGCCTCCCGGACCGGCTCGTCCGGGCCGTACGGCATGGCCTCGATCTTGCGCAGGGCCACCGCGGGCACCACCCCGCTGATCGCTCCGAGCACCGCGCCCATCGCGGCGATCACCCCGCACTGGAAGCCGGACAGCCGGCGCCGGATGCCGCCGGTCGCGCCGACCGCCGCCAGCGTGGTGAGGTCGCGCTGCGAGTCGGCCGCGGCCAGCCCGGTGGCGATGCCGGCCGCGCCCAGCGCGACCAGGGCCGCGAAGCCGGTCAGGCCGAGCTGCACCAGGTCGGCCTTGCTGCGGTAGCCGCGTTCGACCGTGAACCGGCCGCCGTCGCTGCCGACCTTCGCCAGCGCGGCCTCCGCCTTCTGCTCGGCGGCGCTGCTCGGCGGCACCGCCGGCTGCCAGACCGAGCCGCCCTGACTGAGCGTCAGGCCGAGCTTGCGGGCGGTCTCGGGGCTGGTGAACGCCCCCGCGTTGCGCACGGTGGGGCTGAACAGCACCGCGTCCAGCACCAGTTCGTGCTTCTTCGGCTCGACCCGGGACGGCGGGGCGTCGAGCGGAGCCGCGTTCATGGCCTTCTCCTGCTCCTCGGTCAGCGGCTCGACCAGGGTGAAGGTGATCTTGCCGTCCCGGACGTAGGCCGGATCGAAGGCGATCACCTTGCCCTCCGCCAGCGCCCGGCCCGCCGCCGGGTCGCGCACGCCGGTCAGGTTGCCGAGCGCGGTGGCGTCACCGGCCAGCAGCGGACCGTTGAAGGCCGAGGCGTAACCGCCCGCGGGATCGGTGCAGCGCGGGTCCTTGGCGTACTTGCGGCTCTCCTCCTCGCTGAGTTCCGGCTGCTGGTACCGCGGGCAGCGGAGCTCCTTGCGCACCTCCAGCGACACGTAGCCGCCGCCGAAGCGCTTGCCGCCGTAGTTGGTCTCCAGGATGTCGCCGCGCGCCCCGAGATCGGGGACGGTCCGCTCCAGCGCGGCCCGCTTGGCTCCGAGACCGGCGTCGTCCTCCGGGCCGTAGCTCGCACCGATCATCACCGCACCGCTGGGCAGGGTGGCCTCGTACCGGCGGCTGCTCTCCAGGTCCGTACTGGCGGTGTAGATGCCGACCGCGACCGAACCGGCCACCGCCGCCATCACGGCCGCCACCGCGGGGGCGGTCCGCCCCCGGTGCCGGACCGAGTCGCGCAGCGCGAGCCGGGGGCTGAGCGGCAGCCAGCGGCCGAGCCGGCCGAACAGGCCGACCAGCATCGGGGTGCAGGCGACCATGCCGAGCTCGGCGATCACCGAGCCGCCGAGCACGGCCAGGGCCCGGCTGCCGACCTGCGGGCCGAGCAGGGCGATCGCGGCACCACCGGCCAGCATCAGCAGGCCGAGCAGCGCCAGCTTGCGGTTGGGCGGCTTGACCGAACCCCGGCCGGTGAGCGCCTCCACCACGTCCTGCCGGGACGCCTGGACGGCCGGGACGACCGCCGCCAGCAGGCCGGTGACCAGGCCGATCGCGGCGACCCCGAGCAGGTCCAGCGGGACCAGGTCGAAGCTGCCGAACCGCATGCCGGCGAAATCCTCCAGCCAGGGCCGGGCCGCCGCGACCAGCGCCGCGCCGAGCACCACGCCGACCAGCGCACCGGTCAGGCCGAGCACCACGCCGCCGCCGAGCACCACCGAGCGGACGTGCGAGCGGTCACCGCCGCCGGCGGCCAGCAGCCCGAGCTGCCGCCGCGAGCGACGGGCCCCGACCGCGAAGGCCGGGCCGGCCAGCAGGACGATCTCCAGCAGGGCCATCCCGGCCACCGTGGCCAGGACCGCCAGCGCGGTCTTGTCGAGCAGCATCCCGTTCCCGGTCTGCTGGGCGTAGAACGGCACGGCGGACCGCGGCGGCGGGTCCAGCACGACGGCCCGCGAGGTGACGGCGAAGCCGTACTTGTTCAGTTCCTGCACCTTGGCCCAGTCCAGGGACCGGCCGGCCGGCAACTGGACCAGCCACTGGTCGCCGCCGAACGGGCCGCGGCTCTGCTTCGCCCCGGCACCCTCCGCCGGCGCGGCGGTCAACGCACCCGGACGGGCGACCAGCTGACTGCGCTTCAGGTCGCCGGGGTACTCCACCTCGGCCGTGATGGTGAAGGACTTGCCCTCAAAACCCCCCAGCGTGGTGCTGCCGCCGATCCCGAGGCCGGAGAGCTTCAGGAACTCCGAGGTCGCGGCCAGCTCCAGCGGGGCGCTCGGGGCCCGGCCGCCGATCAGGTCGATCCGGCCCCGCCAGACCGGGTTGGCCAGGTCCATCTCGGCCGTCTCGACCCTGAGCCGGCCCTCGGTGGTGGCGGCCAGCACACTCTCGCCCTCGGCCGGCGCGATCAGCCCGGCCCCGGTGGGCAGCAGCTCCTTGAGCAGACCGGCGGCCCCGCCGGGCCCCGGGTCCTGGCTCCTCAGCTGCTCGGGGGTGGGCTTCTGGCCCGTCCGCGGGCTGTCCACCATCATGCCGTCGTCCGGATTCGGCGCCTGGACCACGGTCGTGCCCCGGCCGATCGCGCTGATCCTCGCGTCGGCCCCGCCCATCTGCCGGGTGATGGTCTGCTCCGGCGAGAGCTGGGCACTGCGGAAAACCACGTCGGCACCGGCCACGCCGAGCACCGGCAGCGCGATCATCGCGATCACCAGGGCACTGCGGCCCTTGGCGCGCAGGGCGTCCCGGCGGGCGATCCGCAGGGCGACCCGCCATGCGGTGAGCTTCACTCCGCCACCGGACCCTTGCTGTTGGTGGCGGCCGAGACCAGCAGACTGGCGGCGTCGCGGCTGACGCTCTCGTCCACCACCCGGCCGTCGCGGATGAAGACCACCCGGTCCGCCCAGGCCGCGTGCCGGGCCTCGTGGGTGACCAGCATGGCGGCGGCACCGGCGTCGCAGCGGGCCCGCAGCACGGCCAGCACGGCCTCACCGGTGGTGGAGTCGAGCGCACCGGTCGGCTCGTCGGCGAGCACCAGGCGCCGCTCGCCGATCAGCGCCCGGGCGATCGCCACCCGCTGCTGCTGACCGCCCGACATGTCGTCGGGGAAGCGGTCGGCCAGCTCGTCGATGCCCAGCTCGGTGAGTGCGGCCAGCGCCTCCCGCCGGGCGGACCTGGTGGAGACGCCGTCCAGCTCGCGGGGCAGCGCGATGTTCTCGGCGGCGGTCAGCGCGGGTATCAGGTTGTAGTCCTGGAACACGTAGCCGATCGCCCGGCGGCGGATCTGGGCCTGCTGCTTGCGGGAGAGCCCGCCGAGGGCCTGGCCCTCGACCAGCACCCGCCCGCCGGTCGGGCTGTCCAGACCGCCCGCCAGGGTCAGCAGGGTGGACTTGCCGGAGCCGGACGGTCCCATCACGGCGACCAGCTCACCGGGATGCACCTTCAGGTCGACCCCGCGCAGTGCGTGCACCTCGGCCGCGCCGTGGCCGTGGACCCGGGTGACGTTCTCCAGGTGCAGCACCGCATCGGTGCCGGACCGGTTGTTCTTGGTGGTCAACTCTCCCCCTGCTGTGACATCGGATCAGAAGACGGTGGTTCAGAACCTGACCCGGCGACGGGTCTTGGGCGGCACGGCGGGCGCGGCCGCCTCGGCCGGCGGGGCCGGTTCGGGCTCCGGTCGGAACTGGGCGAGTCGGGTCTCGCAGTGGTCCAGCCAGCGGATCTCCGCCTCGGTCTGGAAGATCAGCTGCTCCAGCACCAACAGCCAGGCCAGGTCGGAGCGCTCCTGGCCGCCCGACGTCATCGCCTGGCCCTTGAGCCGGGTGTAGTCCTGCAGCGCCTTCATGCTGTGCCGGCGCTGGCCCTGGACCACGGCCTCGACGTCCACACCGGGCACGGTGACCGCCATCGCGAGCTTGATCGCCAGCTCGTCCCGGGGCGGATTGGTCCGGGGCACCGGGGTGTCGAACCAATGACGCAGTTCCGCGCGTCCCTGTTCGGTGGCGGCGTAGTAGACGTGGCCCTCGTCGTCCTCACCGTGCGGGGCGACCAGGCCGTCCCGTTCCAGTCGGCCGAGCGTGGTGTAGACCTGGCCGACGTTGAGCGGCCAGGTGGCACCGGTCCGGGCCTCGAACTCGCTTCTGAGCTGGTAGCCGTAGCGCGGGCCCTGGTCGAGCAGGGCGAGCAGGCCGTGTCGGATGGACATACTCAGTATGTATACCCGGTATGCCCCACCGCCTCAAGCTCAGCCGGTACCGTCATCCGGTGTGAGCCCGCTGCGCATCGCCACCTTCAACCTGTTGCACGGCCAGCCGCTGGCCGCCGACGGCAGCCCGCTGCCCTACCCCGCCGAGCCGGGTGAACCCCTGGCCGACGCGGTGGCCGCACTGGACCCGGACGTGCTCGCGCTCCAGGAGGTGGACCGCCACCAGGAGCGCTCGGGCGGCACCGACCAGGCCGCGGTGGCCGCGAAGGCGATGGGCGCGGGCGACTGGCGGTTCGCCGCCGCCCTGCACGGCCGCCCAGCCCCCTCCACCGGCTGGATCCTCGACCCCGCCGTCCCCGGACTCCGGGTCTACGGCCCCGACGACGTCGACGACTCCCCCGGGCCCCCCTCGTACGGCACCGCCCTGCTCACCCGACTGCCCGTCAGCCACTGGCGGGCCCGCCGGTTCGCCCCGGCACCGTTCGGCCTGCCGCTGCGGGTCGCCGGGCGGCGCGGGCTCACCCCCGTGCCGGACGAGCCCCGGGCCGCCCTGGCAGCCGTCCTGCTGGGCGGGCAGGGCGAGTTCACCGTGGTCGCCACCCACCTGTCCTTCGTGCCCGGGTGGAACATGGCCCAGCTCGCCGCGATCCGGCGCTGGATCGCGGACCTGCCGAAGCCGCACCTGGTGCTGGGCGACTTCAACCTGATCGGGGCGGTGCCGCGGACGGTGCTGCGCAGCTCCGCCGCGTTCGGCCGGCGCCCGCAGCAGCTGCCGCCGCGGCGGCGCGGCCGGGGTCCCCGCCCCCGGCTCCAGGGCTGGCACGACCTGGCCAAGACCCCGACCTACCCGTCCCACCGCCCGGCGGTCCAGTTCGACCACGTCCTCGCCACCGGCATCCCCCGCACCGCCGCCGTCACCACCGCGGCTCCCCGGACGGGCATCTCGGACCACCGGCCGCTGGTCGTCGAGGTCGACCTCTAGGCCCTGCCGTCGGACCCCCGTCGTCCGCCCGGAAGGCGGGCGGGGCGGCGTTGGGGTGCGTGCCTCGGCGGCGCCGAGGAGGGGCCCTCCCGGCCGAAGGCTGGGATGTCGAAGGCGGGGCGGGGCCCCTCCCGGCCGAAGGCTGGGGGAGAGTCCATGCGGAGCATCGGCGACCGACGAGAAGCCGGCGAGGTGCGTGCCCCGGCGGCGGCCCACAGACGGGGGTTCGACGACAGGCCCTAGGTCCTGGGCGGGCCCTACGTGCGGGTGACCGGCTCCGCGGGCGGCGCCGGCGTCCCCCGGGCCGCGGACCGCAGCTGGGTCTGCTGCGGGAAGACGGGCTCGTACTGGAGCAGCAGCATCGCCGCGTCGTCGCCGAGCTTGCGCCCGACGTGGCGGACCACGTCGTCGTGGAGCCGCCGCAGCACCTCGACCGGCCCGCCGACCGCGCAGTAGGGCAGTCGCTCGGCGAGCGGGTAGAAGGCGCCCCGGTGGTCCCGGGCCTCGATCACGCCGTCGGTGTAGAGCAGCACCCGGTCGCCGGGCTCGACCCGGAGCCGCTGCACCGGCGGCCGGACGTCGGCCGGGTCGAGCACCCCGAGCGGCGGCACCGTCTCGGGCAGCTCCAGCGGCTGCGGGGCCTGGCCGGTGCGGAGCAGCAGCGGGGCGGGGTGGCCGCAGTTGACGATCTCGGCGGTGCCGTCGGGGCAGACGCCGATCAGCACCAGGGTGACGAACTCCTCCTCCACCCCGGGGTGGTCGTTCTCGTGCAGGGCCCGGTCGAGGCTGACGGCCAGCCAGCCGGCCACCCGGTCCAGCGCCGGCTCCTGGTGGGCGGCCTCACGGAAGGCCCCGAGCACGGCGGCGGCGGTCTCGACCGCCGCCAGGCCCTTGCCCCGGACGTCGCCGACCACCGCGCGGACGCCGTGCCGGGTGTTGACCACCTCGTACAGGTCACCGCCGATCGAGGCGTGCTCGGCGGCGGCGGCGTAGTGCACGGCGGCCCGGACGCTTCCGACCCGGTCGGGGACGGAGCGCAGCAGCACCCGGCGGGCGATCTCGGCGACCAGCTGGGCGTCGGCGAGGGCCTGCTCCTGACGCACCCTCAGGGTGGCGCTGACCCAGCCGATCGCGGCCACCAGGGCGATCGCGAAGACGGTGGCGGTGTGCACGGACTGGCCGAGCACGTCGTTGTAGGCGGCCATCAGGAAGGACGCGCCCTCGGTGAACAGGCCGACCAGCAGCGGGTACCAGGTCCGCCGGCTCACCACGGCGGCCAGCGCGGGCACCGCGGTCAGGGCCGGCTCGACGGTGACCGCGGAGTTGCTGAAGTAGTCGAGGGAGATCACCAGCAGCATGCCGATGAACGGCAGCGCCATCGAGGTCTTCGGCCAGGTGCCGGTGACCATGCCTGGAACGGCCCCCGGGGGCGACCCCGCGAGCCGGTCTCTGATCCATCCGGTCGCGCTCAACTTCGGTCTCTCCAGCGAAAGGTGGCCGGTGCCTGGGACACCTGCGGTGATGACAGAGGGTCAGGTCGTGGAGCCCTGACGGGTGGCCGGAGTACGGGAGTGACCGGTTACCGACCCCACAATAGGCGCGAATAGTGCACAGCGCACAGGTTTCGCACGATGCCGTGACGAATTGGATGCTCTGCGTGACTCAACTTGAGTCATTCCCGATCAGAAGCCGGGTCAACTCTTTTCGGTCGGGAAGTTCGGTCGGTCTTTCGATCCGGCCGCTGCGGACGTACAGGAACGAGGCGATGACCTGCTCCGGCTCGACGCCCATCAGTTCGGCCCAGGCCAGCCGGTAGACCGCGAGCTGGAGCGGGTCGGCGGTCTCCTCCCGGTGGGTCTTCCAGTCGACCACCTCCCAGCGGGGGGCTGCTGGTGACCCTGAGCCACCGTCACCCTCCTGGTAGACCGCGTCGATCCGGCCGCGCACCACCCGCCCCCCCAGCACCAGTTGGAACGGCGCCTCCACCCGGTACGGCTTCCGCCGGGCGTACGGGCTGCGCAGGAACGCCTCCTTGAGCCGGTCCAGGTCGTGCTCGTCCTCGATCCCGTCGTCGTCCACGCCGGGCAGCGCATCCGGCTCGACCAGCAGCAGCGGTTCGATCCGGGCCTGCACCCAGGCGTGGAAGCGGGTGCCCCGGCGGGCGGCGGGCTGCGGGGGTCGCGGCATCGGGCGGGCCAGCTCCCGGGCGAAGCCGTCCGGGTCGGCGGCCAGCCGCAGCAGTTGGGTGGCGGAGAGCGAGGCGGGCAGCGGGACCTCCCGGACCGCCCGGCGGGACCGCTCCAGCTCGCCCAGCAGGGCCGTCAGATCGCGGTCCCAGGACGCGACCTGACGCTCCGACTCCGGGGCCATCCGCTCCGGTGCGGGGGCGGGCTCCCCCGCCAGCCGGCGGTGCACCACCTCGGCCACCCGGCGCCGGGCCAGCTGGGCGGCCGGGTCGAGCGGCAGCGGCCAGGGGGTCTCCACCGAGGTGTCCAGCGCGGGGTTCTCCGCGTCCGGCAGCGGCGGCTCGGCCCAGACCTCGACCTCGCCGTTGCCGGGCTGCCCGGCGTGCTCGGCCAGCGCGGTGAGGAACTCGGACGGGCCCCGGCGGCGCTTCTGGCTCGGCCCCCACCAGTGCCCGGAGGCGAGCAGCAGCTCCCGGGGGCGGGTGAAGGCGACGTAGCCGAGCCGGAGCTCCTCGGTCTTCGAGTGCTCGGCCATCTCGGCCTTGAACACCTTCATCTCCTTCGGCGCCAGCTCCGCCAGCACCGGCAGAGTGGCGGCGTCGCCGCGCAGCGCGTGCGGCAGCACCTTCTTGGTGCTGGTCCAGCGCTCCCGGCCCTTGGCGCTCGGGAACGCCTCGCGGACCAGGCCGGGCACCGCCACCACGTCCCACTCCAGGCCCTTGGACTTGTGCGCGGTGAGCACCTTCACGGTGTCCTCGCCGCCGGGCAGGCTGCTGTCCAGACCGCGCTCGTACTCCTGCGCGGCGCGCAGGAAGGCCAGGAAGGCGGACAGGCCCGGGTCGCCGTCCAGGTCGGCGAAGCCGGCCGCGACGTCCAGGAAGGCGTGCAGGGTCTCCCGGCGGCGGGCGGCCAAGGCGGTCGGGGAGGCCGAGAGTTCGATCTCCAGCCCGGTCACGGCCAGCACCCGGTGCAGCACGTCCATCAGCGGCTCGGCCAGCGAGCGGCGCAACTCCCGGGTCTCCCGGGCCAGATGGGCGAACCGGACCCGGGCCTCGGCCGAGAACGGCAGCTCGTCCGGCTGCTCGGCGTCCAGGAAGCTCTCCAACGCGTCCGCCAGTGACACGACTTCGGTCGGATCGGTCTCCGCCACCGCCGCCGCCAGCGCGTCCGTCCCCTCGGACCGGCCGGTCCGGACCAGGGCGGCGGCCCGGCGGCCGAGCAGGGCCAGGTCGCGCGGGCCGATCCGCCAGCGCGGACCGATCAGCAGTCGGACCAGCGAGGCGTTCGCGGTCGGGTCCTGGAGCACCTCGCAGACCGCCACCAGGTCGGCCACCTCGGGGAGTTGGAGCAGCCCACCGAGCCCGACCACCTCGACCGGCACCTCCCGGGCGACCAGGGCGGCGTGGATGTCCGGGAAGGCCGAGCCGCTCCGGCAGAGCACCGCGATCCGTCCCGGCGCGGTGCCGGTGGCGGTGAGGTGGGCGATCCGGTCGGCCAGCCACTCCACCTCCTCGGCATGGGTCGGCAGCAGCGCGCAGCGGACGAAGCCGTCCTGCTCGGCCCCCGGGGCGGGCCGCAGCGCCTCCACGCCCGCGTGCATCTCCCGCAGCGGGGCGGCCAGTTGGTTGGCGAAGGCGAGCAGACGGCCGCCGCTGCGCCGGTTCTCGCTGAGCGAGTACCGGTGCGCGGGCGCGCCGGAGCGGCGCGGGAAGTGCCGGGGGAAGTCGTCCAGGTTGGCCACCGAGGCGCCGCGCCAGCCGTAGATCGCCTGGCACGGGTCGCCGACCGCCGTCACCGGATGTCCGCTGCCGGAGCCGAACAGCCCTGCCAGCATCAGCCGTTGGGCCACCGAGGTGTCCTGGTACTCGTCCAGCAGCACCACCTCGAACTGCTCCCGCAGCAGCGCCCCGACCTCCGGCCGCTCCTGGGCCAGCCGGGCCGAGGCGGCGATCTGGTCGCCGAAGTCCATCAGGTTCGCGGACTGCTTGCGGCGGCGGTACTCCTCCACCAGCTCCAGCAGCTCCAGCCGGGCCTTCGCGGTGACCGGGATCGCCCGCAGGTCGTCGTTGCCGAGCTTCGCGGCCGCGGCGAGATCGAGCAGCTCCCGGTCGAAGGCGCGCAGCCGGGCCGGCTGCACCAGGTGCTCGGCCAGCTCGGAGTCGAGCGCGATCAACTCGGCGACCAGACCGGAGAACGCACCGGTCAGCGACGGGTACGGGCCGCGCGAGTGGCGCAGCACCCGGGCCGCCAGCTGGAACCGGGTCGCGTCGGCGAGCAGCCGGACGTCGGGCTCGATGCCGAGCCGCAGACCGTGCTCCTTCAGCAGCCGCCCGGCGAACGCGTGGTACGTCGAGATCTCCGGCTCGCCGAGCGACTCCTGCACGTCGTCCACCACGCCGGCCCGCAGCAGCGACGCCCGGACCCGCTCGGCCAGCTCGCCCGCCGCCTTGTTGGTGAACGTCAGCCCCAGCACCTGCTCCGGCCGCACCGCCCCCGACCCGACCAGCCACACCACCCGGGCCGCCATCACCGTGGTCTTCCCCGACCCGGCCCCCGCCACGATCACCGCAGGCTCCAGCGGCGCCCCGATCGCGGCCATCTGCTCCCGGTTGAACGGGACGCCCAGCAGCTCCTTGAGCTGTTCCGGGTCACTGAGCACTGGTCGCATCCGCCAACCCTAACCACCACGGGCCCGGGGCTCAGTCCAGCAGCTGGCGGCCGTCCCGCTGGGCGGTGCAGCTGCTGCGGAAGGCGCAGCGGGCGCACGACTCCCCGGCGGACGGCGTGAAGCGTTCCGCCAGCACCTTCCCCGCCGTGTCCGCGAGCAGGTTCTCCACCCAGGGCTCCTCCGGCGGCCCCTGGTGCTGCACCTTGGGTGCGTCCGGCGCCGCCTTGGAGGCCTCCGCCCGCAGGTGGACCAGCTCCGCGCCGCCCACCTCGACCGGCTGCTGCTCGAACCCCGGCAGGCCGTCGAGCGCCCCGGCCCGGGCGGCGAGCTGGTAGACCGCCAGCTGCTTGTGCTCGGGCAGCGACTTCTCGGTCGGCAGTTGCTTGCCGGTCTTGAAGTCGACCACGTACGCCCGGCCGGCCTCGTCCCGTTCGACCCGGTCCATCGAGCCCCGGATCCGGACCGCGATGTCGCCGACCGGCAGGGTGAGGTCGAAGCCGTGCTCGGTGGCCACCGTGCTGCGGCCCCGCTCCAGCACGTGCCAGTGCAGGAACCGCTCCAGCGCCGCCCTGGCCTGCTCCTTCTCCTGCTGGGACTTCCACGGTGCGTCGAAGGCCAGCGCGTCCCAGACCGTGTCCAGCCGCTCCATCAGCACCGCGAGGTCCGCCGGGGTCCGCCCGGAGCCGACCTCGTCGGCCAGCGCGTGCACCACGTTGCCGAAGCCCTGCGCCGCCGTGGTGGTCGTCCCCGCCTTGACGTCCTTCTCCAGGAACCACTGGAGCGAACAGCCCTCCAGCTGCTCCAGCCCGCTCCCGGACAGCCGCACCGGCTCCGCCGCGTCCCGCAGCGGCTCGACCGACTCGGTCCGGTCCACCAGCCCCCACCACCGGTCGGGGTGGGCGGCGGGCACCAGCGGGGCGCCGTCCTCGTCGGCGGCCCCGGCCAGCAGGGCCAGCCGCTCGGCGGCGGCCCGCCGGAGCTCGGGCGGGCGGGCCGGGTCGACCGTCACCGCCCGCAGCTCGGCGACCAGCGCGGAGACGGCCAGCGGCCGCTTCGGACGGTGCGTCACATCCTCGACCGTCACCTGCGGGGTCCGGCGCAGCACCCGGCCGGTCCTCGGGTCGAGCTCCTCCCGGTACAGCTCGCGCAGGAACCGGGACGGCTCGTCGCCGTCCTCGGCGGGCGCCTTCACCGCGGTGACGATCAGCCGGTCCTTGGCGCGCGTGACGGCGGTGTAGAAAAGGCGCCGCTCCTCGCCCAGCAGGGCCGCCGGGGAGAGCGGCTCGGCCAGGCCGTCCCGGCCGATCCGGTCCGCCTCCAGCAGCGAGCCGCGGCGCCGCAGGTCGGGCCAGAGCCCGTCCTGCACGCCCGCCACCACGACCAACCGCCACTCCAGCCCCTTGGACCGGTGCGCCGTCATCAGCCGGACGGCCTCCGGGCGGACGGTCCGGACGGCCAGCGTGTCGGCGGCGATGTCCTGGGCCTCCAGCTCGGCCAGCAGCTCCTGGGCGCCCCGGTGCCCGGCCACCTGCTCCTCGGCCCGGGCGGCGGTCTCGAACAGGGCGCAGAGCGCGTCCAGGTCCCGGTCGGCGTTGCGGCCGGCCGCGCCGCCGCGCAGGGCGGCCCGCTCCAGCCGCTCGCGCCAGCGGCGGCTGCCGTCCCAGAGCTCCCAGAGCGCGGCCTCGGCCCCGCCGCCGCCAGCCAGCTGCTCGCGGACCTTGCGCAGCAGCACGCCGAGCTCGCGGGCCCGCCGGGCGTAGCCGGGCTCCATCGCCACCAGCCGGTCGGGCTCGGCCAGCGCCTCCCGGATCAGCTCCTCGGCCGGGCGCACCACGGCGGGCTCCTCGGCGCCGCGCAGGGCCTGGCGCTCCTCCTCCCGCAGGGCCCGGCCGAGCCGGCGCAGGTCGGAGCCGTCCAGGCCGCCGAGCGGTCCGGTGAGCAGGGTGTGGGCCTGTTCGGCGGTGCAGAGCTCGGCGGGGTGGGCGCAGACCCGGAGGGCCGTCAGCAGCGGGACCACGGCCGGCTCCTCACGGAGCGGCAGGTCGTCGCCGTCGATCTCCAGCGGCACCCCGGCCGCGCTCAGCGCCCGCCGCACGCCGGGGATGGACCGGCCGCCGGCCCGGACCAGCACCGCCATCTCGCCCCACGGCACGCCGTCCTCCAGGTGGGCGCGGCGCAGCAGGTCGGCGACCGAGTCCAGCTCGGCGCCCGGGGTCGGATAGGTGTACACCTCGACCCGGCCGCCCTCGCGGGAGGGCAGCAGGGCGCGGTGCTGGGCCAGCTTCTCGGCGGGCAGCCGGCCCATCGGCATCCGCCGGGTGAGCTCCCGGGCGGCGGCCAGCAGGACCGCGCCGGAGCGGCGGGAGACCCGGAGCACCTTGACCTCGCCGTGGCGGCCGTCGGCCTTCGGGAAGGCGTCCGGGAAGTCGAGGATGCCGTTGATGTCGGCGCCCCGGAAGGCGTAGATCGACTGGTCCGGGTCGCCGACCGCGACCAGGTCCCGCCCGCCGCCCGCGAGTTGGCGCAGCAGCCGGACCTGGGACGGGTCGGTGTCCTGGTACTCGTCGACGAAGACCACGTCGTAGCGGGCCCGCAGCCGGTCGCCGACCTCGGGGCGCTCCGCCAGCAGCACGGCGCGGTGGACGAGTTCGGCGTAGTCGAGCACGCCGCGCAGGTCGAGCACGTCCAGGTAGTCGGCCAGGAAGTGCGCGGCGGCGGCCCAGTCGGGGCGCTGCACCCCGGCGGCGAACCGGGTCAGCTCCTGGCCGCCGAGGCCGAGCTCCCGGCTGCGGGCGAGCACCGCGCGGACCTCGTCGGCGAAACCGCGGGTGGTCAGGCAGGCCCGCAGGTCGAGCGGCCAGGGGATGCCGCCGGCGCCGTCCCTGGCGTCCTCGGCGTGCCCGGCCAGCAGCTCGCGGACCATCACGTCCTGCTCCGGCCCGGACAGCAGCCGCAGCGGTTCGCCGTACGCGGCGGGCTCCTGCTCGGCTCGGAGCAGGGCGTAGCAGAAGGAGTGGAAGGTGGTGGCCTGCGGCGTGGCCGAGCCGGTGCCCAGCCGGGTGGTCATCCGGTCCCGCAGCTCCATCGCGGCCTTGCGGCTGAAGGTGAGCACCAGGATGCGTTCCGGGTCGGTGCCGCGCTCGATCCGCCGGACCACCGACTCCACCAGTGTGGTGGTCTTGCCCGTCCCCGGCCCCGCGAGCACCAGCAGCGGCCCGTCGGTGTGCTCGGCCACGGCCCGCTGGTACTCGTCCAGCACGGGCGGGGCCGGCTGCGCGAGCGGACTGCGGACCAGTCGGAACGGGGACGACACCCGGACGAGCCTACCCGCGCGGCTGCCCCGCTCCGGTCCCGTCCCACCGGGCCAGCCGGAGGTCGACCCGGGGCTCGCCGCCGACCAGCCGGAGCGGCGTGCCCTCGGACCGGTACTCGGGCAGCGCCCGGTGCTCGTGGCCGGGCAGCGGCCGCCCGTCCGCCCGCACCACCCGCCACCAGGGCACCCCCGACCCGTACAGCGCCATCACCCGGCCTACCTGCCGGGGTCCGCCCCGGCCGAGGTACTCGGCGACGTCGCCGTACGTCATCACCTGGCCGGGCGGAATGCGCTCGGTCAGGTCGAGCACCGACTCGGCGTACGCGGGCAGCTCGTCCCCCGGCTCACTGTTCGTCACCCCGGCATCCTGCCAAAGCCGGGCGATCTCCGGCACCATCCGGTCGATCGGGCCACCCCCAGGGAGGGATTCGGCGCGCCCGATGTGGCCCCTGTCCGGCACGGGCCGACCCGGCGTGCCACCATCTTCGGGGCGGTGAGTGGTGATACGAGGACAAGACCAGATGACCGGGACGGTAGAAGTGGACGTGGACGAGGGCCCGCAGGGGCCCGCCACCGCATCTCCCGTACCGCCGCCGCCGTCGCTGACCAAGGGGGAAGAAGGAGTGGCCGACGAGCCACCGAGCGGCGACAACCTCGCCGTGGACGAGCCGCTGCTCGCGGCCCGGGCGCACCGCCCGTCGGACCTGATCCGCTTCCTGGCGGGGCTCTCCGGCATAGTGGCCCTCTTCCTGGTGGCCCGCTTCGCGGTCTCCACCACCTCGGGCCTGGAACACGACATCGCGGTCAACGCGCACCGCATCCCGGGCTGGCTGACCACCGTCGCCGGGCTGGCGTCCAGCATCGCGGTGCTGGCCGTCCCGCTCTCCTTCGCGGTCGAGCGGCTGATCAAGCGGGACGGCCTGCGGGTCGCCGACGGCGTGCTCGCCTCGGTGCTGGCGTACGGGGCCTCGCTCGGCGTGGACTGGTGGGTCGCCGCGGGCGCCCCCGAGACCGTCCGGCAGGCGCTGACCCAGCTGCAGCCGAGCGGCAGCCAGGTGCTCACCGACCCGGTGCACGGCTACCTCGCGCCGGTGATCGCCTATATGACGGCGGTCGGCATGTCGAGCCGCCCGCGCTGGCGGGTCGCGCTCTGGTCGGTCGTGGTGCTCAGCGGTCTGACCGAGCTGATCAGCGGCTACACCACCCTGCTCTCGCTGATCCTGACCGTGCTGATCGGCTGGTCGGTCGCCTACGCCACGCTGTACGCGATCGGCTCCCCCAACATCCGCCCGACCGGGCAGCACCTGATGATCGGCCTGCGCAAGGTCGGCTTCGCCCCGGCCGGCGCGCACCGCGCCCCGGACGCCCCCGGCGGCACCCGGCGCTACTACGTCGAGCAGCACTCCGGCCCCCCGCTGGACGTGCACATCATCGACCGCGAGCAGCAGGCCTCCGGCTTCTTCTACCGCGCCTGGCGCCGGGTCAGACTGCGCTCGGTCGCGGTCCGGCGCAGCCCCCAGTCGCTGCGCCAGGCGCTGGAGCAGGAGGCCCTGATCGCGTACGCGGCCACCGCCTCCGGCGCCCGCGCCCCGCAGCTGGTGGCCACCTCGGAACTCGGCCCGGACGCCGCCATCCTGGTGTACGAGAAGCTGACCGGCCGTCCGCTGGACGAGCTGGCCGACGCGGAGGTCACCGACCAGGTGATGGCCTCGCTCTGGGAGGCCGTCGACGCCCTGCACGAACGCCGGATCGCGCACCGCCGCCTGACCGGCGAGTCCCTGCTGGTGGTGGACGAGAAGACCGGGTACCTGGTCAACCTCTCCGGCGGCGACATCGCGGCGGGCGACCTGACGCTGCGGATCGACGTCGCCCAGCTGCTCACCACCTTCGCGCTGCGGATCGGCCCGGAGCGCGCGGTGGTGGTCGCCAACGGAGCGCTCGGCGCGGACCGGGTCGCGGCGGCGCTGCCGCTGCTCCAGCCGGTCGGGCTGAGCCGGTCCACCCGGATCGACCTGGCCCGGCTGAACAAGGAGCGCAAGTCCGCCGCGCAGGCACTGGCGCTGGAGCAGGTCGCGGCCGGCGAGCGGACCCAGCAGCAGGCCGAGGAGGACATCGCGGCGGCCAGCGAGGACCTGCTCAGCCGGATCCGCAGCCAGATCCTCCAGGTCGTCCCGGAGGCCCCGCTGGCACCGGAGAAGATCGAGCGGCTCAAGCCGAAGACCGTGATCACCGTGGTGGCGCTGGCCTTCGCCGCGTACTTCGCGCTGACCACGGTCAAGCCCGAGCAGTTCAAACTGGACCAGATGAACCTGGCCTGGGCGGCCGCCGCCCTGGCCGCCGCCGCGGCCACCTACGTGGCGGCCTCGATGAGCCTGACCGGTTTCGTGCCGGAGCGGCTGCCGTTCCGGCGGACGGTGGCGGCCCAGATCGCCGGCTCGTTCGTGAAGCTGGTCGCGCCCGCCGCCATCGGCGGCATCGCGCTGAACACCCGGTACCTGCAGAAGTCGGGCATCCGCTCCGGCCCTGCGGTGGCCAGCGTCGGCGCCTCCCAGCTGGCCGGCCTGGCCGGGCACCTGCTGCTGCTGTTCATCTTCGGCCTGGTGACGGGCAGTCAGAAGCAGGGCGGGGAGGGCACCGACAAGGCGGTGATCATCGCGATCCTGACCGCGGCGGTGCTCTGCCTGGTGATCGCGGCGGTGGCGCCGCTGCGGCGGTTCGTGGTGACCCGGGTGCGCTCGCTGTTCTTCGGCGTGGTGCCCCGGATGCTCGACCTGATGCAGACCCCCAGGAAGCTGCTCACCGGCTTCGGCGGCATCCTGCTGCTGACCGTGAGCTTCACCGCCTGCCTGGACGCCTCGATCCGGGCCTTCGGGTACTCGATGAGCTTCTCCGCCGTCGCGGTGGTCTTCCTGACCGCCAACGCGGCGGGCTCGGCGATCCCCACCCCCGGCGGCATCGGCGCGGTCGAGATCGCCCTGATCGGCGCCCTGCTCGCGGCCGGCGTCCCGACCTCGATCGCCACCCCGGCGGTCTTCCTGTACCGGGCGCTGACCTTCTGGCTGCCGGTCGTCCCCGGCTGGTTCTGCTACAACATCCTGCAGCGCCGGGGCGCGCTGTAACGGAAACCGACGCGAACGCCGAAGGGGCGCAGGGCCACTGGCCCTGCGCCCCTTCGGCGTCGGCGTCCTAGTAGGACGGCTTGTGCGGCTCGATCTGGTTCACCCAGCCGAGCACGCCGCCACCGAGGTGGACGGCGTCGGAGAAGCCCGCGGACTTGAGCACGGCCAGCACCTCGGCCGAGCGGACGCCCGACTTGCAGTGCAGCACGATCTTCTTGTCCTGCGGCAGCGTCTCCAGCGCGTTCCCCATCAGGAACTCGTTCTTCGGGATCAGCACGGCGCCCGGGATGCTGACGATCTCGTACTCGCCGGGCTCGCGGACGTCGACGAGGAAGATGTCCTCGTTGTCGTCCTGCCACGCCTTGAGCTGCTTGGAGGTGATGGTCGAGCCCGCAGCCGCGACCTGGGCCTCCTCCGACACGACGCCGCAGAAGGCCTCGTAGTCGATCAGCTCGGTGACGGTCGGGTTGTCACCGCAGAGCGCGCAGTTCGGGTCCTTGCGGATCTTGACCTGGCGGTAGTTCATCTCCAGCGCGTCGTAGATCATCAGACGGCCCACCAGCGGCTCGCCGACCCCGGCCAGCAGCTTGATCGCCTCGGTGACCTGGATCGACCCGATCGACGCGCAGAGCACGCCCAGCACGCCGCCCTCGGCGCAGGACGGGACCATGCCGGCCGGCGGGGCCTCCGGGTAGAGGCAGCGGTAGCACGGGCCGTGCTCGGCCCAGAACACGCTGGCCTGGCCGTCGAAGCGGTAGATCGAGCCCCAGACGTACGGCTTGCCGAGCAGCACCGCGGCGTCGTTCACCAGGTACCGGGTGGCGAAGTTGTCGGTGCCGTCGACGATCAGGTCGTAGCCGGAGAAGATCTCCATCACGTTGTCGTTGTCGAGGCGCTCCTCGTGCAGGATCACGTTGACGTACGGGTTGATCTCCTGGACCGACTCGCGCGCCGACTCGCCCTTGGAGCGACCGATGTCCGACTGGCCGTGGATGATCTGCCGCTGCAGGTTCGACTCGTCGACGGTGTCGAACTCGACGATGCCGAGCGTGCCGACACCCGCCGCCGCCAGGTACATCAGGGCGGGCGAGCCGAGGCCGCCGGCGCCCACACAGAGCACCTTGGCGTTCTTCAGCCGCTTCTGCCCGGCCATCCCGACATCGGGGATGATCAGGTGGCGGGAGTACCGGCGGACCTCGTCAACGGTGAGCTCGGCGGCCGGCTCGACCAGGGGTGGCAGCGACACGGGGACTCCGATGGTCGTCAGTTCGGGGCTTGGCATGAGCCACCATCGGTGACTCTGATACGGCAACAGTGTCACTCGGTCGGGGTATTCCGAGACAGCAGGTCCGATGGGTGAGACGGTCGTCACCGGATGCTGGGACCGCGCCGATCGGCCCAACTCCCCTGGTGGCGGGGCTCAGACCCGACAGGCCGTCTCCAGCCAGATGTCCCCCAGCGACTCCTCCAGCGGCACCTGTGTCCGCCAGCCGAGACGGTCCCGCGCCGTCCGGACGTCGGCCTGCCGCCACTGCACCGGCTCGGCGGCCGGACGGTGCGGCGGGTACTGCGGCGGGTGGTGGTGCTCGGGCCCCGGCTGCACGGGCAGCGCCGCCCCCCGGCCGTCCTCGACGATCGAGCCCTCGAACCCGGCCGCCCGCACCAGCAGCTGCGCCGCGTCCCTGGCCCGGACGGCGTGGCCGCTGCCGATGTTGATCACGCCGGTGGCCGCCGAGACCGCGGCCGACTGGATCGCCCGGGCGACGTCCCGGACGTCCACGAAATCCCGGTAGCCGGACAGGTCCGGCATCCGCACCTGGTGCTCCTCCTGCTCCAGCGCCCGGCGCAGCCCCTCCGCCAGCCGACCGAACAGCGAGGCCGCGGGCGAGCCTGGCCCGACCACGTCGAAGACCCGCAGCACCGCCGCGTCCAGCCCGGAGGCCAGCACCAGCTCCGTCCCGGCCAGCTTGGACACCCCGTACGGACCGGCGGGCCTGGGCTCCGCCGTCTCCGGCACCGGCACCCCGGCCGGCATCGGCCCGTACTCGGCGGCCGAGCCGACGTGCACCAGCCTGGCCGGCTCCCGGCTGCGCCGGATCGCCTCGCAGACCGTGGCCACCGCCAGCGTGTTCGACCTGATCAGGGCGCGCGAGCTGCCGTATGTCGCCCCGGCGCAGTTGATCACCGCCTGCGGGGCGACCGCGTCCAGGAACCGGGCCAGCGCGCCGGGGCTGCCCGCCGTCAGGTCGAAGCGGATGTCGGCCGAATCGCGTCGGCCGAGCACGGTGACCTGGAGCTCCGGTTCGACCAGCAGTCGTTCGGCGACCCGACGGCCGATGAAGCCGTCGGCGCCCAGCAGCAGCACCCTCATCAGGGGGTGTCCTTCCAAGAGATTCGTACAGGGATCGGTTTGGTGCGGAGATCGGTGGGGACTAGACGCGCCGGTGCGCGCCGGGCCGGCCGAGGACCAGCCAGGCGTACGGCAGCAGCAGGGCCGCCGCCGGACCGCAGGCCAGCAGTTGGGCGGTCTCCGGCCGGTACCGGGCCGCCGTCAGCAGCGCCCCGGCCGCTCCGGCCGCCAGCAGGCCGGCCGCGGCCGGGGCCGCCCGGCCGCAGCGCAGCAGCACCGCGGCCGGGAGCAGCAGCAGGCCGAGGGCAGCCTGACCGGCCCACTGCGGACCGGTGGCCCGGTGCACGGCCTCGTACAGCAGGCCGCCACCGGGGCGGGGGCCGACCGCGGTGAGCAGCACCAGCCCGGTCAGGCCGAGCCCGGCCGTCGCCAGCAGGTGCAGGCCGGACGCCACCGGCAGCGCCGGACGCATCCGGCTCCGGAAGTCCGCCATCGTGCGGGCCGCGCCGAGATGGCCCCAGCCCACCCGGCGCAGCCAGTCGGCCGCCCACTCCGCCGCGCCGACGGCCGTCGCGGCGGCCACGCCCAGCACCGCGCCGGCCGGGCCGCCGGACGCCACCGGCAGCACCACCAGCAGCGCCACCCCGGCGCCGTACCCGGCCCGGTGCAGGACCGTTCCGCCTGGCTCGGCGGCAGCGGCACGAACCGGATGGGCGGGACGGGTCAGCGGCCGGGCGGCGGCCCAGGCCAGCCAGCCGCCGCAGAACACGGCCAGCGGCACCCGGGCACCGGGCAGCACCGCGACCCCGCCGGCCAGCGCCGCCGCCGGCAGGCCGTGCCGGACGGCGCTGCGCAGGGCTGCCCAGGACCGGCTCCGCCAGCGGACCGGCGGCTCGGACGGCAGGGCGGCGGGCGGGCGGCGCGGGACCCGGGCGTACAGCTCCTCGGCGAGCGAGAACACGTCGGCGTGCCGGTAGCGGGCCGCCTCGGCGGAGCCGATCCCGGCGTCCTCCAGGGCGGCGGCCAGCTCCAGCGCGTCCACGGCCTGCTCGCACGAGGCACGATGACGCTCCATCAGCTCCCGGACCGGGTCCGCGACCTCCCGCCCGGTCATCAGACGGCCTCTGCCACGGGCTCGGCACCGGCCGGACCGGCCACCCAGTACTCGGCGGGCCGGGCGAACGGGCGCGCCGCCGCCTTGGCCGCGGTGGGGAAGGCGGGCCAGCGGGAGACCAGCTCCAGGTAGATCTCCCGGAAGGCCGTCACCACCGGCTCCACCGCGAACCGCTCCTGCGCCCGCAGCCGCCCGGCCAGCCCGAGCCTGGCCCGCCGCTCCTCGTCGCCGAGCAGGGCCAGGCAGGCGGTGGCCAGCGCCCGGGGGTCGCGCGGCGGGACCAGCAGGCCGGTCGGCCCGACCACCTCGCGGGCCACCCCGACCTCGGTCGCCACCACCGCGCGGCCGCTCAGCATCGCATCCGCCAGCAGGCGCGGGCTGCGCTGGGCGAGCGCGGAGAACACCACCACGCTGCCCGCCGCCCAGGCCTCGGCCGGGCCGCCCTCGGGACGGCCCTCGAAGCTCACCGCCGCGTCGACACCCAGCCGCCCGGCTATCTCCCGGCAGTGCGCAAGGAAGCCGGGTGCGCCCTCCTCGCCGTACATCCGCAGCCGGGCACCGGGCAGCTCGGCCCTGACCCGGGCGAAGGCATGCAGCATCAGCGCCGGGTCGCGCCCGGGCTCCAGCGCCCCGGCCCAGACCAGCACCGGCCCGTCCGGCTCCGGCCCGGCCGCCGCCCTGGCCACCGCCGGGGTGCCCTCGTGCACCACCCTGATCCGGGCCGGGTCGGCCCCGCAGCGCTCCTGCCAGTGCCGGTCGTAGCCGCTGCCCGGGGTGAGCACGGCGGCCTGCCGGTAGGTCTCCTCGGTGAGCAGCCGGAAGAAGCCGATCAGCAGCGCGCGGACCGGCCAGCGGTACGGCGCGGTGCGGTAGCTGCGGTACTGCTCGCGCAGGTGCAGGCCGTGCTCGGTGATCACGAACGGGACCCCGTGCAGCTGCTTGGCGACCAGCGCGGGCAGCGCGGCCGGGCCGCCGCCCACCACGTGGCACAGGTCGGCCGAGCCGAGCCCGCCCTCCCCGGTGCCGTACCAGGGCGCGGAGAGCGGCCGCAGGCACTGCTCCAACAGGTCGGCGGCCACCAGGACGTCCCTGACCTGGGGCTGGCCGGCCGAGGTCTCGGCCCCGGGCGAGCGCCAGACCTGCTCCAGCACCCGCTGGGCCGGCCCCGAGGCCAGGAAGGCGGGCAGCGCCCTGTCCTCCCGGCCGAGCGCGGCCAGCCGGTAGAGCGCGGGGCCGAAGGACTCCCGCTCGCCGGGTATCACCAGTGATCCGATCAGCGACCGGTACGCCTGCAGGTAGGAGCGTCTCCGGTGCAGCGCCGGCCCCCGGCCCTTCGGCCGCCGCCCCCACAGCGGCAGCTCCGCCACCGGCAGCCGGCCCTCGGCCGGCTGCCCCGCACCGCCCAGCAGGTAGAGCCGGAACTCGTGCTCGGGCAGCCCCTCGACCAGCCGCCCGCACCAGCTGCCGGCACGCTGGGCATGGGACCCGGCACCCTCGGTGAGCAGAGCAATGCGCACGACGACCTCCAGGCAGAGCGGTTCGATTGACCGGGGTGCGGTGACGCCTCGGCCTCAGCCGACGTACCGGTACTCAGAACGGGCTCCCGGCGGGCGACTCCGCACCGCTCGACCCTGCGCAGCCGCTGACGCCTGCTGCTCCCCCACACCTGTTCGGTCCGACACCACGAAGGTAGAACGAAACGCTGACGACCCCTCGGTCACTTGCCTGGCTGCCACCTGAACGAGTGAAAGGGCGTGACCTCGGCCGGAGTGGGCCGTTCTAGACCGATCGCAGGCTCTCCGCCAGCAGCTCCCGCACCGAGCGCGCCACCAGCTCCGGGTGCTCCAGCATCGCCACGTGCCCCGCCTCCGGCAGCACCAGCAGCCGGGCGTCCGCGAACGCCGCGCAGGCCCGCCGGGCGGAGCGGTACGAGACCAGCTTGTCGCGCAGCCCGTACACCAGCAGCACCGGCGCCTTCACCTGCCCCGCCTGCCGCCAGAGCGACTGCTCGCCGCGCTCGGTGTACGCCGAGACGATCCCGCGCGCCGAGCCGGCCAGTGCCGCCAGCGAGTACGGCAGCCCGGACCGGCGCCGGTACTCGGCCACCGCCCGCTCCCACTGGGCCGGCCGCACCGCGGCCGGGTCGCCGTAGACCAGCGCCAGCAGGTCCCTTATGGCCTGCTCGACATCACCGCCCGGGCGGGTCCGGCGCAGCAGCGAGGGGACGCCGGGGACGGCGAGCAGGCCGGTCGGCCAGGCGGTGCGCTGCGGCGGCAGCTCGGGCAGGGCGGGCGAGATCAGGGTCAGGCTGCGCACCAGGTCGGGCCGGAGCGCGGCCAGCCGGACCGCCACGGCGCCGCCGAGCGAGTTGCCGAACAGGTGCACCGGGCCCCGGCCCGCCGCCTCCAGGTACCCGATCACGGCCCGGACGTGCCCGGAGAGCGAGAAGTTGCCGTCCTCGGGCGGGGCCGACCACCCGCAGCCGGGCAGGTCGACCGTCTCGGCCGAGAGGTCACCGGAGAGCTCGGCGACCAGCTCGGTCCAGTTCTCCCCCGAGCCGCCGAGCCCGTGCACGAACAGCGCGGGCGGCAGTCCGTCGTCGGCCGCGGCGGGACCGCGCACCGCCAGTACCGCCCCGGGGACCGCCACGGTCCGCTCCGGCCCCAGTCCGTCGGCCATCACCCGCTGCTCAGTGCTCATGGGGCACGATCGTAGTGAGCACGGCGGATCCGTCCCAGCCTCCACGACGTCTCACCCCCTGGACAGCGCAGGCGGGCCCCGTATTGTGTGCTTCCGACAAGGGGGTCCGGGCGCATTTCTCGCGTTCGCCCGGCGCGGATCGGGTTACCGAAAAGTAGAATCAGTCACCTTGCCAGCAATACCCGGCACACCCGTCCCAGGGGCGCTGCCGCAGACCGTGAAGTGAGGAGCGCCCGTGACGGCCGTCCAGGAGGCGCAGGAGCGCCCGCGCGGTGCCCGCCTGCCGCGCAGCGCCCGCCGTGAACAACTGCTCGGCGCCGCACAGGAGGTGTTCGTCGCGCAGGGCTACCACGCCGCTGCGATGGACGACATCGCCGACCGCGCCGGGGTCAGCAAGCCGGTGCTCTACCAACACTTCCCCGGCAAGTTGGAGCTCTACCTCGCGCTGCTCGACAAGCACTGCGACGCCCTGGTGGAGTCCACCCGCGAGGCGCTGACCACCACCACCGACAACAAGCTGCGGGTCGCCGCGACCATGGAGGCGTACTTCAACTACGTCTCCAGCGAGTCCGGCGCCTTCCGCCTGGTCTTCGAGTCGGACCTGACCAACGAGCCCGCCGTCCGCGAGCGGGTGGAGCGGGCCGCCGACGCCAGCGCCACGCTGGTCAGCCAGGTCATCGCCGAGGACACCGACCTGCCGGACGCGGAGTCCAAGCTGCTCGCCGTCGGCGTCTGCGGCCTGGCCCAGATCACCGCCAGGTACTGGCTCTCGCAGAACCTGGAGATCCCCCGCGACGCGGCGGTCAAGCTGGTCGCCAGCCTGGCCTGGCGCGGTCTCAAGGGCTTCCCGATGCACCCGGGCGAGGGCCCGGCGGACGGTGCCGCCGAATAGGCGATCACCGGACCTTCGCCGATCGGCGCGGCGGTTGCTCTAAGGTGAAGCCGTACGGCGCGAAGCCCGCGAACAGCGGTTCGAGCGTGTGGATGGCTGCAACCCGGAGGGACGGAAGCCGTGGAGGTCAAGATCGGCGTGCAGAACGCGCCCCGAGAGATCGTTCTCGAGAGCTCGCAGACTGCCGATGAGGTCGAGAGCGCGGTCACCAAGGCGCTGGAGGGCACCTCGAAGCTCTTCACGCTGACCGACGAGCAGGGCCGCCGCGTGATCGTCCCGGCCGAGCGCCTGGCGTACGTGGAGATCGGCGAGCCGAGCGTCCGCAAGGTCGGCTTCGGCACCAACTGACGCAGCGAGCAGTACGAACGGCCGTCCCCGCACCCGGGGGCGGCCGTTCTGCATCGGTGTGCGTACCGGCCGGGGTGGCGGGGTAGGCCCGAGGAGGAACCCCCCAGGGAGGCACCCCGTGGTCATCGGAACGATCGCCTTCGTCCTCATCGGCCTCGCCGTGGGCTTCGGCACGCTGGTGCTGCTGCCCGCGTACTTCCCGGCCGCCCGCTCGCTGACCGTGGCGACCGCGGTGACCGCCGCCCTGATCGGCGGCGGGATAAGCGGTTACGCCCTGGACGACCACCTGCCCGCGCTGGCCCTGCTCTTCGCCGCGGTCACCTCGGTCCTGCTGGTCTCGGTGCTCGCCCGTCCCGACCAGGTGGCCGGGACGGGGCGGCACCGGCACGCGTGAGCGCTACGAGGCCAGCCCGAGCGCGGCCATCCGCCGGGTGTGCGCCTCAGTGATCCGGTTGAACATCTTGCCGACCTCGACCAGGTCGAAGCCCTGCACCTCGGCGCCGCCGACCAGCAGGTTCGAGAGCGCGTCCCGCTCCGCCACCACCCGCTGGGACTGGCTCAGCGCCTCGCCCATCAGCCGCCGGCCCCAGAGCGCCAGCCGACCGCCGACCCGGGGGTTCTCCTCGATCGCCTGCCGGATCCGGTCCACCACGAACTGGGCGTGCCCGGTGTCACCGGAGACCCGGAGCACCAGGTCGCGGGTGTCGTCGTCGAGCCGGACGGCCACCTCGCGGTAGAAGTCGGTCGCGATCGCGTCGCCGACGTACGCCTTGACCAGGCCCTCCAGCCAGTCCGCGGGCGCGGTCATCCGGTGGAACGCCTCCAGCGGCTCGACGAACGGCGTCATCACCTCGGTCGGGTCGGCCCCGACCTCGACCAGCCGGTCGTGCAGCAGCTGGTAGTGCTGGTACTCGTTGGCGGCCATCCTGGCCAGCGCCGCCTTGTCGACCAGCCCGGGTGCGAACTTGGCGTCCTCGGCCAGCCGCTCGAAGGCGCTCAGCTCGCCGTACGCCAGCGCCCCGAGCAGGTCCAGCACGGCGGCCCGGTAGCCGGCGTCGGCCGAGCGGGCCGCCCAGCCGCCGATCGAGGCGGGCGGGTCGGAAGCGACGGGAGTGACGGATGCGTCCAGCGGGGTGCCGTCGTCGGCTGCCTGAGTCTCCATTTTCGTCACCCTATCCCCCGTGAACAGGGCCGTCCGGCGCCGAGTAGGGCACGTCACGTGTTCGAGTCGTCGCCTGACTGTATGGTGGTAGGGAAGCTCGATGTATCCCGGCGGCACATGCACGTGCCGCGTACGGACACCGGGCGTTCACGTACGCGGATGCCCGGTCGGAGACCCGATCGGCTCCGACCATGGCCCGGACCTCGGGCCCTGGCACCGCATCAGTGGCCGAGCGAGGGCCGCCGCGGACCACGCCGCTCCGGCGCAGGTCCCGCGCCTGGCCCCTCACGGGAATCCTCCCCCACGCCGCCGACCGAAGCGCCCGTCACGGGCCGTTCGGGTCGGCAGGCCGCAGGGGCCGGCGCGGTTGTGCGACCTCGTAACCGACGTGTCGGGCTGTTCTGCGGCCCGCTGCCGACCACGGGGCTGCCCGCCCGCCCTCTCGCTCTCGGCCCCACCACATGGAAGAGGCAGCACCCTGTCCACCACCGCTGAACCCACCAAGACCACTTTCCGGGAGCTCGGGATCCTCCCGGAGACCGCCGAGGCCCTGGAGGCCGTCGGCATCCTGCACCCGTTCCCGATCCAGGAGATGACCCTCCCGGTCGCGCTGACCGGCCACGACGTCATCGGCCAGGCCAAGACCGGCACCGGCAAGACCCTCGGCTTCGGCCTCCCGCTGATCGAGCGCGTCGTGGTCCGTGCCGACGTCGACGCCGGCCGGGCCACCGAGGACCAGCTCTCCGACGGTCCGCAGGCGCTCATCGTGGTCCCCACCCGTGAGCTCTGCACCCAGGTCACCAACGACCTGCAGACCGCGGGCAAGGTCCGCAACGTCCGGGTGCTCGCCATCTACGGCGGCCGGGCGTACGAGCCGCAGGTCGAGGCGCTGAAGAAGGGCGTCGACATCATCGTCGGCACCCCGGGCCGCCTGCTCGACCTGGCCGGCCAGCGCAAGCTGGACCTCTCCAAGGTCAAGGCGCTGGTGCTCGACGAGGCCGACGAGATGCTCGACCTGGGCTTCCTGCCGGACGTCGAGAAGATCATCACCATGCTGCCCGCCAAGCGGCAGACCCTGCTCTTCTCGGCCACCATGCCCGGCCAGGTCATCTCGCTGGCCCGCCGGTACATGAGCCAGCCGACCCACATCCGGGCCGCCGCTCCGGACGACACCGGCCACACCGTGGCCAACACCACCCAGCACATCTTCCGCGCGCACTCGCTCGACAAGGTCGAGATGGTGGCCCGGATCCTGCAGGCCGAGGGCCGCGGCCTGGCGATGATCTTCTGCCGGACCAAGCGCACCGCCGCCGACGTGGCCGACCAGCTGACCCAGCGCGGCTTCGCGGCCGGCGCGGTCCACGGCGACCTCGGCCAGGGCGCCCGCGAGCAGGCCCTGCGGGCCTTCCGGGCCGGCAAGGTCGACGTGCTGGTCTGCACCGACGTCGCCGCCCGCGGCATCGACGTCGAGGGCGTCACGCACGTCATCAACTACCAGTGCACCGAGGACGAGAAGACCTACCTGCACCGGATCGGCCGCACCGGCCGGGCCGGCGCCTTCGGTACGGCCGTCACCCTGGTCGACTGGGACGACATCCCGCGCTGGCAGCTGATCAACAAGGCCCTGGACCTCAAGTTCCCGGACCCGGAGGAGACCTACTCCACCTCGCCGCACCTGTACGAGCTGCTCAAGATCGCGCCCGGCACCACCGGTGTCCTGCCGCGCTCCGAGCGGACCCGGGCGGGCCTGAAGGCCGAGGAGATCGAGGACCTCGGCGAGACCGGCGGCCGTGGTGCCCGCACCGCGGGCGGTGGCCGCGGCCGTCGCCCGGCCGCCGCCGAGGCCGAGGCTCCGGCTGCGGAGCGTCCGGCCCGGGCGCCGCGCGAGCGGCGCCGCACCCGGGGCGGTGCCGCCTCCGACGGCGCCGTGGCCGTCACCGAGGCCGCTCCGGCCGCGCCGGTCGAGGACGCCGCCGAGGGCGACGCCCCGAAGCGTCGCCGTCGCCGCCCGCGTTCGGCTGCCGCCGGCACCGAGACGGCCGCCGCGGTGGCCGCTCCGGCCGCCGAGGCCGCCCCCGCCGGCGAGGCTGCCCCGCGCCGCCGGACCCGCACCCGTCGGACCACCACCGACGAGAGCTGATCCACTGACAGGCCCAGGGGCCCGGGGAACGACGCCGTCGTTCCCCGGGCTCCTGGCATGTGCCCACTAAGCTCGGCCCGTGAGCACTCCGCCGTTTCTGAAGCTGCCCGCCTGTGCCAGTGCCGTCCGGCTGGCCACCTCGCGGGGGAGCTTCGCGTCGCTGGTGGCAGAACCGGCCGGCCCGGTGCTGGGGACGGCGCTGCTGGTGCCCGGGTTCACCGGGAGCAAGGAGGACTTCATCGCCCTCCTGGAGCCGCTGGCCGGCTACGGCTACCGCACGGTGGCGGTGGACCAGCGCGGCCAGTATGAGACCGGCGGCGAGGGCGGCCCCGCCGCGTACGCGATCGACGAGCTGGCGCTCGACCTGCTCGCGCTGAGCGCGGCGCTGGAGACGGGTACGCCGCTGCACCTGCTGGGGCACTCCTTCGGCGGCCAGGTCTGCCGCCAGGCCGTGCTGGCCGCCGATCGTGCGGGCGGCCCGCTGCCGTGGAGCTCGCTCACGCTGCTCTCCACCGGGCCGGCCGCGATCGAGCCCGACGAGGCCGCCCGGACCAAGCTGCTGATCGACGCGCTGGCCGGGATGAGCCTGGAGGAGATCTGGCAGGTCCTCCAGGAGATGAACCGGGACAAGCCGAAGCCCGCCCCGGAGATCGGCGAGTTCCTGCACCGCCGCTGGGTGGCCAACCGCCCCGAGGCGCTGATCGAGATGGGCGGCCACCTGGTCTCCGCACCGGACCGGGTGGCGGAGCTGGCCGCCGTCGGCCTGCCCGTGCAGGTGGTCTCGGGTGAGCAGGACTACGCCTGGCCGGTGCCCGAACAGCGCGCGATGGCCGAACGGCTCGGCGCCCGCCACACCACCGTGCCCGGAGCGCTGCACTCGCCCAACGCCGAGCAGCCTGCCGCGACCGCGGCCGTGCTCGCCGGATTCTGGGACCTGACGAAATAACCGCCGGTCAGCGGCCTGCGGGGGCTTTGTCCGGGCAGAGATTCGTTAGTTCGGGTAATATTTGATTCTGTCCGGGAATCATCTCGCCGCAAGGCCTGTTGTCCACGATGGCGCACAGTGCGCCGAAACCGGGACTTAACGGGCGGGCAACCGCCCCGACGCAGCAGTGCGGCACCGTGGTCGATGAGGCTCGATCAGCTTCCACCCGGCGCCGGTACGAGCAGTACGACAGCAGCACCCCGGACGACGAAGACCGAGCTGTCAGTTGAAGCCTCAGTCATGCAGTGAGGCAGGGAAGGGAGAGACCCATGCGTTTCGAGATCCTCCGCCTGGACGACGTCCAGGGCACCGCCACCGACACCCTGATCGCCGATGCGGAGACCGTCCGCGAGTTCGTGGAGCGGGCCGCCCGCACCGGCGAGCGCCTGTACATCCGACCGTTCAAGACGGCGTGACCGCGCCAGGCGCGGCGCCCGCCGCGTCCGACGTACCGATACCCCACTGACGCCCCGTCACCAGATCCACCGGTGACGGGGCGTCAGTGCGTCTGCCGCACCACCGCCTCCGAGCAGCCGTACGTTTGCCGCGGTCCGGCACGGGACATTCCCCAACGGGGCTGCCGGCGGCCCGGTGTGGGGCACTCCATCCGGGTGATCGTCCTTGACGCGGCGCTCCGGAGGGAGGAGCGTTGTCCGTCATGAGGGGCGAGCCAAGCTGCCCGAGGTGCGCCGCCCGTGTCCGCGCGCCCGGTCTCTTCTCCGACACCTGGCAGTGCGACCAACACGGCGCCGTACACCCGATGCAGCCGGTGCTGCCTCCGAGCGTGGAGGCCCTGGGCGTCGCGGTGGCCAGGTCCCAGGTCCCGGTCTGGCTGCCCTGGCCGCTGCCGGTCGGCTGGCTGTTCACCGGGATCGCACACGCCGGCGACGACGTCTCCGGCGCCCGCGCGACCGCCGTGGCCTGCTCGGGCCCCGGGCCGCTGGGCGGCTTCGGCGAGCTGGTGCTGGTGGCCGAGGAGCTCGGCGTCGGCCTGGGCGCACGGTACGCGGGCCTGCCCGGCCCCGACCCGGGCGACACCGTCTCGCTCTACAAGCCGGCCGACACCAAGGTGACGGCGGCCGGGCGGGCGTCGTCGATGTTCCACGTCCCGGAGGCGCCGGCCGACCGGGCGGTCTACGTCGGCGAGGCGCGCGGGCTCTGGCTCTGGGCGATCGCCTGGCCCGAGCAGTCGGCGCTGATGATGTACGACGAGCTGGTGCTCACCGACCTGCGGGACGCGGGCGCGGAGCTGGGGCTGCTGCCGTGCGGGGCGCTGTCGCCGAGGCTGCTCGGCTGAGACCGGGGCGCGTACATTTGGGGTCCACCGATCCCTGAGGAGCCGTCACCCGTGCGCATCGACCTGCACGCCCACAGCAACGCCTCGGACGGCACCGACTCGCCCGCCGAGCTGGTCGCCAACGCCGTCGCGGCCGGCCTGGACGTGGTCGCGCTGACCGACCACGACACCGTGGCGGGCCACGCGGAGGCGGCCGAGGCGGTCCGCGGCACCGGGCTGACGCTGGTGCCGGGGGCCGAGCTGTCCTGCCGGGTCGGCGGGATCAGCCTGCACCTGCTGGCGTACCTGTTCGACCCGGCGGAGCCGGCCTTCGCCGCCGAGCGGGAGCTGGTCCGCACCGACCGGTTCCGCCGGGGGCGCGCCGTGGTGGAGCGCTGCCGGGAGCTGGGCGCGCCGATCAGCTGGGAGCAGGTGGAGCGGATCGCCGGGGCGGGCTCGGTCGGCCGGCCGCACGTCGCCAGCGCACTGGTGGAGGCGGGCGTGGTGGCCACCGTCTCGGACGCGTTCACGCATGAGTGGCTGGCCAACGGCGGCCGGGCCGACGTGCCGAAGCACGAGACCGACCCGGCGGTGGCCGTCCGGCTGGTCCGGGCGGCGGGCGGGGTGCCGGTGTTCGCCCACCCGGGTGCGGTGAAGCGCGGGCGGACGGTCTCGGACCAGGTGATCGCCGACCTGGCGGCAGCCGGCCTGGGCGGCCTGGAGGTGGACCACCTGGACCACGACGAGGAGACCAGGGCCCGACTGCGCGGGCTGGCCGCCGAGCTGGGGCTGCTGACCACCGGGTCGAGCGACTACCACGGGCACCGCAAGACCGTCCGGCTCGGCGAGTACACCACCGACCCGGAGGTCTACCGGGCGCTGGTGGCGCAGGCGACGGGGGCGAAGCCGATCACCGGGTGATCGGCGGGGCGCTGAGGGTGCGTCAGCCGCGAGCGGACCAGACAATTCGTCACATGAGCCGCGTACCGCCCCAGAACAGCCCCCGCCGATGAGCTTCTTCGACGTCACGACCTTCGGGTCGCTCTTCGTCACGCTCTTCGTGATCATGGACCCGCCGGGCACCATCCCGATCTTCCTCGCGCTCACCTCGGGCCGGGCCGCCAAGGTGCAGCGGCGGATGGCCTGGCAGGCGGCCGCCGTCGCGCTCGGCGTGATCACGGTGTTCGGCCTGTTCGGCCAGCAGATCCTCGACTACCTGCACGTCTCGATCCCGGCCCTGCAGGTCTCCGGCGGCATCCTGCTGCTGCTGATCGCGCTGGACCTGCTGACCGGCAAGATCGAGGAGCCGACCCAGACCAAGGACGTGAACGTCGCCCTGGTCCCGCTCGGCACCCCGCTGCTGGCCGGGCCCGGCGCGATCGTCGCGGTGATCCTGGCCGTCCAGGGGGCGCACGGGGCGGCGGCGGACCTCGCGGTGTGGACCGCGATCCTGGCCATGCACGTGGTGATGTGGCTGACCATGCGGTTCTCGCTGGTGATCATCCGGGTGATCAAGGAGGGCGGCGTGGTGCTGATCACCCGGCTGTCCGGGCTGCTGCTCTCGGCGATCGCGGTCCAGCTGGTGGCCAGCGGCGTCTACGGCTTCATCAAGGACTACCACTGACCCGTCGTCAGTCCAGCGGTACGCCCCGGCGGAGCGGGTCGCGCAGGTCGGTGCCGCGCCGCAGCCAGCGCTCCTCCAGCACGGCGGCGCCGTGCACCCGCTTGTACCCGGCCTCGTTCGGCGTCATCGGCAGCAGCGGCAGGAAGCGCACCGGCTCGGCCGGCTCGGCCAGCTCCAGGTCGGGGACCAGCCCGCCGGGCTCGGCCGCCAGCACCGAGGTGAACGGGGCGCCCGCCCAGAGCGGCGCACCGAGGTCGAGCGAACCGCCGGGCGCCAGCACCAGGCCCTCGACCTGAGGGGTGGCGGCGAAGGTGGCCAGCGTGCGGAGCACGTCGTCGCGCCCCCCGCGGACCGTCAGCACCAACTCGACCCGGGGGCCGCGGACCGGATCGGCGACCACCGCGGTGGGGTCGGCCATCGGAGCAGCTGACATTCCGAGCGTGACGTACCTCACCAGGTCGTCGGCGTCCGGGCCGAAGCGCAGCACCTCGATCCGGTCCGCACCCAGGAAGGTCACGGCGGCCCGGCCGCTCGGTTCACCGAAAGTTGCCAGCAGGCGGGCCTCGACCGCGGCCAGCACGGACGCGCGGGAGAGCTCGGCGGGGTCGTGGAAGTCGTGCGCCATGGCCAGACCCTAACGCCCCGCTGACACCCGCCCGGTGCACGCCCCCGGCGCTGGCGCCCTGTCAACTGTTAGGGTATGGAGCTGGCCACTGGGGAATCTCCGCCCACAGGGCCGCGACGTGAAGGAGGTGGTTCGCGGTGGATACCAGCCGACCATGCAGTACCGGCAGCTCTGCCCGGCCGCGTCGCCTTCACCCCGCCCTCGTCTGAGCGGCGTACCGACTCCTCGACGGAGTTCCTGAGGCAGCGTCACGTCCGACCGGGAGAGCACATTCCCCGGAGTCGATCCGTCCAAACCGCGCCCCAGCAAGGCGGCGGCAGGACTTTTCTCCACGGCTCCGGAAACACCCGGCCCCGGCCGCAATGAACGTGCCGCCCCGCCGTCGCACCACGGTCCGTCAGTTCCCGTGCCGCGCTGCGACGCCTCCTGCCCGAGGAGCCCGTCATGTCGATGATGAACAACCTGCGTGCCGTCGTCCGCCCGCGCCCCCGCCGTACCGGTGTGAACGGCTTCGACCCGGCCCACGAGGGCCAGACCCCGTCCGCCGTGGTGGACTGCGCGGTCTACCTGGACGGCAAGCGCAACGGCGACCGGTGCAGCCCCCGCGAGGCGGCGCGCCGGGTCCGCGCGGCCCGGGAGACGGATGCAGGATCGTTCAGCTGGATCGGCCTGCACGAGCCGACCGAGGCCGAGTTCGAGGGCATCGCCCAGCGCTTCGGGCTGCACCCGCTGGCGGTCGAGGACGCGGTGCACGCGCACCAGCGCCCCAAGGTCGAGCGCTACGACGACGTGCTGTTCGCGGTCTTCAAGACCATCCGCTACGTCGAGCACGACCAGCTCACCCCGACCAGCGAGGTGGTCGAGACCGGCGAGCTGATGGTCTTCGTCGGCCCCGAGTTCGTGATCACCGTCCGGCACGGCGGCCACAGCTCGCTGCACGAGCTGCGCCGCCGGCTGGAGAGCGCGAGCGAGTCCGGCGACGTCCCCGGCCTGCTGGCCAAGGGCCCGTCCGCCGTCCTGCACGCCATCGCGGACCAGGTGGTGGACAACTACCTGCTGGTCGCCGACCGGCTCCAGACCGACGTGGACGACATCGAGTTCGACGTCTTCGCCAACAAGGGCGGCCGGGGCGCCGACGTCGGCCGGGTGTACCAGCTCAAGCGCGAGGTGCTGGAGTTCAAGCGCGCGGTGTCGCCGCTGCTGCGCCCGATGCAGCAGCTCTCCGAGCCGGGCCAGCGGCTGGTCGACCCGGACATCCGCAAGTACTTCCGCGACGTCGCCGACCACCTGACCCGGGTGGTCGAGCAGGTGCACGGCTTCGACGAGCTGCTCAACTCGCTGCTCCAGGCCAACCTGGCCCAGGTCTCGGTGGCGCAGAACGAGGACATGCGCAAGATCACCTCCTGGGCGGCCATCTTCGCCGTCTCCACCATGGTCACCGGCGTCTACGGGATGAACTTCGACTTCATGCCCGAGCTGCACAGCAGGTACGGCTACCCGATCGTGATGGCCGGCATCGCGGTGCTCTGCATCGGCATGTACCGCGGCTTCCGCCGCAACGGCTGGCTCTAGCGTCAGCGGTTGCGGCCGCCGCGGGCGACCAGGACCAGGCCGAGCAGGATCACCACCAGGGCCGGGTACGCGGCGACCGGCGGCAGCTGGCCGAGCCAGAGCGCCGCGATCAGGGCGGCGCCGGGGGTCTCCAGCAGGATCGCGGTCGAGGTGATGGACGGGCCCAGGGTCCGCACCACCCGGTTGCTCAGCGAGTGGCCGAGCAGCTGGGCGGCGACCATCAGCAGGGCGATCTGCCACCAGACCCCGGCCGGCCAGCCGCTCATCTGCACGCCGGCGAACAGGCAGACCACCAGCAGCACCACGGCCGTGGTGGCGTAGCAGACCAGCGTGTACGCCGTGGTGCTGACCGTCCGTCGGACCTCGGCGCCCAGCAGCATGTACCCGGCGGCGGCCAGCCCGGCGCCGAGCGCCAGTGCGTCGCCGAGCAGCGCGTCCGGCGAGAGCGACATGTCGACACCGGTGAGCACCAGCACGCCGGCGAACGCCACGCAGGTGCCGATCCAGACCAGCCGGGGCGGCCGGTGCCCGAGCAGCCGCATCAGCAGGATGGTCCAGAGCGGCGTGGTGGTCACCAGCGCGGTGGCCGACGCGACCGAGGTCATCCGCAGGCTGGGCATCCAGAGCGCGAAGTGCAGCGCCAGCAGCACCCCGGCCGCCACCGCCAGCAGCAGTGCCCGGCGGCCGATCCCGCGCAGCTCGGCCCGGTGCCGCAGCAGCGCGTACGGACCGAGCACCCCGACCGACATGACGTTCCGCCAGAACGCGATCGCCAGCGCCGGGGCGGCGGTGGCGCTGATCAGCGGGGCGGAGAGCGAGATGCCGGCGATCGAGACCGCCAGCAGCAGCAGGTCCACCTTGGGCAGCACGGCCGGGCGGTCGGTGAGCGCGGGTGCCGCCACCGGGGCGGGGCTGGCGGTGTCGGGCCGGGCGGCGGGCACAGCTCTCCTCGGGACGGGACTCGGTCGGCCGCTCGGGGCGGCGACGGAACGGACGGACTACCAAGGTAAGGGCTGAAATCGTCCTATGGCACTGTCGTCCTGAGCCGTGAGACACCGTGCGGACAGCACCGGGCGGCCAAGCCTTACGCTGTCGGCCATGGAGCCTACGACGACCGACGCCCCCACCGGCCCCGACCAGTCCGCACTGGACCGGGCCCTGCTGGAGGAGGCCGCGAAGAAGTCCGGCCTGCTCTGGGTACGGGCCGACGGCCAGGCGCAGAGCCGGGCGCTCTGGCACGCCTGGCACGACGGCGCGGTGGTCGTGGTCGGCGACGGCATCGAGCAGCCCCTGCACGGGCTGACAGCCGGTCAGGGCGCCGAGGTCACCGTCCGCAGCAAGGACAAGTGGGGCCGGCTCACCGCCTGGCCCGCCACCGTCACCGAGCTCGCCCCCGGCGGCGAGGCCTGGCTCGGCGCGGTCGAGGAGCTCAAGGGCAAGCGCCTGAACGCCCCCGACACCGACACCATCGGCGACCGCTGGGCCCGCGAGTGCCGCGTCCTCCGCCTGGCACCGGTCGGCCCGCTCACCCAGCAGCCCGGCAGCATGCCGGACGCCTCCCACGCCGCCGCCCCGATGCCCAGCCCGGCCACCACCCGCAAGCCCATCCCGGCGGGGCTCCCCAAGCTGCTCTTCCGGAAGCGCTGAACCGCCTGCGGTCCGCAGTTGACCCTCACACCGTGTCAGGCCGTGGAGTAGCCCCATCATGTTCAGCATCGGAGACTTCGCGAAGCACGGCCGGGTGTCCGTCCGGATGCTCCGCCACTACGACGCCATCGGCCTGCTCCTCCCCGCCCGGGTGGACCCGTTCACGGGGTACCGGGGCTACGAGGCGGCCCAGCTCGCCCGGCTCAACCGCGTCATCGCGCTCAAGGACCTCGGCTTCACGCTCCAGCAGGTGACCGCCATCGTCGACGAGCAGGTGAGCGCGGAGGAGCTGCGCGGAATGCTCCGCCTGCGCCAGGCGGAGCTGGCGGCGGCGGTGGAGGAGGCAGCCGTCCGGCTGGCCCGGGTCGAGTCGAGGCTCCGGACGATCGAGAGCGAGGGGCGCATGCCTTCCGACGACGTAGTGGTGAAGAGCATCCCGGCGGTCCGGGTGGCCCGGCTGTCCGCCGTGGCCGAGGGGTTCGAGCCGGAGCACATCGGCCCGGTGATCGGCCCGCTGTTCGGGCGGCTCTGCGGCCTGCTCGACGAGGCCGGGCTGACCGCGGCCGGCCCGGGCCTGGCCTACTACGAGGAGGCCGAGCCCGGTTCCGAGCGGGTCCGCGCCTTCGCCGCGGTCCCGGTCAACGCCGAGCCCGACCCCGGGTACGGCTTCGAGATCGCCGACCTGCCGGCCCTGCCGGCGGTGGCGACCATCGTGCACCGGGGCGCGATGGACGACGTGCTGACGACCTCGCAGACGCTGGCCCGCTGGATCGACTCCACCGGCCACCGCTCGCTCGGCTACGCCCGCGAGCTCTACCTGGAGCTGACCGAGGACCCGGCCGGCTGGGTGACCGAGCTGCAGGAGCCGATCACCACGGCCTGACTCGGGGTCAGGACCCGGCCGGCGGTCAGCCGTTGGACCACTGGCGGGTGGAGAGCACCAGCCGGTAGCCGTCCGGGTCCTCGACCGTCACGCCCCACTCGTCCCAGTACGGGTTGTGCGCCTTCACCCGGCGCCCGCCGTGCGCCTCCAGCCGGGCCACCAGCTCCTCCGGCACGGCCTCGCCCAGGTAGACCACGAAGAGGTCCTCCACGGTCGGCCGGGGCTGTACCGCCCCCGCGTCGACCAGCTCCAGGTGCCAGGCGGCGTCCGGCCAGCCGGCCATCAGGAGCGAGTGCTCCTCGGTGCTGCCGTCGGCCTCGAACCGGTACAGCACGCTCAGGCCGAGCCCCTCGATCCAGAACCGCTCGGCCGCCGCCAGATCCCTGGACGGCCTGGCGATCCTGACATGTGACGACCCGTTCACGGTCTCCCCCTCCGTAGCCGAGCCCCGACCGTACCGCCGACCCACCCGGCGCCGGTCGGCGGGCTGCGCGGTTCGCGGCCAGGTAGCCTGGGCCCGGATCGTCGCGTAGAGAGGAAGTCCATGGCAGGGCCAGGCAGCCGGGTCTTCATCTCCCACCTCTCCGGGGTCGCCGTCTTCGACCCGAACGGCGACCAGGTCGGCCGGGTCCGCGACGTGGTGGTCTCGCTGCGGATCGGCGGCCGCCCGCCCCGGGTGCTCGGCCTGGTGGTCGAGGTGGTCGGCCGGCGCCGGATCTTCCTGCCGATGACCCGGGTGACCAGCCTGGAGTCCGGCCAGGTGCTCACCACCGGCGTGATCAACATGCGGCGGTTCGAGCAGCGGCCCTCCGAGACGCTGGTACTGGCCGAGCTGCTGGACCGCACCGTCACCCGGACCAAGAACGACGACCAGGTCACCGTGCTGGACGTGGCGATGGTGCAGACCCGGGTCCGCGAGTGGGAGATCAGCAAGGTCTTCGTCCAGGTCGGCAAGGTCTCCCGGCTGCGCAAGGCCAAGGGCGAGACGCTGACCCTGGACTGGTCCGCCGTCAGCGGCTTCTCGCTGACCGAGGAGGGGCAGGGCGCGGCCAACCTGCTGGCCACCTTCGACCAGCTCCGCCCCGCCGACCTGGCCAACGTGATGCACCACCTCTCCCCCAAGCGCCGCGCCGAGGTGGCCGCCGCCCTGGACGACGACCGGCTGGCCGACGTGCTGGAGGAGCTGCCGGAGGACGACCAGGTCGAGATCATCGGCAAGCTCAAGGACGAACGCGCCGCCGACGTGCTGGAGGCGATGGACCCGGACGACGCCGCCGACCTGCTCTCCGACCTCCCCGAGGAGGCGGCCGAACGGCTGCTCCGCCTGATGGAGCCGGACGACGCCGCCTCGGTCCGCCGGCTGCTGTCGTACGAGGAGAACACCGCCGGCGGTCTGATGACCACCGAGCCGATCGTGCTGGAGCCGGACGCCACCGTGGCCGAGGCGCTGGCCCGGGTCCGGGTGGCCGACAACAAGCCCGCGCTGGCCGCCCAGGTGTACGTCTGCCGGCCGCCGAACGAGACCCCGACCGGCAAGTACCTCGGCACCATCCACTTCCAGCGGCTGCTCCGCGAACCGCCGTACACCCTGGTCGGTTCGCTGGTCGACGACGACCTCGACCCGCTGCCGCCGGACACCCCGCTGCCGCTGATCACCAGTTACCTGGCGGCGTACAACATGGTCGCCGCCCCCGTGGTGGACGAGGCCGACCACCTGCTCGGCGCGGTCACCGTCGACGACGTGCTCGACCACCTGCTGCCCGAGGACTGGCGCGAGGCCGCCCTGCACGGCGGCGAACCGCACGGGAGCGAACCGCACGAGAGCGAGGCGAGCAGTGGACGCTGACCGCAAGGGCCGCCGGGACGAGACCCCGCGCCAGCGCCTCCAGGGCGAGCTGCGCGAACTCCGGGAGCTGCGCGAACTGCGCGCCCGCGAGGGCTCCCAGCGCAAGGCCCGCCCCGAGCCCAGCGGCCCGTCCCGGGGCCGGCTGGACCAGCCGCGCACCGCCAGGCCCGGGCTGATCACGCTGCCCGCGTACGATCCGGAGGCGTTCGGCAAGCTGTCCGAGCGGATCGCCCGCTTCCTCGGCACCGGCCGGTTCATCGTCTGGATGACGGTGGTGATCATCGCCTGGGTGCTCTGGAACACCGTCGGCCCGGCCGACCTCCGGTGGGACAACTACCCCTTCATCTTCCTCACCCTGATGCTCTCGCTGCAGGCCTCCTACGCCGCCCCGCTGATCCTGCTGGCGCAGAACCGCCAGGACGACCGGGACCGCGTCAACATGGAGCAGGACCGCGCCCGCAGCGACCGCAACATCGCCGACACCGAGTACCTGACCCGCGAGGTCGCCGCGCTCCGGCACGGCCTCGGCGAGGTCGCCACCCGCGACTTCGTCCGCTCCGAACTGCAGGCGCTGCTCAAGGAACTGGACGAACGCCGGGACACCGCAGACCGGTTGTGACCGGCAGCACGTTACTGCCGCGTCAACGGTCTTCCGGCGCAGCCGTACCATCAACACATGGCCAACGAGACAGAGGTTGCGGCAGGCGTCACGGAGGAGTCCGTACGCGAGGCGCTGGCAACCGTCAACGACCCGGAGATCAACCGTCCGATCACCGAGATCGGCATGGTGAAATCGGTCGAGATCGGTGCTGACGGCGCCGTCGGGGTCGCGATCTACCTGACCGTCTCCGGCTGCCCGATGCGGGAGACCATCACCGAGCGGGTCACCACCGCCGTCTCCGGCGTCGCCGGGGTGACGTCGGTGTCGGTCGAGCTCGACGTGATGAGCGAGGAGCAGCGCAAGGGGCTCTCCGAGCTGCTGCGCGGCGGTGCGCCCGCCCGCGAGATCCCGTTCGCCCAGCCCGGCACGCTGACCCGGGTCTACGCGGTCGCCTCCGGCAAGGGCGGTGTCGGCAAGTCCTCGGTCACCGTCAACCTGGCCGCCGCGATGGCCGCCGACGGCCTCAAGGTCGCCGTGGTGGACGCCGACATCTACGGCCACAGCGTCCCCCGGATGCTCGGCGTCGAGGGCCGGCCGACCCAGGTCGAGGACATGATCATGCCGCCGTCCTCGCACGGCGTGAAGGTCATCTCGATCGGCATGTTCACCCCGGGCAACGCACCCGTGGTGTGGCGCGGCCCGATGCTGCACCGCGCCCTCCAGCAGTTCCTGGCCGACGTCTACTGGGGCGACCTCGACGTCCTGCTGCTCGACCTCCCGCCGGGCACCGGCGACATCGCCATCTCGGTCGCCCAGCTGGTCCCGAACGCCGAGATCCTGATCGTCACCACCCCGCAGATGGCCGCCGCCGAGGTGGCCGAGCGGGCCGGCACCATCGCGCTGCAGACGCACCAGAAGATCGTCGGCGTGATCGAGAACATGTCCGGCATGCCCTGCCCGCACTGCGACGAGATGATCGACGTCTTCGGCACCGGCGGCGGCCAGACCGTGGCCGACGCCCTCACCCGCTCCGTCGGCGCCACCGTCCCCGTCCTCGGCTCGATCCCGATCGACGTCCGCCTCCGCGAGGGCGGCGACGACGGCCGCCCGGTCGTCCTCTCCAACCCCGACTCCCCCGCCGGCAGTGCCCTCCGCACCATCGCCGGCAAGCTCGGCGGCCGCCAGCGCGGCCTCTCCGGCCTCTCCCTGGGCCTGACCCCGAAGAACAAGTTCTGATCAGGCAACGGGCTGGTCAGCGGCAGGGCGCTCCCCTGATCCGCTGACCAGCCCGTTTGCCGTCACCTTCTGTCGCTGTCGGTTGGCGCTGGCTGGCCTCGCACGGCCCAGAGACGGCCCCTTGGTACCCCCTCGCCATCACGTCGCGAGCCTCTGTCTACCGCTCAGAGTGGCAACCCGTCAGTCACCTACTTCCCGCTTTCCATAGCAAGGTCAGTGCGCCGAGCCTGCCACAGGGGCAGAATAGAGGCCATGACGCGAGCTCAACGGATGCTCCTCTGGGGCGGACTCATTTTCTTTGGTGTTGCACTTATCGCCTTGGGCGCTTATTTCTTTCATCTGGGACTAGAGCGATCTAACCAAGTCTCGGGAATCATTGGCGCATTCACAGGGATCCTTGGCGTTGGAATTTCCATCTGGGGAGTCCTCCAGGCTCGGAGCCTGGCACAGCAGTCACCAGCTCGGCCATCCGGAAATACCATCAGACAATCCCAGCAGAGTGGAAGCAATTCTACAAATATCCAATCTGGGGGAGATCTCACCATCGGAGACAGAAATGACATCGGGAAGTCAAAATGATCTGGCGCCAAAGGCAGAAGGCTGGCAATAACTCGAGTCTAATTCAGGCAGGAGTAGCAAATTTCGGGCTTGGATATGACGACGTTCTAGCCGTAGCCGAGAACTGTGTAAACGGCGCCCTTTCGTCCTATTCGCAGGCCGCTTTCCGTGAAGCCGAGGCAAGGGTCCAAGAAATAACCTTAAACTTCCTTGCCGAGCTGAGCGAAAGAAATCCAGATGCACTAAAGAATGCACAGGATCCAGGAATCCAAGCAGCAATTATTGAGGCGCAGTCCGGGTACGCAAAGAGTGGCGACCAGGATCTCGGGGAGATTTTGGTGAGCTTGCTGGTTGAACGAATTGGGTCAGTCGACCGAAACATTCAGCAACTCGCACTGAACGAATCGATCTCGGCAGCCCAGAAGCTCACGGGAAGCCATCTGCGCCTGCTGACAGCCACATTCCTAATCTGCTCGGTGAGACACACAAAACTGCCGAATTACCAAACCCTTCACGCAAGAATGAAGCAGTACTACGAACCGTTCATCGACGGCTTGAAGTTTACCGAGTCTGACGTCAGCTACCTAGAGGCCGCAGGCTGCCTCAGGATCAGCTCAGTGGGCAGCAGGATTATCCCCGATTCACTCCGAAAGACCTACCCCGGGCTTTTCACGAAGGGCATCGACCCTGATCTAAATATCTCAATCAAGCCGTACCTTGACAGCGGCCTGACAATCTCTTGCATAAGAGATTCCAGCCTGGTTCAAATTAATGCGGTAGATGAAGAGTCTCTATCTGAATCGACTGGCTCACTGCCAGCCGACGAGCAAGAGGTCTTGAGGAATCTCCTGCAAGCAAATCTCATGTCTGACGATGAGATCACCGAGGAGATCCTATCGAATACGCCAAGCTTTGATGGGTTTCTTGCCTCCTGGAACGCCACATCAATTCAGCGGGCAACGCCAACGCTTGTCGGGACGGCAATCGCTCATGCCAATCTGCAGCGAATCCTGGGGGCAGAATTTGACGCTTCGATTGATATTTGGATTTCGTAACCTTGGACCACTCTAACCGGGGGAAAATCGCGCGGGTGGTGGAGCGGTTTTGGCCGGTGTCCTGTCTGGTCTGGGTCCGAGCATGATCGGGGGGCCGTAAGCTGCTGCGACTCGGTCAGGGCTTCTGGGCCTGACCGCAATTTGGCCGAGTGGCCCCCCGGTCTTGCTCGGTGCGGGGCCCGGTCCTGGCAGGTGGGTAAAACCGTGGAACCACCCGCCCCCGGCCACGGCGGGGTCTGAACCTCGGCACCCCTGGCCGCCAGCTGGCGCGGCCGGCGCCGCCGAAGCGGGGCGAAGACAGGAGCGACGGCGAGCGGCGGGCCAGCGCCGCGAGCGCAGCGAGCCTTGATTCAGTAGCGAAACTCGTAACCAACCACCCTCACCACCACAACATCCCAACATCCTTCTTAGGACCCGCCGAGCGACTGAGGCGCTCGGGCTCAGGCGTCGAAGTCGTACTCCAGCACGTACGAGGCCGCGTCCAACGTCATCTCGTTGACCTCGACCGGCTGACCACCGTCGGCGAACGCGGTGCGGCACACCAGAATGACCGGGGTACCGGCCGCCAGGCTGAGCCTGCTGGTCTCACTCATCGTGGGCATGCGCGAGCGAATCTCTTCGCGGAAGTGGACGGGCTTGGCGCCGATCTCGGCCAACCGGGCGTAGGTACCGCCGGGGCCGGTGTCCTCCTCGGTAATGGCAGTGCCCGCAACCAGGCTGGCTGGCAGGTACGAGGTCGATAGCAGCACCGGCTTCCCGTCCAGGACGAAGCGGCGGCTCCTCACGCAGGTCGCCTCACCGGGCTCAACCCCCAGCACCCCCGCCACATGCTCGGGCGCTCCCTCTTCGGTCACCTCGACCTGGTCGACCACGAGGGCCCGGTTCTCGATGTCGGCGGACCAGATGGAGCGGCCCGACCCCCACTGCTCCTGGGCCAAGCGCTGGATACCTCGTCGCCTGAGCGGCTTGAAGTCACGGACGAAGACGCCGGCGCCCTTCCGCGCCTCGGCGATCCCCTCGCTCTGGAGCACCCCGAGCGCCTGACGTGCTGTCATGCGCGCTACTTCGTAGGTCTCCATCAGGTCGTTCTCTCCCGGCAGACGGTCGCCGGGGCGGTACTCGCCGGACTCGATAGCTGCCTTGAGAGCGTTGGCAATCCGCTGGTACTTGGGCTGCTTCTCGCTGCCGCCGCTGGCCATCGCTACTCCTCCCTCTTCTCTAGACATCCTAGGGGGGAGCCCTCATGGCGGCGAGCGCGACACAGCTTGACATCTCTAGAGATGCATAGTTCTCTAGAGATGTACCGCTAGCCGCCAAGCGAATGCAGCGGGGACGGCGCGCTCATGCCTGGAAGCCGACGCGCCGTCCCCTTAGCCCCTCGTACAAGGGAGCACCATCATGCCTGCAACGCACGCCACTTCGCTCACGTCCGCCGCAGTCTGCCCGTGCTCCGGGACCGGCCTGATCCCTGTTCCGGCGAAGCACCAGGCCGCGCTGGGCAACTTCCTTCCCTGCATGGCCCACGAGATCCCCTCGCACACCGTTGCTGACGACGACGTGTGCCCGTCCTGCTCGGGGACGCTGCGTGTGCTGGACGCGGATGGCTCGATCTGCGGAACCGCCGGGGTCCTGGTGCCCTGCGGCTGCGTCGACCCCGGCCAGCACGGCGAGTGCGCGTGCCACATCGCCGAGTGGGACGAGAACGACGGCTTCACCGGCTGGTCCGTGATCCCGCTCGACGAGTTCGTTGACGACGGCCCGTACTTCCGGCGCTGCTCCACCCACGCCCCGAACCTCACCCGCGCCATGGCGGTCGCCGCGTGACCCCAACGCGCGCCCTGCCCCGGGAGGTTGACCGGCTGGCCGTGGCCGACCTGGCCCGCCTCGCCTCCCGGGGCGACCTGCCCAAGCTCGCCGACCAGATCCGCCGCACCGGCGGCTGCTCCAACCCCATCCACCTCCAAGGCTTCCGCACCCTCATCCACACCCCGACCGGCGCCATCTGGAACCGCTACTCCACCCAGCACGAACCCGGCCAGCGACTCAAGGTCGCCTGCGGCAACCGGCGGGCCTCCCGCTGCCCCTCCTGCGCCCGCACCTACTCCGCCGACACCTTCCACCTGATCCGCGCCGGACTCGCCGGAGACACCACCAAGGGCGTCGCCCCGTCGGTCCGTTCACACCCCCGCGTGTTCGCCACCCTCACGGCCCCGTCCTTCGGCCCGGTCCACAACCGGCCCGACACCGGCCCCTGCCGCTGCGGGCATGCCCACCTGGCGGGCTCCCCACTCCTGGGCACGCCGCTCGACCCGGCCGCCTACGACTACGCGGGCGCGGTGCTCTGGAACAACCACGCCCCCGACCTCTGGCGCCGCTTCACCATCGCCCTACGCCGGGCCCTGGCCAAGCGCGCCGGACTCACCCAGACCGAGTTCAAGGACGTCGCCCGGGTCTCCTTCGGCAAGGTCGCCGAGTACCAACGCCGGGGCGCGGTCCACTTCCACGCCGTCATCCGCATCGACGGCCCCGACGGCCCCGACACCCCGCCCCCGGCCTGGGCCAGCATCAGCCTCCTGGACGACGCGATCCGCTCCGCCGCCCAATCGGCCGGCGTCCCGCTCGCCAGCGCCGGGCACGTCCGAGCCCAGGTACTCCAGTGGGGCAAGCAGGTAGACGTGCGCCCCATCGGCGCCTTCGCCGGAGGAGACATCAGCGAACAGGCCGTCGCCTCGTACGTCGCCAAGTACGCCACCAAGTCGGCGGAGAGCACCGAGACCGTGGACCGCCGAATCCTGGAACGCCAGGAACTCGACCGCCACGACCTGCCCGCCCACACCCGGCGCCTCATCGAAACCTGCTGGGACCTCGACAGTCTGTACCCGGATCGGCTCCTCGCGCACTGGTCCCACATGCTCGGCTTCCGGGGCCACTTCTCCTCCAAGTCCCCGGCGTACTCGACCACCCTCGGCGCCCTCAGGCAGGTCCGCGCCGACTACCGCGCCGAGCAGGCTCGCGCCGATCTTCGGGAACGTCTGCTCGCCGCCGGGCTCCCGGACCTGGACGACCTCCCCGACACCGAGACCCTCGTCGTCGCCCACTGGTCCTTCGCCGGAGCAGGCAACACCCCCGGCGAATCCATGCTCGCGGCCAGCATCGCCGCCGACCTGCACGCCCGACGCACCACCGACCGCCAAGAGGCCCGCGCACAACTCGACCAAGAGGAAGGGGACTTGTCGTGGCTCTAAGGGGGGCTCTGCCTGATCGCTACCTGACCCCGGTCGATCTGGCCGCACTGCTGGATATCCCACTTGAGACCGTCTACCAGTGGCGCCGCAAGCGCGTGGGACCGCCCGGCTTCCGCGTCGGCCGGCACCTCCGCTTCGACCCGGCCAAGGTCCACGCCTGGATCGAGACCCTGACCAAGGAGGCGGCTGCCTGATGGCCGGACACATCCAAGACCGCTGGTTCAAAACCGAGACCGGCCCCGATGGCAAGCCGCGGCGCGTCAAGACCGACCGCTATGGCTCCGGCCTGCGCTACCGCGCCCGCTACATCGCCCCGGACGGCACCGAGCGAAGCAAGTCCTTCGCCGACCGCCAAAAGCGCCAAGCGGACCAGTGGCTCGCCCAGCTCGAAGCCGACATGACGCGCGGCCAGTACATCGACCCGAGCATCGGTCGCACGACCGTAGGCCAGTTCGCCGAGAAGTGGCTGGCCTCGCTCTCCATGGACCCTCAGTCCTACGTCAGCACCGAGCAGCGCATCCGCCTGCACGTGGTGCCGCACCTGGGGAGTCGTTCCCTGAGTTCGCTCCGGCCTTCGGACATTCGTGACTGGCTGGTGAAGCTGGCCACCGGGGGCCTTGCTCCTGCCTCTCAGCGCGTGATCTTCGCGAACCTCGGCACGATGCTGACGGCAGCAGTGGAAGACCGGATCATCCCCAGCAACCCGTGCCGGTCCGCATCGGTCCGCGCACCGAAGCTGGCTCCCCAACGCCTTACCCCCTGGACCCGCGAACAGGTTCTCGCGGTGCGGGCCGCCTTCCCGTCACGATTCCGGCCGATGGTCGATCTGGCGGCCGGTTGCGGACTCCGACAGGGAGAGGTGTTCGGTCTGGCCGCGAGTGACCTCGACTTCGCCGACGGTGTGGTTCACGTGGTCCGACAGGTCCGGCTGATCAGGAACCGGCCTGTGTTCTCCCTGCCGAAGGGCGGGCGAACACGATCCGTTCCGCTGCCTGACTCCGTTGCGGCGGCGCTCCGGGCCCACCTCTCGGCATACCCTCCGGTCACCGTCACGCTGCCCTGGCGTGGAGTCGACGGCCCTCCTGTCACGGCCGACCTGCTCTTCGTGAACGCCAAGGGCCAGAACCTGAACCGCAACCGCTTCAACATCGAGACGTGGCGCCCGGCCCTCAAATCCGCCGGCGTAATCGCCGGACGCGAGAACGGCATGCACGCACTGCGGCACTTCTACGCCTCGGTGCTGCTTCACTTCGGGGAGAACATCAAGGCCCTGAGCGTCTACCTCGGGCACCACGACCCCGGCTTCACGCTCCGGACCTACACGCACCTCATGCCGAGCAGCGAGAACCGCCCCAAGGCTGCCATCGACCTGGCGTTGAGCGGCCCCTCCCCCGCTGACGGCCCCTCGACGGCCCAACCGCCGGTCCAGGAAGAGACCTCGCCTGGTCAGGGGCCTACCGAACTGAGTTGAACAAGTTCTGACCGTACGTCAGTCCGAAGGCCCCGGAACCGGTTCCGGGGCCTTCGGCGTCCCCGGCCGTATGAGGGGATGCCTGATCGTCGGACTGCTGCCCATGGCGGCGGTCGCCCTGCTCGTCAGCCTGGCGGCAACGGTCGAGGCCGGGAACCCGGAGAACTTTCCCGGTCTACGGGCCAACCACGGTCTGCTCGTGCTCGTCCTGCTGGCGGTCACGGTGCTGGCCGCTGCGGCGGCCGTCGTGCTGGCGGCACCCGGGCCGCGCCTGCGGGCCGGCGCCGTGGCGGTGCTGAGCCTGCTGCTGGTCGGCGGGGCCGGGTGCCGCGCGGTGACGGTGGCGCCGATGCTGCACTGCCTCGGGCACATCCGGGTCTCCCAGCAGGACGACGGCTCCTACCGCTGCTACGACTGACTCAGCGGCCGTTGTAGACCGTCAGGTCGGGGACGGTGGAGAAGCCCGCACCGTAGGCGCTGACGCCGCGGCCGTAGGCGCCCAGCAGGACGCCGGGGGCCTCGCCGGCCAGGACCCAGCCGTACTCGGACTCGCGGTAGCGGAAGGGCTGCGGGAGGCCGTTGACGGGGAGGGTGAGGGGGGACCAGCCGGGGCCGTCGAGGTCGTCGGCGAGGTCCCAGGCGAGGGCGCTCTGCTGGTCCAGCCAGTCCTGGCGGAGGGCGCGGTCGAGCTGGCCGGGCCAGGTGGCGGCGAGCAGGCCGGAGCCGGCCAGCCAGGCGGCGGAGGAGGCGGAGGTGGCCTCCAGCATGCCGGTGTTGTCGGCGCTGCGGCGGCTGTCCCGGCGGGCCACCGTGACCACCACGGCGAACTTGCGGACGTCCCGGGCCTCGTAGTGCTTGGCGGGCTCCTCGCCGTGGCCCAGGGTGCCGTAGTCGACCGGCTGCTCGACCCGGCCCGGCGCCGCGCCGGCCTGCATCAGCCAGCGCCGCCCGCTCCATCCGTCGTCCAGGCCGTACCAGGGGAAGTCCGCGGCCAGGTACGGCGCCAGCGGGTCGACCGCCGCCCGGGCCTGGGCCCCCACGGTGGCGCCCACCGTTGCCGTCCCCACCGCACGACTCGTCGCGTCCATCCCCGGGCCTCCTCGTACAGCACTGACCGATCTAGCACTCTGCACAATAGCGGCGGACACGCCGACGCCCCGATCGGCACGGCGGCCGGGCGGGGCGTCGGGGGCGGGCGGTGGCGACGGATCAGGTCGCGTCGGGGTCGAACTGCGGCCGCTGCTCTTCCTTCTTCAGCGGGTCGGCCGCGGCGATCGGAGAGGCGATCGGGGAGGCGAGCGGCGCGCCCGACTTGGCCAGGTCGGCGACCGCCCGGCTCGAGGCCGGGTCGCCGTTGAGCGCGGACTTGATGTCCAGCCCGTCCCGGATCTCCTTGAACCCCAGCGGGTCCTCGTTGCCGCCGAGCAGCTGCTTGCGGACGAAGGTCTTCGGATTCAGGTCCTCGAAGTCGAAGTCCTTGTACTCCGGGCCGAGCTCCGACCTGATGTCCTCCTTCGCGCTGTCGGCGAAGGTGCGGACCTTGCGGATGAAGCCCGTCACGTCCTGGATCAGCTTCGGCAGCTTGTCCGGGCCGAAGATCACAATGGCCAGGATGACCAGCGTCACGACCTCAAGTGGGCCTATGTCTGTGAACACCCGAGCTCCCGGCGCATGATGAGGTCTGGACAGTCAGTACAGAGTAATGGCCACCGGCACGTCCCGGAGTCGCAGCTTGATGAAGCTGTGGCAAAGAAGCAGGCGGACGGCCCTGTACCGGGCCGTGGTTCAGCGGAGGTACTGCTGCAACCGGACCGGGCTGAGGGCCGGATCGGCGGTCGGCGTCCAGGAGGGCAGCGCCGCCAGGGCGCCACCGGGCCCCCGGACGGGGTACGCGGCGGGGTAGTCGGCCGGGACCACCACCGAGCCCGCACCCGGGCCGCTGACCGGGCTGACGGTGCCGTGCAGCTCCTCGCCGGAGACCGCGGAGACGCCGCCCAGGGTGACCGCCGCGACCGAGAACGCCCCGGCCGCCGCGAAGACGAACCGCCGGCCGCGCGGAGCGGGACGGACGACCGCCTGGGTCTCGGCGAGCGCCGCCAGCGGACGGACCGACCTGCGGGCCCTCGGGTCCACCCCCGGCAGGGGCGAGCCCGCGCCCAACGCGCCGGCACCGAAGGTGGCGCCGGCCCCGCGGCCGAACGAACCACCGGTCAGCCGGCTGCCGCCGAACACGCCGGCCGGCGGCAGCACGGGGCCGCCCCGGTCGTCGTCCTCGTCCTCGTCCTCGGGTAGCGAGGCGACCGCGAGCAGGCGGGACATCAGCAGGGCGGAGGGACCGGGGGCGGCACTGGTGGTGAGCAGCTGCTTGGCCGCCCGGCTCTCGTCCGCCTCGGCCAGGCAGTCGGCGCAGGTGGCCAGGTGGGCCTGGACCCGCTCGCGGGCGTCGTGGTCCAGCTCGCCGTCGACGAAGGCGGAGAGCCGGTCACCGAGGTGGTGCTGCTCGGCAACCGGCTCGGCGGCCCGCAGCGGGACCGGCCGAAGCTCCGTCACCGGCTCGGCCCGGCGCCCGAGTTGGGCCCAGCCGGAGCCTCGCCTGGCCCGGCCGGTGGGTTCGGCGGAGGTCACGTCCGCCCCCGTTCGGCCCCGGCGGGCTCGGCACCCACCGCCACCGGCTCGGCCCCGCCCCGGCGCACCCGGCCCGGAGCGGACCCCGGTGCACGGTGCTTGAGCGCGGCGCGCAGGTGCGAACGGCCGCGGTGGATCCGGCTGCGGACCGTCCCGAGCTTGACGCCCAGGGTCGCGGCGATCTCCTCGTACGAGAGGCCCTCGATGTCGCAGAGCACCACGGCCGCGCGGAACTCGGGAGCCAGCGTGTCCAGCGCCTGCTGGACGTCGGCGTCGAAGTGGGTGTCGCTGAAGTGCTGGGCCGGGCTCGGCTCACGGCTCGGCAGCCGCTCGGCGGCGTCGTCGCCGAGCGCGTCGAAGCGGATCCGCTGCCGACGGCGCACCATGTCCAGGAACAGGTTGGTGGTGATCCGGTGCAGCCAGCCCTCGAAGGTGCCGGGGGTGTAGGTGGAGAGCGAGCGGAACACCCGGACGAAGACCTCCTGGGTCAGGTCCTCGGCGTCGTGCTGATTGCCCGTCAGGCGGTAGGCCAGCCGGTACACCCGGGCGCTGTGCGCCTCGACGATCTCCGCCCAGCTGGGCGGCGTCCAGGTCTGCGCGTCGGGGCCCTCGGCGAAGGTCGCGAGCGGGGCGGGGGCGTCGGCCACCACGGTGTCGGCGGGGTGCGACTTGTCCAGGGGGGAGTGCGCAGTCTGGTTCGTCATCACGGGCTTCGGCGTACGGGCCGACGTAGAGCCGCTCAGGTGCCACGGCATCGGGACGTCGCCCTCGGCCACACCTCCTCGGTCGGCTCTTCTGCCCAGCAGGGCCACCACCATATCCACCTCACCCGTCAGATCCGGATAAAGCACCGATTCCCACCCCGGGAGCCACTGCTCCGTGGACCGATCACCACTTCCCTTCCGGGTCAACGGCCGGTCTTCGAACGCGGTTCCCGCCCGGCCAGTAATCTGTGGCTGGAAATATCGACATCAGGCGCTCCGGAAGAGGCAGCCATCACCGATTTCGGGTCCGCGCACGCGGCTCTCGCCGACACCTACGTCGGCGAGGACGCGGTGCTGACCTACGCCCGGGCCCAGTCCGCGCGGACCGGCATCCGGGCGATCGGCCCGAGCGGCGGCGCCGCACTGCGGCTGCTGGCCGCCGCGGTGGACGCCAAGGCGGTCGCCGAGATCGGCACCGGCACCGGCGTCTCGGGGGTCTACCTGCTGCGCGGGATGCGGCCGGACGGCGTCCTGACCACCGTCGACCTGGAGCCGGTCCGCCAGCAGTACGCCCGGGAGGCGTACCACGCGGCCGGCTTCGCCCCGAACCGGGCCCGGTTCATCCCCGGCCGGGCCCTGGACGTGCTGCCCCGGCTGGCGGACGGTCAGTACGACCTGGTCTTCTGCGACGGCGACCCGGCGGAGTCCCGGTCGTACCTTGCAGAATCGTTGCGCCTGCTCCGGCCCGGCGGGATGGTCTGCTTCGAAGGGGTGTTCCAACAGGGCCGGTTGGCCGAACCCGAACACCGCGACCCGCAGACCCACGCCGTCCGCGAACTGGTCCGGGACGTCCGGGAGAGCGACCGCCTGCTGCCCGCCCTGCTGCCGGTCAGCGACGGGCTGCTCTGCGCCGTCAAGCGCTGACCCGGGGTCCGGGGTCCGGGTCTCTGGGCCCGAGGACAGCACCGAGCCCGGCCCCGGTGATCCGGGAGCCGGGCTCGGTGTGCGCGTGTCTCCAGGGAGAACGCGGGAGTACCCGCTGGGTCAGCCGGTGGCCGCCTTCAGGGCGTCACCGAGGGCACTGGCCTCATCCGGAGTGAGCTCCACCACGAGGCGTCCGCCGCCCTCGAGCGGAACTCGCATGATGATGCCCCGCCCCTCTTTGGTGACCTCGAGCGGGCCGTCACCCGTCCGCGGCTTCATGGCCGCCATGCTCGTTCCCCTTCCTGCAACCGCTCAGCTACGTCCCGGCAGTCCGTCCACCGCCGGTATCGAACGCATTGATCGGAAGCCATTATCCCGCATCGGATGGCTTGATGACCAACGTCACTCTCTCCGCACCATCGGCCACACCCACCCAGAGCACCGCATTACCTGCCAGAAGCCCCGGCCCCACGGCTCCGACGACGCCGCGAAAAGGTGCCCGACCTCACACTCCCCGACACCCGCACCGCTCGGGCATGCTGGCTCCGTCCCACCCTCGATGCCACCGGGAGCCCTCGCCATGTCCGACTCCGTGCTGTTCGAACTCGACGGCGGCCTGGCCGTCATCACCATCAACCGGCCCGAGGCGATGAACGCCCTGGACACCGCCACCAAGGTCGCGCTCCGGGACGCCGTCATCGCGGCGGCCGAGGACGGTGCCGTACGGGCCGTGCTGCTCACCGGCGCGGGCGGAAAGGCGTTCTGCGTCGGGCAGGACCTCAAGGAGCACCTCGGGCTGCTCGACACCAGCGACGCCCCGCTGCGGACCGTCGCCGAGCACTACAACCCGCTGGTCCGGGCGCTGGCCGGGATGAACAAGCCGACCGTCGCCGCGGTCGGCGGCGTCGCCGCCGGGGCCGGCGCCTCGCTGGCCTTCGCCTGCGACTTCCGGATCGTCGCCGACACCGCGGGCTTCAACACCTCCTTCGCCGGGGTCGCGCTGACCGCCGACTCGGGCGCCTCCTGGACCCTGCCCCGGCTGGTCGGGCACGCCAGGGCCACCGAGCTGCTGATGTTCCCGCGTACCGTGAAGGCGGCCGAGGCGGCCGAGCTCGGGCTGGCCACCAAGGTCGTCCCGGCCGCCGAACTGGCCACCACGGCACGGGAGTTCGCCCAGCGGCTGGCGCAGGGGCCGACGGTCGCGTTCGGCGCGATCAAGACCGCGCTGGCGTACGGGGCCACCCACACGCTGAGCGAGCTGCTCGACCGGGAGGACGAGCTGCAGACCCTGGCCGGCGCCAGCGAGGACCACCGCATCGCGGTCAACGCCTTCCTCGCCAAGGAGCAGCCGGTCTACCTCGGCCGGTAGCCCGCCGCCGCTGCCCGGCCGGGGCTCGGGAACGGCGAGCGCGCGGTGAACGCCCCTAGCGGGCGTGACAGTCGATCAGGTGGTCGTTGACCAGGCCGCAGGCCTGCATCAGGGCGTAGGCCGTGGTCGGCCCGACGAAGCGGAAGCCCTGCTTCTTGAGCTCCTTGGCCAGCGCCGTGGACTCCGGCGTCACGGCCGGCACCTCCGCCAGGGTGCGCGGGGCCGGCCGGGCGTCGGGGTCCACCGCGAACTGCCAGATCAGCGCGTCCAGACCGCCGTCCAGCTCGCGCGCGACCTTGGCGTTGGCAATGGTCGCCGCGATCTTGGCCCGGTTCCGGATGATGCCCGGGTCCTGGAGCAGCCGCTCGGCGTCCGCCTCGTCGAACTCCGCCACCCGGGCGATCTCGAAGCCGGCGAACGCGGCCCGGAAGCCCTCCCGGCGGCGCAGGATGGTGATCCAGGACAGCCCGGACTGGAACGCCTCCAGCGCGACCCGCTCGAACAGCGCGTCGTCCCCGTGCACCGGCCGGCCCCACTCGGTGTCGTGGTAGACCCGGTAGTCGTCCGCCGAGTCGCCCCAGCCGCAGCGCAGCAGGCCGTCGGCACCGCTCACGGCGCCGGTCGCGGCATCCGTCATGCCCCGGCCTCGCCGTCCCGGTGGTGCGTCACCTTGGCGAACTCCTCCAGGCCCGGCAGCGGCTCCTCGTCCTCGGGCGTGTTGGCCTCCACCGCGCCGACCAGCACGCCGGTGGCCTCCAGCTCGGCGATCCGGCTGTCGCGCAGCGCGAGCTCGGCGCCCAGCCGGTCGAGCACGTCGTCGACCTCGTCCATCCGGTAGCCCCGCACCGCCATCGGCAGCCGGATCCCGTCCACGTCGGTACGGCTCAGCGGCCGGTCCTGCGGCAGCCGCGCCGCGATCCGGTCGTGCACCGCCTCGGGGAGGGTGCCGCCACCACCCAGGGCCACCAGCGCAGTTCCGCCGACCACCACAGCCATCGCCACCACGACCAACCAGAACACGAGCTGTCCTCCAGTACCTTCCGGTGGACCGGGATTGAGAGATGGGATCATGGTCCCTGAACAGACCGGGGCCCATCATTGCACCCGGGCGAGCTGTGGAGGAGACACCGGTGGCACTCCGTCTGGGCCCACGCGAATTCGGCGAGGACGAACTGGTGATCATGGCCATCGTCAACCGCACTCCGGACTCGTTCTTCGACCGCGGCGCGACCTTCGCCGACGAGGCCGCGTTCGCCGCCGCCGACCGTGCGGTGGCCGAGGGCGCGGCGATCCTGGACATCGGCGGGGTGAAGGCCGGGCCCGGCGAGGAGGTGACGGTGGAGGAGGAGCTGCGCCGGACCGTCCCGTTCGTGGCCGAGCTGAGGAAGCGTCATCCCGAGGCCGTGATCAGCGTCGACACCTGGCGGCACGAGGTCGGCGAGGCGGTCTGCGAGGTCGGCGCCGACCTGCTGAACGACGCCTGGGGCGGGGTCGACCCGAAGCTGGCCGAGGTCGCGGCCCGGTACGACGTCGGGCTGGTCTGCACCCACGCCGGCGGGGCGGAGCCCAGGACCCGGCCGCACCGGGTCGGGTACGAGGACGTGATGGCCGACATCCTGGCCGTCACCGTGGGGCTGGCCGAGCGGGCCGCCGGGCTCGGGGTGCGGCGGGACGCGCTGATCATCGACCCGGGCCACGACTTCGGCAAGAACACCCGGCACTCGCTGGAGGCCACCCGCCGGCTGCCCGAGATGACCGCGACCGGCTTCCCGGTGCTGGTCTCGCTCTCCAACAAGGACTTCGTCGGCGAGACCCTGGACCGCCCGGTCGACGAGCGCCTGCTCGGCACCCTGGCCACCACCGCCGTCTCCGCCTGGCTCGGCGCCCGGATCTACCGCGCCCACCAGGTCGCCGAGACCCGCCAGGTCCTCGACATGGTCGCCTCCATCCAGGGCACCCGCCCCCCGGCCGTCGCCCGCCGCGGGCTCGCCTAGCGCTCGGCCGGCACCACCAGGGGCTGGGGGAACTGCGAGGAGGTCCGGCGGGCGGTCACAGTGCAGAGTGCCTGATCATGTACGCACGTTGAACGCCCCCGAGTCGGCGTCGCGGTTCCCCGAGCCCCTGACGGCTGGGCTCTAGATCTCGGTGGCCGGCTGCCGGCTCTCAGCGATGATCTTGAGGACGTCGTCGATGTCGTCCACCACGTGGAAGAGTTCGAGGTCCTGCGGCCCCGCCTTGCCCTGGGCGACCAGGGTGTCGCGGATCCAGTCGACCAGCCCGCCCCAGTACGCCGAGCCGAACAGGATCACCGGGAACCGGGTGACCTTCTTCGTCTGCACCAGGGTGAGCGCCTCGAACAGCTCGTCCAGCGTGCCGAGACCGCCCGGCAGCACCACGAAGCCCTGCGCGTACTTCACGAACATCGTCTTGCGGACGAAGAAGTAGCGGAAGTTGAGCCCGAGGTCGACGAACTCGTTCAGCCCCTGCTCGAAGGGGAGCTCGATGCCGAGCCCGACCGAGAGGCCGCCGGCCTCGGAGGCGCCGCGGTTGGCCGCCTCCATCGCGCCGGGCCCGCCGCCGGTGATGACCGCGTAGCCGGCGTCCACCAGGGCCCGGCCGATGGCCACCCCGGCGGCGTACTCGGGCGAGTCGACCGGGGTCCGGGCGGAGCCGAACACGCTGATCGCGGGCGGGAGTTCGGCCAGGGCACCGAAGCCCTCGACGAACTCGGAGGTGATCCGCCAGACCCGCCAGGGGTCGGTGTGCAGCCAGTCGGTGGGGCCGGTGGTGTCCAGCAGCCGCTGGTCGGTGGTGCTGGTGCCGACCTGGTCGCGGCGGAGCAGGACGGGGCCCTTCCGCTTCTCCGGAACGCTCTTCCGCTCGGGGTCCTGGCCCTGGTCAGGACCGTCCCCGTAGTGCTTTTCGTCTCCAGTGCCTGTCATGACGAAACCCTACGCCCGTTGTTCCCCGTTTTCGGGGAACAACGGAAGGTACGCCGGGTGACGGTCAGTTGGACGTCAGCCAGGCCGTCAGCCGGGCCTCGACCTCGGCGATGGCACTGAGCGAGCAGTGCTCCTCGCGCTTGTGCGCCAGGTTCGGGTCGCCGGGGCCGTAGTTGACCGCCGGGACGCCGAGCGCGCTGAACCGGGCCACGTCGGTCCAGCCGTACTTGGCCCTGGCCTCGCCGCCGACGGCCGCCAGGAAGGCCTTGGCGGCCGGCTGGTCGAGCCCGGGCAGCGCGCCGGGGGCGCTGTCGGTCACCACCAGGTCGAAGCCCGCCAGCACCTCGCGGACGTGCGCCTCGGCCTCGGCGACGCTGCGGTCGGGCGCGAAGCGGAAGTTGACGTGCACCACGCACTCGTCCGGGATCACGTTGGCGGCCACCCCGCCGTTGATCATCGTCGCGTTCAGGCCCTCGCGGTACTCCAGGCCGTCGATCTCGACCCGGCGCGGCTCGTACGCGGAGAGCCGCCGCAGCACCTCGCCGGCCCGGTGGATCGCGTTGTCGCCGAGCCAGCTGCGGGCCGCGTGCGCCCGGGTGCCGGTGAGGCGGACGTCGGCCCGCAGGGTGCCCTGGCAGCCCCCCTCGACCATCGCGCCGCTCGGCTCCAGCAGGACCGCGAAGTCGGCCGCCAGCCAGTCGGGATGCTGCGCCGCCAGGTGGCCGAGGCCGTTGCGGCTGGCCTCGATCTCCTCGCAGTCGTAGAACACGAAGGTGAGGTCGCGGTTGGGGTCGGGCAGGGTGGCGGCCAGTCGCAGCTGCACCGCGACGCCGGACTTCATGTCGGAGGTGCCGCAGCCGTAGAGCAGGTCGCCCTCGACGTGCGAGGGCACGTTGTCGGCGATCGGCACCGTGTCCAGGTGCCCGGCCAGCAGCACCCGCTCGGCCCGGCCCAGCATGGTGCGGGCCACCACGTTGTTGCCGTACCGGTCGACGGTCAGGTGCGGGTACGCCCGCAGCGCCGCCTCCACCGCGTCGGCGAGCGGGCCCTCGCTCCCGCTCACGGAGGGGAAGTCGACCAGCCGGGCGGTCAGCGTGCCGCCGTCGAGGCCGAGGTCGAGGCTCTGGTGCAGGGAGATGTCAGGGCTGGTCATGGCGGCCAGCGTAATCGCCGCCGCGGTCGGCACCGCGCCGCCACTGCAACCGGCTGTCCCGCACAGCCGTCCGAGTGGGTACGGTGTGCGGGCGAGAACGCGAGGCGAGAGGGGTACTGGTGGCCGGGACTGCGGCGGAGGAGACGACGGGCCGTCGGCGGCGGCCGGTCCGCCTGGTGCTGATCGGGCTCACCGTGCTCGGCGTGATCGCCGGTGCCGTGGTCTGGTTCAACCGGGACACCCTGATCCCGCCGCCCGAGGGCTGCACCGTGGTCACCGCGACCGGGAAGGGCAACCTCGAACTCGCCCAGGCCGCCAACGCCGCCACCATCACCGCCGTGGCGCTCTCCCGCGGGCTGCCCGAACGGGCCGTCACCATCGCGCTGGCCACCGCGATGCAGGAGTCGAAGATCCACAACCTGGACGGCGGCGACCGCGACTCGGTCGGCCTGTTCCAGCAGCGGCCCTCGCAGGGCTGGGGCACGGTCGAGCAGATCAAGGACCCGGTCTACGCCACCAACAAGTTCCTGGACGGTCTGGTGAAGGTGCCCGGCTACGCCCGGCTGCCGCTCACCGACGCGGCCCAGGAGGTGCAGCGCAGCGGCTTCCCGCAGGCGTACGCCAAGCACGAGACCAACGCGACCCTGCTCGCCTCGGCGCTGACCGGCCGGGAGCCCGGCGCGCTGAGCTGTGTGGTGCACGACCTGGCGGCCACCACGGCGGCGGCCAACGAGGGCGGCCAGCAGCCGGGCGCGGCAGACCGGGCCCGCCGGGAGTTCGGCAAGCTGGTCACCACCACCTCGGCCCCGTCGGCCGCCAAGGACACCCGCCCGGTGCTGGCACTGACCCCGCAGCCAGGGGCGGCCCAGCGGCAGACCGGTTGGGCGCTGGCCCAGTGGGCGGTCGCCCAGGCCGGGGACCTGGGCATCGGTCAGGTGGCCTACGACGGCAAGGTCTGGAAGGTCGACAAGCCCGCCGACGGCTGGCAGTCGAAGGGCGCCGAGCAGGCCGGCGCCGAGCGCGTGCTGGTCACCATGGGGACCCCCAAGGCCGGTTGACGCACTGGTGCACTACCACCGGCCGACCGGGTGATTCCGGTCAATCCCGGTGGACGCCGGAGGCCGCCGGGCCGCGCTCGCACACATCTGCAGCACTGCCCTTGTGCGCCAAGAGGTGTGACGTTTCGCCAACTCCCCCAGCACTGGGTGGAATGTCGCGAATGTCAGAAAAAGAATCGTCCGATCTTTGCCGTTCCTTGACCATGGAACGGCGAAACCTTCTGACTGCTCCAGCGGTAATCACGTCGTCCGCCCGACGGACACCCCCGGCCCGGACACGTGCTCGCCCGGGGGGACCCCACCGATTAGGAGCACCATGTCACTCCCCCTCACGCGCCGGATCGCCCAGGCCGCACTGCTCGTCGCCGCCGTCGCGTCCCCCCTGGCCGCAGCAGGCGCGGCGTCCGCTGCGGACCTGGTGCCGCCGACCGACCTGGGGGCCGGTCTGAGCCAGCTCGACAACCCGGAGGCCTCGCTCCAGGGCGCGACCCACGACGCCGGCCACGCCGCCGCCGACACCACCGCGGCCACCGTGCAGACCGGCGTCCCGGCCACCGCCGACGTCGCGGGCAAGGCCGTCGCCGGCGCCCTGCCGGACGCCAACCAGGCCCTCGGCAAGGTGGCGGCCCCCGCCGCCAAGACCACCGAGACCGCGGGCGTCCTGGCCGCCGTCGCGGGCAAGGCCACCCCGGCCCTGGTCGACCGGCTCGCCCCCGCCGTCACCGACAAGGTGCCGCACCTGCCCGGCTCCCCCGCCGCAGGCGCCACCCGCGGCGTGCCCGGGACCGGCCTCCCGCTCGGTGCCCTCACCGGCGGCTCGCTGACCGGCCTGGCCTCCAGCGCCCTGCCCACCGGTGGCATGCCGGACACCCACCAGGTCACCGGCGCCCTCCCCGCCGGCCTGGGCCAGGCCCTGCCCGACACCAGCACGCTGCCGATCGACACCCAGGACCCGACCGACGGCAGCAACCGCCTCGGCGGTGCCCCGGGCCTCGGCGGCGCGGGCGGCCTGGGCGGCGCGCTCGGCCCGCTGGGCGGCCTGCTCGGCGGCGGCCTGCCCGGCGGCCTGCCGATCGGCTGACCCTCCGTCACCATGCCGAAGGGGGCACCTGCCGCGATGGCAGGTGCCCCCTTCGATCGCGCCGGGGCGCGGACTCAGCGCGTGAGCCGGGCCACCGCCGAGGCGACGCGTTCGTCGGTGGCGGTGAAGGCCACCCGGACGAACCGGTCGCCCGCCGGGCCGTAGAAGTCGCCGGGAGCCACCAGGATGCCGAGCTCGGCCAGTTCGGCCACGGTCTCCCAGCACGGGCGGTCCTGGGTCACCCAGAGGTACAGGCTGGCCTCCGAGTGCTCGACCCGGAAGCCGTACGCCTCCAGCGCGCCCCGCAGCGCGGACCGCCGGGCGGCGTACCGCTCGCGCTGCTCGGCCACGTGCGCGTCGTCGGCCAGCGCGGCGACCGTGGCCGCCTGCACCGGCGCGGGCACGATCATCCCGCCGTGCTTGCGGATCTCCAGCAGCTCGCGGACCACCACCGGGTCACCGGCCACGAACGAGGCGCGGTAGCCGGCCAGGTTGGAGCGCTTGGAGAGCGAGTGCACCACCAGCAGGCCCTCGTGGTCGCCGCCGCACACGTCCTGGTGCAGCACCGACACCGGGTCGGCCTCCCAGCCGAGTTCGAGGTAGCACTCGTCGCTGACCAGCAGTACCCGGTGCTCCCTGGCCCAGGCCACCGCGTGCCGGAGCTGGTCCGCCGTCAGCACCCGACCGGTCGGGTTGGACGGCGAGTTGAGCCAGAGCAGCCGGACCCGGGCCGGGTCCAGCTCGTCCACCGACTCGTACGCGACCGGTTCGGCCCCGCACAGCCGGGCGCCCACCTCGTAGGTCGGGTAGGCGAGGGTCGGGTAGGCCACCTGGTCACCGGGGCCGAGCCCCAACTGGCCGGGCAGCCAGGCCACCAGCTCCTTGGAGCCGATGGTCGGCAGGATCGCGTCCGGGCCGATCTCGGCGCCGAGCCGGCGCCGCAGCCAGCCGGCGATCGACTCGCGGAGCTCCAGCGGCCCCCAGACGGTCGGGTAGCCGGGGGTGTCGGTCGAGGCCGCCAGCGCCTTCTGGATCACCTCGGGGACCGGGTCGACCGGCGTCCCGACGGAGAAGTCGCAGAGGCCGTCGGGGTGGGCCAGCGCCGTCTTCTTGTACGGCTCCAGCTTGTCCCACGGGAAGACGGGCAACAGGTCGGAGACGCGGCGCGCCGCCCCCGGGTGGCCCGGGAGCGGCGCGTGCGTGCTGTTGTCGGTACTCACAGCTCAGTGGCCACCGATCAGTGGTCGGCGTTCTGCGGCGGGAGGGCCGCGATGAACGCGTGGTCCGAGTCGATCACGCCGAGCTTGGAGGCACCGCCCGGGGAGCCCAGGTCGTCGAAGAACTCGACGTTGGCCTTGTAGTAGTCCTTCCACTCCTCCGGAGTGTCGTCCTCGTAGAAGATCGCCTCGACCGGGCAGACCGGCTCACAGGCACCACAGTCGACGCACTCGTCCGGGTGGATGTAGAGCGAGCGGTTGCCCTCGTAGATGCAGTCGACCGGGCACTCTTCGATGCACGCCTTGTCCTTGACGTCGACACAAGGCTGCGCGATGACGTAGGTCACGCTGTCGTTCCTCCTCGGTTGGGCGTGGCAGCCCAAACTCAATTGCTTGCGTGCGCGGATACGCGCGGCGTCGTCGATGCCCGCCCCTAGTATCGCGGGTCAGGGACAGCAAATGCACAGGAGGTGCCCTTGATGATGGCTGGAACCGTCGCCGGAGGCCGTCCGGAAGTCCGGCTCGACCGCTCTGACGTGGGGCGACGGGTCTCGGTGCGGCGAATTTCGGAGATCGTGAACGACCGTCCGGTGTTCCGTGATGTGATCGGTGTGCTCGCCCGTTGGGACGACCGCGGCCTCACCGTGGTGCCCAGGACCGGCCCGGAGGTCTCCTTCCCCGAGCAGCTGCTGGTCGCCGGGAAGACGGTGCCACTGTTCCCGGCCCGGCGCGCCCCACTGCCCGTCAGTTCCCCGGTCGAGCTCCAGCGGACCGCCGCCCGCGGCTGGCCCGCCGTCGAGCAGGAGCCGCTCGGCGAGTGGGTGCTGCGCGCCTCGGCCGGCTTCACCCGGCGGGCCAACTCGGCCCAGACCCTCGGCGATCCCGGCCTGCCGCTGCCCGAGGCACTGCAGACGGTCCGGGACTGGTACGCGGCGCGCGGCCTGCCCGCCTTCTTCGAGGTGACCACCCCGGGCTCGCCGCCCGGGCTGGCGGCCGAACTCGCCCGGCTCGGCGCGGAGGAGGCCCCGACCGCCGTCCGGGTCGCACCGCTGGCCGGGCTGGTGAAGCTCGGCAGCGGGCACGACCGGGTCCGGCTCTCCCGGACCGCCGGCGACGACTGGCTCTCGCAGTACCGCCGGGTCACCGGCGACCCGGCGGTCGAGCGGGCCGCCCACCAGGTGCTGCACGGCGGCCCCTCGGTCTGGTTCGCCACCGTGCCCGGGCCCCAGGGCCGACCGCCGGTCGCGATCGGACGGTGCGTCATCGACGGCCCCTGGGCCTGCTTCGGCGCGATCGAGGTGGCACCGCCCGCCCGCCGCACCGGACTGGCGAGCACCGTGATGGCCGTGCTCGCGGCCCGCGCCGCCGAGGAGGGCGCCACCGGCGCCTACCTGCAGGTCGAGCTGGAGAACACCGGCGCGATCGCCCTCTACGACCGACTGGGCTTCACCACCAGTCACACTTACCACTACGCCGGCCTGCCCCGGCCGTAGCGTGACCGGAGAGTGTGGACTGTGACCGAGCAGAGCCGTGCACGTTTCCGCGCCGAGGCGAGGGCCGACGCCCCCGACCCGGTGCTGCTCTGTGTGCTCGCCGCCGCCGAGCACACCCTGGCCGAGCCGCCCGCCGACGGCTCCGAACCGCCCACGCTGGACGAGCTGGTGGCGGCCTGTCAGGCCGCGCTCGACCGGCATGCCGCCGCCGTCCGGCTGGCGGTCAGCGAACGCGCTCCCGCCACCGCCGACGAGGTCGCCGCCCTGCTGGCGGCCGTGCTCGGCGGGCGGGAGCGGTTCCACGGCCGTCCGGCCGACTACCGGCGGCTGGAGTCCTCGCTGCTGCCCGACGTGCTGCGGCGGCGGCGCGGCCTGCCGATCATGCTCTCGCTGGTCTGGCAGGCGGTGGCCCGCCGGGCCGGCCTGACCGTCCACGGGGTGGCGCTTCCCGGGCACTTCATCGTCGCGGTGGCGGGGCCGGCCGGCGGCGACGAGTACGTCCTGGCCGACCCGTACCACGGCGGCCGACTGCTCGACCTGCCGGACGTGGCCAGGCTGGCCACCGCCGCCGGGCACCACTTCTCCCCCGAACTCCTCAGCCCCGCACAGCCGTTGGACCTGGTCCTGCGGGTCCTCGGCAACATCCGCAGCTGGGCCGCCGACCGCCCCGAGCACGCCCGCTCTCAGCTCTGGGCCACCGAGCTCTCGCTGCTGCTCCCCCGCCACCCGGCCCAGCTCCGGCTCGAACGCGCCCAACTCATGGTCCGCACCGGGGACTTCATCGCCGGAGCGGCCGAGATGGACGCCTACGCGGAGATCCTCGACACCTTCGACCCCGACGGCGCCGCCCGTACCCGGCACGAGGCCCGCGCCGCCCGCCACCGTCTCAACTGAGCGGAACCGCCGCCGCATAGGGCCTCTCTTTCGGATCACGTCGGGCCGGCGCCGCCGGGGCACGCACCTCACCGGCTTCTCGTCAGTCGCCGATGCGCTGCATCAGGCTCCCTCCTCGGCGCCGCCGATGCACGCACCCCAACGACGCCCGCTCATCCGACGTGACCCGAAAGAGAGGCCCTAGAGCCAGCCCTTCTCCCGGGCGGCCCGCACCGCCTCGGCCCGGTTCCGCGCCGAGGTCTTCTGGATCGCCATCGAGAGGTAGTTCCGCACCGTCCCCTCCGACAGGTGCAGCCGCGCCGCGATCTCGGCGTTGACCGCCCCGTCGGCGGCGGCCGCGAGCACGTCCCGCTCCCGGGCCGTCAGCGGGTTGGCGCCCTCCGCCAGGGCGGCCGCGGCGAGGGTCGGATCGATCACCCGCTCCCCCCGGAGCACCCGGCGGATCGCCTCCGCCAGCTCCGAGGCGGGGGCGTCCTTCACCAGGAAGGCGTCCGCCCCGGCCTCCATCGCGCGGCGCAGGTAGCCGGGCCGCCCGAAGGTGGTGGCGATCACCACCCGGACCCCGGGTGCGGCGCGCCGGAGTTCGGCCGCCGCCTCGATCCCGGTCAGGCCCGGCATCTCGATGTCCAGGACCGCGACCTGGACCTCGTGGGCCGCGGCGGCGGCCACCACCTCGTCGCCGCGCGAGACCTGCGCGACCACCTCGATGTCGCCCTCCAGCGAGAGCAGCGCGGCCAGCGCCTCCCGCACCATCGACTGGTCTTCGGCCAGCAGCACCCTGATCATTCGGGCAGACTATCGGCCACGGTCCGGACCGGGACCAGGGCCCGCAGCCGGAATCCCTTCCCGCGCGGCCCCGGGCCGGTGTCGAGCCGCCCGCCGACCAGGGCGAGCCGCTCCTCCAGGCCCGAAAGGCCGTTGCCGGCGAACGACTTGCCCGCTCCCCGGCCGTTGTCGCTGACCTCCAGGACGGCGAACCGGCTGCCGTCGCCCTCCCAGGTCCGGTCGAGTCCGATGGCGCAGCGGGTGGCCCCCTGGCCGTGCCGGACCACGTTGGTGACGGCCTCCCGGAGCGCCCAGGCCAGGGCGGCGGCCTCCGGGCCGTCCAGGTCGGGCTGCGGGTCGGCGATCGCGGTGTCGGCCTCGACCGCGATCTGAGCAGCCGTCAGAGCACTGCGTGCGGCAGCGAGTTCGACCGCCAGGGTGGGGCGGCGGAAGCCGCCGATCGCCTCCCGGACGTCGGTCAGGGCCTGCCGGGCGACCTGCTCGATGTCGGTCACCTGGGCCCGTCCGGTCTCCGCCTGGCCGGAGTCCAGCAGCCGGCCCGCCAGTTGGGCCTTGATGGTGATCAGCGAGAGCGAGTGGCCGAGCAGGTCGTGCAGGTCGCGGGCCAGCCGCAGCCGCTCCTCGGAGGCGGCCAGGTGGGCCACCGTGGCCCGGGCCTCCCGGAGTTCGCGCATGGTGCTGATCAGCCGCTGGAGGCCGTTCATGGCCAGTCCGCTGAGGAAGCAGGGCAGCACGATCGCGGCCATGGTGTCGCGTTCGGTGCCGATCACCACCGCGACGCAGACCGCCGTCGCGGTGATCCCGGCCACCCCGATCAGGCCCATCCTGGCCGGGAGCACGGCCCCGACGCAGACCGCGGTGTAGGTGAAGAGCACCAGCCACGGCACCCCGAAGGTGAGCGAGGTGACCAGGGCGAGCAGCAGCATCACCCCGGCCACCGCGAGACCGCCGCGCCAGTGCGGGGAGGCCATCGAGCGGACCGCCACCATGCCCAGATAGGCGGCCAGGAACAGGATCAGGGCCGCCCAGCCGGCGATCTTGCCCGCCAGGGCGTGCTCGTCGCCGAGCAGGTCCTCCACCGGGTAGTAGAGGTAGATCATCCAGAGCGACATCCAGGCGAGTTTGACCACCAGTTGGCGGACGTTCTCCACCCGGGCCCCGGGCACCACGGCGAACGAGTCGGTGACGCCGACCGCTCCCGACCCGGTGGAGACGGGACGGAAGCGGTCGAGGTTCGGCTTCGGCATGTCGGACATCATGCCTGCTTGGTGTCCTTGCGGTAGAGGAAGGCCGCCCCGGCGACGAAGACCACCAGGAAGCCGGCCAGCCCGGCCACTGCGGTCAGGTTCAGCGACTGGCCCGGCTGCACGAAGGTGGCCAGCTGGTTGTAGAGGTAGACCGGGTTGAACTGCGCCACCGTCTTGAGCGAGTCGCCGACCGGGAACCAGGTGCCGCCGAGCAGCGCCATCAGCATGTAGACGATCATCACGATCGGCTGCACCGCGTCCGGCTGGGCCGCGTAGCCGAGCGCCACCCCGAGGGCCGCGAAGACGAAGCTGCCGAGCCACAGGGCCACGCCGAGGCCGAGCCACTGGCCGACCGAGAGCGAGACCCCCTCGATGGCGCCGATCACGAAGACCACCACGATCGCGGGCAGCGTGGTCACCGCGCAGGAGGCGATCTTGGCGATGGTGTACGCCCGGCCGGGCAGCGCGGTCAGCCGCAGCTGGCGGACCCAGCCGCTCTTGCGCTCCAGCGAGATCCGCTGCGCACTGCCGGTGAGCACCGCGCCGACCGCGCCGAAGGTGGCCATCGAGACCATGAAGTAGGCCTTCACCGACACCCCGCCGGCCACCGTGTCGGTGCTGCCGTAGGCGTTGATGAAGAAGACGTAGAGCAGGGCCGGGTAGAGCACCGTGAACATCAGGTAGCGCTTGTTCCGGAGGGTGCGCAGGATCTCGAGCTGGACCAGGGTGTTCATCGCGCGCTCTCCTCGTCGGCCTCGCCGGTGATGGTCAGGAAGGCCTGCTCCAGGCCCAGGCTGGTGACTTCGAGGGCGCGGGGGTAGAGCCCGGCCCGGTACAGGCCGGCCACTCCGGCGTCGGCGTCGGTGCTGCGGATCCGGACGCTGCGCACGCCGTCCGGACGGGTGGTCAGATCCAGCCCCACGGTGCCCGGCAGGGCGCGCAGCACGCTCTCCTCGGCGGCCCCGTCGGCGGGGTGCAGCTCGAACGAGATCCGGCGGGCGCCGGCCTTGGCCTTGATCTCGGCCGAGGTGCCGTCGGCGATCAGCCGCCCCCGGTGCAGCACCAGCACCCGGTCGGCGATCGAGTCCGCCTCCTCCAGGTAGTGGGTGGCGAACAGCACCGTCCGGCCGGCCTCCGCCTCGGCCCGCATCGCGGCCCAGAACTGCTGGCGGACCGAGACGTCCATGCCGGTGGTGGGCTCGTCCAGCACGATCAGGTCGTTGGCCCCGGCGATCGCGAGGGCGAACCTGACCCGCTGCTCCTGGCCGCCGGAGAGCTTGTCGACCTTGCGCTCGGCCAGATCGGTGATCCCGGCCTGCTCCATCACCTTCGCCGGGTGGTGGCCGCGGGGGTGGATGCCGCAGGCGAACTTCACCAGCTCGCGGACCTTCACCTCGCCCAGCAGCCCGCCGCTCTGCAGCATCGCACCGACCCGGCCGGCCTCGATCGCGGCCCTGGGGCTGCCGCCGAAGAGCGAGACGCTGCCCTGGTCGGGCTCCCGCAGGCCGAGCAGCAGGTCCAGGCTGCTGGACTTGCCCGCCCCGTTCGGGCCGAGCAGGGCGACCGTCTCACCGGGCCGCAGCACCAGGTCCAGGCCGTTCACCGCCCGCACGGCGCCGTAGCTCTTGCTCACCTGCCGGAAGGCAGCCACCTCGGTACTCATCTGTGTCCCTCTCCCCGTCGTTCTGACTCCTCAAGAATCCCGGGGAGAGGGGGTCGGCCGTCAGTGTGCACCGTCGTGTGCTCCGTATGACGGATGTCACGGGCCCCGGATGACAGGGGCCCGTGACGGGTCGTCAGCCGCCCAGCTGCTCCTTCAGGAAGGAGACCTGGAGCAGCAGCAGGTTCTCCGCCACCTGCTCCTGCGGGGTCATGTGGGTGACCCCGGAGAGCGGCAGCACGGTGTGCGGCCGTCCGGCGGCGAGCAGCGCGGAGGAGAGCCGCAGGGTGTGCGCGGCCACCACGTTGTCGTCGGCCAGCCCGTGCACCAGCATCAGCGGGCGCTCCAGCTTCGGGGCGTCCGCGGTCAGCGAGTTGGCGTCGTAGACCTCGGGGTGCCGGTCCGGGTGGCCGAGGTAGCGCTCGGTGTAGTGGGTGTCGTAGAGCCGCCAGTCGGTCACCGGGGCGCCGGAGACCGCCGCGTGGAACACGTCCGGGCGGCGCAGCACCGCGAGCGCGGCCAGGTAGCCGCCGTACGACCAGCCCCGGATCGCGACCCGGGACAGGTCCAGCGGGAACCGCCCGGCCAGCGCCTGCACCGCCTCCACCTGGTCGTCCAGGGTGGCCCCGGCGAAGTCGAAGGCGATCGCCTTCTCCCACTCCGGGCTGCGGCCCGGGGTGCCCCGGCCGTCCGCGACGACCACCGCGAAGCCCTGGTCGGCGAACCACTGCGAGGTCAGGTGCGGGTTCTGTGCCTGCACCACGCGCTGCCCGTGCGGGCCGCCGTACGGGTCCATCAGCACCGGCAGCAGCCCGTCCCGCTCCCGGTCGTAGCCGGTCGGCAGCAGGACCGCGGTGGGGATCCGCCGCTCGCCCGCGAGGACGAACTCCGGGCGGGCGGTGATCAGCGGCGTCTCGGCGTACGAGGCGACGGTGGCCAGCGGCTCACCGTCGACCAGCACCTCGACCCGGCCGCCGGGCCAGGACGGGTCCGCGCTGACCAGCACCGTGACGTCGCCGCCCCGGACCGCGGAGACCACGCCGGCGGCGCCGAGCCGGCTGAGGCCGGAGCCGTCCAGGCCGATCTCGAAGGTGCCGATCCAGCCCGGTACGGGGTCGCTCTCGTCGGCGCCGCCGCTCGCGGTGAAGAGCACGGTCGAGGCGCCCACCGAGACCACCGACCTGACGTGCAGCCGGCGGTCGGTCAGCTGCCGGTCCCCGGCCACCAGGACCCGGGCGCCGTCCTGGTCGGCGATCCGGACCAGCAGGCCCTCGGCGGTCCTGGCCGGGACGCCGGAGAACAGGTCCAGCCAGATCGGGTCGGTCTCCACCAGCGCCACCGAGGCGGCGCCGGTCTTCTGGTCCACCGTCAGGTACTGCTGGCTGCGCTGGTCCCGGGCCTGCACCAGCAGGGTGAGCTCCTGCGCGGACCAGTGCACCCGGGCCAGGTACGGGAACGCCTCCTGGTCCCAGGCCACCTCGGTCCTGCTGCCGTCCAGGCCGAGCAGCCAGAGGCCGACCGCCGCGTTGGCGGTGCCGGCCGCCGGGTAGGCGACCTCGGCGGGGACGGTGGCGGGGTTGGCCGGGTCGGCGATCCACCAGCGCTGGACCGGGCTGTCGTCGGCCCGGGCCGCCAGCAGCCGGTCGCCGCCGGGGGCCCACCAGTGGCCGCGGTCGCGGCCCATCTCCTCCTGCGCGATGAACTCGGCCTGACCCCACGTCACCCCGGCCTGCTCGGGGGCGGCCAGCGCGCGGTCCTCGGAGCCGTCGGTCCGGGTCACCCGCAGCTCGCCGCCGACGGTCGCGTACGCCACGTACTGCCCGTCGGGCGAGAACCGGGGGTCCAGCAGCGGCCCGGCGGCGGGCAGCTCGCGGACCGGCCCGGCGCCGGTCAGGTCGGCGACGAAGAGCCGGCCGGAGAGGGCGAAGGCGGCCAGCGCACCGGCGCCGTCCAGGGTGTAGCCGACGATGCCGGCCGAGCCCTCGCGGCTGCGCTCGCGCCGGGCCTTCTCGGCCGCGGAGAGGTCCTCCTCGCCGCCGCCGAGCAGGGCCACCGGGTCGGCGGCGATCTGCTCGGCACCGGTGGCGGGGTCCAGGGTCCAGAGCAGGTTGGCGCGCTCGTCGCCGCCCCTGGCCCGGAGGAAGACGACCCGGGACCCGTCGGGTGCGACGGCGAAGGACCGGGGTGCGCCGACGGTGAAGCGCTGGGTGCGCGCGTACTGCCGGGGAAACGTGTCGGTGGTCATGGCACCAGACGATAGAGGGTGATCACTCGTTCGGAGCAGCACCCGTAACCCGGCTCGCCGGGGCTTCGCGCCCCCTCCCACCGGCCCGGGGGCCGGATGGCGGGCTGCTCCGAGCGGGCATGCGGACTCACGGAAAGTAATGCAGTGCTCACCGATCGGGTATTCCTTGAGTCATCACGTCCCCCTGCCGCCCCGACCGGGGCGGTGCACCCGAGAAAGGGTGTGAGCCTGATGGCTCTCTCCATCTCCGCAGCCGTGCTGATGCTGGTCATCGTGGTGCTCCTGATCCGCCGCTCCGGCCTGAAGCTGGCGCACGCGGTCATCTGCGCACTGCTCGGCTTCTACCTGGCGTCCAGCTCGATCGCCCCCTCGATCCAGCAGGTGACCAGCAACGTGGCCGGCATGATCAACGGCATCAAGCTCTGAGCCGGCCGGGTGCGTCCGGTCGGTAGGCTGCCCGGTATGACCGCTGCCTCCGACCGGCCCGAGCGCCGGCTGCTGCTGGTGCACGCGCACCCCGACGACGAGTCGATCGGCAACGGCGCGACGATGGCCAGGTACGCCGCCGAGGGCGCCGCGGTCACGCTGGTGACCTGCACGCTCGGCGAGGGCGGCGAGGTGATCCCGCCGGAGCTGGCCGGGCTGACGGCGGACCGGAGCGACCGGCTCGGGCCGTACCGGATCGGTGAACTGACCGCCGCCATGGGCGAGCTGGGCGTCACCGACGTCCGCTTCCTCGGCGGCCCGGGCCGCTACCGGGACTCCGGGATGATGGGTCTGCCGGAGAACGACCGCCCCGACTGCTTCTGGCAGGCCCCGCTGGACGAGGCCGCGGACCATCTGGTGGCGGTGGTCCGGGAGCTGCGGCCGCAGGTGCTGGTGACCTACGACGAGCACGGCGGCTACGGGCACCCCGACCACATCAAGGCCCATCAGGTCGCGATGCGGGCCTACGAGTTGGCCGCCGACCCGGCGCACCGGCCCGGACTCGGCCCGGCCTGGCGGATCGCCAAGGTGTACTGGAACCGGATGCCGCGCTCGGTGATCGAGGCCGGGCTGGCCGCCACCGCGGCCGCCGCGCCGTTCCCGGGGGTGGCCGTCCCGGCCGACGTGCCCGGCGTGGTCCCCGACGAGCTGGTCACCACCGTGCTGGACGGCGCGGCGTACGCCGGGGCGAAGGCGGCCGCGATGGCGGCGCACGCCACCCAGATCACCGTGTCCGGCGCCTACTTCGCGTTGAGCAACGACCTCGGGCAGCCGCTGGTGGCCACCGAGTACTACCAGCTGGTCCGGGGCGAGCCCGGGCCCGAGCTGCCGGAGACCGACCTGTTCGCCGGTCTCGGGCTGGAGGCGCACCGATGATCCGCACCCTGCCCGCCAAGCTGCTCGGCACCCGGCAGCAGCGCCTGGCCGAGCGTCAGCCCTCGCGCGGCGGACGGGTGGTGGCCTACGTGCTGCTGTTCCTGCTCGGCGCCCTGGTCTCGCTCTGCGGCGGCTTCGTCCAGACCCTGTGGGCGCCGGCCGGGCTGCTGCTGGCGCTGGCCGCCTCGGTCGCGGTGTTCTACGGCGGCCTGCGGGTGACCGGCACCAAGCTCGGCGCGGGCGTGCCGCTGGCGGGCTGGTTCCTGGTCCTGATGGTCCTGATGGCCCCGCGCCCGGAGGGCGACTTCGTGTTCGCCGCCGGGTTCACCTCGTACGCCTACCTGTTCCTGGGTGCGGTCGGCGGAGTGATCTGCGCCACCCTGCCGACCCGGTCCGGGTTCGGCTTCGGCGCCCCGATCCACTGACGGGGCGTCCGGGACCGCCCCACCGTTCCCGGAGGAACCGGACGTAACGGGTTCTATCCGAACCAGTTCGCCGTATCCGTTTGCCCAGTAAGGTGGTGCCGCGACAGGCCTGCTGGCCTGCCGAAGCTATGTGAAGAGCTGGTGTCGGAGGGGTGTTCGATCCCGCCGGTCGGTGGCCCCGCCACCGCCGCCAGGACCGCTACCCCACAACCCGCGACCGCCGTCCCACGGCGCGGCCGCGAACCCGGAGCAGAGCAGCATTGAGCAGCCGCGAATCTGACAGCGCGCATCCGTCGCCCCGACGCACCGGGCCGGACGCCTACCCGTCGGGCACCCCGCCGTACGGCACGGGCATCCCGGGCGGGTTCGGCGCCGACCCGTTCGGCACGCCGCCCGGTCAGCCTGCGGCCGCCCGCCCGGGCGAGGCCGACGGCGACGACGTCCCCAAGACCGAGACCACGCTGACCACCCGGGTCCGGATCAACATCCCCGGCTCCCGGCCGATCCCCCCCGTCGTCATGCGCAGCACCGTGAAGAGCGGCGAGGCGGCGGCCCCGGCCGAGCCCGCCGGGCCCCGGCACCGCTCGGCCGCCGCCTCCTCGCCGGTGCTCGGCGTGGTCGACGCGACCGCCCCGACCAGCACCCCGGCGAACCTGCCGCCGGAGTGGCAGGAGGCCCCGGCCGCACCGGCCGAGAGCGACCCCACCGGCGAGTGGTTCAAGCCGCGGCAGAAGGCGCCGCAGGCCCCCGTGGCCGCCGGTGCGCCGCGCGCCGAGGCGGGCGCCCAGCAGCCGCAGGCCCCGCAGCCCGGGCCGCGCTCCGGCCACCAGGGCATGCCGGCCGGTCCGGTCCCCTCCGGCGCCCCGGCCTCGCCGTTCGCGCCCGGCGGGCCACCGCCGGTGGGCGGCGGCCGCCCTGACGACCCGTTCGCCGACCGGCGGCCCCAGGCTCCGTTCGCGAACGACCCGTACGCCGCCGACCCGTACGCGGCGGACCCGTTCCGGGAGGAGCCGGCCCGTCAGGCCCCCCCGGCGGCCGACCCGTTCGCCGCCCGCCACCCCGGCGAGCCGGAGGACACCCAGATCGGCGGCTTCGACCCGATCCAGGACGACTTCGACGACCACGGCGGCCGACCGGGTGCCATATCCGGCAGTGCCGCCCTGTTCGGCTCCGCCCCGCCGGCTCCGGCCGACCCGTTCGCCCCGAACCCGCAGGGCGCCCCGCAGGACCCGTTCGCCGCCTCCAGGCCCGCCGCTCCCGGCCGGTTCGCGGAGGGGCCGTACGAGCCCGCTGAGCCGTTCCCCGGCTCCCGTCCGACCGGGCCGCGCCAGGCGGCCGACCCGTTCGGTGCCGCCCGTCCCGCTCCCGCCGCCGGATCGGAGCCCGCCGGGGAGACTGCCGCCGGGCCCGCAGGGCCGGTCGCCAACGGCCCCGCCAGGACCCCGGTCCGCCCCGGACGGGGCCAGCAGGAGCCCGACCCGTTCGACACCGAGTCGGAGCCCGCCGAGGAGAGTGCCGCCAAGGCCCCGGTCCGCCGCGGCAAGGGCCGCAAGCTGGCCACCTACGGCGTGGTCCTGGTGCTGTTCGCCGGCGCGGCCGCCTACGGCACCGGTCTGATGCTCAATCAGGCCGACATCCCCAAGGGCACCACGGTGCTCGGCACCGACATCGGCGGCGACACCCGGGACCAGGCGGTCAGCGCCCTGGACGGCACCGTGGCCAAGACCGGCCGGCAGCCGCTCAAGCTCAAGCTCGGCGACCAGACCGTGGACCTCGACCCGATCGCCGCCGGGCTCAGCTTCGACACCACCGCCACGGTGGACGGGCTGACCAGGCACAGCTACAACCCGGTCCAGGTGATCGGTTCGCTGACCGGCGGCAGCAACGCGGTCTCCCCCGAGGTACGGGTGGACCGGGCCAAGCTGAAGGCCGCGCTGGAGGGCCTGGGTGCCAAGTCCACCCAGGGCCTGCAGGAGGGCTTCGTCCGCTTCACCCCGGACGGCAAGGCCGAGGTGGTCCCCGGCAAGGCCGGCCAGCAGGTCGACGCCGCCGCCGCGCTGGACCAGGTCGAGCAGGCCTTCCGGGCCCGCGCCACCGGGCAGCCGGACGCGGTGCTGACCGTCCCGGTGACGGCGGCTCAGCCGAAGGTCTCCGAGGACGCGTTGAAGGCCGCCGCCGAGTCGCTCGGCAAGCAGGTCACCAACGGGCCGGTCTCGGTCACCGCCGGCACCAAGCGCTGGGACTTCACCAGGGCGATCGCCGCCAAGGTGCTCACGCTGGCCCCGGACGCCTCCGGCAAGGTCGTCCTGACCTGGGACATCGAGAAGCTGACGGCGGAGCTGGACGGCGCCTTCAGCAAGAGCAAGACCAAGAAGGGCACCGCCCAGGTCCCGATCACCCCGCAGGACGTCGCCGACGGCATCGCCTCGGTCCTCGACAAGACCGGCACCAGGGCGTACAAGTTCGCCTGAGCCCCGCTCAGGCCCGGCGCGGGTCGGGACCACACGGTCCCGACCCGCGCTTTTCGGCTCCGCCGGACGGCGAATACTCGCCAGTGGCGTGAATTTGCCAGCAACCGTGCGTGACAACGGCCCCGGTTGAATTGGCCCGATGGCCCCCAAATTCCCTGCTGGGCCCAACAAAGCGGCAGTGTCCGATAATCGGACATGCAATTGCACTGGACATTACCTGCAATTACTGCCAAACCGGACATGGGGTCTACGCGCATCACATAGCCGAAACTACGAACGGTCCGTCCTGATACCGGAGTTGCGAAGTTCGGGTTACGGACGCGTGAACGCATTCTGTCACTGTCTGTCCGTTTTTGACCGTATCGCTGGGCGCTTGTCAAGGTGTCTGGAACTACGAAGTGGTTGATATTCCAACACGAACCAAGAAATGCACGGCCAGCAACTGGGGAACTCTTGACGTTCGATAAACGACTTGCAAGAGTCCGTGCGATCACCTTTTTGCAGCCGCTACACCCCGGGCGGGAGCTCCAGCACCATGACTAACCCCACCAAGGCCACGGCCGAGGCCGACACACTCGGGACGGCCGACACCATCGCGCCGGCCGACAACGTGTCAGCCCCGGTCTTCCGCGGGCTCTCCCCCGGCCAGCTGATGTGGCGTCGCTTCATGCGCGACCGGACGGGCATCGTCAGCGCCGCGATCGTGCTGTTCTTCATCGTGGTCGCGATCTGTGCGCCGCTGATCTCGATGATCTACGGCAAGGACCCGATCACCACCTACGGCCAGGACACCCCCGGCCTGCTCACCGACTCCGGTCTCCCGACCGGGCCCAACGGCGGCATGAGCGGTGACTTCTGGTTCGGCCTGGAGCCCGGCCTCGGCCGCGACGTCTTCATGCAGCTGGTCTACGGCATCCGGACCTCGCTGCTGATCGCCTTCGCGACCTCGCTGCTCACCACCGTGCTGGGCGTGGCGCTGGGCATCGCGTCCGGCTACCTCGGCGGCAAGACCGACTACTTCATCGGTCGCGTGATCGACATCCTGATGTCGTTCCCGTCCCAGATCTTCCTGATCGCCACCATGCCGGTGGTGATCAGCCTGCTGGTCTCCCCCGAGGAGAAGCAGCCCGACTGGCTGCCCTTCGTCGCGGTCACCATCGTGCTGTCGCTGCTCGGCTGGATGGGCCTGGCCCGCATCCTGCGCGCGACCACCCTGTCGCTGCGCGAGCGCGAGTTCATCGAGGCCGCCAAGGTGACCGGGGCCTCGCCCTTCCGGATCATCTTCCGGGAGCTGCTGCCCAACCTGTGGACGCCGATCCTGGTGCAGAGCACCCTGTCGCTCCCCGCCTTCGTCACCGCCGAAGCCGGCCTCTCCTACCTCGGCGTCGGCGTCAACGAGCCGACCCCGGACTGGGGCCGCATGATCGCGGCGGCCGCCGGCTACCTCCGGACCGACATCACCTTCCTGCTCTTCCCGGGCCTGGCGATGGTGCTCTTCGTCCTCGCCTTCAACCTGCTCGGCGACTCCGTCCGCGACGCCTTCGACCCGAAGACCAAGCGCTGACGACCGAGTAGCACCCACAGACTCCGGGGGGATCGGCACGCCCGCCCCGGGCAACCCACCGAATATCACGCATCTTCCACACAGGCAGGATGAACATGAACGCTCGTAAGTCGCGGAGGCTCGCCGCCGCCGTCATGGTTGTCGGGGCACTCACCGTCACGACCGCGTGCTCCAGCGGTCACTCGAACAGCGACGGCAAGCCGGCCGCCTCGAAGTCCGTCGGCGCCACGACGATCACGGTGGGCACCGCTGCCGACTCCGCCGGCCCGGCCCCCGCCGAGCCCGGTGCGAAGAAGGGCGGCACGGTCACGATGATCGACCGCGACGACTTCTCGCACCTCGACCCGGCCCAGGTCTACCTGAACTACAACAGCGAGGCCTCGCTGCTCTTCACCCGTCAGCTGACCGGCTACAAGTACCTGGCGGACGGCAGCCAGAAGCTCGTCGGTGACCTCGCCACCGACACCGGCACCACCACCGACGGCGGCAAGACCTGGAAGTTCACCCTGAAGGACGGGGTGAAGTGGCAGGACGGCACCCCGATCACCTCCGCCGACGTCAAGTACTCGGTCGAGCGCACCTTCGCGCCGTTCATCAAGTCCGGCCCGACGTACATCCAGCAGTGGCTGACCAACGAGAAGTACCGCGCCGCGTACCCCGGCCCGTACGAGGGCCAGGAGCTGGACGCGATCCAGACCCCGGACGCCAAGACCGTGGTCTTCACCTTCGCGGACATCCACCCGGACGCCAACTTCACCCTGGCGATGACCGGCTACGGCGTGGTGCCGAAGGCTCAGGACACCAAGGAGGCGTACGACAAGAAGCCGTTCTCCTCGGGCCCGTACCAGATCGCCGAGCACGTCACCGACAAGTCGCTCGACCTCGTCCGCAACCCGAACTGGGACCCGGCCACCGACCCGATCCGGAACGCGTACCCGGACAAGTGGCACATGGAGTTCGGCGTCCAGTCGCAGCAGTCGACCGAGCGCTTCATGGCCGACAACGGCGGCGACAAGCTGGCGTTCAGCTTCCACAACCAGGTCCACCCCAGCTTCATCGACCAGGTCAAGGCCGACGAGAAGCTCAAGCCCCGCACGCTCGAGGGCCTGACGCCGTACGTCGACTACTACTACATCAACAACACCCGGATCAAGGACCAGAAGGTCCGCGAGGCCCTGATCCGCGCCTTCCCGCACCAGCAGACCCGTCAGCTGCAGGGTGGCACCAGCTACGGCGACTACGCGACGTCGTACACCAGCCCGACCGTGCTCGGCTACGAGGCGAACGACCAGTACGACATCCTCAAGAAGCCCGAGGGCGACCCGGAGGCGGCCAAGAAGCTGCTCGCCGACGCGGGTGCGGCCGGCCAGACGATCGTCTACGCCTACAACAACACCCCGACCCAGCAGAAGGTCACCGAGGCGATCCGCATCGCCCTGGAGAAGGCCGGCTTCAAGTTCGTCCCGAAGCCGCTCGACGCCAAGACCTACTACGACGCCATCGGTCTGGTCGACAACGAGTACGACCTGTACTGGGGCGGCTGGGGTGCCGACTGGCCGACCGGTTACACCTCGCTGCAGCCGGTCTGGGACGGCGCGGCCATCGCCGACGGTGCGGCCAACTACGCGCACTTCAACGACCCGGAGATCAACCAGGCGATGAAGGACGCGGTCAAGATCGCGGACCCGGTCGCGCAGGGCAAGGCCTGGGCCGCCATCGACAAGAAGCTCCAGTCGAAGGCCGCGTCCATCCCGGACGTGTACCAGCGCTCGCTCAGCCTGTACGGCTCGGGCCTCGGCGGCGTCAAGTTCGACACCCTGTTCGGCCTGCAGTCCCCGCTGAACATCTACGTCAAGTAGTCGTCACCGGAACTCCGCAGTAGCCCGCGGTGGGGCACCGGCCTCGACATCCACTGAGGCCGGTGCCCCACCGGCAGGTCCCCTCTGCCCAACCGCCCAGCTCCGCCCACCGCACTCGCAGCCGGCGCGCCTCGACCAGGAGAGCCCGACCCCATGCTCCGTTTCCTCGTCCGCCGTTCCCTCGGCGCACTCGTCATCCTGCTGATCATCAGCATGGTCACCTTCGCGCTGTTCTTCGCCATTCCGGCGGACCCGGCGCGCCTCTCCTGCGGCAAGGTCTGCACCCCCGAGAACCTCGCCCTGATCCGGCACAGCATGGAGCTCGACCAGTCCGTGCCGATGCAGTTCTGGCACTGGTTCACCGGGATCTTCGCCGGTCGTGACTTCGCCGCCGGGCACTGCGACGCCCCCTGCTTCGGGTACTCGTACGTCAAGCAGGAGATGATCACCGACGTCCTGCTGGACCGCTTCCCGACCACCTTCTCGCTGACCCTCGGCTCCGTGGTGGTCTTCCTGATCTTCGGGATCGGCACCGGCATGCTGGCCGCCCAGAAGCAGGGCAAGCCGCTCGACAAGATCGCCAGCACCGCCTCGCTGGTCGCCAGCTCGATGCAGATCTACGTGGCCGGCCCGCTCGCCCTCTGGGCCCTGGTCTACAGCACCGACCTGCTGAAGCAGCCCGCGTACGTCCCGTTCACCGAGGACCCGGTCGGCTGGTTCACCGGCCTGCTGGTCCCGTGGATCGTGCTGTCGCTGATCTGGACCGCCAACTACACCCGAATGACCCGCTCCTCGATGGTCGAGCAGCTCTCCGAGGACTTCGTCCGGACGGCCCGGGCCAAGGGCATGTCGGGCAGCTCGGTCTTCCTCCGCTACGCCTGGCGCGGCGCGATGGGCACCATCGTCACCGTCTTCGGCATCGACCTGGGCGTCCTGCTCGGCGGCGCGATCATCACCGAGACCACGTTCAGCATGCACGGTCTGGGCTCGCTCGCCATCGGCGCGTACGTCGACTCCGACCTGTCGATGCTGGTCGGTGTGACCATGGTGGCCGCGACCCTGATCGTGGTCTTCAACATCCTCGTCGACGCCGCCTACGCTCTGATCGACCCGCGCATCCGTCTGGCCTGACCCGGCCGACACCCCTGGCCGACCCAGCCGTTCCGACCTCACGTACCACACCGAGGAGCCCCGTCCATGACCACCCAGGCCAAGCCCGAGGAGGCGGCCGCCAGCACCGGCGGCAGCTCGCCCTTCCTCTCAGTCCGCGACCTCTCGGTCCGCTTCAGCACCGAGGACGGCGTGGTCCGGGCCGTGGACAGCCTGTCCTTCGAGGTCGAGCAGGGCACCACCCTCGGCATCGTCGGCGAGTCCGGCTCCGGCAAGTCGGTGACCAACCTGGCGGTGCTCGGGCTGCACAACCCCGACAGCACCGAGATCACCGGCTCGATCAAGCTGAACGGCCAGGAGCTGGTCGGCGCACCGGTCAAGCAGCTGGAGAAGCTCCGCGGCCACACCATGTCGATGATCTTCCAGGACCCGCTGACCGCGCTGTCGCCGTTCCACACCATCGGCAAGCAGATCAGCGAGACCTACCGCAAGCACACCGGTGCGAGCAAGAAGGAAGCCCGCGACCGCGCGATCGAGATGCTGACCAAGGTCGGCATCCCGCAGCCGACCACCCGCGTGGACGACTACCCGCACCAGTTCTCCGGCGGCATGCGCCAGCGCGCGATGATCGCCATGTCGCTGGTCTGCAACCCGGCCCTGGTCATCGCGGACGAGCCGACCACCGCGCTGGACGTCACCGTGCAGGCCCAGATCCTGGACCTGCTCAAGGACCTCCAGCAGGAGATGGGCACCGCGATCATCCTGATCACCCACGACCTCGGTGTGGTGGCCAAGACCGCGCAGAACATCATGGTGATGTACGCCGGCCGGGCGATCGAGCGCGGCACCGTGCGCGAGGTGCTGAAGGCCCCTCAGCACCCCTACACCTGGGGCCTGCTGTCCTCGATGCCGAACCTGACCGGCCCGGTCGACGTGCCGCTGCGCCCGGTCCGGGGCACCCCGCCCAGCCTGATCAACCTGCCGACCGGCTGCCCGTTCAACCCGCGCTGCGACCACCGCGAGCAGGTCATCGGCGGACGGTGCACCACCGAGCGTCCGCTGCTCCTCCCGGAAACCGGTCACGCGACCGCCTGCCACCTGTCCACCGCGCAGAAGCAGGACATCTTCATCGACCAGATCCAGCCGCGGCTCGGCTGAGAGGGACCGGCGACACATCATGAGCAACGAACTGACCCTCGACCAGACCGCCGGCCCCACCGCTCCGGCCGGCGAGCCGCTGCTCCAGCTCTCCGGGCTGCAGAAGCACTTCCCGGTGATGAACGGCTTCCTGTTCAAGCGCCAGGTCGGCGCCGTGCACGCGGTCGACGGCATCGACCTCACCGTGCACGCGAACGAGGCGGTCGGCCTGGTCGGCGAGTCCGGCTGCGGCAAGTCCACCACCGGCCGCCTGGTCACCCGCCTGCTGGAGCCCACCGGCGGCACCGTCAAGTACGCCGGCCAGGACATCACGCACGCCTCGCGCAAGCAGCTCGCGCCGATCCGGTCCGAGATCCAGATGATCTTCCAGGACCCGTACTCGTCGCTGAACCCGCGTCAGACCGTCGGTGCCATCATCGGCGCCCCGATGGAGATCAACGGGATCAACCCCAAGGGCGGCATCCAGAACCGGGTGCAGGAGCTGCTGGAGACGGTCGGTCTCAACCCGGAGCACTACAACCGCTTCCCGCACGAGTTCTCCGGCGGCCAGCGCCAGCGCATCGGCGTGGCCCGCGCGCTCTCGCTCAGCCCGAAGCTGATCGTGGCCGACGAGCCGGTCTCCGCGCTCGACGTCTCGATCCAGGCCCAGGTCGTCAACCTGCTGCAGCAGCTGCAGAAGGACCTCGGCATCGCCTTCCTGTTCATCGCGCACGACCTCTCGATCGTCCGGCACTTCTCGCAGCGCGTCGCGGTGATGTACCTGGGCAAGATCGTCGAGATCGCGGACCGCAAGTCGCTGTACGAGAGCCCCCGGCACCCGTACACCCACGCGCTGCTCTCCGCCGTGCCCGAGGCCGACCCGGACGACGTCCGCGAGCGGATCCGGCTGACCGGTGACGTCCCGTCGCCGATCAACCCGCCGTCCGGCTGCCGCTTCCGCACCCGGTGCTGGAAGGCGCAGGACAAGTGCGCCACCGAGGAGCCGCCGCTGGTGCAGCTCTCCGGCAACGCGGACGGCCACCTGACGGCCTGCCACTTCCCGGAGGAGGGCACCATCACCGCCGTCCCGGAGCCCCGCCTCTCGAAGGACTGAGCACCGCGAAAGGGCCGCCCCACCGGGGCGGCCCTTTCGTCATTTCTTCAGGTCGTCTTCCCGCTCCGCCGCGAAGTGGCAGGCCGAGTCGTGCGCCGCGAGCTCGTGCAGCCAGGGCCGGACGGTGAGTTCGGGCACCTCCTCCGCACACTTCGGCTGCGCCTTCCAGCACCGGGTCCGGAACCGGCAGCCGGACGGCGGGTTGGCCGGCGACGGCACGTCGCCCACCAGCACGATCCGGTCCCGGTCGGCCCGCGCCGCCGGGTCCGGCACCGGCACCGCCGACAGCAGCGCCTGGGTGTACGGGTGGATCGCGTGGTCGTAGATCTCCAGATCGGTGCCGATCTCGACCATCTTGCCGAGGTACATCACGCCGACCCGGTCGGAGATGTGGCGGACGATCGAGAGGTCGTGCGCGATGAACATGTACGACAGGTTGAACTCGGTCTGGAGCTGCTCCAGCAGGTTGATCACCTGGGCCTGCACCGAGACGTCCAGCGCCGAGACCGGCTCGTCGCAGATGATGATCTCCGGCTTGAGCGCCAGCCCCCGCGCGATCCCGATCCGCTGCCGCTGCCCGCCGGAGAACTGGTGCGGGTACCGGTTGATGTACTCGGGGTTGAGCCCGACCACGTCCAGCAGGTCCTGCACGGCCTTCCGCCGGTCGCCCTTCGGCGCCACCTCCCGGTGGATCTCGTACGGCTCGCCGATGATGTCGCCCACCGTCATCCGGGGGTTCAGCGAGGTGTACGGGTCCTGGAAGACCATCTGGATGTTCCGGCGCACCGCCTTCAGCGCGGCGCCGGAGAGCTTGGAGATCTCCTCGCCCTTGTACCGGACCGACCCGGCCGTGGCGGGCTCCAGGTTCATCAGCACCTTGGCCAGGGTGGACTTGCCGCAGCCCGACTCGCCGACGATGCCCAGGGTCTCACCCTGCATCAGGTCGAAGTCGACCCCGTCGACCGCCTTGACCGCACCGACCTGCTTCCTGAACAGCACGCCCTTGGTCAGCGGGAAGTGCTTGACCAGGCCGCGGACCTCCAGGATCGGCTCGCCCTTCGGCACCTCCTGCTGGAAGGCCACCTCCTCCGGCACCGTGGTGCCGAGCGCACTGGCTCCGTTAGGCGTCACCGAGGGTCTCCTTCCAGAAGAAGCAGGCACTCTGCCGGCCGGCCACCTCGGCCCCCTCCGGGGTGGTGACCTGGAACAGCTTCGGCACCTCCTGACGGCAGATCTCCTGCGCCCGGGGGCAGCGCGGGTTGAACGCGCAGCCCGGCGGGATCCGCAGCAGGTTGGGCGGCAGGCCCTTGATCGCGTAGAGCTCCTGGCCCTTCTGGTCCAGCCGCGGAATGGAGTCCAGCAGCCCCCGGGTGTACGGGTGCGCCGGACGGGCGTACAGCTCGTGCACCGGCGCGGTCTCGACGATCCGGCCCGCGTACATCACCGCGATCTTGTCCGCGACGTCCGCGACCACGCCGAGGTCGTGCGTGATCAGGATCAGGCCCATGTGAAACTCGGCCTGCAACTCGGCCAGCAGGTCCATCACCTGGGCCTGCACCGTCACGTCGAGCGCGGTGGTGGGCTCGTCCGCGATGATCAGGTCCGGCTCCAGCGCCAGCGCCATCGCGATCATGATCCGCTGGCGCATGCCGCCGGAGAACTGGTGCGGGTAGTCCCCCACCCGGTCCTTGGCGGCCGGGATCCGGACCCGGTCCATCAGCTCGATCGCCTTGGCCTTGGCCTCCTTGCGCGAACTGCCCTTGTGCGCCCGAAACATCTCGCCCAGCTGGAAGCCCACGGTCAGCACCGGGTTGAGCGAGGAGAGCGCGTCCTGGAAGATCATCGCGATCTTCTGGCCCCGGATCTGCCGCCTCGCCTCCTTGTCCATGGTGAGCATGTCCTGGCCCCGGTAGCGGATCTCGCCCTGCGGGATCCGGGCCGGCGGCATGTCCAGGATGCCCATGATGGCCTGGGCGGTGACCGACTTGCCGGAGCCGGACTCGCCCAGCACGGCCAGCGTCTCGCCCGCGCTGACGCTGTAGTTGACCCCGTTGACCGCCTTGACCAGCCCGTCCCGGGTCTTGAACTCGACGTGCAGGTCCCGGACGTCGAGCAGCGGGCCCTGGTACGGCGCCTCGCGGGCGGGTTTGGTGGTGTCGACAGCAGTACTCATCGGTGCGGTCCCCTCGCTCAGCGCAGCTTCGGGTCGAGGGCGTCGCGCACCGCGTCGCCCATCATGATGAAGGCCAGCACGGTCACGGAGAGCGCAGCGGCCGGGAAGAACAGCGCGAACGGCGCGGTCCGGATCACCCGCTGGGCCGAGGAGATGTCCACGCCCCAGGAGATGGTCGGGTCCTGGAGGCCGATGCCGAGGAAGCTCAGCGTCGCCTCGGCGGTGATGTAGCCGCCGAGCGCGATGGTGGCCACCACGATCACCGGCGCGATCGCGTTCGGCAGGATGTGACGGAGCATCAACCGGGAGGTGCCGGCGCCGAGCGCCTTGCCGGCCACCACGTAGTCGGCCTGCTTGACGGTGAGCACCGAGCCGCGCATCACGCGGGCCAGCTGGGTCCAGCCCAGCACGGCCAGCGCGATCACCACGGACCAGACGGTGCGGGTGGTGAAGGCGTTCAGCAGCACCAACGCGCCGAGCAGCAGCGGAATGCCGAAGAAGATGTCGATGACCCGGGAGATCACCGCGTCCACCCAGCCGCCGAAGTACCCGGCCACCATGCCCGTCACCCCGCCGAGCAGGGTGACCGCGAGGGTGACGAAGACGCCGACGATGATCGAGGCGCGGGCCCCGTAGATCACCCTGGAGTAGATCGAGCGGCCCTGGCCGTCGTAGCCGAACCAGCCGGCCCCGAACACGTCCGCCCAGTCCGGCTTGCGCAGGTAGTTCCGGGACAGGTCGGCCTGGCGCGGGTCGGTGTCGGTGAACAGCCCGGGGAAGATCGCGATCAGCACCAGCAGCACGATCAGCACCGCCGAGATGACGAAGATCGGCCGCCGTCGCAGCTCTCGCCAGGCGTCGCCCCAGAGGCTGCGGGCCTCCTCGCGCTTGACCGGGTCCGGTTCGATCAACGTGTCCTGCGCCACCGCCAGGCCCTGCTGGCCGACGTAGTCCAGGTGGTCGCTGTCGGTCGGCGGGATGCGCCGCAGGGGGTCGTGGTCGTCGGGGAGGTCTTTGCTAGGCATAACGGATCCTCGGGTCCAGGACGGCGTACAGCAGGTCCACCAGGAGGCTGGCGACCAGGTAGACGATCACCAGCACGGTGACGATGCCCACCACGGTCGGGCCCTCCTTGGTCCGGATCGCCTTGTAGAGGATGTTGCCGACGCCCGCGATGTTGAAGATGCCCTCGGTGACGATCGCGCCGCCCATCAGCGCGCCCAGGTCGGTGCCCAGGAAGGTGACCACCGGGATGAGCGAGTTGCGCAGCAGGTGGCGGCCGATGACGGTCCGTCGGGGCAGCCCCTTGGCGACCGCGGTCCGCATGTAGTCGGCCCGCAGGTTCTCGCCGATCGAGGTCCGGGTCAGCCGGGCCACGTACGCCAGTGAGAGTGAGGCCAACACCAGCCCCGGCAGGATCAGTTGGAGGATGTCGGTGGAGTCCTGGACGGTGGCGGTGACCCAGCCGAGGTTGATCGCGAAGACGGTCTGAGCGATGTAGCCGAGCACGAAGACCGGGATCGAGATGACGATCAGGGTCAGGACCAGCACCGCCGTGTCGGCGAAGGAGCCGCGCTTGAGGCCGGCCAGCAGGCCGAGCGGCAGACCGATCACGATCTCGAAGAAGAAGGCGACCAGGGCCAGCCGGATGGTCACCGGGAAAGCGTCGGCCATGATCTCGGACACCGGGCGGCCGGTGAAGCTGGTGCCGAAGTCCAGCTGGAAGACGTTGCCCAGGTAGATCAGGTACTGCTTCCACCAGGGCTCGTCGAGGTGGTACTGGTGGCGCAGGTTGGCCACGGTCGCCGGATCGGCGGCCTTGTCGCCGAACATCGCCGCGATCGGGTCGCCCGGCAGGGTGTACACCATGATGAAGATCAGGAACGTGGCACCGAAGAAGACCGGGATCATCTGGAGCACGCGCCGGAGGACGTAGTGGCCCATCGAACCTCCTTCCGAGGGGGGTGACTTGGTGCCCGGGCCCCACCCGCCGCTCGGGCGGGCGGGGCCGGCGGGGGTGGGGTCAGCCCTTGACCTCGACCTGGGTCCAGGCCGGGTTGCCGAAGGAGTCGAACTTGACGTTCTGCACCTTGGTGGAGAAGCCCGAGTTGGTCCGGTAGTACCAGAGCGGGATGGCCGGGAAGTCCTGGGCCAGCACCGCCTCCGCCGCCTGGTAGCCGGTGGCCGAGGCCTGGATCGAGTCGGCCTGGTCGGCCGAGTTCGCCAGCTGGTCGAACTGGGCGCTGCTGTAGCCGAAGTCGTTCGAGGCCGCGCCGGTCTTGTAGACGTCCGACAGGAAGTTGGCGTTCAGCGGGTAGTCCTGCACCCAGCCGGTCCGGAACGCGCCGTTGATGGTGTGTCCGGTGATGGCCGCGCGGGCGGTCTTGAAGTCGGTCTTCGGGTCGCCGACGCACTCCACACCGGTGGCCTGGCGGATGGAGTTGCAGACCGCGTCCACCCACTCCTTGTGGCCGCCGTCGGCGTTGTACGTGATGGTCAGCTTGTTGTTCGGGACGCCGCCGCCCTCGGTGATCAGCTGCTTCGCCTTGTCGGCGTTGAAGGTGCAGGAGTCACCGCAGACACCGGCCTTGTAGCCCTCGACGCCCTCGGCCACCCAGGAGGTGGCGGGCTTGCGGGAGCTCTGCAGCACCGTCTTGGTGATGGTGTCGCGGTCGATCGCCATCGACAGGCCCTGCCGGACCTTGGCCTTGTTCGCCCCGGCCCAGTCGGGCTGGTAGAGCGTGAAGCCGATGTTCTGGATCGCGCCCTGCGGGGAGTCGATCGCCCGGTCGCCGAGGTCGGTCTTGTAGTTGGCCAGGGCCGACGGCGGCACCTGGTCCATCACGTCCAGGTTGTTGGACTGGAGGTCCGCGTAGGCGGCCTCGGCGGTGGTGTACATCTTGAACACCACCCCGCCGTTCTTCGGCTTGTCCACGCCCTGGTAGTTGGCGAAGGCCTTGGTGGTGATCTGGGCGTTGTGCTCCCAGCTGACGAACTGGTACGGCCCGTTGCCCACCGGCTTCTGGCCGTACCCGGTCGGGTCGGCGAAGAAGCCGTCCGGCAGCGGGGAGAAGGCGATGTACCCGAGCTTGTACGGGAAGTACGACACCTTGTTGGTCAGCTTGATGGTGAAGTGGGTGTCGTCCACCACGGTCAGGCCGGACATGGTGGTCTTGGTGCCCGCGCCCTTGGCCGGGTGCACGTCGGTGTAGCCCTCGATGTCGGAGAACCAGGAGCTGTTGATCTGGTTGTTCGCGGTGGTCGCGGCCCAGTTCCAGGCGTCCACGAAGTTCTTCGCCTTGACCGGGCTGCCGTCGTGGAAGGTCCAGCCGCTCTTCAGCGTGACGTTGAAGGTCTGCGAGTCGGAGGTGTCGATCTTGTCGGCCACCTGCATCCGCAGCTTGCCGTCCGCCGGGTCGTAGTCGGCCAGGCCCTTGAACAGGTTCTGCGCGATCCGGCCGCCGCCGACCTCGTTGGCGTTGGCGGGCTGGAGCGGGTTCTGCGGCTCGCTGCTCTGGTAGCTGAACGTCTTGCTCGCGTCGGCCGAGCCGCCGCCGCTTCCGCTGCTACCGCATCCGGTGGCCACCAGGGCCACGGATGTCGCACCGACAACGGCCCAGCGGACTCTGGTGGCTGCAGGCATGGAGTTCTTCCTCCTCGGGAGACTGTGACGCATCACACCCCATGAGAAGGGTCCGGTCGTGCTGGCGCGACCGTGGTACCGCCGGATGGGTGCAGGCGGGTACGCCGACGGCCCCACAGCAGTGCTGCGGGGCCGTCGGGGTGAGGCAGGGTCAGACCGTGGTCAGCACCCGCTCCTCGGCGAAGTGACACGCCGACAGGTGCGCCGCCGCGCCGTCCAGGGACGGCACCGCGAGCAGCGGGAGCTCGGTGGAGCAGCGCTCCTCCGCCTTCCAGCAGCGGGTGCGGAAGCGGCAGCCGGACGGCGGGTTGGCCGGCGAGGGGATGTCGCCCTCCAGCACGATCCGGTCCCGGTTGGCACGGGCCGCCGGGTCCGGCACCGGCACGGCCGACAGCAGCGCCTGGGTGTACGGGTGGGTGGCGTGCTCGTAGATCTCCTCGTCGGTGCCGATCTCGACCATCTTGCCGAGGTACATGACCCCGACCCGGTCGGAGATGTGGCGGACGATCGAGAGGTCGTGCGCGATGAACATGTACGACAGCTCGAAGTCGGACTGGAGCTGCTCCAGCAGGTTGATCACCTGGGCCTGCACCGAGACGTCCAGCGCCGAGACCGGCTCGTCGCAGATGATCACCTCGGGCTTGAGCGCGAGACCGCGGGCGATGCCGATCCGCTGCCGCTGGCCGCCGGAGAACTGGTGCGGGTACCGGTTGATGTACTCGGGGTTGAGCCCGACCACGTCCAGCAGGTCCTGCACGGCCTTGCGGCGGTCGCCCTTCGGCGCCACCTCCGGGTGGATCTCGTACGGCTCGCCGATGATGTCGCCCACCGTCATCCGGGGGTTCAGCGAGGTGTACGGGTCCTGGAAGACCATCTGGATGTTCCGGCGCACCGCCTTGAGCGCGGCGCCGGAGAGCTTGGAGATGTCCTCGCCCTTGTAGAGCACCTGGCCCGCGGTCGCCCGCTCCAGGTTCATCAGCACCTTGGCCAGGGTGGACTTGCCGCAGCCCGACTCGCCGACGATACCCAGAGTCTCACCGCGCATCAGCTCGAACGAGATGCCGTCGACCGCCTTGACCGCGCCGATCTGCTTCTTGAAGAGGATGCCCTGGCTCAGCGGGTAGTGCTTGACCAGGTCCTTGACCTCCAGGATGGGCTCAGCCATGGAGGGTCTCCTTCCAGAGGTGGCAGGCGCTCTTGCGGCCGGCGAGCTCGGCGCCGTTCCGGTCGAGCACCTGGTGCAGCGCGGGGATCTCGCTGCGGCACAGGTCGGTGGCCTTGTCGCAGCGCGGGTTGAAGGCGCAACCGGCGGGCACCTTCAGCAGGTTGGGCGGCAGGCCCTTGATCGCGTAGAGCTCCTGGCCCTTCTGGTCCAGCCGCGGGATCGAGCGGAGCAGGCCCTCGGTGTACGGGTGCGCCGGGTTGGCGTACAGCTCGTGCACCGGGGCGGTCTCGACGATCCGGCCCGCGTACATCACCGCGATCTTGTCCGCGACGTCGGCGACCACGCCGAGGTCGTGGGTGATCAGGATCAGGCCCATGTGGTACTCGGCCTGCAACTCGGCCAGCAGGTCCATCACCTGGGCCTGGACGGTGACGTCCAGGGCGGTGGTGGGCTCGTCCGCGATGATCAGGTCCGGCTCCAGGGCCAGCGCCATCGCGATCATGATCCGCTGGCGCATGCCGCCGGAGAACTGGTGCGGGTAGTCGCCGACGCGCTGCTTGGCGGCCGGGATCCGGACCCGGTCCATCAGCTCGATCGCCTTGGCCTTGGCCTCCTTGCGGGAGGCGCCCTCGTGCACCCGGAACATCTCGCCGAGCTGGTAGCCCACGCTGAGCACCGGGTTGAGCGAGGAGAGCGCGTCCTGGAAGATCATCGCGATCTTCCGACCGCGCAGCTGCCGGCGCTGCTCGTTGGTCATCTTGAGCATGTCCTGGCCGCGGAACAGGATCTCCCCGGAGGTGATCCGGCCGGGCGGCATGTCCAGGATGCCCATGATGGTCTGCGCGGTGACGGACTTGCCGGAACCGGACTCGCCCAGCACCGCGAGGGTCTCGCCCGCGCTGACGCTGTAGTTGACCCCGTTGACGGCCTTGGCGATGCCGTCCTTGGTCTTGAACTCGACGTGCAGGTCCCGGACTTCGAGCAACGGAGTGCCCGGAGCGAGCCGGTCGGTGGCCTGCTGCTTCTCGATCACAGTGGTCATGGTGCCTACCGCCTCTCAGCGCAGCTTCGGGTCGAGGGCGTCACGCACGGCGTCGCCCATCATGATGAAGGCCAGCACCGTGAGGCTGAGCATCCCGGCCGGGAAGAACAGCGCGAACGGGGCGGTGCGGATCACCTTCTGGGCCGAGTTGATGTCGATGCCCCAGGAGATGGTCGGGTCCTGCAGACCGATGCCGAGGAAGCTCAGCGTCGCCTCGGTGGCGATGTAGCCGCCGAGCGCGATGGTGGCGACCACGATCACCGGGGCGATCGCGTTCGGCAGGATGTGCTTGAGCAGGATCCGGCCGGTGCCGGCGCCGAGCGCCTTGGCGGCGGTGACGTAGTCGGCCTGCTTGACCGTGATCACCGAGCCGCGCATCACGCGGGCCATCTGGGTCCAGCCGAGCACGGTGAGGGCGAAGACCACCGACCAGACGGTGCGGTCGGTGAAGGCGTTCAGCACCACCAGGCAGCCGAGCAGCAGCGGGATGCCGAAGAAGACGTCGGTCACCCGGGACAGGATGGTGTCCGTCCAGCCGCCGAAGTAGCCGGCCATCATGCCGACGAAGCCACCGGTCAGGGTCACCGCGGCGGTCACGCAGACGCCGACGATGATCGAGGCGCGGGCGCCGTGCACCACCCGGGAGTAGATCGAGCGGCCCTGGCCGTCGTAGCCGAACCAGTCGGCCTGGAAGAAGTGGCTGTAGTTCGGGGGCGACAGGTAGTGGTTGCGCAGGTCGCCGGCCCGCGGGTCCACCGAGGTGAACAGGCCGGGGACGAGCGTCATCACGATCAGCACCAGGATCAGCGCGGCCGAGATCAGGAAGATCGGGCGGCGGCGCAGCTCCTCCCAGGCGTCCGAGCCGAGGCTGCGGGCCTTCTCCGGCTTCGGCGCGGGGGCCGAACTGCCGGACTGCGCCGGGATCTTGGCGGCGGTCTTCTTCTCGATCAGGTCAGGCATACCGAATCCTCGGGTCCAGGACCGCGTACAGCAGGTCGACGATCAGGCTGGCGACGAGGTAGACGATGACCAGCACGACCACGAAGCCGACGACCGTCGCGCCTTCCTTCTGGTTGATCGCCCGGAACAGCGCGTTGCCGACGCCCTTGACGTTGAAGATGCCCTCGGTGACGATCGCGCCGCCCATCAGGGCGCCCAGGTCGGTGCCCAGGAAGGTGACGACCGGGATCATCGAGTTCCGCAGCAGGTGGGTGCCGATGATCCGCCGGCGCGGCAGACCCTTGGCGGTCGCGGTGCGGATGTAGTCGGCGCGGATGTTCTCGACGATCGAGGTGCGGCTCAGCCGGGCCACGTAGGCCAGCGAGAGCGAGCCCAGCACCACGGCGGGAAGCAGCAGTTGGCTCAGGTTCATCGAGTCCTGGACGGTCGGCGTGACCCACTTGAGCTGGTCCGCGAAGAGCGTCTGGAACAGGTAGCCGAGCACCGGCACCGGGATCGAGATCAGGACCAGCGTGAAGATCAGGGTGCTCTTGTCGGCGAACCGACCGCGCTTGAGACCGGCCAGCAGGCCGATCCCGACGCCGAAGACGATCTCGATGGCGAAGGCCATCAGGGCGAGCCGGATGGTGACCGGGAGCGCCTCGGTGATCACGTCGATCACCTGGCGGCCCGCCATGGTCTCACCGAAGTTGCCGGTGAACAGCTTGCCCATGTAGTCGAAGTACTGCTCGTACCAGGGCAGATCAAGTCCCAGCTTGTGCGTGAAGGCAGCGAGCTGAGCCGGGTCCGGCGCCTTGTCGCCCCACATCGCAGCGACCGGGTCCCCGGGGAGAACGCGGACCATGACGAAGATCAACAAAGTCGTCCCGAGGAAGACCGGGATCATTTGGAGCAGTCGCCTCGCGACAAAGCGCCCCATCGTGCCTCCAATTGCTGCTCTGACGGGCCGTCATCCCGGTTCAGAGGGTTCCCATGACAACGGCCGGTGCCGAACCGCCCTTGTGGGGCGGACTGGGCACCGGCCGTGTCGGTTCAAGCCGCGCGGTGCAAGGCCTGATTACTTCTGCTTGACCTCGACCTGGGTGAAGACCGGGTCGCCGAAGGAGTCGTACTTCACGCTCTGCACGTTCTTCGAGTAGCCCGCGGTGGTCTTGTAGTACCAGAGCGGGATGGCCGGCATGTCCTTGGCCAGCTCGGCCTCGGCCTTCTGGTACAGCTCGGCGGTCTTCTCGACCGAGGTCGCCTTGTCCGCCTCGCCGGCGAACTTGTCGAACTCGGCGCTGGAGTAGCCGGCGTCGTTGGCCGCGGCACCGGTGCCGTAGACGTCGCGCAGGAAGTTGGCGTTCAGCGGGTAGTCCTGCACCCAGCCGGTCCGCATCATGCTCGGGACCTGCTTCTTCTTGATGACGTCACGCGCCGTCTTGAAGTCCGGCTTCGCGTCGCCGACGCACTCCACGCCGGTGGCCTGGCGGATGGAGTTGCAGACCGCGTCCACCCACTCCTTGTGGCCGCCGTCGGCGTTGTACGTGATGGTCAGCTTGTTGTTCGGGACGCCGCCGCCCTCGGTCACCAGCTGCTTGGCCTTGGTCGGGTCGTACTTGCAGGCGTCGCCGCAGGTGCCGGCCTTGTAGCCGTTGACGCCCGGGGCGACCCAGCTGTCGGCGGCCTGGCGCGAACCGTTCAGCACCGTCTTGGTGATGGTGTCGCGGTCGATCGCCATGGAGAGGCCCTGACGGACCTTCGCCTTGTCGACGCCCTTCCAGCCGTCCTGGTACATCGCGAACGAGATGTTCTGGATGGCGCCCTGGGCCTGGTCGACCGCGCGGTCGCCCAGGTCGTTCTTGTACGAGGCCAGGTTGCTCGGGTCGACCTGGTCGAGCACGTCCAGGTTGTCGGAGACCAGGTCCTTGTACGCGGCGTCGGCCTGCGCGTAGTTCTTGAAGACGATGCCGCCGTTCTTCGGCTTGTCGACGCCCGCGTACTTGTCGAAGGAGGCGACGGTGACGGCCTGGTTGTGCTCCCACGAGACGAACTTGTAGGGGCCGTTGCCGACCGGCTTCTGGCCGTACGCCGCAGGGTCGGTGAAGAACGCCTTCGGCAGCGGCGAGAAGGCCGTGTAGCCGAGCTTGTACTGGAAGTACGAGACCGGGCCGGTGAGCGCGATGGTGAAGTGGGTGTCGTCCACGACCTTGAGGCCGGACATCTTGTCCGTGGTCGGCTCACCCTTCTCCGGGTGCACCGCGTCGTAGCCCGCGATGTCGGAGAACCAGTCCGAGTTGATCTGGTTGTTCTTGGTGTTGGCGGCCCAGTTCCACGCGTCGACGAAGGACGCGGCGGTCACCGGGGTGCCGTCGTGGAAGGTCCAGCCGGACTTCAGGGTGACGGTGTAGTTCTGCGCGTCGGTGGTCTCGATCTTGTCGGCGACCTGGTTGCGCAGCTGGCCGTTGCTGGGGTCGTAGTCGACCAGACCCTTGAACAGGGTCTTGATGATGCGACCGCCGCCGACCTCCATGGCGTTGGCGGGCTGCAGCGGGTTCTGCGGCTCGGTGCTCTGGTAGCTGAAGGTACCGGCCGCGTTGGCCGCCCCGTTCGAGCTGGACGAAGAACCGCTACCGCAAGCAGTGGCCGCGAGGGCGACCGCGACAGCTGCGACGACCCACTTGGCCTGGCTGGCACCGCGCATGGGTGTGCCTCCTGAATCCGTGTTGCAAACGTGGAGCGCACCGCGGGGGCTGACCGGCATCGTCGCCGTGGTCAGACGGTGCTTTCCTCGCTCAGGTTCGGCGCGCACCCCTGCGCAGACCCTTGACCCGAGCTCGACTGCACCCACTATCCGTCACGCTCGGATACGAACCAGGCCATTACTGATCTCATTTTGGTCACATGAGAGGACAGTTGGTTTCGAAAATCGGACATACCAGACATACCCAGACAGGTACTAAACGGACAGTTGTCATGAATGACAGCTCGTCACGTCCGATTAACGAACAGCATCCGCCCGTACCGCTACGCGCGTTGACAGCACAGCGTCACGAAAAAGCCCGGCCGGGCGGCCCCGAAAAGGGGCGCCCGGCCGGGCCGGTGGTGCAGCGTCAGTTCTTCTTGGCGCGCGAGGCCGTGCGGCCGCGCTCCTTGGCGTCCAGGACGACCTTGCGGATGCGCACGGTCTCCGGGGTCACCTCGATGCACTCGTCCTCGCGGCAGAACTCGAGGCTCTGCTCCAGCGAGAGCTTGCGCGGCGGCACCAGGTTCTCGGTGGTGTCGGAGGAAGCGGCACGCATGTTGGTGAGCTTCTTCTCCTTGGTGATGTTGATGTCCATGTCGTCCTGGCGCGAGTTCTCGCCGACGATCATGCCCTCGTACACCTCGGTGGTGGGCTCGACGAAGAGCGTGCCGCGCTCCTGGATGCCCATCATCGCGAACGGCGTCACGACGCCCGCGCGGTCGGCCACCAGCGAACCGTTGTTGCGCATCCGGAGCTCGCCGAACCACGGCTCGTGGCCCTCGAAGATGGAGTGCGCGATGCCGGTGCCGCGGGTGTCGGTGAGGAACTGGGTGCGGAAGCCGATCAGACCGCGCGACGGGACGATGAACTCCATGCGGACCCAGCCGGAGCCGTGGTTCGTCATGGTCTCCATCCGGCCCTTGCGGGTCGCCATCAGCTGGGTGATGGCGCCGAGGTACTCCTCGGGGCTGTCGATGGTCATCCGCTCGACCGGCTCGTGGGTCTTGCCGTTGACGATCTTGGTGACCACCTGCGGCTTGCCGACGGTGAGCTCGAACAGCTCCCGGCGCATGGTCTCGACCAGGATGGCGAGCGCGAGCTCACCACGGCCCTGGACCTCCCAGGCGTCCGGACGCTCGGTCGGCAGCACGCGGAGCGAGACGTTACCGACCAGCTCGCGGTCCAGCCGGTCCTTCACCATCCGGGCGGTGACCTTGTGGCCCTTGCCGCCCTTGCCGACCAGCGGCGAGGTGTTGGTACCGATGACCATCGAGATGGCCGGCTCGTCGACCGTGATCAGCGGCAGCGCGATCGGGTTCTCGATGTCGGCCAGGGTCTCGCCGATCATGATGTCCGGGATACCGGCGACGGCACAGATGTCACCGGGGCCGGCCACCTCGGCGGGCTTGCGGGTGAGCGCCTCGGTCATCAGCAGCTCGGTGATCTTGACCTGGGCGATCGTGCCGTCGCGCTTGATCCACGCGACCTGCTGGCCCTTGCGCAGCTCGCCCTGCTCGACCCGGCAGAGCGCGATGCGGCCGAGGAAGTTGTCGGCGTCCAGGTTGGTGACGTGGGCCTGCAGCGGGGCGGCCTCGTCGTAGGTCGGGGCCGGGACATGCTCCAGGATGGTGGAGAAGAACGGCTCCAGCGAGTCGCTGTCGGCCGGCACGGTGCCGTTCTCCGGCTTGGTCATCGAGGCGACGCCGTCACGCGCACAGGCGTAGACGATCGGGAACTCGATCTGGTCCTCGGTGGCGTCCAGGTCCAGGAAGAGGTCGTAGGTCTCGTTGATGACCTCGTCGATCCGGGAGTCCGGACGGTCGGTCTTGTTGATGCAGAGGATGACCGGCAGCTTGGCGGTCAGCGCCTTGCGGAGCACGAAGCGGGTCTGCGGCAGCGGACCCTCGGAGGCGTCGACCAGCAGGACGACGGCGTCCACCATCGACAGACCGCGCTCCACCTCGCCACCGAAGTCGGCGTGGCCGGGGGTGTCGATGATGTTGATCGTGATCGGCGCGCCACCCTCCTTGGGGTGGTACTTCACCGCCGTGTTCTTCGCGAGAATGGTGATGCCCTTCTCGCGCTCCAGGTCGTTGGAGTCCATCATCCGGTCGTCGAGGTGCTGGTGGGCGGCGAAGGCACCGGCCTGCTTCAGCATGGCGTCGACCAGGGTCGTCTTGCCGTGGTCGACGTGGGCGACGATGGCAACGTTACGAATGTCACTGCGCGTGGGCATGCTGAGCGAAACTCCCGGATCGTGGGTTACGGCGCCCGGCTGCGTTCAGCGTTGATCAGCGTCTTCGCCGCGGGCGACCTGCGATCCGTTGATCGCTGCCACCCGTTCCGCCTGCTACTACCGGTCCACCCGCCGGGCACGACATGCCACGGCTTCCTCCTATGGTACGTGGAACCACCGAGCGCCACCGAAACGGGCAGGCCGGACGGGTTCCGACCCGTGCCCGCACGGGTCAGCCGAGGCGGAAGCCCAGGTCCTGGAAGCGGGGTCCGGCGAAGCCGAAGGCGCCCGCGTTGGCGACCCCGGCCCGGACCGCGACCAGGTCGGGCCGCTGGTAGAGCGGGACGGAGTGGGCCAGCTGCCAGATCCGGGCGTCGGCCTCCTGCACCAGCGCCCGGCGGGCGCCCGGGTCGAGCTCGGCGGCGGCCTCCGCGAGCAGCCGGTCGATCTCCTCGCTGCCGGTGCGGGCGTAGTTGCGGCCGACCACCGGCAGTCCGTCCGGGCCGGGCCGGGGCTTGGCGTAGCGGGGGGCCGCCGCACCGGCGTCGGCCGGGGCGGGCCAGGAGAACAGGGCCAGGTCGTACGCGCCGGTGGCCAGGTGGTCGCGCAGGAAGGCGTCCGCCGGGACGGCCTGCGGACGCAGCGTGATGCCGGCCCCGGCCAGGTCGGCGGTCAGCACGTCGGCGGCCCGGCGGGCGGCGGCGGAGCCGTCCGGGATCAGCAGGCCGAGGGTCAGCTCCTTGCCGTCCTTGGCCCGGGTGGAGCCGTTCGCCCGCCAGCCCGCCCGGTCGAGCAGCTCCGCGGCCGTGCTGGTGCCGACGGCGGTGCTGTTGTCCCGGTAGCCGTCCTGACCCGCCGTCAGCAGGTGGTGCCCGAGCGGTACGGCGGCCAGTCCGAACGGCGTCAGGGCGGCCTCCGCGACCCGCTGCCGGTCGACGGCACGGGCCACCGCGCGGCGGACGGCGGGGTCCGCGAGCGGGCCCCGGGAGCCGTTCAGGGTCAGCTGGGCGAAGGAGGTGGCGGCGGCCCGGTGCAGGGTCAGGCCCGGCAGCGACTCGGCCCGGCGCAGCGCCCGGGCCGACGCCTCGGCCAGGGTGGCCGCGTCGGGTGGGGCCGCACCGGCGCCCCGGTCGGCCGGGGTGGCGCGGTCGACCGCCTCGGTGAGCGGGGCCAGGTCGAGCTCGCCCCGGTCGAGGGCGTCCAACCGCTCGGCCGCCGGGGTGGCCAGGAAGTCGATCGCCTCCGCCTTGGCCGGGTCGCCCCACCAGCGCGGGTTGCGGGTCACGGTCGCCCTGCCGCCGGCCCGGTCGTACGTCTTCACCGTGAACGGGCCGGCCGACGGGGCGTTGGTGAGCGGCTGGTTGAACGCGGCCGGGGTCGCGGTCGCGGCGGCCGGGTACAGCGGGCTGAAGAGCGTCCGCCAGGCGGCGTACGGCTGCTTGAAGGTGACCCGGACCTCGCGGGCGTCCGCGCCCTGGGCGACGGCCGCGATCGCGGCGTAGCCGGCCGGGCGGTCGGTGCGGTAGGCCGGGTCGGCGGTGTCGGCCAGGGCGTGCCACTGGGCGGTGAAGTCGGCGGCGGTGAGCGGGGTGCCGTCGGTCCAGACCGCCTTCGGGTTGAGGCGGTAGGTGACGGTCTGCGGGCTCTGCCCGGCCGGGGTGGACTCGGCGGCGGTCAGGTAGTCCGGGTCCGGGGCGGGGCGGGCCCGGTCGTCCAGCCGGAACAGGTGCGGCAGCAGCGCCCCGGTGAGCAGCTCGGTGTCGGCGGTGGCCTCCGGCTGGAACACGTTGAGCGTGGCCGGCACCGCCTCCACCGCCCACCGCAGCGTCCCGCCCTCGCGCACCCCGTCCCGCCCGACCGCGCCCACGTCGGACCCCACCGGACCGGCCGGCCGCTCCTCGGAGCACCCGGCCAGCAGCACGGTCAGCACGGCGACGGCGACAAGCTGGCGGGCACGCATCCCCTCACTGAACCGTGCGGGTGCCCCGAGCGGGCCCCTGACACGGCGTCAGGCCGGGCAGATGCACCCGTTGGCACCATCCCGGGGCTGCGCCGACCGGGGCTCGCGGCTCTGCCTAGAGGGCGAGCTCGAACCAGACGATCTTGCCGTTGGGGGTACGGCGGCTGCCCCAGCGCTCGGCCAGCAGGCTGACCAGCTGGAGGCCGCGGCCGCCCTCGTCGGTCTCCTGGGCGCGGCGCTGGCGGGGCTGGGCGTAGCCGTCGTCCCAGACCTCGCAGACCACCGTGCGGTCGCGGAGCAGCCGCAGGCGGATGTCGCCGCGGCCGTGCCGGAGGGCGTTGGTGACGAGTTCGCTGACCAGGAGCTCGGTGGTGTCGACGAGTTCGTCCAGGCCGCGGACCAGGAGCCAGGAGCAGGCGAGTTCGCGGGCCTTGGCGACCGAGGTGGGCTCGGAGGGGAGCTTCCAGTCGCCGACCGCGTCCTCGGGGAGCGGCTGGACCTTGGCCATCAGCAGCGCGATGTCGTCCTCGCCGTGGTGCGGGATCAGCTCCTGCAGGACCTCGTCGCAGAGGCTCTCCAAGTGGCGGGAGCCGCCGTTGAGGGCGGTGCGGAAGGCCCGCAGGCCCTCGTCCAGCTGGTGCTTGCGGGATTCGACCAGGCCGTCGGTGTAGAGGCCGAGCACGGCACCGTCCGGGAGGGTGACCGTGACCTCCTCGAACGGCTCGCCGCCGACGCCGAGCGGGAGGCCGGGTGGGACTTCGAGCATCCGGGCCGGCTCGCCGGGGCTGAGCACGACCGGCGGCAGGTGGCCCGCGTTGGCGAAGATGCAGCGCTGCTTGACCGCGTCGTAGACCGCGTAGACGCAGGTGGCGAGGTAGACCTCGGCCTCCTCGCCGGGGGCGGTGGTGTCGCCGCCGAGGCCGCGGGCGATCTCGTCCAGGGCGGTGAGCACCTCGGCCGGGTCGAGTTCGAGCAGGGCCAGGGTGCGGACGGCGGTGCGGAGTTGGCCCATCGCGACGGCGGCGCGCAGGCCGCGGCCCATCACGTCGCCGATCACCAGGGCGGTCCGGCTGCCGGGCAGCGGGATGACGTCGAACCAGTCGCCGCCGACCTCGGTGTTGTTGTTGCTGGGCAGGTAGCGGCGGGCGATCTCCAGGCCGGTGGCGGCCGGGTTGCCCGGGGGCAGCAGGCTGCGCTGGAGGATCAGCGCGCGCTCGTGCTCGCGGCGGTAGAGCCGGGCGTTGTCGAGGCAGATGGCGGCGCGGGCGACCAGCTCCTCGGCGATCGCCACGTCCCGGGCGTCGAAGGGCTCGCTGCCGATCGCGCGGGAGAGCTGGACCAGGCCGAGCACCTGGTCGCGGGCGACCAGCGGGACCACCAGGGTGGAGCGCAGCAGCGGGTCGGGGCCGGGCTGCGGGACGACGCTGCGGCCGGTGCGCAGGGCGCGGGCGTGCGGGGAGCGGCGGGGGTAACAGAGCGAGCCGCCGGCCTCGGCGACCGGGACCGCGCCCTCGGCGCCGAGCACGCTGGAGGCGCCGCCGACCACGCTGGAGACGGCCACCCGGCGCAGCTCGCCGCAGCCGTCGGAGGCGCCGGGCTGGCCGGAGGGCGGGCCCGCCTCGCCGGACAGCAGGGTGGTGTAGAGGTCGACGCTGGCCAGGTCGCAGAACTGCGGGACGATCACGTCCAGCAGCTCCTTGGCGGTGGTCTCCAGGTCGAGGGTGGAGCCGATGTGGGTGCTGGCCTCGTTGAGCAGGGCGAGGCTGCGCCGGACCCCGGCGGCCTCCCGCTCGGCGACGTGACGGCTCGTCACGTCCAGCACCTGGCCCGCCACACCCATCGGGCGGCCGTTGGCGCTGTTCAGGCGGTAGAGCGAGATCGCCCAGCGCCGGCCGCCGTCCCGGGACGGCACGGTGGCGGTGCGCGGGACGACGCCGGTGAAGCGCAGATCGACGATCGGGCCGCCGCCCGCCAGCACCTTGCGCAGCGCGACCATCAGCCGGTCCGCCTCGCCGGGCAGGAAGAGGTCGTACGGGTTCAGCCCGGGGAGCTCGTGGGCGGGCAGGCCGACGGCGGTGGCGAAGGCCTGGTTGACCCGCTGCAGCCGCAGCTCGGGGTCGAACAGGAAGAATCCGGTCGGGGTCTGCCCGAAGACCGCCTCGGAGGCGGCCAGGTCGGTCTCGATCCGGCGCAGCCGGCCCAGGTCGACGGCCAGACAGGTGGCACCGGGGGTGCCGCTGTCGGGCATCACGTAGAGCTCGGCCAGGCCCTCGGCGCCGGTGGCGTCCCGGTACGGGGCGGTGCCGACCCACTCCTCGCCGGCCAGGATGCTCTCCAGCCGGGCCCGGCCGCGCTGCCAGAGCTCGCGCGGCACGAAGGTGGTGACCGGATCGGTGCCGACCGCGTCCGCGGCGGCGACGCCGAAGAACTCGGCGGCGCGGGCGCTCCACTGGGTGATCCGGCCGTCGGGGCCGATCGCGAAGGTGGCGACCCGGATGTAGTCGTAGATCGTGCCGGACTTGTCGTGATCACCCCAGTCCGCCGCGGCGGCCGCCGCTGTCCGCAGCCCCGGACCGCTCGGCTGTCCGGGCACGGCGACATGGCCGCTGCCGCTCGACGCTTTCCACGCCGGGATGCTGTTCAACGGTCCGATCCCCTCCAACCCGCGCCCATCCGGATGTCGAGAACACCGAGTATTCATCATCCGAGGGCAGGCGCACACGCCCTCAACATCACAACATCGACTCAGGACTCCACTTCCCTGCTCCTCCTTACCCGGAGTCGCCTGTTCGAACCCGATGGGCTCAGCTCAGGTGGTCGTCCTGCGGGTCGAGCTCGAACCAGACCACCTTGCCCATGCCCTCGGCCCTGGCCCCCCAGCGCAGCGCCAGCCGGCGGACCAGTTCCAGGCCCCGGCCGCCCTCGTCCGCCTCGGCGGCGTGCCGCTCGCGCGGCGGGTCGGGCAGCGGGTCGGAGATCTCCACCAGCAGCGTCTCGCCCAGGGTGAGCCGGACCCCGATCGGCGCGCTGGCGTACCGGACCGAGTTGGTGACCAGCTCGCTGACCAGCAACTCCGCGGTGTCGGTGAGGTGTTCGACCCCCCATTCGGCCAGCGCGCCGCGCACCAGCCGGCGGGCCCGGGAGACCGCGGTGGGCTCGGCGGGCAGGGTCCAGCCGGCCGTCGGGATGCCCGCCCGACCCCGGCCGAGCCGGGCCAGCAGCAGCGCCACGTCGTCGGGCTCGCGTCCCTGCTCCATGGTGTCCAGGACCGCCTCGCAGGCCTGCTGGATCGAGGCGTAGGGCTGCTCCAGCACGCTGAGCAGCCGGCCCAGGCCCACGTCCAGGTCCTTGTCCCTGGACTCCACCAGGCCGTCGGTGCAGAGCGCCAGCAGGCTGCCCTCGGGGATGTCCAGCTCGATCGACTCGAACGGGACGCCGCCGACGCCGAGCGGGGCCCCGGACGGCAGGTCGAGGATCTGGCCGACCCCGCCGGTCAGCGCGCTGCCGATCCGGGACGGCTCCTCCACCGGCTCCTTGGGGACGATCAGGATCGGCGGGATGTGGCCCGCCTTGGTCGCGGTCAGCCGCCCGGTCGACGGGTCGAAGACCGCGTACACGCAGGTGGCCAGCAGCGCCTCGTCCGGCCCCTGGGCCAGGTCGTCGGCCAGGTCGTGCACGTGCCGCAGCAGGACCTCGGGCTGCAGGTCGAGGCCGGCCAGGGTGCGGACGGCGGTGCGCAGCCGCCCCATCGTGGCGGCGGCCCGCAGGCCGTGGCCCATCACGTCGCCGACCACCAGGGCGGTCCGGCCGTCCGGCAGCGGGATGACGTCGAACCAGTCGCCGCCGACCTCGGTGCCGCTGCTGCCCGGCACGTACCGGTAGGCGACCTCGACCCCGGCGGGCTGCGGGACCTGCTGCGGGAGCAGGGTGCGCTGGAGGGTGAGCGCGGCGGTGCGCTCGCGGGCGTAGAGGCGGGCGTTGTCGAGCGAGCTGCCGGCCCGGTCGGCGAGCTCGACCGAGAAGGCCAGGTCGTCCCGGTCGAAGCCCTCCCGGTAGCCGGCCCGGCTGATCACCAGCAGGCCGATCACGATCCCCCTGGCCCGCAGCGGGATCACCAGCCGGGAGTGCACCCCGAGGTCGTGGGCGGCCTGCACCTTGGGGTCGCCGGGGTAGGTCAGGTCGCTCAACTCGTCCGGGCCCGAGAGCAGTTCGGGGACACCGGTGCGGAGCACCCGGCCGAAGGCGGAGTCCTCGGCGAAGGTGATCCGGGCGCCCCGGCGGAGCATCACCTCGACCTCGGGCGCGTCCTGCACCGAGGCGGTGCCGAGCTGGAGCAGCGAGGTCCTGCGGTCGTGGCCGTGCCGGGGCAGGTCGTCCCCGTGCGCGACCGCCTGCAGCAGGATCACCGCCGCGTAGTCGGCCAGCCTGGGCACCACCGCGCTGGCCAGCTCCTGGGCGATCCGGGTGGCGTCCAGCAGGTCGCCGACCCGGGAGCCGAACTCGTTCAGCAGCGAGAGCCGGCGCCGGGCGTGCTCGACCTTGGCCACCGCCCGGTACCGCTCGGTCACGTCCATCACGGTGCCGGAGATCCCGAGCACCCGGCCGGCCCGGTCGGTCATCCGGCTGTACGAGATCGACCGGAAGCCCGCCCTGGCGGTCACCGGCGAGGCCAGCGTGACGTCGATGACCGGCTGGCCGGTGGCCAGCACCTGCCGCTGGATCGCGGTGATCTCGTCGGCGGCCCGCTCCGGCAGCGTCTCCCCCGTGGTCCGGCCGACGTGCTCCTCGGCGGCGACGCCGTTCATCTCGGCCAGGGTGTGGTTGACCGCGGTGTAACGCAGCTCGGTGTCCAGGATCGCGATGCCCAGCGGGGACTGCTCGAACAGCGCGTCCCGGACCGCGAGGTCGCGCTCGACTGCGCGCAGCGTCCGGGCCTCGGCGAGGGCCACCTGCAGGAACGGGGTGCCGTCGCCGTCCACCAGCAGCGAGATCCGGGCCTCCACCCCGACCTCGCCCTCGTCCCGGTGCCGCAGCTCGGTGAAGCCGTGCCAGTGGCCGTTGCGCAGGGTCGCCTGGATCGCCGCCCTGACCCGGCCGACCAGCTCTGGATCGGCCATCAGCTCGTCGATCCGGCGGCCCACCAGCAGCTCGCTCGGCCAGCCGAGCAGCTCCTCGGCGGCGGGGCTCCAGAGCACCACCCGGCCGGCCGTGTCCAGGATCGCGATGGCCACCTTCACCACGTCGAACAGGCTGCCCTCGGTGTGCTCGCCGAACGCCTCCACCGGGCTGCTGTCCAGCCCCGGGTACGGGGCGGTCGGGCCGCCCCTGGCACTCGCCGGGCGCGGCTCGGCGGACGGACGGGGCCGGGTGGCGGGCTGCTGCGCGGGCTGCGGCTTCGGGGCCGGCCGGCGGAGGCGGGCCCGGGCCGAGGCGCTGCCGATCATGCGCGGACGCGGGGCCGCACCCGTCCCGGGGGCCGCCGGTCGCGGCGCGCGCCGGGGGGCTCCGTCCGAGGACGGCTGCGCTCCGCCGTCGTTACCCGTGCTCGACACCGACCGCCTCACCTATGGTGACGAATACTGCCGAACAGTGACATACCCATCAGAACGCCAGGCTACCCCGGCGAACGGGTCGGCTTTTCCGATTGATCTACCTGGCCCAATCGCCGGGACCCCGGGCCGCAGCCGGTCAGTGCAGCAGCGCGGCCACGTGCGGGAGCACCTCGCGGTCGTGCGGGAGCCAGTCGACGGTGCCCAGTTCGGTCGGGCCGAGCCAGCGCAGCAGGTCGTGGTCCTGGAGCGGGGCGGGCTCACCGGTGATCAGTTCGGCGGCCCAGATCCGGAGTTCGAGGCCGGGGCGGACCAGCCAGCTGCCCGGCAGCCGCCGGAGCGCACGGGCCCGTACGCCGAGCTCCTCGTGCAGCTCGCGTTCGAGCGCCTGCTGCTCGGTCTCCCCCGGCTCGGCCTTGCCGCCGGGGAACTCCCAGTGGCCCGCCACCTCGGGCGGTGCACTGCGACGGGCGGCCAGCACCCGCCCCTGGTGGACGAGTGCGCCGCCCACGACGATCCGGTTCTCCATGGGCCCGACCCTACTGACCGTCGGGCTCCACCCAGTACAGCTGCTTGTGCCCCCGGGCCTCGAACTCGGCGGCCAACTGCTCGGCGGCCGGCCGGGTCAGCCCCTTGGCGACCAGGAAGCGGTTGCCGTTGTCGTCCTGCCGCATCACCCGGTACGTGGTCCCCATGGCCGTCAGCGTAGGGGACGGGCCCCGACCCGTCCGGGTGTCACACCCGGGCCAGGATCTCCCCGTGCAGGACGGCGAACCAGCCGTCCCGGTCGGCGGCCCAGCGCCGCCAGCCGTCCGAGAGCGCGGCCAGCTCCGCCGGGGTGGCGTACCCGTCGGCGACCGCCGTCCGGGCGATGCCGGAGTCGACCACCCGGTCCGCCCACAGGCCGCCCCACCAGTCGCGCTGCTCCTGGGTGGCGTACGTCCAGGTGGACGAGGAGCAGGCGACCCGGTCGAATCCGGCCGCCCTGGCCCAGGCCGCCAGCCGGCGCCCGGCGTCGGGCTCGCCGCCGTTGGCCCGCGAGACCCGCTGGTAGAGCGCCATCCACCCGGCCAGCTCGGGCAGTTCGGGGTACCAGGTCATCGCGGTGTAGTCGGCGTCCCGGCAGGCGACCACCCCGCCGGGCGCCGTCACCCGGCGCAGTTCGCGCAGCACCGCCACCGGGTCGGTCACGTGCTGCAGCACCTGGTGGGCGTGCACGACGTCGAACTCGCCGTCCGCGTACGGCAGTCGGTGCGCGTCGGCGACCTCGAAGGCCACGTTGCCGACGCCGCGCCCGGCGGTGTACTCGGCCGCTGCGGCCAGCACCTCGGCCGAGGTGTCCACCGCGACCACCCGGCCGGTCGGGCCGACCAGTCCGGCCAGGTCCGCGGTGATCGTGCCCGGGCCGCAGCCGACGTCCAGCACCGCCTGCCCCGGGCGCAGTTCGGGCAGCAGGTAGGCCGCCGAGTTGGCTGCGGTACGGGACCGGTGCGAACGCAGTACCGGCTCCTGGTGGCCGTGGGTGTAGACGGCCTGACGGTCACTCATATCTGGTTCCCCCTTGGTCCGGACGGCTTCTGCGCCGTCTCTTCGAGCGTACGCATCGTCTCGACCAACGAGAAGAACTGTCTCGGATGCCAAGACAGTTGTTTGAGGAGGCCCGGAATTGCGCGAGAATCGGACCATGGGAAAGACCTACGAACGGATCGACGGCCGCCTGCGGAAGTTCATCGAGGATCAGCCGATCTTCTTCACCGCCACCGCCCCCCTCGCTGAGGACGGGCACGTCAACGTCTCGCCCAAGGGCCGGTCCGGCACCCTGGTGGTCCTGGACGAACTCACCGTCGCCTTCCTGGACTTCGGCGGCAGCACCGCGGAGACCCTGGCGCACGTGCGGGAGAACGGCCGGATCACGCTGATGTGGTGCGCCTTCACCGGCCCCCCGACCGTGGTCCGGGTGCACGGCCGCGGCGAGCCGGTGTTCCGGGACGACCCGCGCTTCGCCGAGCTGATCGGGCGCTTCGACCCGACTGCGGACGGCAGTGCGCTGCGCTGCATCGTGCTGGTGCACGCCACCCGGGTGAGCGACTCCTGCGGCTTCGCGGTACCGCTGATGGAGTACCGGGAGGACCGCAGCATGCACGCGGAGTTCTTCGACCGCAAGACCGACGAGGAGTTCGCCGCCTACTGCGAGGGCAAGCCGTACATCCCGGTCAGCGTCGACGGCCTGCCCGCGCTGCCGCTGCCGCTGCCGCCCAGGCCGTGACACGGCGAACGGCCCGCCCCCGGGGGGACGGGCCGTTCGCTCGGTGCCGGGTCAGAGCTCCGGACCGACCGGGGTCGGGGTCTCGGTGATCTCCAGCACGACCGAGGTCCAGTTGAAGCCGAGACCGATACCGGTCATCAGCACCCGCTGGCCCGGGCGCAGTTCGCCCTTCTGGACCAGCTGGTCCAGTGCGCCGAACTGGTCGGTCGCACCCGCGTGGCCGATCTCCCGGCCCCACTCCCAGTGCGTCTGCTCCAGCTCCAGGCCGAGCGGCGCCAGCACCTCCTGCTCCAGCATCGTGCGGCCGAAGTTGGGGAAGACGATGTGGTCGGCCTCGGCGGCCGAGATGCCCGCCTGCTCGGCGGCGGTGTTCACCGCGAGGACCAGCGCCGCGTTCATCCGGCGGAAGATCTCGGACAGGCCGATCCCGCTGGAGGCGAACTGCTTCATCCGGTTGATCAGGCTGATCGGGTAGGCCGAGCGGTCCGCCGGGTCGGGGTTGGCGGTGAACGGCTGGTCGGCGCGCTGGGCCCCCTCCAGCTCGGCCCGGCTCTCGCTGTGCACCGACAGCACCTTGGCGAAGCCGCGCTCGGTGGAGAGCACCGCGGCGCTGCCGCCGTCACCGAGCACCAGCCCGGTGTACGCGCGCCAGCGGTCCCAGACCGGCTCGGCGAACCGGTCCGAGGCGGTGACCAGCGCGGCGGTGCGGTCGGTGCCGGCCGCCAGGAAGGCGGCGGCCAGCTCGATCGCGGCCATCCCACCGTTGGACTGCTGTCGGACCTCCAGCGAGATCCCGTTGCCGTCCAGCACCTGGTCCTGCAGGTAGGAGCTGACGTTCCAGCCGTCCAGGCCGCAGAAGCCGGTGGTCGCGTGCAGCAGCAGCCCGAACGCGTCGGTGGACAGACCGGACTGGCGCACCGCCAGCTTTCCGGCCCGGGCCGCCATCTCCGGCTGGGAGTCGTCGTCCCCGGCCACGGTGGCGCTCAGCTGCGCCGTCCGGCGCCGGGTCAGGTTGTCGTACCAGCCCTCGTCGATCGCCTTCTCCACCGGCACCGGCTTGGGGTACCAGGCGCCGACCCCGGCTATGTACAGGTTGTCGTACTTCACTGTGGGCAGTTCCTTCCGAGGACTGGTTGTCGGACAGGCCCTAGACGGGCAGCTCGTTCTGGTCGGAGCGGTAACGGGGGCCCAGTGACCGGAGGTTCTGCTCCAGCTCCGCGCCGATCGCGGCCAGCAGCCGGGTCGAGAAGGCGCTGAACTGCTCGACGCCCTCGTCCTCCAGCCGGGCCGACCGCCCGTACTCCTCCGTGGTCTCCCGCATCACACTTCCCCTTGCGTCGTCCGAGCGAGGTTCCGGGCAGGGTCCGTCGGGTCAGGCCGCGACCGGCAGGCCCTTGGTGTGCAGCAGCTCGACCGTGCCGTCGATCGTCGCGGCCGCCTCGATCTCCCAGTCGTCGACCGCGATGCCGTACAGCTTCTGCAGCAGCACCGCGAGTTCGACCAGCACCAGGGAGTCGAGCTCCAGCGACTCGAACGGGGTGGCGGGGTCCAGGCTCTCGGCGGGGATCTCGAACTTCTCCACCATGAGGTCGACGATGTGGTTGGCGATGGCGCTCATTGCGTTCCTTTCAGCGGGGTTTGACGGGGATTCGGGCAGGGTCAGGCGGCCGTGATGTCCGGCCAGACCAGGGCGGTGGAGCCCCAGGCGAGGCCGCCGCCGAAGGCGCTGAGCAGCACCCGGTCGCCGGGCGCCACCTCGCCGGAGAGCATCGCGTCGGCCAGTGCGAGCGGGATCGAGGCGGCGGAGGTGTTGCCGACCCGGTCCAGGTTGACCACGGCGCGGGCGCGCTCGACCCCGAGGAAGTCGGCCAGCGCGTGCAGGATCCGGACGTTGGCCTGGTGGCCGACCACCCGGTCGACCGATTCGGTCGGCCAGCCGATCCGCTCCAGCAGGGCGGCGGAGGACTCCCCCATCCTGGTCACCGCGTGGGCGAAGACCGGCTTGCCCTGCATGGTGAAGTACTGGTCGGCCGGGTCCTCCGAGGTCCGCATCCGGGAGCCGCCGGCCGGGATGGTGATCAGGTCGTGCCGCTCGCCGTCGCTGCCCAGGTCGAAGCCGAGCAGCGCGCCCGGCTCCTCGGCGCTGCCGGCCTCCAGCACGATCGCGCCCGCGCCGTCGCCGAAGATCACCGAGGTGGTCCGGTCGGCGGGGTTGAGGATGCCGGAGTAGGTCTCCGCACCGATCACCAGCACCCGCTCGGCCAGCCCGGCCACGATCAGGCTCGCGGCACTGGCGGCCGCGTACACGAACCCGGCGCAGACGGCGGCGATGTCGAAGGCGGGCACGGTGCCCAGGCCCAGCCGGGCGGCCACGGCCGGCGCGGTGGCCGGGCAGGGGTGGTCCGGAGTGCTGGTGGCGAGCACCACGGCGTCCACCGAGTCCACCCCGGCGGCCTTGAGCGCCCGGGCGCCGGCCTCGAACGCCAGGTCACCGGTGGCGGTGCCGGGGTCGACCCAGTACCGCTGCCGGATACCGGTCCTGGTCCGGATCCACTCGTCGCTGGTGTCCAGCCGGCCGGACAGCTCCTCGTTGCTGACGACGCGTGGCGGCAGGTACGTGCCCAGGCCCTTGAGGACGGCGGCGCGCCGGGGGGACGGCGGGATGGTGCTCATGACCGTGGCCTCCACACATGGAAGTTGACGTTTTCTCAAGATCAGTGAATTCGCCGGCCCGGGATCTGTGCATTCTCCGGCGAATACTTCGTCAGCATTCTGACCATGCCGCGACAACCCGACTGAAACAGCCGTGCGGTACTTCGTCAGCTCTTTCGGGCAACTCCTCGGCCACGCCGCTGACCTGACGTAGTGGCCCCCGGTGGATCGACCGCGCACCGGTTCCAGGCGGAGCATGGGGGCTCCCGGACACCGACAATTCCGTGCACGGTGATCGGCTTTCACAGAGCGAAAGGTGTTCACCATGTCCGTGCTGGACGGGACTGCGGTCCAGAACGACAATCCGGCCCTGGAACCGAGAATGTCCAAGCGCCAGCGGGCGATCCTGATCCTGCTGCTCAGCTCGACGTTCCTGCTCGCAGCCGACTTCTCCCTGCTCACGGTGGCCATCCCGGTGATCGGCGACGGCCTCGGCTTCGCGGTCGGCGACCTGCAGTGGATCTCCACCGCGTTCGCCATCACCTCGGCCGGGTTCACCCTGCTGTTCGGCCGGATCGCCGACCTGTACGGGCGCCGCCGGATGTTCCTGGCCGGGCTCGCCCTGCTGGCGCTCTCCTCGCTGCTCGGCGCGGCGGCCAACGAGCCGCTGGTGCTGATCATCGCGCGGGTGCTCCAGGGCGTGGCGACCGCGATGGCGACGCCCGCCGCGCTGGCGCTGCTCACCACCTCGTTCCCGGAGGGCCCGCTCCGGGCCAAGGCACTGGGGGTGAACGGCGCGATGATCTCGGCCGGCTTCACCGTCGGCGCGGTGGCCGGCGGTCTGCTGACCGACCTGCTGAGCTGGCGCTGGGCCTTCCTGATCAACGTCCCGATCGCGGTGGCGATCATCGTGCTGACCCCGCGGCTGCTGCCGGAGAGCCGGCTGGCCGGGCGGGCGAAGATGGACGTGCCCGGTGCGGTCACCGTCTCCACCGGTCTGATCGCCCTGGTCTACGGCGTCTCCCGGGCCGGCGAGGAGGGCTGGGGCGACGCCCTGGTGCTGGTCCTGCTGGCCGCCGCCGCGGTGCTGCTGACCGTCTTCTACCGGATCGAGCTGCGGGCCGAGTCCCCGCTCGCCTCGGTGCGCATCCTGAACAAGCCCTCGGTGCTCTGGGGCAACTTCGGCGGGCTGATCGCGATCACCATGCAGACCGCGGTGATCTTCCTGGCCACGCTCTACCTGCAGAAGGTGAACGGCCTGTCGGCGATGGACACCGGCCTGGCCTTCTCCGGGCTCGGCATCGCGGCCTTCGTCGGCGGCGTGGTCGCACCGAAGGTGGTCGGGCGGTTCGGCAACCGGCTCGGGCTGGTGATCGGCCTGACCCTGCAGGTGATCGGGCCGATCGGCCTGGCGCTGACCGCGAGCGCGGACAGCAGCATCCTGCTGGTCCTGGTGCTGCTGACGGTCGCCTCGTTCGGCCACCTGACCGCCGTGGTCTCGTACATGATCACCTCCACCTCGGGCCTGCCGAACGAGGAGCAGGGCCTGGCCACCGGCCTGGCCACGATGACCCAGCAGGTCGGCCTGGCGGTCGGCATCCCGGTGATGAGCGCGATCGCCACCACCCGGATCCACGCGATGGAGGCCACCCACTCGGCCACCGACTCGGTGCTCTCCGGCCTGCGGCTCGCCTTCACCCTGGACGCCGGGGTGGTCGTGCTCGGCGGGCTGCTGATCCTGGTCTTCCTGCGCAGCCGCAAGGCCTGACGGACAGTCGGGAGGGCCCGGGGACCATGCGGTCCCCGGGCCCTCCCGCGTCCGCTCAGCCGATCTCCAGCACCAGCCCGCCGTCGGCGTCCGGGACCACCCGGACCTGCTCCAGGGTGTCCACCTGGACGGTCGGGCCGAAGGCCGCCGCGTGCGGGCCCACGCCCACCACCCGCATGCCGGCCGCCAGGCCCGCCGCGATGCCCGCCTCGGAGTCCTCGAAGACCACGCAGTCGGCCGGATCGGCTCCCAGCTCGGCCGCGCCCTTCAGGAAGCCCTCCGGGTCCGGCTTGCTCGCCCCCACCGACTCGGCGGTCACCCGCACGGCCGGCAGCTCCAGGCCGGCCGCCGCCATCCTGGTCCGGGCCAGCTCCGCGGGCGCGGAGGTGACCAGCGCGTGCGGCAGCCGGGCGATCGCGGCCAGGAACACGGCCGCCCCCGGCACCTCGACCACGCCGTCCAGATCGGCGATCTCCTCGGCCAGCATCCGGCGGTTGTCCGCCAGGTTCTGCTCCATCGGCCGCTCCGGCAGCAGGATCGCCATGCTCAGGTGGCCCTGCCGGCCGTGCACCACCCGCATCGCCTCGTCGCCGTCGATGCCGTGCTCGGCGGCCCAGCGCCGCCAGCAGCGCTCCACCGCCGTCCCGGAGTCGACCAGGGTGCCGTCCATGTCGAGCAGCAGGGCGCGGGCGGGCAGGGTGACAGGCATGGGCAAGCTCCTCAGGACGGAATCCGCGGGGTTTGTCATACCAGGCTACAAAACTCAGCCGAGCAGGTGTGCATTGACCGCCCTGGCCGCCTCCGCCAGCTCCGGCAGCTCGACCACCTCGACCCCCGCCGCCGTGAGCAGCGCCGTCCCCTGACAGGCCGTCACGAACAGGTCCGGCTCCCGCCAGGCCAGCACCACCCGGGGCACGCCCGCCGCGATGATCAGCTCCGCGCAGGTGCGCGGCCGCGACGCCCGCTGCCCGCACGGCTCCAGCGAGCTGTACACCGTCGCCGTCCGCAGCCGCGGGTCCCCCGCGGGCAGCTTGGCCAGCGCGGACTCCTCCGCGTGCACGTGCGCGTCGGTCTCCCGGCTGTACCCCTCGCTGAGCAGCTCGCCGTCGGCGCCGACGATCACCGCCCCGACCGAGAAGGCGGTCTCCGAGTCCGGGCACTTCCCGGACAGGTCGACGGCCCGGGCCAGCCAGTCGGCGTCGGTCTTCACGAGGCGGTCTCCTTCGGTGCGTAGCGGAGCAGCACGACATCGCCCACGGTACGTGCCTCCAGCAGCCGCATCCGCCGGGACGTCCCGCCCGGGAAGTCCGCCGTGCCGACGAACCTCGGCGCCCCGGCCTGTCCCACCAGCAACGGCGCCACCGCCAGCTGGAGTTCGTCCGCCAGCCCCTCGGCCAGGAACTGGGTGTGCACGCTGCTGCCGCCCTCCACCATCAGCCGCCGCACCCCGCGCGCACCCAGGTCGTCCAGCACCGCCCCCAGCCCCACCCGCTCACCCAGGCCCACCACCTCGGCCAGCCCGGCCAGTTCCGCCGCCAGCCGCTCGGCCGCCGGGGTGGTGGTGTACGCCAGCCTGGCGCCCCCGGTGTGCCAGAAGTTCAGGCCCCGCTCCAGCTCGCCGCTGCCGGTCAGGGTCACCTTGAGCGGGTACTCCGGCAGCCCCCGGCCGAGCCGCTCGGCCCGCCGCCCGGGCGAGTTGACGAGCAGTCGGGGGTTGTCCCGGCGCAGTGTGTTGCCCCCGACCAGGATCGCGTCGCACCCCGCCCGCAGCTCGTCCACCCGGTCGAAGTCGGCCGGCCCGGAGAGCAGCAGCCGCTCGGGCGAGGCGTCGTCCAGATACCCGTCGACCGACATCGCGGCACTGAGCAGGACGTACGGGCGAGCAACCACGGGACCGGTCCGTTCTGTAGCGGTCCCGCCACGGTACGACAACGGGCCCCGCACCGGCGCCGCCCGGGTCGGGCTGCGGACAGCGGAACGGCCCGCCCCGCTCGCGCGCGGGTCGGGCCGTTCTGCCGAGGGCCGGTCAGACGTTGAAGCGGAACTCCACCACGTCGCCGTCCTGCATGACGTACTCCTTGCCCTCGATCCGGGCCTTGCCCTTGGCGCGGGCGTCGGGGATGGAGCCGCACTCGACCAGGTCGTCGAAGGAGACGATCTCGGCCTTGATGAAGCCCTTCTGGAAGTCGGTGTGGATCACACCGGCCGCCTCGGGGGCGGTCGCGCCCTTCTTGATGGTCCAGGCGCGGACCTCCTTGGGGCCTGCGGTGAGGTAGGTCTGCAGGCCGAGGGTCTCGAAGCCGACCCGGCCGAGGGTGGCCATGCCGGTCTCCTCCTGGCCCATCGACTGGAGGAGTTCGAGGGCCTCGTCCTCGTCCATGCCGATCAGCTCGGACTCGATCTTGGCGTTGAGGAAGATCGCCTCGGCCGGGGCGACCAAGGCCCGCTGCTCGGCCTTGAACTCCTCGTTGGTGAGCTCCTCCTCGTCGACGTTGAAGACGTAGAGGAAGGGCTTGGTGGTGAGCAGGTGGAGCTCGCGGACCGAGGAGGAGTCGAAGCCGACCTCGAAGAGGGTCTTGCCGGACTCCAGGATCTTCTGGGCGGCCTCGGCGGCGGCCAGGGTGGCCGCGCTCTCCTTCTTCAGGCGCGACTCCTTCTGGAGCCGGGGCAGGACCTTCTCGATCGACTGGAGGTCGGCGAGGATCAGCTCGGTGTTGATGGTCTCGATGTCGTCCTTGGGCGAGACCTTGCCGTCCACGTGCACCACGTCGGGGTCGACGAAGGCGCGGATGACCTGGCAGATCGCGTCCGACTCGCGGATGTTCGCCAGGAACTTGTTGCCCAGGCCCTCGCCGACCGAAGCGCCCCGGACGATCCCGGCGATGTCGACGAAGTCGACCGTGGCCGGGAGGATCCGCTGGGAGCCGAAGATCTCGGCGAGCACGGCCAGCCGGGTGTCCGGCACGCCGACGACGCCCACGTTGGGCTCGATGGTGGCGAACGGGTAGTTGGCCGCCAGCACGTCGTTCTTGGTCAGGGCGTTGAACAGGGTCGACTTGCCGACGTTCGGCAGGCCGACGATTCCGATCGTGAGCGACATGAAGCGAAGTCCCGTGGGCTTGGAGGGCGTGGAGCGGCGCGGGTGCCCCGAGCCGATCGCCAAGTCTACGGCCCCGGCCACACCGGGCCGCCGACACCGGCGGCGCCGGGCCGCGCGTGGTGCGGGCGGGCGGATCCGAACCCGAGGACGGTGCCTTCAGGTTGATCGTTCCGACCGGGCGATTACTCCGGCCGGGGACACGGAATGAGGCGAACGCGCCATTACACAGTGTGGCGATGATCGGACCGTACGTTGGACGGGTGGAGCAGAGCATCCGTACCCAGCCGCCAGGGCCCAGACGCCGACCGCCAGCCGGTGCCGGCGAGGCCGCCGCCGTACCGGGGCCGGCCACGCCCCCCGACGCCCGGACGGCGGTGCCGAAGCTGCGGCTGCCGCCGCCGCTGCGGGCCAAGCTGCAGGCGCGGCTGCGGGCCAGGACGAAGGGCCGCAGCGGGCCGCCGGCCCGGCTGACGGCGGTGGGCACCGGGGTGCTGGCGCTGGTCGGCGCCCTGGCGGTGGCGGCGGTGGACCGGCTGCTGTTCGGCGGCCTGGGCTGGCTGTTCGGGCTCGGCTACCTGGTGCTCTGCTTCCAACTGGCCGTCCGGGTACGGCTGGCGGACCTGCCGGCCGCACCGATCAGCGGGCCGATCGCGTTCGCGCTGGCGCTGCTCTGCTTCGGCCCCGCCTCCGTGCCCGGGGTGACCGGACAGGTGGTGGCACTGGCCAGCGGGCTGGCGCTGCGGGCGGGTTGGCTGTTCACCGGCACCGGGCTGGCCGTGCTGATCGTGGCCGCCCGGTTCCTGGCGCAGCGGCGGATCCGGCGCAGCCGCAGCTCCTGAGCCGCCCGGCCGGGCCGGACCGCCATCGACCGCACCGGACCGGACGCGTCAGCTGCTCGCGGCGGCCATCGCGGCACCGACGATGCCCGCGTCGTTGCGCAGCAGTGCCGGGACCACCTCGGCCGGGCGCTGCTTGAGCAGCGGCATGAACTTGTCGTGCTTCCGGCTCACTCCACCACCGACGATGATCAGCTGCGGCGAGAACAGCCGCTCCACCAGGTCCAGGTACTCGTCCACCCGCACCGCCCAGTCGGCCCAGCTCAGCTCGTGCCGCTCGCGGGCGGCCGAGGAGGCACGGCGTTCGGCGTCCTTGCCGCGCAGTTCGAGGTGGCCGAGCTCGGTGTTGGGCACCAGCACGCCGTCGGTGAACAGGGCGCTGCCGATGCCGGTGCCGAAGGTGAGCATCAGCACCACGCCGTCCCGGTCCCGGCCGGCCCCGTGCCTGACCTCGGCCAGACCGGCCGCGTCGGCGTCGTTGAGCACGCTCGCGGGCAGGTCCAGGGTCTCCCGGAACAGGCCGGCCGCGTCCAGGCCGATCCAGTCCTCGGCCACGTTGGCGGCGGTGTGGATCCGGCCGCCGACCACCACGCCGGGGAAGGTGAGGCCGACCGGGCCCCGGTGGCCGAAGTGCGCGACCACCTCGTGCACCGCCGCGACCACCGCCTGGGGCGAGGCCGGACGGGGCGTCAGCACCTTGTGCCGCTCCTCGGCCAGGGTGCCCCGTTCGAGATCGACCGGGGCACCCTTGATGCCCGAACCACCGATGTCCACACCGAACACTGCCGTCACAGCTAGCCTCCACGTGTCCACAGACCTGTGGACAAACGTACGGGCCGTCAGCCGGAAACGCGCTACAGCTTTCCGGCCGCCTCGGCGCGGAGGTCGCGGCGGAGCTCCTTGGGGAGCGAGAAGACCAGGTGCTCCTCGGCGGTCTTGACGGTCTGCACGTCGGCGTAGCCGCGCTCGGCCAGGTAGGCGAGCACGCCCTCGACCAGGATCTCCGGCACCGAGGCGCCGCTGGTCAGGCCGACCGTGGTGACGCCCTCCAGCCAGGCCTCGTCGATCTCGTCGGCGAAGTCGACCAGGTGGGCGGCCTTGGCGCCGTACTCCAGGCCGACCTCGACCAGGCGGACCGAGTTGGAGGAGTTGCGGGAGCCGACCACGATCAGCAGGTCGGTCTCGGGGGCGATCTGCTTGACCACCACCTGGCGGTTCTGGGTGGCGTAGCAGATGTCGTCGCTGGGCGGGCTGACCAGCAGCGGGAAGCGCTTCTTCAGCTCGCCGACGGTGGCCATGGTCTCGTCCACCGAGAGCGTGGTCTGGGACAGCCAGACCACCTTGGACTCGTCCCGGACCTGCACGTTGGCGACGTCCTCGGCACCGTCCACCAGGTGGATCCGGTCGGGCGCCTCGCCCATGGTGCCGACGACCTCCTCGTGGCCCTCGTGGCCGACCAGCAGGATGTCGTAGTCCTCCTCGGCGAACCGGACCGCCTCCTTGTGCACCTTGGTGACCAGGGGGCAGGTGGCGTCGATGGTGGCGAGCTTGCCGATCTTGGCCTCGTCGTGCACCGACGGCGCGACACCGTGGGCCGAGAAGACCACGATCGAACCCTCGGGCACCTCCTCGGTCTCGTCGACGAAGATGGCGCCCTGCTTCTCCAGGGTCTGCACCACGAACTTGTTGTGGACGATCTCCTTGCGGACGTAGATCGGGGCCCCGTACTGCTCCAGGGCCTTCTCCACGGCGATGACGGCGCGGTCTACACCCGCGCAGTAGCCACGGGGGGCGGCGAGCAGGACACGGCGCTGCGCAGAGTTGGACATGGCTCCCATGGTACGGGCGGGCCCGGGCCGCGCCGACGGGGACCGGCTACCGGATAGAACCGGACGGAAGTGCTCAAATCTGAGCATGGCTGAGCAGAGTGGAGCACCCGGCGCCCTGCGCCGGAGCCTGGGCGTACGCGATCTGATGGTCTACGGGCTGCTGTTCATCGCCCCGATGGCACCGGTCGGCGTGTTCGGCGTACTGGACGCCAAGAGCCACGGCGCGGTCGCCGCGGTCTACCTGGCGGCCACCGTCGCGATGGGGTTCACCGCCTACAGCTACGCCCAGATGGTGCGCGCGGTGCCGCAGACCGGCTCGGTGTTCGCCTACGCCCGGGCCGGGCTGGGCGAGAACTGGGGGTTCGTGGCCGGCTGGATGGCGATGCTGGACTACCTGCTGATCCCGGCGGTGGCCTACCTGTTCTCCGGCATCGCGCTCAACTCCCTGGTCCCGGACGTCTCCCGCTGGGTCTGGACCGCGCTGGCCGTCCTGGTCACCACCGGCCTCAACCTGCTCGGGGTCAGGACGGCGGCGGCGGTCGGCTTCGCGGTGCTGGCGCTGGAGATCGTGGTGCTGGCCGTCTTCACGGTCTCGGCCGTGGTGGTGCTGGTCCGGGACGGCGCGCAGCGGGACTGGCTCTCGCCGCTCACCGGGGTCGGCGGCTTCTCGCTGACGGCGGTGATGGCCGCGGTCTCGGTGGCGGTGCTCTCCTACCTGGGCTTCGACGCGATCGCCTCGTTCGTCGAGGAGGCGGTCGGCGCCTCGGCCGCGGTGGCCCGGGCGGTGCTCTGGTGCCTGGCCCTGGCCGGGGTGCTGTTCGTCGGGCAGACCTACCTGGCCGCGCTGCTCACCCCGGTGACGCCGCAGCAGCTGGCCGCCGACCCGGCCGCGCAGGGTTCGGCCTTCTACGACACCGTCGACGCCTCGATCGGGCACTGGCTGCAGACCCTGGTGGCGGTCAGCAAGGCGATCGGGGCGGCCTTCGCGGCCCTGGCCGGGCAGGCCGCGGCCGGGCGGCTGCTGTTCGCGATGGCCCGCGAGGCCCGGCTGCCCCGGGCGCTCGCCGTGGTGGACGCCCGGACGGCGGTGCCCCGGCGGGCCCTGCTGGCCGCCGCCGTGGTCACCCTGGTGGCGGCGGTCTGGGCGGCCGGCCGGGACGACGGGCTCGACCAGCTGACCTCGGTGGTGAACGTCGGCGCACTGAGCGCGTTCGGGCTGCTGCACGCCTCGGTGATCGGCTGGTACACCGTCAAGGGCGACTCCCGGGACTGGTTCCGGCACCTGCTGGTCCCGCTGCTCGGCATGGCGGTGATCGGCTGGGTGCTGGTCGAGGCCTCCACCGCCGCCCAGTGGGTCGGCGCGGCCTGGCTGGCCGTCGGACTGCTGGTGCTGGTGCTGCAGAGCCCGGCCGTCCGGCGCGGGCGCTGAGCCGCCGTCACTTCCGCCCGGCGCTCCAGCTCAGGCCCCAGCCGTACGCCTCGTCGATCTGCTGGTGGTTGGACCGGCCCTCGACCTGCTGGAAGTAGCGGCCCTCGCGGTTGACCACCAGCCCGCTGCCGTCGTTCTCCAGCAGCGCGACCACGCAGCTGGTGGCCGGGAAGTCGCAGCCGTCCAGTGGCAGTTCGACCGGAGCACCGGTGGCGGGGTAGAGCGTGGCCAGCCCGTTCAGGCCGGTGAGCGGGCGGTTGTCGAAGGCGAAGGCGAACACCACCAGGCGCTGGATCAGGTCGGCGTGGTCCAGGTTGATCCAGAGGTCCTCGCCGGTGGTCACCGAACCGGTCCGGTCGTCGTTGGCGAGCTGGATGAACGGCGCCTCGTGCAGCGAGCCGAACCGCTGGCCGACCGCCTGCACGATCCCGGCGCTGCCGTCCCGCAGCTGCCAGAGGCAGGCCAGGTCCAGGTCGCGGCCCGGCTGCCCGGCCTGGGTGGCCGCCTGCATCTTCTTGGCCAGCCAGCCGCCGACACCCGAACCCGACTGCTGCTTCTGCGGCTGGCCGCCCACCGGCGTCCAGTTGAGGTTGACCCGGAGCAGGCCGCCGACCGCGCCGTGCTTGCGCAGCGACAGGCGCGGGGCCTCCTTGGTCAGCGTGATCTTGGTGAAGCTCGGCGGCGCAGCGGCGGGCGGGGCGGCCGGCGGGGCGGGAGCGGCCATCGGGGCGGGCGGCGCGGGCGGCACGGGAGGCGCAGGCATGGTGGCAGGAGCAGCAGCGGGCGCCGGCTCCGAGTCCACCTGGATGCCGTAGTCGGTGGCGAGACCGGCCAGGCCGGAGGCGTACCCCTGCCCCACCGCGCGGAACTTCCAGCCGCCACCCCGCCGGTACAGCTCGCCGAGCACGAAGGCCGTCTCGGTGTCCGCCCCGGTGTCCTCGAACCGGACCAGCTCCGCACCGGAGGCCGCGTCCAGCAGCCGCAGGTACAGGCCGGGCAGTGCGCCGAAGCGGCCGCCGTCGCTGGAGGCGGCCAGCACGACCGTCTCCACCGCCGCGTCGAGCCCGGCCAGACGGACCGTCAGGCCGTCCACCACCGCGCCGGGGGTCTGGCGCTTCCCGTTGTGGCGGACGGCGCCGGAGGCGTCCTGCGGCTGGTTGTAGAAGACGAAGTCGGCGTCCGAGCGGACCCGGCCGCCCGCGAGCAGCAAGGCCGAGGCGTCCGCGTCCGGTACACCGGGGCCGGTCGTCCAGCCCAGCTCGACCACGACCTCGGCCGCCGTCACCGGCACGTTCGCACCCTTGGAAATCACCATCAGCCCGCTGCTCCCCGAAATTGACGCCTGATCGCCCCACAGTACGACCGGGTGCAGGTTTGAGGGAGCGTGTCGGCCTGCGGGGTTAGCCTCGGTGTCATGGCCAACAGCAGCTCACCCGAGGCACCGGTCCCGGTCGGCAAGGTTTCCGCGCTCATCGGCGGCTGGGTGGACCGGCTCGGGGCGGTCTGGGTGGAGGGGCAGATCACCCAGCTCAGCCGCCGGCCGGGGGCCGGGGTGGTGTTCCTGACGCTGCGTGACCCGGACCGCGACGTCTCACTGACCGTCACCTGCTTCCGGCAGGTCTTCGACCAGGTCGCCGACGACGTCCAGGAGGGCTCCCGGGTGCTGGTCTTCGCCAAGCCCGAGTGGTACGTCGCCCGGGGCACGCTCTCGCTCCGGGCCACCGAGATCCGCCTGGTCGGGCTGGGCGAGCTGCTCGCCCGGCTGGAGCACCTGAAGCGGAAGCTGGCCGCCGAGGGCCTGTTCGCCCCGGAGCGCAAGCAGCGGCTGCCGTTCCTGCCGCACTGCGTCGGCCTGGTCACCGGCCGGGGCTCGGCCGCCGAGCGGGACGTGCTGGAGAACGCCAGGCGCCGCTGGCCGGCCGTCCGGTTCGAGGTCAGGAACGTACCGGTGCAGGGCAACGGCGCGGTGGCCCAGGTGACGGCCGCGGTCCGGGAGCTGGACGAGCACCCCGAGGTGGACGTGATCATCGTGGCCCGGGGCGGCGGCAGCGTGGAGGACCTGCTGCCGTTCTCCGACGAGACCCTGCTCCGCGCGGTCGCCGCCGCCCGGACGCCGGTGGTCAGCGCGATCGGGCACGAGCCGGACCAGCCGCTGCTGGACTTCGTCGCCGACCTGCGGGCCTCCACGCCGACCGATGCCGCCAAGCGCGTGGTGCCCGACGTCGGCGAGGAGCTGACCCGGGTGCACCAGCTGCGGGACCGCGCCCGGCGGCACATCACCCACCGGGTGGAGCGGGAGCAGGCGGGTCTGGCCGGGCTGCGCAGCCGACCGGTGCTGGCCGCCCCGCACCGGCTGGTGGACGGCCCGGCCGCGCAGGTCGAGGCGCTGCTGGAGCGGTCCCGGCGGGTGCTCGGCCACCGGCTGGACGCGGCCGGGTCGGACCTCGGGCACACCCTGGCCCGGGTGGTCGCGCTCTCGCCGCTGGCCACGCTGGAGCGGGGGTACGCGGTGCTGCAGCGGGGTGACGGCCACGTGGTGACCGACCCGGCGGTGCTGACGCCCGGTGAGACCCTGCACGCGCGGGTCGCCGCCGGTTCCTTCGAGGTGACGGCCGCCCAGGACTGAGGCCGCCCGGGGCCAGGGCCACCCGAGCGTCAGCCGCCGGGCAGCAGCCGCTGCCGGGACAGCGGCACGGAGTGCTCGTGGAAGCCGAGACTGCGGTAGAGCGCCTCGCCGCCCTCGGTGGCGTGCAGGTCGACCCGGGTCACCCGGCGGGCGTCGAACCAGGCGAGCAGCGCCTCGGTGCAGGCCCGGGCGTGGCCGCGCCGGCGGTGGGCCGGATCGGTGCAGATGTTGAAGACGAAGCCGAACAGGCCGTCGGGGTGCCCGGGCGCGGGCAGCCGCCGCTCCAGCGTCCCGACCGCGCAGGCGGCCAGCCGGCCCGGCTCGGCCGGATCGTCCAGTACGAAGGCGGCCATGGTGCGGCGGTCGGCCGGGACGGCCAGCCGCTCCCGCAGCTCCAGCTCGGCGGTCCGCCGCCACGGGCCGGGGTCGGCCCGCCCCGACATCGCCTCGAACATCAGGCCGCGCAGCCGGACCAGCTCGGCGGCGTCCTCGGGAGTGGCGGGTCTCACCTGGGTGCTCATGCCGCCGAGGGTAGCCAGCACCGGCGCCCGGACACACCCGAATTGTCCGCCGCAGCGCCTACCCTGACGGCATGACAGAGCAGCAGGGGAATAGCGCGGACGACGGCCTCGGTTACGAGCAGGCGCGGGACGCGTTGCTCGACGTGGTCCGGCAGCTGGAGGCGGGCGGCGTCCCGCTGGAGGAGTCACTGGCCCTCTGGGAGCGCGGCGAGCAGCTGGCCAAGGTCTGCCAGCGCTGGCTGGACGGCGCCCGGGCCCGGCTGGACGCGGCCCTGGCCGCCGAGGACGGGGCGGCGGAGGCCGGGGAGTAAACGGGTAGCCCGGTATGTGAGGTGGCTCACGGTCCAGTTGCGGAATAGTTTAAGTTTCACCTACTGTTGGAGCGTACTGAACGGCGCGCAAACCGCTGCTCCGTGACGCTCACGCATATCCCGTAGAGGTGGACCGTAATGACCCTGGCTCTCGACACTGCCGCTCAGGACCTGCTCTTCCGTGAGGCCCGCACCGCCAACACCTTCACCGACGAGCCGGTCAGCGACGAGCAGGTCCAGGCCATCTACGACCTGGTCAAGTTCGCGCCGACCGCCTTCAACCAGCAGCCGCTGCGCGTCATCCTGGTCCGCTCCACCGAGGGCCGCGAGCGCCTGGTGAAGCACCTCGCCGACGGCAACAAGGCCAAGACCGCCACCGCCCCGCTGGTCGCCATCCTGGCTGCGGACAACGAGTTCCACGAGGAGCTGCCGCGGCTGTTCCCGCACTTCCCGGCCGCCAAGGACGTCTTCTTCTCCGAGCGTCCGACCCGTGAGGGCTCGGCCGCGCTCAACGCCGCCCTGCAGGCCGGCTACTTCATCATCGGCGTCCGCGCCGCCGGCCTGGCCGCCGGCCCGATGACCGGCTTCGACGCCGAGGGCCTGAACAAGGAGTTCTTCGCCGACGGCGAGCACTCGGTGGTGGCCGTGGTCAACATCGGCAAGCCGGGCGACGAGGCCTGGTTCCCGCGCTCCCCGCGCCTGGAGTACGACGAGGTCGTCACCACCGTCTGACGGTGACCCCGCAGCAGCACGAAGCCCCCGGCCGCACGGCCGGGGGCTTCGTCGTGTTCGTCCTGCTCGGCGGACCGGCTACTTCAGCGACTGGGCGAACTCGGTGAGCTCCTCCCAGTCGGCGGTGCCGGTGACCACCGTGGTGCCGGTGCCGCTCGAGACCACCAGGCCCCGGTACGACTTGCCCTGGTAGCGCTGCCACTCCTGGCCGCCGATCGTCGCGGTGCCGGCCGGCTGGGCGCCCTCCACCGCGAAGGCCACCGCCTTGTCCTGCGGCTCGGTGCTCTGCTCGATCGCCGCGTACTGGCCGGCCGGGGTCAGGAACCCCAGGTGCCAGGCCTTCGGCCGCTTCTTGTCCTTGTCGTACTCGACCGAGGTGGGCTTCCACTTCTCGGACAGGCCCTGCGGGGCCAGCAGCGGGTACGGCGCCGCGCGCTTCGCCGATGCCGCCGACGAGCGGTAGTCGACCGCCTTGATGCCCGAGCCCTCCGAGTGCGGGATGAACAGGTACCCGACGAAGACCACGCCACCGATCGCCAGCATCGACAGGACCATGTCCCGTACCGTCTGCCGACCCCTCATGCTGCTGTTCCCTGCCATTCCCTCATGGTGGACCATCCCCGTTCCGGCCCGGGTCACCGGGGTCCTCCCGGAGGGGTGAATCCGGCCGGTCGTGGCCGGAGCCCGAGGTCAGCCGGGGGTGCGCCACAGACAGTCATCCGGTGGACAGATACGATCGCAGGACCCTCATCACGGCGTTCGACCTGGCAGTTGTCGGGCGCTCTGGCCGTCGCGTACAGAGAGGTATCGACGATGACCGCCCAGCACAGCAACTTCCCCAGCTCCCTGATCGTGGCCCCGGAGGCCCCCGATCGGAACCTCGCCCTCGAACTCGTCCGGGTCACCGAGGCCGCCGCCATGGCGGCCGGCCGGTGGGTCGGCCGGGGTGACAAGAACGGCGCCGACGGCGCGGCCGTGAAGGCCATGCGCACCCTCGTCTCCACCGTGTCGATGAACGGCGTGGTCGTCATCGGCGAGGGCGAGAAGGACGAAGCCCCGATGCTCTACAACGGCGAGCGGGTCGGCGACGGCACCGGTGCCGAGTGCGACGTCGCGGTCGACCCGGTCGACGGCACCACGCTGACCGCCAAGGGCATGGCCAACGCCGTCGCGGTGCTGGCCGTCGCCGACCGCGGCACCATGTTCGACCCGAGCGCGGTCTTCTACATGGACAAGCTGGTCTGCGGCCCCGAGGCCGCCGACTACGTCGACATCACCGCCCCCGCGGCCGTGAACATCCGCCGGGTCGCCAAGGCCAAGGGCAGCTCGGTCGAGGACGTCACCGTGATGGTGCTCGACCGGCCGCGCCACGACGGCCTGGTCCGGGAGATCCGCGAGGCGGGCGCCCGGATCAAGTTCATCTCCGACGGCGACGTGGCGGGCGCGATCATGACCGCCCGCGCGGGCACCGGCGTCGACCTGCTGATGGGCATCGGCGGCACGCCGGAGGGCATCATCGCGGCCTGCGCGATGAAGTGCATGGGCGGCGTGATCCAGGGCCGGCTGTGGCCGAAGGACGACGCCGAGCGGCAGAAGGCGCTGGACGCCGGGCACGACCTGGACCGGGTGCTCACCACCGACGACCTGGTCAGCGGCGAGAACGTGTTCTTCGTCGCCACCGGCATCACCGACGGCGAGCTGCTCCGCGGCGTGCACTACCGCCAGGCGACCGCCACCACCAGCTCGCTGGTGATGCGCTCCAAGAGCGGCACCATCCGGGAGATCCACTCCACCCACAAGCTCTCCAAGCTGCGGGCGTACAGCGCGATCGACTTCGACCGGGCCAACTGAGCCCGGCCGCACGTGTGTGACCGGGTCGGCGTACGCCGGGCCCGGTCACGTACCGTCAGCCCGCTATCCGGCGGGCGGCCGGTATCCGCAGCTCGGACTCCCGGCGGCGGCGCCGGGCCAGCACCACCCGGCGCTCGGCCGCGGTGAGGCCGCCCCAGACGCCGTACGGCTCCGGCTGGGCGAGCGCGTGCTCGCGGCACTCCAGCAGCACCGGGCAGCCGGCGCACACCTGCTTGGCGTGCTCCTCCCGGGAGAGCCGGGCCGCGGTGGGCTCCTTGGACGGGGCGAAGAACAGCCCGGCTTCGTCCCGGCGGCAGGCGGCCCCGGTGTGCCAGGGACTGTCGTCCCGTTGGTCGAGCCGCTGCGCCGCCACCGGTGCGGTGGTACTGCGGGCCGCCGGTTGGGTGGCGACACGGGCGCTGGACTCGATCGGATGCAGCACGGCTTACTCCTGACGAGGCTCAAGAGGACTCAGGGGAAGCTCCCTGCCCGGCTGCCCCGTGACCGACCCCACCCGCGGCGTCCGTCGGTCTCAACCGCCCCCGGGGTCACAGCCGTACAAGAAACGATGTGCGTGGGAACTACCCCACCGCCGCCGGGTTCATGCACACCGCATGCACCTGACTACACCCTGCACTCGTCCCAGGACCGGGTGCCCGCCGGGAAGTTGACGCCCCGTGAGCCCTCCGGCGTCAGCCGTCGAGCTGCTTGCGCACCCAGTCCTTGAGCTTCTTGCCCCGGCGCGGCCTCGCCTCGCAGCCGCCGAAGACCGCCGCACCCTTGACCCGGACCACCGGGGCGTACGGATCGGCCGAGGTCTGCTCCTTGACGTCGAAGCCGCCGAAGATCCCCACCCCGCTGCCGTGCAGCGAGACGTTCTCCGGCACCTTGATGTCGACCCCGCCGAAGACCGCCCACACCTCGATCTCCACCTCGGGCGACTCGAACACGGCGTCGGTGAGGTCGATCTCCACCCCGCCGAACACCGCCACCGCGCGCAGCTGCGAGCCCACCCGCCAGCGGCCCTTGCGGCTGGCGCCGCCGAAGACCGCCACCATGGTCGGCGCCTCGCTCCGGGCCGGGGCCTGCGGGACCGGCTGGGCCCGCGGGGCCGGCTTCTCGGTGGAGATCGGCCGGTGCGCGGGCAGGTCCCTGGTCAGCGGCACCAACTCGCCCAGCGTGCGGGCGTTGTAGGCCGCTTCGATCCGCTCGGAGTGCTCCTCGACGGTGAGCCGGCCCTCGGCGTACGCGTCCCGCAGCAGCTCGGCGATCCGCTCCCGGTCGGCGTCCGAGGCGCGCAGCTCGGCCTCGGCCACCGGGGCGGTGTCGAGCGGCTTCTTGGTCAGGTCCGGCACGGGCCCGGACTCGGTCATGGCTACGGGCGGCTGGCCCGGCTGATCGTCCTGCGACGGCGAGTTGTCCACGGCGCCAGCCTAGCCACCGGACCCCCTGCCGAACGAGAGTTCGGCGACAGTCGGCGTGACCCCGGTCACGCAGGTTCACCTGCGCGCACCGGGCGTCCGGGCGGGACCTAGTCTTGAAGGTGCTTCGTCGACGCAGCCGGAATCAGTTAAGGACCTCCACGCATGGCTCCCACGCCAGAGTTCGCCTACTCCGACCTCCTCCCCCTCGGTCCGGACACCACCCCGTACCGCAAGCTGACCTCCGAGGGCGTCAGTGTCATCGAGGCGGGCGGCCGCCGCTTCCTCCAGGTCGAGCCCGAGGCCCTGCGGCTGCTCACCGCCGAGGCGATGCACGACATCTCGCACTACCTCCGCCCCGCGCACCTGGCCCAGCTCCGCCGGATCCTGGACGACCCGGAGGCCAGCCCGAACGACCGCTTCGTCGCGCTGGACCTGCTGAAGAACGTCAACATCTCGGCCGGCGGCATCCTGCCGATGTGCCAGGACACCGGCACCGCGATCGTGATGGGCAAGCGCGGCCAGAACGTGCTGACCGAGGGCCGGGACGAGGCCGCCATCGCGCGCGGCGTGTACGACGCGTACACCAAGCTCAACCTGCGGTACTCGCAGATGGCCCCGGTCACCATGTGGGACGAGAAGAACACCGGCTCCAACCTCCCGGCCCAGATCGAGCTGTACGCGACCGACGGCGACGCGTACAAGTTCCTGTTCATGGCCAAGGGCGGCGGCAGCGCCAACAAGTCGTACCTCTACCAGGAGACCAAGGCCATCCTGAACGAGGACTCGATGCTCAACTTCCTTGAGCAGAAGATCCGTTCACTCGGCACCGCGGCCTGCCCGCCGTACCACCTGGCGATCGTGGTCGGCGGCACCAGCGCCGAGTTCGCGCTGAAGACCGCCAAGTACGCCTCGGCGCACTACCTGGACGAGCTGCCCACCAGCGGCGACGCGGCCACCGGGCACGGCTTCCGCGACCTGGAGCTGGAGGCCAAGGTCACCGAGCTGACCCAGAAGATCGGCATCGGCGCCCAGTTCGGCGGCAAGTACTTCTGCCACGACGTCCGGGTGATCCGGCTGCCCCGCCACGGCGCCTCGCTGCCGGTCGCGATGGCCGTCTCCTGCTCGGCCGACCGGCAGGCGCTGGGCAAGATCACCGCGGACGGCGTCTTCCTGGAGCAGCTGGAGACCGACCCGGCGAAGTACCTGCCGGACACCACGGACGAGCACCTCGACGACGACGTGGTGCGGATCGACCTGAACCAGCCGATGTCCGAGATCCGCGCCGAGCTCGCCAAGTACCCGGTGAAGACCCGGCTTTCGCTCACCGGCACGCTGGTGGTGGCGCGCGACATCGCGCACGCGAAGATCAAGGAGCGGCTGGACGCGGGCGAGGGCATGCCCCAGTACCTGAAGGACCACCCGGTCTACTACGCCGGCCCGGCCAAGACCCCGGAGGGCTTCGCCTCGGGTTCGTTCGGCCCCACCACGGCCGGGCGGATGGACAGTTACGTCGACCAGTTCCAGGCCGCGGGCGGCTCGATGGTGATGCTCGCCAAGGGCAACCGGTCGAAGCAGGTCACCAAGGCGTGCGCCGAGCACGGCGGCTTCTACCTCGGCTCGATCGGCGGACCGGCGGCGCGGCTGGCGCAGGACTGCATCCGCAAGGTCGAGGTGCTGGAGTACGCCGAGCTCGGCATGGAGGCGGTCTGGCGGATCGAGGTCGAGGACTTCCCGGCCTTCATCGTGGTCGACGACAAGGGCAACGACTTCTTCGCCGAGGTCACCGACGGCCCGCTGATCACCAGCCTGCGGGTGCGGTCGGCGGAGTAACCGTCAGAAATGCCGGATGCCCCCGGGATCACCCGGGGGCACTCGGTGGGGACACCTGCTGCTACGGGCGGTTGGTGACCACGCCGAGGGGCTCGTAGTCCCCGTCCTTCTTCGGCTCCTCGACCGGCGGGACAGCCCCGGTCGCCGACTCGTCGGTGGCCAGGCCGTCGAGGACCTCGAGAAGCTGTGCCTCCGGGTCCACGGTGGTGGGGGTCTGCTCGACAGGTGCGACCTCGGCCACCGGCTGGGTCTCGGCCGGGGTCTCGGTGGTGGTCTCGGTGTCGGCCATGACGCCGCCTTTCGGGTAATGAGATTTTGTGTCAGCCCGGACGGACGGGTCAGGGCGCAGGCCCAGTATCGTAGGCCCCACTAAATGTCTTATAAACACCACGGGGCCCGTCTGCTTCTCCAACGTTTGCCGGCTTCCTCATAAGCTGGCGCCTCATCTTGGCCATCATCGGGGGATCTCTCATGGAGCTACAGGGGCAACACCCACTGCGCTTCCAGGTGCTCGGCCCCGTGCAGGCGTGGCGCGGAGAGCAGCAGCTCGCACTCGGCTCACCACAGCAACAGGCCGTCCTGATCGCACTACTGCTCAACCGCGGCCGCCCGGTCACCACCCAGGACCTGGTGGACGGCCTGTGGGGAGACCGCCCCCCACCGCAGGCGGTGGCCGCGCTGCGCACGTACGTCTCCCGGCTACGCGCATTGATCGAGCCCAACCGTGAAACACGTGCCCCCGCCGAACTCCTGGTCTCGGTGAGTGACGGGTACGCGCTGCGGATCCCGTCGGAGTCGCTCGACCTCTCGGTCTTCGAGCGCGAGTTCGCCAGCGCGGCGACGGCCAAGGCGAGCGGTGACTACCACGAGACCCACCGGCTGCTGACCTCCGCGCTCTCGCTCTGGAGCGGGCGCCCGCTGGCCGGCATTCCCGGCCCGCACGCCGACGCCTACCGGGTCCGGCTGGCGGAGCGTCAGATCACGGCCGGGGAGGAGCGCTGCGCGGCGGCGCTCGAGATCGGTCTGCACGCCGAGACGGTGACCGAGCTGAGCTCGCTCTCGGCGGAACACCCGCTGCGCGAGCAGTTGCGCGAACTCCTGATGCTCGCGCTCTACCGCTGCGGCCGACAGGCCGAGGCCCTCGGCGTCTACTCCGACACCCGGAAGCTGCTGATCGAGGAGCTCGGGGTCGAGCCCGGTGCCGGACTGGCCGCCATGCACTCCCGGATCCTGGCCGCCGATCCGACCCTGATGCCCGCTCCGACCTCCTCCAGGGCGAGCACCCCTGAGGAGGCGGCAGCCTTCGTTCCGCCCGCTCAACTCCCGGCCGACGTCTCGGATTTCAGCGGCCGAACCGAGCTGGTGACCGAATTGCGCGACGTGCTGCGCAGCGGATCCGGCCAAGCTGTGGTGGTCACCTCGCTGGCCGGCATCGGAGGCGTCGGCAAGACCACCCTGGCGGTGCATCTGGCCCACAGCATCCGCGCCGAGTTCCCGGACGGGCAGCTGTACGTCGATCTTCGGGGGCCGAGCGCCTCTCCGGCCGATCCGGCGGTCGTCCTGGGCGACTTCCTGTACGCGCTCGGCGCGCCGGAGACACCGGACACCCTGGAACAGCGCGCCGCGCTCTACCGCTCGCTGCTGGCGGACCGCCGGATGCTCATCCTGCTGGACAACGCCAAGGACGCTCGGCAGTTGCTCCCGCTGATCCCCGGTGTCTCGGGCAGCGCGGTGCTGATCACCAGCCGCTCCCGGCTCGCCGAGTTGCCCGGCGCGCACCTGGTCGACGTCGAGGAGCTGACACCGGAGGAGGCGCTCACGCTGTTCTCGGCAATCGTCGGCGAGCAGCGGGTCGCCGCCGAACCCGAGGCGGCCCTGGCCGTGGTGACGGCCTGTGGGTTCCTGCCGCTCGCGGTCCGGATCGCCGCCGCCCGGCTGGCCAGTCGTCCGCGCTGGAGCGTCTCGGACCTCGCGCGGCGCTTAGCGGACCAGCGGCGGCGGCTGCACGAACTGCAACTCGGCAACCTGGCCGTGGAGACCACCATCGGTCTCGGCTACGGCCAGCTCTCGGCCGACGAGGCCCGGGCCTTCCGGCTGTTCTCACTGATCGACTCGCCGGACCTGCCGCTCGACGCGGCGGCCGCCCTGCTCGGCACCACCGAGGAGCGGGCCGAAGCGCTGGCCGAAGCGCTGGTCGAGGCCAACATGCTGGAGTGCTTCACTCCCGGCCGCTACCGCTATCACGACCTGCTCAGGCTCTTCGCGCAGCGGCAGAACGAGAAGCTCAAGGACACCGACGGGCAACGAACCTCCCTGCTGCGGCTGTTGGACCAGCTGCTGGCCAGCATGCGGAACGCGGCCCGGGCGATCGAGCCGGACGACGTGCTGCTCGAAACCATGCACCAGCCGGTCGCCACCGGGCTGACGCTGCCGGACAGCACGGCCGCCGGCAGCTGGCTGCGGTCCGAGGTCGCCGTGCTCCTCAGCAGCATCGAGGCCGCCGTCCAGGAGCCGCTGGAGCTGCTCCGGCCTGCCGTCGACCTGCTCATCATGCTGAACAGCCTGGTCGAGGACCCGACCCATGGTCAGCGCATCCGGGTCGCGCTGCACACCGCCGACGTCAACGCCCGGCCCCATGCGGACTCGGCGGCGCTGGCCCGGATCGGATTCGCCCTGGGCTTCCTCCAGCACATGTCCGGGGAGTACCAGAACGCGGAGGTCGTGCTCCGGCAGAGCCTGGAACTGCTCAGCCCGGACGACCGGACCCTGCGTCTCTCGGTGGCCAACCTGCTGGCGATCGTGCTCAGTCTCTCGGACCGGTCGGCCGAAGCCCTCCCGTTCTTCGAGCAGGCCCACTCGATCAGCCTCAGTCTCGACACCGCCGTGAGTCAGGCCCGCCTGCTCGGCAACATCGCCCGGTCCCACCTCGACCTCGGCCAGCACGAACCCGCCGTGCGGTCCGCCCGGGAGGCGGTGGCTGCCGCCCGGATCTCGGGCAACGTCCCCTGCCTGGCCGACACGCTGTACCAACTCGGCGTCGTCCTGAGGTCCACCGGTCTCCCCGGGGAGGCTGCCACCCAGTTGCGCGAAGCCCACCGGCTCTACCAGTCGCAGCAGCACCGCCTCTGGGAGGGCTACTCCCTCGCCCGGCTCGCGCCCTGCCTGCTCGCCGACGGCCAGTACGCCGAAGCGGCCGAAGCGGCCGACGAGTCGCTGGCCATCGCGCAGGAGCTGGATGCCGCCTACTGCCAGGGCCTCGCCAACGCGGCGCTCGGTGAGGCGCTCCTGAAGCTTGGTCAGCCGGCGCGTGGGCTGGCCTGTCTCCAGGAGGCGCTCGCCGTGTTCACGCGGCTCGGTGTGCCCGAGGTCCTCCCCGTGCAGGACCTCATAGAGCAGCAACAGCACACCGAGCCCGCCGCACCCCCCGCGCCGTAACCCGTCCCCCGACAGGTACCCCCTCGGCGCGTCGGCGCCCCCGCAGCCCCCCGGCTGCGGCGGCGCCTCGACGCTTCCCCGGCGCTGGTCACTACTGTGGCAGCCGCCGATTGACATCCGATAAACGCCGGAACGGCGGGCATCGGTGCAGCTCAGCGCGGGCCACCCCGGCGCGCCACGCGGCGCGGGGCGCGGTTCCGCACCACCCCCGGCCGCCCCGGAATGCTCCCGCCATCCCGGCCAAATTCATCCCAACAACCACGAGTTGGCCTGAAAAGGACCCTACGGTCGGTTGATCGCGCCTATTCTCGGAGGCCAGCGACGTATTGACGGCGCGCCGGCAAGTGGAGCGGAGCAACAGGCAGGGCAGCGGCGCAGCACAGAGTGACGCGGGAGCGTGACGGACCGTCACGCACGGTGGACGGCGCCGACAGGAGGCAGCCCGGTCACCGGCGGGTGGCGGCCAGGGTGGAAAGGTGCCTCTCAATCGTGACGACCGGACAGATATCCGATCCCGCCCAGGGCCACGGGCCCTCCCACGCCGACCACGAGTGCCGCCGCCGCACCGAGCGCGCGCTCCAGGCGGTGGCCTTCGACACCATCGGCGCCCGCTACCTGGAGGCGTTTCCGGACAAGGCCGGCCAACTGGCCTGCGGCGAATGGCTGCTCACCGCGCTGGAGCCGGGCGCCCAGGTGCTGGACGTCGGCTGCGGCACGGGTGATCCGACCGCCCGCCAGCTCACCGACGGCGGCCTGCGGGTGACCGCGATCGACCTCTCGGACGGCATGCTGCAGCTCGCCCGGCAGACCGTGCCGACCGCCGAGCACCACCGGATCGACATGTACGACCTGGCCACCGAGCGTGCCGTACGGGCCTGGGGCGTACCGGAGTTGGGGCCCGCAGCGGTCGGCCGGTACGCCGCCGCGACGGCGTTCTTCTCGCTGATCCTGCTGCCGCAGGCCGAGATCCCGGAGGTGCTCGGGCGGATCCGGGCGCTGCTCCGGCCTGGCGGGCTGCTCGCGCTCGGGATGGTCGAGGCGGACCTCGACGACACGCCGCTGCCCTTCCTCGGCCGCGAGATAAGAATCAGCGGCTATCTGCGCGAGGAGCTGGAGCTGATCCTGCACCGGGCCGGATTCGCGGTCGAGGCGCACTCCGGCCACCCGTACGCACCCGCGAGCACCGCCCTGCCCCCGGAGGAGCAGCTGTTCCTCCGCTGTCGACGGGTCGACTGACGGCTCCTCGGTCCCCCCGGCCCGTCCCCTCCGCAGAACTCGCAGAACGGCAGCCCGTGCGCGACCTTCCCGAGCCCCGTACGGGGCAGCTTCCCGCCGTCCCGCCCCAGCGCCGTCCGCCGCCGCTGCCGGGCGGGCGCGCCCGTACGGCCGAGCGGCTGGCGTACCTGGACGGCGCCACCCGGCGGATCAACAGCTCGCTCGACCTGGCCGCCACCCTGCGCAACCTCGGCAAGGTGCTGGTCCCGGCGCTGGCCGACGCCGCCGTGGTGCACCTGCGCGAGCCGCTGCCCGACATCGAGCGGGACCCGGGCAGCCCGACCGCGCTGACCATCCAGCACCGGCACGGCACCCGGCTCGGCCGCCGGGCCAGGACCCAGCGGCTGCGGCCCGGCGGCCCGGTGGCCCGGGCGCTCAACCAGCAGTTCCCGACCGGCCCGGTGGTCCTCGGGACGCCGTCCGCCGCCCGGCTCCGCCCGCTGTTGGAAGAGCTCTACGGCGCCCGCACGCTCGGCCGGCTGGCCACCGGGACGGCGCTGCTGGCGCTGCCGCTGCGCGGCCGCAAGGCGGTGCTCGGCCTGCTGCTGCTGATCCGGCGCCCCGGCAAGAGCGGCCAGGCCGCCCCCGCGCACACCCCGTTCGGCGACGCCCGGCACACCGAGGACGCCTTCGCCCTGACCTCCGCCTACGACGCCGCGATGGCCTTCGACGCCACCGACACCGCCACCGCCGCCCACCTGGCCACCCAGGCCGGTCTCGCCGTGGACACCGCGCTGCGCTACTCCCGCGAGTGGGAGATCGCCGACGAGCTCCAGCGCAGCATGCTGCCCACCCACCTCCCGCAGCGGCACGGCGTCCGGCTGGCGCACCGCTACCTGCCGTGCGAGCGCGGCGCCCAGGTCGGCGGCGACTGGTACGACTCGGTCCCGCTGCCCGGCAACCGGGTCGCCCTGATCGTCGGCGACGTGATGGGGCACTCGCTCACCTCGGCCGCCATCATGGGCCAGCTCCGCACCAGTGCGCAGACCCTGGCCGCGCTCGACCTGCCCCCGCACGAGGTGCTCTACCACCTCGACGAGCAGGCCCAGCGCCTGGGCCGGGAGCAGCACTTGGCCACCTGCGTGTACGCCGTCTACGACCCGATCGCGAACCGGGTGGTGCTCGCCAACGCCGGCCACGTACCGCCGGTGCTGATCAGCCCGGACGGACGGGCCGAGCTGCTGGAGCTGCCGCCCGGCGCCCCGATCGGGGTCGGCGGGGTGGACTTCACCTCGGTGGAGCTGCCCGCGCCGCCGGGATCGGCCCTGCTGCTGTTCACCGACGGGCTGGTGGAGTCCCGGCGGCGCTCCCTCACCACCGGCCTGGAGCTGCTCCGCACCCGGCTGGGCGGCACCCGTCCGCACTCCCCCGAGCACCTCTGCACCGAGGCCCTGCGGATCCTGCCGCCCGGCGACCGCGCCGACGACGTCGCCCTGCTGGCCGCCGCCTTCGACGGCATCCCGGCCGAGGACGTGGCGTACTGGTACCTCCAGCCGCGGCACGAGACCCCCGGGCGGGCCCGGCGGCTGGTCGGCCACGCGCTCCGCCGGTGGGGCCTGGAGACGCTGGCGGAGAACACCGAGCTGATGGTCAGTGAGCTGGTCACCAACGCGATCCAGCACGCCACCCGGCCGGTGACGCTGCGGCTGGTGCGCACCTCGGTGCTCCGCTGCGAGGTCGGCGACGACAGCGCGCTGCTCCCCCGCGCCCGCCGGGCCCGCCCCGACGACGAGCGGGGCCGGGGGCTGCAGATAGTGGCCCGGTGCGCTGAGCGCTGGGGCGCCACCCGGCTCGGAGCGGGGAAGGTGGTCTGGTTCGAGCAGCGGCTGCCCCCGGGCGACCGGCTCAACCCGCAGGCGCCGCCAGCGCGGTGAGTGCCGCCAGCGCCTCGGTGCCGAGCACCGCCTCGGCCAGCGGGGGGTTGTCCGCCAGCCGGTACACCGCGCGGACCACGTCGGCCTGCCAGAGCAGGTCGACCGCGTCGGCGATCTCGGCCGCCGTGGCGTGGTCGCCGGTGGCGGTGCGGGTGTGCCAGTCCCGGAGCAGCGCCTTGACCACGGTGAACGCCAGCCGGCGCCCGCGCACCAGCTCGGCCCGGGAGTTGAGGGCGAAGACGTCGATGGTGGCGTGCCCCTTGGCGGTCAGCCCCTGGTAGGAGCCGGACTCCAGGTAGAGCAGCAGGTGGTCGGCCGGGTCCTCGGTGGCCGGGTCTATCAGCAGCGCGGCCCCGCTGACCGGGTCGAGCGGGAAGCGGTCGCGCTTCTGGTTGGAGTTGCAGTAGGCGCAGGCCAGCAGGTGGTTGTGCCAGTCGAAGGTGCGCAGCGGCGCCCGGGCGATCGGCTCGAAGTGGTCGATGTCGGTGCCCAGGTTGTCGCCGCAGTACATGCAGCGCAGCAGCCCGGGCGTCATCCGGTGCAGCAGGGTGCGCAGCCTGGCCTTCGGCTCGCGGGCCGTCCGCCAGGCCGCCCGGCCGGTCGCGGTGGTCGGCCCGGCCCGCCGGATCGCCTCCGTCCGCCGGGTCAGCTCGGCCTCCAACTGCTCGGTCAGCGGCGGCCGTTGCAGCGGGATCATCGCCCACCGCCCAGTCTGTCCCTGGCCTCGTCCACCCGGGCCGCCAGCGAGGCGTTCAGCCGGGCGCCCAGCTCCCGGTACTCGGCCACCTCGGCGCTGGAGGCGTGGCCGGCGTACAGCTTGCGCTCCAGCGCGATCAGCAGCCGCCGCTCGGCCTCGGCCTGCGGCGAGTAGACGCTCGGCAGCCCGAACAGCTCGGTCAGCGCGGCGTCGTCCCCGCTGCCGTAGACGATCCGCTGGTGCAGGTCCTCGTCCAGCACGTACGGGGCCGACTCCTCGCCGGGGCCGGGCAGTCGGACCAGCCCGCCCGGGTCGGCCGACTGGCAGACGTAGGGGCTGTGGGTGCTGACGATGAACTGCAGGTGGGGGAAGTGCCCGACCAGCCACTCGCCCAGCCGCTGCTGCCAGTCCAGGTGCAGGTGGGCCTCGGCCTCGTCGATCAGCACCACTCCGGGCACCGGTACGCACGGCGGCGCCCCGTCGATCACCAACTCCTGCTCCGGGTGGGCCTGGTGGACTCTGGCCAGCAGGTCGAGCACCAGCCCGACACCGGCGGCCAGGCCGCCGCCGAGCGGGAACTCCGCTCCACCGCAGGCCACCTGGAGCCCGTCGCTGTCGATCCGGCCGATCCGGTACCCGGCCGGCAGCAGCCCGTCGTCCAGCAGCGCCCGCACCCCGGCGACCAGCTCGACCGCACCCGGCTGGCGCTCCAGCGCGAGCAGCTGCTGACCGACCAACCAGCCGACACCGTCCGCGGGTTCGCGCCGGGCGTCGTAACTGGCCCAGAAGCCGAGCACTCCGTTCCGCCGCCCGGTGACGCCCTCCTCGGTCCTGGTCACCCGCCAGTGCGCACCGTCCAGCCGGACCCCGCCCTCGTCCTCCCCCGGGGCCAGCCAGCCCTCGGGGTCGGTCTCGGCTCCGAGTGCGGCGGCCAGGGCGGCCAGCAGCGTGGTCTTGCCCGCGCCGTTCGGCCCGGCCAGCACCGTCCAGCCGGCGTGCGAACCGTCCGGCCGGGTCAGGTCGAGATCGACGTTCCTGCTTCCCCGGAAGCCGCGCAGGTTCTCCACTTCGAGCCTGGAGACGTACATACGCCCACCCCTCCCCGATCACTGCGGTCAGCCTAAAAAGTCATTACCCGTCACGACCCGGTCCTGACCGGCAACTCGCGGAGAACCTCGGGCGACGGGACGACGAACCGTGCATCACGGGACGATCCGCACCGGCAGCTCCACCAGCACCTCGCGCAGCGCGGCCGCGAACCGTTCGTACTCGGGGGTGCGGGCCGAGCCGGGACGGGTGGCCAGACCGATCCGGCGGCCCGGCGCCGGATCGGCGAACCGGACCGAGGCCAGCCGGTCGGTCCGGCCCGCCTCGACGTCCAGGGCGGTGGCCGGCAGCAGGGTGACCCCGAGCCCGCCGGCCACCAGCTGGACCAGGGTGGAGAGCCCGGCGGCCCGGGTGGAGCCGCTGGAGCCGTCGGCGCCGACCTCCCGGCAGAGGTCGAGCGCCTGGTCGCGCAGGCAGTGCCCCTCCTCCAGCAGCAGCACGTCCAGGTCGAGCAGCACGTCCCTGGGCACGTCGATCCGCCCGGCCAGCTCGTGCTCGGGCGGCGTGACCAGCACGAAGTCCTCGTCGAACAGCGGGATGTCCCTGGTCGGCGCGGATCCGCCGGAGGGCAGCGCGAGCAGCAGCACGTCCAGCCGTCCGGCGGCCAGCCCGTCCAGCAGCGCCGGCGTCCGCTCCTCGTGCACGTGCAGCTCGAGCTCGGGGTAACTGCTCCGGACCAGCCGGAGCACGGTCGGCAGCAGGTACGGCGCCACGGTCGGGATCACCCCGAGGTGCAGCGGCCCGGTGAACGGGCGGCGGGCCGCCTCGACCTCCTCGGTGAGGGCGTGCAGCGAGGAGAGCACCCGGCGCGCGTGTTCGGCGACCCGCTCCCCCAGGGGAGTGATGATGACCCGCCGCGTCGTACGCTCGACCAGCTGCGCCCCGAGCACCTCCTCCAGCGCGGCGACCGCACCGGAGAGCGCGGGCTGGCTGGTACCGCCCGCTGCGGCGGCCTCGCGGAAGTGCCGGTGCTCGGCGACCGCCAGGAAGGCCTTCAGCTGGGCGATGGTCGGGGTCCGGGGCTTCGGGTTCACGGTATTGATAACTCTCTCCGATCAGATGGATCGAGTCTAACGATTTCCGCTATCAGTTCCGGTGTGCGACTGTTGATGTTGTCCGCATACCGGACATTTTTCCTCAGATTCCAAGCCTGGAGAAGCGAACGTGCTGACGATCGGTGACAAGTTCCCGGAGTTCGAACTCAACGCCTGTGTGGACCTGGACGCCGCGAGCGCCTTCGCCGAGATCAACCACAAGTCCTACGAGGGCAAGTGGAAGATCGTCTTCTTCTGGCCGATGGACTTCACCTTCGTCTGCCCGACCGAGATCGCCGCGTTCGGCAAGCTGAACGAGGAGTTCGCCGACCGGGACGCCCAGATCCTCGGCGTCTCCGGCGACTCCGAGTTCGTGCACCACGCCTGGCGCAAGGACCACAAGGACCTGCGCGACCTGCCCTTCCCGATGCTCGCCGACGTCAAGCACGACCTGATGCGGGCCTGCGGCGTCGAGGGCGCGGACGGCACCGCCCAGCGCGCGGTCTTCATCGTCGACCCGAACAACGAGATCCAGTTCGTCATGGTGACCGCCGGCTCCGTCGGCCGTAACCCCAAGGAGGTCCTCCGGGTCCTCGACGCGCTGCAGACCGACGAGCTCTGCCCCTGCAACTGGACCAAGGGCGAGGACACCCTCGACGCCCAGACCCTGCTGGCGGGCTGACCCATGGCACTGGACGAGCTCAAGGCCGCCCTGCCGGACTACGCCAAGGACCTCAAGCTCAACCTGAGCGCGGTCATAGGCAACTCGGAGCTGCCGGCCCAGCAGCTCTGGGGCACCGTGCTCGCCTGCGCGATGGCGACCCGCTCGCCGGCCGTACTGCGCGAGCTGGAGCCCGTCGCCAAGGCCGAGCTGAGCCCGGAGGCGTACACCGCCGCCAAGGGCGCCGCCGCCATCATGGGCATGAACAACGTCTACTACCGGACCACCCACCTGCTCTCCGACAAGGAGTACAGCGGGATGCGGGCCGGTCTGCGGATGAACATCATCGGCACCCCGGGCGTGGAGAAGGCCGACTTCGAGCTGTGGTGCTTCGCGGTCTCCGCGATCAACGGCTGCGGCCAGTGCCTCGACTCGCACGAGGCCGTGCTCCGCAAGGCGGGCGTCGAGCGCGAGGTCATCCAGGCCTCCGTCAAGATCGCCGCCGTGGTGCAGGCCGTCGCGGCCACCCTCGACTCCGAGGCCGTGCTCGCCGCACTCTGACGCGGTATCGGTCGGTGACGACCCAAGGGCCCTGTTCGATCTGCGGATCGAACAGGGCCCTTGGTCGTCGCCGGTCAGGCGCCGTTGACCCGTGCGGCTTCCAGCGCCTCGAAGACCTGCTGGCCCGCAGCGGCCCGCCGACGCAGGTGGACCACCACGGTGTTGGTGACGGCGATCAGCGGGACCGAGACGATCGCGCCGCCGATCCCCCCGACGATGGTGCCCGCCGCGACCCCGAGCACCACGGCCAGCGGGTGCACCCGGACCGCCCGGCCCAGGATCAGCGGCTGGAGCAGGTGCCCCTCGATCTGCTGCACCGCGACCAGCACGACCATCACCATCAGCGCGGTGAACGGCCCCTGCGTCACCAGCGCGATCAGCACCGCGATGGTCCCGGTCACCAGGGCGCCGACCAGCGGCACGAAGGCCCCGAGGAAGACGATCACCGCCAGCGGCAGCGCGAGCTGCACCCCGAGCAGCTGGATGCCGATCCCGATGCAGAGCGCGTCGATGAAGGCCACGCAGACGGTGCCGCGCACGTACGCGGTCAGGGTCGCCCAGGCCTTCGGCCCCGCACCCGCCATCGCGTAGCGGGACTGGCGCGGCAGCATGCCGAGCATCCAGCCCCAGATCCGGGCGCCGTCGTACAGCAGGAAGAACGTGGTGAAGGCGGTCAGCACCACGCCGGTCAGCACCTCGACCGCGATGGTCACGCCGGTGAAGCCGGCCGAGGTGATCTGCTCCGAGTTGGTGCCGATCGCGGTGGAGATCTGCTTGGCGAAGTCGGTGATCTGCTGCTCCGTCAGGTGGAACGGGCCGGTGACCAGCCAGTCCCTGATCCGCTCGACCCCGGCCTGGACCTGGTCGGTGACCGAGTGCAGGTTGGTGGTCACCTGCCAGACCACGAACCAGCCGACCAGTCCGATCCCGGCGACCCCGCTCAGGAAGGTGCCCGCCGCCGCCAGTGAGCGCGGCACCCCGCGCCGGCGCAGCCAGGAGACTGTCGGTTCCAGCAGCGCGGAGATCAGCAGCGCCGCCAGCACCGCGAAGGCGACCAGCCGCAGCATGTCGACCACCCGGAACAGCAGGTAGAGCGCACCGGCCAGCAGCAGCAGCCGCCAGGTCGACTCGGCGGCCACCCGCAGCCCCCACGGCACCGCCTCGGCCGGGGTGGCCGGGCGCGGTGCGTGATACTCGCGGACCGGTTCGGACCTGAGCTCGGCCACCACCGGTTCCGGCTCACGGGGCGTCGGCAGCCGACCGCCCCCCTCCGGCTGCCCGGCCGAGTCCTCGCCCAGGTCCTCGCGCGGCTCCTCGTCCTGCGGCACCGCCGCCGCGGCCGCCCGCTGCTGCAGTGCGCTGCCCAAGCGGACCGCCGCCCGGGATATCCACCAGCCCTGTGCCACCGTCGACCACCGTTCCCCGTTCACGCCGTGGGCCCCGCCACGACCGTCCGGGGACGACGCTACCGGGCGGGGGCGGGGCAGCACCCGGCAGTTCCGCAGCCGGAATCCGACAAAACGTCACAGACCACTACGTTTCGGGTCAGCGAATAGTGGGGAGGTGCCCGTTTACAGGACCAACTGTCCGCGGACCGGCGGGCTCGGAGCTCCAGGACCCACTCCGGGTGTCGCGTCCGCACCAGGACCGCACCGCCCGAGGCACACTGGTCAGCCGGCCCGGGCGGCGCGGCCCGCCCCGTGGGCCCGGCGTACGACAACGGCCCCGATCCCAGCAGGGATCGGGGCCGTTCGTGGTCTGACGGTGTGTCTAGTACCAGTGGTGGGACTGCCAGAACGACCAGGCGCCACAGGGCGAGCCGTAGCGGCTGTTCATGTAGTTCAGGCCCCACTTGATCTGCGTCTGCGGGTTGGTCCGCCAGTCCGCGCCGGCCGAGGCCATCTTGGAACCGGGCAGCGCCTGGACCAGGCCGTACGCGCCGGAGCTGGGGTTGCTCGCGGTGTAGTCCCAGCCGCTCTCGCGCTTCACGATCTGGCTGAAGCACTGGAACTGCGCCTGGTCGCCGACGATCTGGAGCGCCATCTCCTGGACCGAGCCCGGGCTGACGGCGGCCATCACGGAGCGCGCCTTGGCGCGGTTCGCGGCCTCCTCGTCGGACTTGCGCTTCGCCTCGGCGGCCTTCGCGGCCTTCTCGGCGTCGGCCTTGGCCTGCGCGTCGGCGGCGGCCTTCTGGCGCGCGGCCTCCTCGGCGGCCTTCTTGGCTGCGGCGTCGGCCGAAACCTGCTGCGCGGTCGCCTGGCGGCTGAAGTTGTCGCTGACAGCCTGCGCCTGGGCACCCGTCGGGACGTCCTGGAGCAGGGTGGCTCCCGCGACGTCGACCGTCTGGGTCTGCGTGCCCTCGCTGCCCGAGGCCACACCCACGACGGCACCTACGGCGGTGACGGCGGTGGCTGAGGCGACAGCAACGCCCCGGACCGAGATCCGAGTCACATGGTTTCCTTCCGGCGTCGCCCCGTGCACGTGACCGCTGGGGCGCAACATGCCCCTTGTCGCTGGTCTCCTTGGTGGTACTGGTCACGGGAGACGCGGGCCCGGCACCGGACCGGCGGGTGCCGGATCGGCGTTTCGTTCGGGCGGCGTACGGCTCATCCTTGTTCAGTTTTCCGCCCGCCAACCGGAGTTGTCGGGTGATATGTGCCGTACGCGGGGCCTGACAGAACCCTCACCATGCCGCACGGGGACGGGTCAACGCAATTCCCGGTTGCGTGGCGCATCTCACAGACTTCGCGACCAGCACGTTTGCCCGAGTCGGAGACGAAGGACCGTCAGATGTGGTGACAACAGCGGGACCTGATACTTCGTACCAGGTCCCGCTGTCCGGTTCTGCCCTGTTATGACCGGGGTCGACCTAGGGCTGTACGTCCTCGAGCAGCTCCGTCACCAGGGCCGCGATCGGCGACCGCTCCGAGCGGGTCAGCGTGATGTGGGCGAACAGCGGGTGCCCCTTCAGCTTCTCCACCACCGCGACCACGCCGTCGTACCGGCCCACCCTCAGGTTGTCGCGCTGGGCGACGTCGTGGGTGAGCACCACCCGCGAACCGGAGCCGATCCGGGACAGCACGGTGAGCAGTACGTTCCGCTCCAGCGACTGCGCCTCGTCCACGATCACGAAGGCGTCGTGCAGCGACCGGCCCCGGATGTGGGTGAGCGGGAGGACCTCCAGCATCCCGCGGGAGATCACCTCCTCGATCACGGCCGGGGTGGTGACGGCGGAGAGGGTGTCGAAGACCGCCTGCGCCCAGGGGCTCATCTTCTCCGACTCGGAACCGGGCAGATAGCCCAACTCCTGCCCGCCGACCGCGTAGAGCGGCCGGAAGACCATCACCTTCCGGTGCTGCTGCCGCTCCAGCACCGCCTCCAGGCCGGCGCACAGCGCCAGCGCGGACTTTCCGGTACCCGCCCGGCCGCCCATCGAGACGATCCCGACCTCCTGGTCGAGCAGCAGGTCGAGGGCGACCCGCTGCTCGGCGCTCCGGCCGCGCAGTCCGAACGCCTCCCGGTCGCCCCGGACCAGCCGGACCCGGCCGTCCTGGGTGACCCGGCCGAGGGCCCGGCCGCGCTCCGAGGTGAGCACCAGACCGGTGTGCACCGGGAGCTCCTCCGCCCCCTCCACGTCCACCGCGACGTCGTGGCCGGCGCCGAACAGCGCGTCCACCTGGTCGCCGGAGACCTGCAGTTCGGACATTCCGGTCCAGCCGGAGGTGATCGCCAGCTCCGCCCGGTACTCCTCCGCGAGCAGGCCGACCGCGCTGGCCTTGATCCGCATCGGGAGGTCCTTGGAGACGACGGTGACGTCGTACCCCTCGGCCTGGAGGTTCCGCGCGACCGCGAGGATCCGGGTGTCGGCCTCGCCGCCGCCGAGGCGGTAGCCGGCCGGGAGCACCGAGGTGTCGGAATGGTTGAGCTCGACCCTGATGCTGCCGCCCACCTCGCCGACCGGGATCGGCTCGTCGAGGCGGCCGAAGCGCACCCGGAAGTCGTCCAGCAGCCTCAGCGCCTGGCGGGCGAAGTAGCCCAGCTCCGGATGGTGCCGCTTGGCCTCCAACTCCGTGACCACCACCACGGGGAGGACGACCTCGTGCTCCTCGAAACGGGTCATGGCGAGAGGGTCCGCCAGGAGCACGCTGGTGTCGAGAACGTACGTGCGCCGGTCTGGTGTCCGGCGGCTCTTTGTACTGACCACTAGGCCTCCAGAGCGGATGACCCTGCGTCACCCGCGGCATGCCGGTCCCCGCGACCCCGGTTGGCCGGAGTACCGGTCTGCTGGTGGTATTCCCAGGCGAACCGCACCACGAACCCCACGACGGATCATCGTTGGTTAACTTTCGGTGTGTCAGCGCCGGGACGGCAGGACCTCAGAGCCCGAGGCGACGGTTCCTCAGCTGACTGCATCACCGTGGGGGACGACCCCCACACCCCCAGCCCCGCCACCCGCCGGCCTCGTTCACAGCCCGAGGCGACGGTTCCTCAGCTGGTAGTCGCGCAGCGCCCGCAGGAAGTCGACCCGGCGGAAGGCCGGCCAGTAGGCCTCGCAGAAGTAGAACTCGCTGTGCGCGCTCTGCCAGAGCAGGAAGCCGGAGAGCCGCTGCTCGCCCGAGGTGCGGATGACCAGGTCGGGGTCGGGCTGGCCCTTGGTGTACAGGTGTTCGGCGATGTGCTCGACGTCGAGGATCTCGGCCAGCTCCTCGATCGAGGTGCCGCGGCCGGCGTGCTCCTGGAGCAGCGAGCGGACGGCGTCGGCGATCTCGTGCCGGCCGCCGTACCCCACCGCGACGTTGACGGTGATGCCGTCGATGTGGGCGGTGCCCTCGGCGGCCTCCTTGAGCACGTCCGAGGTGCGCGCGGGGAGGAGGTCGAGCGCACCGACCGGGTGGACCTTCCAGCGCCCGTCGGCGGCGAGCCGGCGGACGGTGTCCTCGATGATCCCGAGCAGCGGGACCAGCTCGTCGGCCGGGCGGGAGAGGTTGTCGGTGGAGAGCATCCAGAGCGTGACCACCTGGACGTGCGTCTCGTCGCACCAGCCCAGGAACTCGCTGATCTTGTCGGCGCCGCGCTGGTGCCCGTCGGCCGTGGTGCCGCCGGTGGCGCGGGCCCAGCGGCGGTTGCCGTCCAGGATCACGCCGATGTGGTGCGGGGTGTTCGCGAGGTGGACCTCGACCCGGCGACCGTAGAGGCGGTAGGCGTTGTCCAGCAGGGTTCGGAGACCCGGCGTGCGCTCCACCACGTCGCGCAGACCCATGTTGTTCGGCCCCTCCGTGCTTGTTCCCCGCAGGTACGGCAAATACCCTCGCGCAGCCTACTCCCGGAGCGGTCTGCACGGTAAAGCCGCAGGTACCGATGGTGTCACGGGTCGAAACCGGCCGTGTGACGCGGGACACGGAACGGTCTCCGCTTCCTTAAATGTCCCGTAAGCCGACGCCGACTTCTTGACGCTTGCCAATGGTCTAGTCCAGCTTTTGACCGAGGGCAGCAACCACCCCACAGGTCGCCACCCTCACCGGCACCACTGCGGACCTCCCCTCCCCCACACGGAGCCGCCGCGCCCCCCACCGCGGCGGCTCCTCCCCTCCCCCAGGAGTGCTCCATGGCCCGAACGCTGCAGCAGCCGTCCCACCGGCGCCGGCGCAGCCCCGTCCCCGCCGCCCTCGCGGCCGGGACCACCGCCCTCGCCCTGGCCGCCACCGGGCTGACCCTGTTCGCCGGCGGCGCCAGCGCCGCGGTCGGCAACCTGGTGGCCAACGGTGGCTTCGAGGCCGGGAACCTCTCCGGCTGGACCTGCACCGGCGGCGCGAGCGTCGTCTCCTCCCCGGCGCGCTCCGGCACCGCCGCGCTGAACGCGGCACCGACCGCCGGTGACACCGCCGAGTGCCGGCAGGTCGTCAGCGTGCTCCCCAACACCAGCTACTCGCTGGCCGGTTGGGTGCAGGGCCCGTACACCTACCTCGGCGTGCGCGGCACCGGCGGCACCGACCCGTCCACCTGGTCGAGCCAGGGCAGCTGGAACCAGCTCTCCTCCACCTTCACCACCGGTGCCGGCGTCAACAGCGTCACCGTGTACGTGCACGGCTGGTACGGCCAGGGCGCCTACAACGCGGACGACATCACGCTGACCGGCCCGGGCGGCACCGCCTCCCCGTCCGCCTCGGCCTCCGCCTCGCCCAGCGCGTCCGCCTCCGCCTCGGCCTCCCCGAGCGCCTCGGCCTCGCCGTCGGCCAGCGCCTCCCCCTCGGCCTCCGCCTCGCCCAGCGCGAGCGCCTCGCCGTCGGCCAGCGCCAGCCCGACCGTGACGCCCACCGGCCCGGTCACCGACCTGCCCAAGCACGTGGTCACCGGCTACTGGCACAACTTCGACAACGGCGCGACCGTCCAGAAGCTGAGCGAGGTGCAGAGCGCGTACGACATCATCGCGGTCTCCTTCGCCGACGCCGTCCCGACCAAGGCCGGGGCGATCAGCTTCACCCTGGACCCGGGCCTGTCCACCAAGCTCGGCGGCTACACCGACGCCCAGTTCCGGGCCGACGTGAAGGCCAAGCAGGCGGCCGGCAAGAAGGTCATCCTCTCCATCGGCGGCCAGAACGGCGCCATCTCGGTCGGCAACTCCACCGCCGGTGCCGCCTTCACGGACAGCGCCTACGCGATCCTGAAGGACTACGGCTTCGACGGCATCGACGTCGACCTGGAGAACGGTGTCGACCCGGTCAACCTGGGCAACGCGCTGATCAACCTGCAGGCCAAGGTCGGCTCGAAGTTCGTCCTGACCATGGCGCCGGAGACCATCGGCGTCTACAGCACCGCCGGTGCCTACTTCCAGCTCGCGCTGAAGACCAAGGACATCCTGACGGTCATGAACACCCAGTTCTACAACTCGGGTGGCATGAACGGCTGTGACGGCAAGGTCTACAACCAGGGCACCATCGACTTCATCACCGCCCAGGTCTGCACCCAGATCCAGGGCGGCCTCCGCCCGGACCAGGTCGGCATCGGCGTCCCGGCCTCCAGCAAGGCGGCCGGCGGCGGCTACGTGGCCCCGAGCGTGGTCAACAACGCGCTCAGCTGCCTGGCCACCGGCACCAACTGCGGCACCTTCGTCCCGCCGGCCAAGTGGCCGACCATCCGCGGTGCGATGACCTGGTCGACCAACTGGGACGCCAACAACGGCAACGCCTTCTCCAACACGGTGGGCCCGTTCGTCCACGCCATGCCGTAACACCTCCCCGGTGCGCCGCCCTATGAGGGTGGGGCTGCGTACCACCGAGGCCCGCCGCACCCACCAGGTGCGGCGGGCCTCGCCGTTCTCCCGCCGGACGGCCACCGCCTGACGGCCGGTCAGCCGTACGGCTACTGCGCGACCAGCACCGCCGCCAGGGTGCCGAGCAGCAGGAACGGGCCGAAGGCCAGCGCGTCCCCCCGCCCGGCCCGGCGGGTGAGCAGCAACGCGGCGGCCCAGAGCCCGGCCAGCAGGAAGGCGTACACCAGGCCCGCGAGCACGGTGCCCCAGCCGGAGAGCGCGAGCAGCGCGCCCAGGCTCGGGGCCAGCTTGGCGTCGCCGAGGCCGATCGGGGCCAGCAGCGCCAGCACGGCGAAGCCCAGGCCGAGGGCGGCGGCGGCGAGCAGGCAGCGCAGCAGCGACTGACGCTCCGTCGCCAGCAGCAGGACGGCGGTCCCGGCCGCCAGGGTGGCGGTGAGGACGTCCGGCAGCCGGTGCACCGAGGCGTCGACCAGGCCGAGCACCAGCCCGAGCAGCGCCGTCCAGACCAGCACCGGCCACCCGGCCGCGCCGTACCCGGCCCCGACCGCCGCCCCGACCCCGGCCGCGAGCAGCCCGACCACCGGCAGTGGGAAGACCCGCGCGGCGGGCTCCCCTTCATAGGGGACGGCGTACCGTCCGACCGCCCACCGCACCCCCGGGGCCACCGCGAGCCCCGCCGCCGCCCCACCCAGAATCGCGAACACGGCACCAGCCTGGCAGACGCACCTGATGTTGTGTCCAAGAGCACGTGATGATCAGGGGTCAACCGCCGTAGAGTTACCCGGCATGCAGGTCATCCAGTCCAGCAAGCTCGCCAATGTCTGCTACGACATCCGCGGCCCGGTGCTCGATGAAGCGATGCGACTGGAGGACCAGGGGCATCGCATCCTCAAGCTGAACACGGGCAATCCCGCCGTCTTCGGCTTCGAAGCGCCGCCGGAGATCCTCCAGGACATCCTGAAGAACCTCTCCACCGCGCACGGCTACGGCGACTCCAAGGGGCTGCTCTCCGCGCGCCGCGCGGTGGTGATGCACTACGAGGAGCGCGGCCTGCACGGCCTCACCGTCGAGGACGTCTTCCTCGGCAACGGCGTCTCCGAGCTGATCCAGCTGGCGATGACCGCGCTGCTGGACGACGGCGACGAGGTGCTGGTCCCGGCGCCGGACTACCCGCTCTGGACGGCCTCGGTCAGCCTGTCCGGCGGCACCGCGGTGCACTACCGCTGCGACGAGCAGTCGGAGTGGTACCCGGACCTGGCGGACATGGAGTCCAAGGTCACCGACCGGACCCGGGCGATCGTGGTGATCAACCCGAACAACCCGACCGGGGCGGTCTACCCGCTGGAGATCCTGGAGGGCATCGTCGAGATCGCCCGCCGCCACAAGCTGGTGATCTACGCGGACGAGATCTACGACAAGATCCTCTACGACGACGCGGTGCACATCCCGCTCGCGACCCTGGCGCCGGACCTGTTCTGCGTCACCTTCAACGGCATGTCCAAGTCCTACCGGGTGGCGGGCTTCCGCTCCGGCTGGATGGTGCTCTCCGGCGACCGGGTCCGGGCCCGCAGCTACATCGAGGGCCTGAACGTGCTGGCCAGCATGCGGCTCTGTGCCAACATGCCCGCCCAGCACGCGGTGGCGGCGGCGCTCGGCGGCCGGCAGTCCATCAAGGAGCTGATCCTGCCCGGCGGGCGGCTGCTGGAGTCGCGGGACGCGGCGTACAAGCTGCTGAACGAGATCCCCGGCGTGAGCTGCGTGAAGCCCAAGGGCGCGCTGTACGCGTTCCCCCGGCTGGACCCGCAGGTGTACAAGATCAAGAACGACGCGCAGATGGTGCTGGACCTGCTCCGGGCCAAGCGCATCCTGATCGTCCAGGGCTCCGGCTTCAACTGGCCCGAACCGGACCACTTCCGGCTGGTCACGCTGCCCCGGCCGGAGGAGATCACCGACGCGGTGACCCGGATCGGCGACTTCCTCTCCGGGTACGTCCAGCCCTGACCCGGTAGGACGCGTCCGGCCGGACGCCCGTCGGGACAACCACGGCCGGAGCCCCGGCCGGACGATCCCCAGAGGGTTGGGATCGTACGGTCCGGGGCCCCGGCCGTGACGTTTCTGCCGTTCCGGTCGGAGCGTCAGCCGAGGCGCTGCACCAGGGCCTCGTACTCGTCCCAGAGCGCCTTCGGGGTGTGCTCGCCGAACAGCTCCAGGTGGGCCGGCACCAGCGCGGCCTCCTGGCGCCAGATGTCGGCGTCCACCGAGAACAGCAGGTCGAGGTCCTGCTCCGGGATGTCCAGGCCCTTGAGGTCGAAGCCCTCGACGGTCGGCAGCACGCCGATCGGGGTCTCGACGCCCGCGCCGGTGCCCTCCAGGCGCTCGACGATCCACTTCAGCACCCGGCTGTTCTCGCCGTAGCCCGGCCAGACGAAGTCACCGGCCGAGTTCTTGCGGAACCAGTTGACGTAGTAGATCTTCGGCAGCTTGGCCGCGTCGGCCTGGGCGCCGAGCTTCAGCCAGTGGCCGAAGTAGTCGCCCATGTTGTAGCCGCAGAACGGCAGCATCGCGAACGGGTCGCGGCGCAGCTCGCCCACGGTGCCCTCGGCGGCGGCGGTCTTCTCGGAGGCGATGTTGGCGCCCAGGAAGACGCCGTGCTGCCAGTCGAAGGACTCGGTCACCAGCGGGACGGCGGTGGCCCGGCGGCCGCCGAACAGGATGGCCGAGATCGGCACCCCGGCCTGGTCCTCCCACTCCGGCGCGATGGTCGGGCACTGCGCGGCCGGGACGGCGAACCGCGCGTTGGGGTGGGCGGCGGGGGTGCCGGACTCGGGGGTCCAGTCGTTGCCGCGCCAGTCGGTCAGGTGGGCCGGGGGCTCCTCGGTCAGGCCCTCCCACCAGACGTCGCCGTCGTCGGTCAGCGCGACGTTGGTGAAGACCGTGTTACCCCACAGCGTCTCGATCGCGTTGGCGTTGGTGTCCACGCCGGTGCCGGGGGCGACGCCGAAGAAGCCGGCCTCCGGGTTGATCGCGTAGAGCTGCCCGTCGGCGCCGAACCGCATCCAGGCGATGTCGTCGCCGATGGTCTCGACCTTCCAGCCCGGGATGGTCGGCTGGAGCATCGCCAGGTTGGTCTTGCCGCAGGCGGACGGGAAGGCGGCGGCGATGTACTTGGGCTCGGCACCGCTCGGCGGGGTGAGCTTGAGCACGAGCATGTGCTCGGCCAGCCAGCCCTCGTCCCGGGCCATCGTGGAGGCGATCCGGAGCGCGTAGCACTTCTTGCCCAGCAGGGCGTTGCCGCCGTAGCCGGAGCCGAAGGACCAGATCTCGCGGGTCTCCGGGTAGTGCGAGATGTACTTGGTGGTGTTGCAGGGCCACGGCACGTCGGCCTCGCCCTCGGCCAGCGGAGCGCCGACGGTGTGCACGGCCTTGACGAACTCGCCGTCCTCGCCGAGCTGGTCCAGCACGGCCTGGCCCATCCGGGTCATCACGCGCATCGAGACCGCGACGTAGGCGGAGTCGGTGATCTCCACGCCGTACGCCGCCAGCGGGGAGCCGACCGGGCCCATCGAGAACGGCACGACGTACATCGTGCGGCCCTTCATCGCGCCCTGGAACAGGCCGTCCGCACCGGTGAAGATCTCCCGCATCTCGGCGGGGGCCTTCCAGTGGTTGGTGGGTCCTGCGTCCTTCTCCTGCTCGGAGCAGATGAAGGTGCGGTCCTCGACCCGGGCCACGTCGGACGGGTCGGAGGCGGCGTAGTAGGAGTTCGGCCGCTTCTCCGGGTTGAGCTTCTTGAAGGTGCCCTGGGCGACCAGCAGATCGGCGAGGCGCTGGTACTCCTCCTCCGAGCCGTCGCACCACTCGACGCGGTCCGGCTGGGTCAGCTCCGCGATCTCGCTCACCCAGGCCAGCAGACGCTTGTGGCGGGTGGGCGCGGATGCGCTGAGAGCAGAGTTCTCGTACGACACGATCGCTCCGTTTCACGCCATCCCGGCTGGGAGACGGCGTCGCGGGGGTTTGAGGGTGGTTACACCGTAGCTCCGGCCTCAAGGCCCCAACACGGCAAGATGGCAATTTCGACCGAAGTTTTACGCCATCTTGGAGAAGTACTGGCGAGTAACAAGGCGCTTCCGGCCGACCTCGACCCCTCGGTCACCTCGATCGAATACTCCATTACGTCCAAAAGTGGTGACCGTCACTACCTACATGCCGGTAACCTACGGAACCGTAGGTAGCATGTTGGCCATGACGGACGTATCGGTCGAGATCAAGCCCAAATGGCGCGGATGGCTGCACGCGGGCATGTTCCCGGCGTCACTGGCCGCCGGAATCGTGTTGATCTGCCTGGCGCCCTCGACCGAGGCCCGGATCGCCTGCACGGTCTACTCGGTCAGCGCCTGGCTGCTGTTCGGGGTCAGCGCGGTGTACCACCGCTTCACCTGGGGCCCGCGCGGGGACGCGGTGCTGCGCCGGCTCGACCACGCGAACATCTTCCTGATCATCGCGGGCTCGTACACCCCGTTCACCATCCTGCTGCTGGACGGTGGCCAGCGGCAGATACTGCTCTGGCTGGTCTGGGGCGGAGCGCTGGCGGGGATCGCGTTCCGGGTCTTCTGGGTCGGGGCGCCGCGCTGGCTCTACACGCCCTGCTACCTGGCGCTCGGCTGGGCCGCGGTGTTCTTCCTGCCCGCCTTCCTGCGCACCGGCGGCGCGGCGGTGGTCACGCTGCTGATCGTCGGCGGCGTGCTCTACAGCCTGGGCGGGGTGGTCTACGGACTGAAGAAGCCGAACCCGTCACCGCGCTGGTTCGGCTTCCACGAGGTCTTCCACGCCTTCACCCTGGGCGCGTTCATCACCCAGTACGTCGGGGTCTCACTGGTGGCGTACAGCATCGCCAACTGAGCGGCCGTCCAGCCGCTCCCTGGCCCGCCGGCAGCGCTCGCAGTGCGCCGCCTCCGGCCCGTCCGGGGCGGGCCGGTGCTGACCCCGCACCCGGAACCGCCGGGCCACGTCCAGCATCACCAGGGCGACCTCGGCGGCCGCGACGATCCAGACCATCCTCGGACCGCCGAACAGGTACGCCACCACCACCGCCAGCGCGGCGGCCAGGCCCACCAGCGCGCCCCCGAGCCGCACTCCCCGCACCGCCATCTGCTCCCCTCCCACCACCCGCCGGGACATCTACGCCACACACAGTGACATGCCGGTCAGGCGGCCAGGCGAACGAGGGGTCAACGGTTCGTCAAATCGCCGGGCCCGCCTGCACAGCTCCGGCACGAACGAGAGCGGCACGGGGAAGGATCCCCCGTGCCGCCCTCCGGTCGGACCGTCGGATCAGCCGCCGTGCCCGCGGCGCCGGAGCACCAGGCCGATCCCGGTCAGGGCGGTGGCCGCCAGGGCCGTGCCTGCCACCCCCGCCGTCAGCAGCGGCAGGCCCTCCGACTCCGCAGCCGGAGCGGCCGCCTCGTAGCCGCCGCCCTTGCCCGCCCGGTCGTACGCCGAACCGGGCAGCTTGTCGCCGTACCGCTGGTGCACCAGCTGCTGGTAGCCGGCCAGGGTGACCCCGGCCGCGCCGACCGAGCGGGTGGCGTCCTCGTCCAGCGGCAGCACCCGGCCGCCGCGCAGCACGTACCAGGCGTTCAGCTGCGGCTCCCGGAACACGGTCCCGCCGCCGCTGCTCGCGGCCTGGGCCGCGTAGTCCGTCTCGTCACCGCCGGTGGCGATGTTGACGACGTGCCAGCCGTCGTCCTGCCGGACGGTCCAGACCGAGGCGGTCTGCCCGTCGGCCGCGACCGCCTTGCTGGCCACGAACTCGGCCTTCGCCACGGCCGCTCCTGCCGTACCCGCCACGAACGCCGGGTCCAGGGTGAAGACCGGCACGGTGGCGCCGCTCAGCCGGGGTGCGGCCTGTGCGGCGGCCCGGGCCTCGTCGGCCGGGCTGAGGTCGATCGACTTGGTCGGCGGAACGCCCTTGCGGGCGAAGAACCGGCCCAACTGCTCCATCACGGCCGGGGATTCGACCGTGCTGCGGGCCGCCGACAGCTCGGCGGCGGCGATCGGGGCCGGGGCGCCGCCCTCCGCCGCCGAGGCGGGGAGCGCGAGGGCCAGGCCGAGGGTGGCGGCCAGCGCGGTGACGGCCGCGAGGCGGTGGGTGTGCCTACGCATGTCGGTCATCTCCTCACGCACCGATCCGGTAGAGGGAGTGGGTCCAGGAGAACGAGCTGTTGCTCACGTAGTACGAGTAGTCGGCCCAGTTGTAGCGGTTGTTCGAGGGCCACGGGTCGCCCCAGTAGACGAAGTTGTTGCTGCTGTCGTAGCCGTAGATCACGTGCATGTGGCCGCCGCCGGAGCTCCACTGGATCCGGGTCTCGATCGGCCGGTTCGCGTTGATCTCGGTCTGCACGGTGGTGTTGCGCAGGTACCCGGTGACGTACGAACCGGAGTTGATGCCGATCCAGCTCAGCGCGGTCTGCACGTTGGCCAGCGTCGCCTGGTTGTTGGGGCAACTGGCGTTCACCGAGCGGTTGAAGGCGACGTTGCAGAACTGGTTCTGGCTGTAGCTGTAGCCGAAGTACGTGGCGATGGTGTTGCCACTCGCGGCCCAGCACCAGTTGGTCTGCTGCTGCGACTGCATGGTGATGTTGAGCTTGCGCGCCGCCAGGGCCGAGACCGCACCCGGGGTCACCGAGGCCGGCTGGGCGTGGGGGATGGCGGCGGCGGGCGCCGGGGTGGCGGTGACCACCGTGAGGGCCGGGGCGAGGATGCCGAGAGCGAGGGCGGCGACCGCCTGGCGCAGGCGTGTCCGGGAAGTTGGCATGGGCTTCTCCTCCTTGCGAATCCGCAGGAGAGGGGATGTGGGGGACCGCGTCCGGACGCGGTGGACAGAGCATCGATCCGTGGCGCGTTCCGGTCAACGCATCCCGTCGGCGGCCCCGGCCCGGTGTGAACGGGCCCGCGCCGGCTGTGAACGGAACTCCCGTTCGTGGGCCGTGAATCCGTCCGTACTGGTGACAACTCGCCGCGTCCGTGTGAATATTCACGGTCAACCAGGCAGACGGGAGTCGGCCATGCAGCAGACCGTCCAGCCCGAGCTGGCGGCGGTACTCCGTACCGGTCCGTTCCACCTCGCGCTGCGCGCCGCGATCGGCGCGCGCGGGCTCGCCCTCAGCCGGCTGCGGCAGCACCTGGCCCAGCGCGGTGTCCAGGTCGGCGTGACCAGCCTGAGCTACTGGCAGCAGGGCCGGCGCCGCCCCGAGCGGGCCGAATCCCTGCGCGCGGTAAGGGTGTTGGAGGAGGTCCTGGAGCTCCCCGAGCACTCGCTCACCCGGCTGCTCGGTCCCCGCCAGGCCCCCGCGGGCCCCACCTCCCCCGCCACCCGCCCCTACCGCGACCTGATCGCCCCCGCCGCCGCCGTGGACGGCCTGCTCGCCACCATCGCCGGACCGCGCGACACGGGCCTGCACACCGTCACCCACATCGAGCGGGTCCGGATCGGCGCCGACCGGCAGATGGTCCGCCGCGACTCCCAGCACGCCCTACGGGCCCACCGCGACGGCATCGACCGCTACCTCGCGCTCTACCAGGGCGACCCCGGCTGCGACATCACCCGGGTCGCCGTCCGGGCCGAGGAGAACTGCCGCCCCGGCCGGATCCGCCGCGACCCCGGCGCCGAACTCCTGGTCGCCGAGCTCCTGTTGGACCGCCGCCTGCGCACCGGCGACACCCACCTGCTCGGCTACGGCTTCGACGACGCCCCCGCCGCCGGCCCCAGCTGCGAGTACGTCCGCGGCTTCAACTCCGGCGCCGGCCAGTACGTCCTCCAGGTCACCTTCCACCCGGACGCCCTCCCGGTCCGCTGCCACCGCTTCGCCTCCCGCACCCCGGGCGGGGAGCCGTACGAGACCGAGGAGCTGACCCTGGACGGCCACCACTGCGTCCACCTGGTGGCCGGCGCACTGACGCCGTGCCTGCTCGGCATCCGCTGGGACTGGGACTAGCCGGCACCGGGGCCGAGGGACGGATCCTGGTGACGCCCCTCCTCCGCCCCGGTCTCAGGCCTCGAAGCTCAGGCTGACGCAGTCCTCGACCGGCCGGTACCCCAGCTTCCGGTAGATCGAGTTGCTGGTCGGATTGGCCAGGTCGGTGAAGAGCAGCACCTCGTCCGCACCAGCCGCCAGCGCGTGGGCGGACCCTGCCGCCACCACCCCGCTCGCGTACCCCCGCCCCCGGTGCTCGGGCGGCGTGTAGACCGGCCCGATCCGCGACATGCCGCCGATCACCGCACTGACGGCGGCGAAGGAGACCGGCACGCCCTCCTCGTCCTCCCAGACGTGCAGGTCCCCGGCGGCGGTGCGCCGTTCGACCGTGGGCCGGTGGTTCTCGCCGGGAACGGCGAGTTCGGCCTCCGCGACGAAGGCGGAGAACCACTCCACCAGCAGGTCGGCGTCCGCCGCCGTGGCGGGCCTGACCCTGCCGCCGGGCAGCGGCGAAGGGTCGACCAACTCGCCCAGCCGGTAGAGCCGTTCATTGGCCATCAGGGTGGACCGCTCCGGCCGCGCCGCCGCGAACGCGGTCGCCTGCGCCAGCCCGCCGCCGATCCCGGGCAGCTCGACCCCGGCCAGCGCCAGCGCCAGTTCGGCCCCGGCCCGCTCCGGCATCCGGCCGAGCCGCAGCGCGTACGGCGGCGTCCGCAGGAACGCCCCCGCGACGGGTGCGTCCGGCGCCGGACGCCACCAGCCGAACTGCGGATCGTCCGGGCCGAAGACGTGCGGGCCGTTCGTGGTGATGCTGTGCAGCACGGTCAGCAGCACGGTGTTCTCGGCCCGGTGGGCGGCGAGGAAGTCACCGGCCTGCGCGCGGAAGTCGTCCGGGGAATCACTGAGGGTCCAGGTCATGAGGCATCCTGGCTGCTCCCCGGCCGCTCCCGCACCTGCTTTAACCCCCCGCTTCAGCTCCCCGCTTCAACTCCCGCGCCACCGACCCGGACGCCGAGCTTCGCGGCCAGCTCCGCCGGGTCCGCGGTCGGGGCGTCGCAGCTGAAGTGGTGGCAGACGTACGCGGCCGACTCGCCGTCCAGCAGCGGCCGGTCGGCCAGCAGCGGCACCTCGGTGGAGCCCGGCTCGCCGACCGCCACCACCGCGCCCGGGGCGGTGCCCAGCAGAGCGGTCCGGTGCAGCAGCGCGGTCTCCGCCACGTCGGCCCGGCCGACCACCGCCACCTCGCGCGGCCCGTCGGCCAGCGCCTCGGCGGCGGCCAGACCCCAGCCGATGAACCGGGGTGCCCGGCTGCCCAGTGCGCCGACGATCGCCAACCCCCGCTCGGCGGCGGTCCGGTGGCGCTCCGAGCCGGTGTACGCGGCGTAGCCCAGCAGGGCCGCGGCGGCGGCCGTCCAGCCCGAGGGGGTGGCGTTGTCGGTCGGGTCCTGCGGGCGGCGGATCAGCTGCTCCGCGTCGTCCGCCGTGTCGTACAGCGCCCCGGACGCAGTGTCGACAAAGTGACCCAGCACGGTGTCCAGCAGCCCGCCGGCCAAGCCGAGCCACTCGGCGTCACCGGTCACCGCGTACAGCGCGAGGAAGCCCTCGGCGGTGTCGGCGTAGTCCTCCAGCACACCCGCGTTGGCCCCGGCCCGGCCGTCCCGGGAGGTGCGCAGCAGGCGGCCGTCCTCGGTCAGGTGCACCGCCAGCAGCAGATCGGCGGCCCGGACGGCCGCCTCGACCAGGTCGGGCCGCTCCAGCAGGGCGCCGGCCTCGGCCAGCGCGGCGATCGCCAGCCCGTTCCAGGCCGCCACCACCTTGTCGTCCCGGGCCGGGGCCGGCCGCAGCGCCCGCGCCTCCAGCAGCCGGGCCCTGATCCGCTCGTACGCCGCCCGGTCGACCGGGTCGGAGAGCAGCTGGAGCACCGAGGAGCCGTGCTCGAACGTCCCCGTCACCTCGAACAGCTCCACCGCGAGCGCCCCGTCCTCGGCGCCCAGCACCTCGGCCAGCTGCTCCGGCGTCCAGGCGTAGTACGCGCCCTCGGCGGACTTGCCGCTGGCCGGGTCCAGGCTGTCCGCGTCCAGCGCGGAGGCGAACCCGCCCTCGGGAGTGCGGAGTTCGGCGAGCAGGAAGTCGGCGGTCTCCAGCGCGATCCGGCGCGGCAGCTCCTCGCCGGTGGCCCGCCACAGGTGCAGGTAGACCCGGAGCAGCAGCGCGTTGTCGTACAGCATCTTCTCGAAGTGCGGCACCACCCACCCGGCGTCCACCGAGTACCGGGCGAAGCCGCCGCCGAGCTGGTCGTAGATCCCGCCCCGGGCCATCGCCTCGCAGGTGTGCCGGGCCATCTCCAGCGCCTCGGCCGAGCCGGTGCTCGCGTGGTGCCGGAGCAGGAACTCCACCGCCATCGACGGCGGGAACTTCGGCGCCCCGCCGAACCCGCCCCGCTTCGCGTCGTAACTCCGGCCCAGCTCGGCCGCCGCCTTCGCCAACTCCTCGGCCCCGGGCACCTGGTGCACCCCGCTGCCGACCCCGTACACCGAGGCCCGCTCCGCCAGGTCCGCCCGGATCCGCTCGGCCACCTCGCCGACCTCGTCCCGCCGGTCCCGCCAGGCGGCACTGACCCCCTCCAGCACCTGCCGGAAGCCGGGCATGCCGTGCCTCGGCTCCGGCGGGAAGTACGTCCCGAAGTAGAACGGGTCCTTCTCCGGCGTCAGGAACACCGTCATCGGCCACCCGCCCTGCCCGGTCGCCGCCTGCACCGCCTCCATGTACACCGCATCCACGTCCGGCCGCTCCTCGCGGTCCACCTTCACCGCGACGAAGTGCTCGTTGGCGTACCCGGCGATCGCCTCGTCCTCGAAGGACTCGTGCGCCATCACATGGCACCAGTGGCACGCCGCGTACCCGACACTCAGCAGCACCGGCACCCCGCGCCGCCGCGCCTCCTCAAAGGCCTCCGGCCCCCAGGGCCACCAGTCCACGGGGTTGTCAGCGTGCTGCAGGAGGTAGGGGGAGGTCGCATCAGCAAGCCGATTCATGGTTGACAGTCTGCCACCGGGCTCAGCGGGATCCACACAAGCCACTCGGCGGCCGGTAGGACCGTCAGGAGTCAGGCAGTGTCGCTCGGTTCGGCCGGCCGGCGCCACTCAGTGGCTTTGAAGCAGCCCATGAGCCAATGAGCTTCCGCCTCGTTGAGGATGATGTCACCGATCGACGGTACGAGACCGAAGCGGAGCATCCGCTCCTGTATGTGTACGGGCTCCCAGTCGAGATCATGATGGAGCAGTACAGCGAACGGCTCGCCGCGCTTCTGCCAGAAGACCATGGGCTCGCCATAGTCATTCTTGAACGGCTTGACGATGCCGGTCCGCGCGAACTCAACGTTCGCCATGTCCGCCCACCTGCCGACCCCCTCCCGCTCCCAAGCCAGGTATCCCCGCATGCTCCGCACGAATCCCTCAGACGTGGAATCGTCCAGCACGGACTCTCGTCGGATAACAACAGACTTCAGTGTCTTCCGTAGCGCTTTGGCTCGGCGGAGCTGACGGGTTGCGTTGGCCCAGAAGAGGCCACCTCGCTCTGGATCATGGACTACACAGAGGACAGGGAGACTGCCGTCACGCCAGTTGGCGCCGTGATCCCCGACCTGGACGCGGTGTCCTCGCCTAGTACGTGTCGAGATCCCGCCTTTGACCTGTACAGCCAGGGAGTCCGCCGTCCGCTGCCCGTCTTGAACGAAGGTGACGTGCAGGTCCTCCCCGTAATCGTTTGCGCCATCGATCTCCTGCACGATGTGGCCGTGCCGCTCCAGCAGCGAACGAACCTCGTTCACGGCCATGCGTCCAATACGCCGACTCTCGAGAACCTTTGGCATCTCGCCCCCTCCCAATCCGTTCGGCCAAGGCTAGGGCAGAGCACCGACGCGCAACCCGACTTCGGGGCCCCCGAGTTGGCACCGCAGTGTCGAGCGGCGAAGATCAGCTGGACGTCCAGTGGCCGGGATGATGCGGTCAGTGGGCGTCCGCGTCGGGCCGGGGCAGTTCGTCGAGGTCGAGGGTGTACGTGCGTCCGTCGGCCAGCTCGATGGGCAGCTTGCCAGAGCCGTACTTGTGCGTGTGAGCCGCGATGTAGCCGGAGCCGGTGGGCTGGGTGTGGACGACGACCTCGGCGGTGTACGGGTCCACCACCATGTAGACCGGGATGCCGTAGCGGCCGTACTTCGCGGTGCAGTCGTCGTAGTCCTTGCGCACGGAGGAGGCCGACACCACCTCGGCGATCAGCAGCACGTCCTCGAAGCCGTAGCGCTTGCCCTCCCGCTGAGCGTCCTCCCGCATGATCGCGAGATCGGGTGCGGAGTTCTCGTCGGCTGGGAAGTCGATGTAGACGTCGGAGACAGTCTTCGCATGACGCCCGAACGAGAGGATCGTGTCGTACTGCATCGACTTGATCGTGCTGGAGTGCTCTTCGCTCTGCGGAGTCATGACCACCTTCCCGTCGGTACCGAAGAAGACCACGTACCCAGCGGGGAACTCGGTGTGCATGACCGCGTCGACGCTCATCAACGGCTCCTTCCTGTCGCCTCTCAGGGTAGGACGCCACGGTCCCGCGCGGGGTCGACCTGAGGGCGCTCTGACGGGTGTCAGTCCTTGGGCTGCTCGGGCTCCTCGGTGAAGTTCACCCGGCCGAACTGCTTGTTCATGGACTTGACCAGGAACCAGGTGGCGATGGCGAGGGCGGCGAAGACCACGAAGCCGAGCAGGCCGGGGGTCACCTTGGCCTTGTCGTAGGCGAGGGCCGCGGAGGCGAGGTCGTTCAGGTGCATCGGGGTGCTCATGTCTCCCATGGTGACCCGGCCCTACACGGGCCGGGTCACCGGGGTGGGGCGTGTCGGGGCGTCAGGCGGTGGTGACGGGGGCGCGCAGGCCCGCGAACAGGTCGTCCTCGGGGAGGTCGGTGTCGACCAGCGAGCGGACCAGTTCGTAGTCCTCGGTCGGCCAGACCTTCTTCTGGACGTCCAGCGGGATGCGGAACCAGGGGCCGTCCGGGTCGATCTGGGTGGCGTGCGCGATCAGCGCGCGGTCCCGGGTCTCGAACCACTCGTCGCAGACCACCCGGGTGGTGATCTCGCGCTCCTTGCGGCCGCTCTCCTCCCAGCCGGCGATCCACTCGCCGTACGGGGACTCCAGGCCGTTCTCGACCAGGTAGGCGTGCATCGCCTTGATCCGGCCCATCGGGAAGCCGTGGTTGTAGTAGACCTTGGACGGCTGCCAGGGCGCGCCGGCCTCGGGGTAGGCGTCCGGGTCACCGGCAGCGTCGAAGGCCGCCATGGTGATCTTGTGGGTCATGATGTGGTCGGGGTGCGGGTAGCCGCCGTTCTCGTCGTACGTGGTGATCACGTGCGGACGGAACTCGCGGATCAGCTTCACCAGCGGGGCGGCCGCCTCGGCCACCTCCTGGAGCCCGAAGCAGCCCTCGGGCAGCGGCGGCAGCGGGTCGCCCTCGGGCAGGCCGGAGTCGACGAAGCCGAGCCAGGCCTGCTTGACGCCCAGGATCTCGCGGGCGGCGTCCATCTCCTTCCGGCGCACCTCGTGGATGTTCTCCTCGACCCACGGGTCGCCCTGGAGCTTGGGGTTGAGAATCGAGCCACGCTCACCGCCGGTGCAGGTGGCGACCAGCACGTCCACCCCCTGCGAGACGTACATGGCCATGGTGGCGGCGCCCTTGCTGGACTCGTCGTCCGGGTGCGCGTGCACCGCCATCAGTCGCAACTGCTCAGTCAACGCCTGGTTCCTTCCGGGAATCCATCCGGTTCGTCGGGCCGGTCCCCCGCCGCGTCCGGCGCGGATGCTGCCCTCCTATAGTGACTGACCGGAGGGCCCGTCCATTCCCCCGGTGGACCGTGGGCCCCTCGTCGAAAGGACTGAGCCGCCCATGGACTCCGGACGTACGACCACCGCACCCGCCCCGCAGGGCCGTTACGGCAAGCTGGGCAACCGCGAGGCCGACCGCCGGCTGCGGGTGATCGGCCTGGTCTGCGGGGTGCTGGGCCTGGCCCTGGTGGGCTGGATCGGTGCCGGGTACATCGCCAAGGGCTCGGTCATGAACGGTCTGCTGCCGGGCTTCCAGGTGGTCTCCGCCGAGGAGATGCAGGTGCAGCTCTCGGTGCACAAGGAGGACGGCACCGCGGGCGTCTGTACCGTCCGCGCGCAGTCCGAGGACGGCGGCGTGGTGGGACTGCACGACTTCCCGGTCCCCGCGGCCGGATCCCGCTACGACGAGGTGGTCACGCTGCGCACCACCGCTCGCGCCACCACCGCCGAGCTGCTCGGCTGCACGCCCGCCGAGTAATCCGTTCGGGCGCATATTCGACGGTCGGAACGGGCATCCGCACCGGGTGGCACCCGCCGGGGCGCCGCCGGAGCGCCGCCCGGGAGCCATCCGGACGTCGCCGGTGCGCCGTCCGGGCCCTCCCGCTCCGGTCGGGAAATTGTTAGGCTCGTGGTTTCGCCCCTCTCCGGCCGGACGGCACGAGAGCGGGCGTTGCTTTGTAGTACGACCCGTACGAGCAGTACGACCCGTTCCCGGCTGACACCAACCCTCAGCGCAGCCCAGCACCTACGAGGAGCACCTGTGACCCAGACCAGCGAGAACGTGACCTGGCTCACTCAGTCCGGCTACGACCAGCTCAAGGCTGAGCTGGACTACATGACGGGCCCCTGGCGGACCGAGATCGTGAAGAAGATCGAGGCGGCCCGCGAGGAGGGCGACCTCAAGGAGAACGCCGGCTACCACGCGGCCCGGGACGACCAGGGCAAGGGCGAGCTGCGGATCCGCCAGCTCACCCAGCTGCTGGAGCGCGCCAAGGTCGGCGAGGCCCCGGCGGACTCCGGCGTGGTGGCCCCCGGCATGGTCGTGACGATCGCCTTCGACGGCGACGAGGACGACACCATGCTCTTCCTGCTCGGCTCCCGCGAGATGGCGGGCGCGTCCGACGTGGACGTGTACTCCCCGCAGTCCCCGCTCGGCTCGGCCATCGACGGCAAGAAGGTCGGCGACGAGGCCCACTACGAGCTGCCGAACGGCAAGCGCGCCATGGTCAAGGTGATCGCGGCCAAGCCGCACGCCTGATCCGCCGCGAGCACCCCGCGACACGCCCGAGCGGCGGCCGCCCCCATCGAAGGGGACGGCCGCCGCTCGCGTACGTGACGGGTGCTCAGGCAGGGTGCCCGGGCAGGTGCTCAGGCAGGCGCTCAGCCGATGGCGGAGCGGTACTTGCGCACCGACAGCCAGGAGAAGAACGCCATGATCGCCAGCGACCAGAGCACCGAGAGCAGGATGGCGTTGTCCATCGGCCAGCCGCCGGAGACCGGGCCGACCTGGTTGCCGAACAGGTCCCGGCAGGCCTGCACGGTGGCGCTGAACGGGTTCCAGTAGGCGACCGCCTGCAGCCAGCCCGGCATCGAGCTGACCGGGACGAAGGCGTTCGAGATGAAGGTCAGCGGGAACAGCCAGATCAGGCCGGCCGAGGTGGCCGCCTCCGGGCTGCGCACCGACAGGCCGATCAGCGCGCCGATCCAGGAGAACGAGTAGCCCAGCAGGAGCAGCAGCCCGAACGCGGCCAGCGCCTTCGGGAAGCCCTCGTGGATCCGCCAGCCGACGATCAGCGCGACGATCGCCAGCACCAGCAGGGTGAAGGCGGTCTGCACCAGGTCGGCCAGCGTACGGCCGACCAGCACCGCGGAGCGGGTCATCGGGAGCGAGCGGAAGCGGTCCACCAGCCCCTTGGTCATGTCCTCCGCGATACCGGCGGAGGCGCCGGCCACCGCGAAGGTGACGGTCTGGGCGAAGATGCCCGCCATCAGGAACTGGGTGTACGAGTTGGCGCTCGCGGTGGTGCCGGGGATCTGGATCGCCCCGCCCATCACGTACGAGAACAGCAGCACGAACATCACCGGCTGCATGAGCCCGAAGACCACGATCTCGGGGATCCGGGTCATCCGGCGCAGGTTGCGCTTGGCGATCACCCAGGAGTCGTGCAGCATCGCGCTGATGCCGTGCCGCTGCTGGGGGACGGCCAGGCCGATCGCGTGCTCGGTGGCGGTGGTCATCAGGCGTCCTTCCCTTGGCTCTTGCGGCCCTTGGCGGGCTGCTGCTCGTCCTCGTCCTCGATCTCGCTGACGGTGGCGTGGCCGGTCAGCGAGAGGAACACGTCGTCCAGGGTCGGACGGCGCAGACCGATGTCGTCGATCTCGATCGAGCGGGCGTCCAGCTCGCGGATCACGTCGGCGAGCACCTTGGCGCCACCGCTGACCGGGACGGTGATCCGGCGGGTGTTCTTCTCCACCGACGGGTCGCCCTTGGCGTACGGGACCAGCGCGGCCAGCGCCTCGGTCACGTCGTCCCGGTTGTGGACCACCACCTCGACCCGCTCGCCGCCGATCTGGGCCTTGAGCTCGTCGGCGGTGCCGCGGGCGATCACCTTGCCGTGGTCGACCACCGCGATGTCGTGGGCGAGGCGGTCGGCCTCCTCCAGGTACTGGGTGGTGAGCAGCAGGGTGGTGCCCTGCTCGACCAGCGTCTCGATCACCTCCCAGAGCGCGAGCCGGTTCCGCGGGTCGAGGCCCGTGGTCGGCTCGTCCAGGAACATCACCGGGGGCCGGACCACGAGTGCCGCCGCCAGGTCGAGCCGGCGGCGCATGCCGCCGGAGTAGGTCTTGGCGGTGCGGTCGGCGGCCTCGGAGAGGTTGAACCACTCCAGCAGCTCCTTGGCGCGCGCCTTCGCGTCCCGGGAGCTCATCTGGTAGAGCTCGCCCACCATCTGGAGGTTCTCCCGGCCCGTCAGGTACTCGTCGACGGCGGCGTACTGGCCGGAGAGGCCGATCAGACTGCGCACCTTGTTCGGGTGCTTGAGCACGTCCACCCCGGCGACCACGGCGTGGCCGGAGTCGGGGCGGAGCAGCGTGGTGAGTACCCGGACCGTGGTGGTCTTGCCGGCGCCGTTCGGGCCGAGCAGCCCGAGAACCGTGCCCTCCGGGACGTCGAGGCTGACGCCGTCCAGGGCACGTACGTCACCGAAGGTCTTGACCAGGTTCTCGGCTTGGATGGCTGGCGCCATGAGCCTGCCTCATCTCCTCTGACGGTATGACTGATATGTCCACTTTGACCCGAGGGGAATACCCGGTCGAGCCGGGTTCCATGCCAGGAAGGGACATCTGAGACGCGATGCATCGCGAGAATGGCATCTCGCGATATATCGCGTCAAGGATCGGGCTCGCGGCGCGCTGGAGCAGCGCGGAGCCGACCCGCACCGACACCCTCTCAGCTGGGACTGACAACCGCCCCTGGTTTTCCTGTTACTGGGTCACCACGTAGGCCGCGTCCCGGAGTTCGCCCAGCACCAGGGCGCAGTGCTCGGGCCCCTTGGTCTCCAGGTGCAGGTCCACCTCGACCTCGGTCAGGCCGAGCCGGGGGTCGATCCGGACGTGCGCGATGTCCAGCACGTTCGCGTCCACCCGGGTCAGCACGGCCAGCAGATCGGCCAGCGCGCCCGGCTTGTCGGCCAGCCGGACCCGGAGCGACAGGTAGCGGCCCGCCGCCACCAGGCCGTGCCGCAGCACCCGCTGCATCAGCTGCGGGTCGATGTTGCCGCCCGAGAGGACCGCCACCACCGGCCCCTGGAAGCCGTCCGGCTGCTCCAGCAGCGCCGCCACCGGGCTCACCCCGGCCGGCTCCACCACCAGCTTGAGCCGCTCCAGGCCGACCAGCAGCGCCCGGGACAGTCCCTCCTCGGAGACCGTCCGGACGCCGTCCGCGAGGGTGTTCACCACCTCGAACGGAATGTCACCCGGACGGCCCACCATGATCCCGTCCGCCATGGTGGCGAACCGCTCCAGCGAGACCGGCCGCCCGGCCGCCAGCGAGGGCGGGTAGGCGGCCGCGTTGGCCGCCTGCACCCCGATCACCTGGACGTCCGGACGCAGCGGCTTGACCGCCGCCGCGATCCCCGCCAGCAGCCCGCCGCCGCCCACCCCGACCAGGATGGTGCGGACCTCCGGGCACTGCTCCAGGATCTCCAGGCCGACGGTGGCCTGACCGGTGATCACGTCCCAGTGGTCGAACGGGTGGATGAACACCGCACCGGTCGCGTCCGCGTAGCCCTGCGCCGCCCGGAGCGCCTCGTCCACCGTGCTGCCGTGCAGCCGGACCTCGGCGCCGTAGTCCCGGGTCGCGGCCACCTTGGGCAGCGGGGCCGCCAGCGGCATGAAGACGGTCGACCGCACGCCCAGCAGCGACGCCGCCAGTGCCACCCCCTGGGCGTGGTTGCCCGCGCTGGCCGCCACCACGCCGCCGGCCCGCTGCACCGGCGAGAGGCCGGCGATCCGGACGTACGCGCCGCGGAGCTTGAACGAACCGGTGCGCTGCAGGTTCTCGCACTTGAGGTGCACCGGGGCGCCGATCAGGCCGGAGAGGTAGCGGCTGCTCTCCATCGGGGTGACGCGGGCGACGCCGGCCAGCATCTTGTGGGCGCCGCGGACGTCGTCGATGGTGATCGGCCAGTTGTGCATGGTGCCTCTCGCAGAGCGTTCAGTTGCAAGGTCCAGGGGCCCGGGGAGCGGCAGGCGGAGTGCCGCCGCTCCCCGGGCCCCTGTCTTCCGACCGCGGGTGCCGCTAGCCGAGGGCGCGGGTCAGGTCGGCGAGCAGGTCGTCGACGGACTCGATGCCGACGGAGACCCGGATCAGGTCGGCCGGGACCTCCAGGGCGGAGCCGGCCACCGAGGCGTGGGTCATTCGGCCGGGGTGCTCGATCAGCGACTCGACGCCGCCGAGGGACTCGCCCAGGGTGAACAGCTCGGCCCGGTTGCAGACGTCGACCGCGGCCTGCTCGCCACCGGCGACCCGGAACGAGACCATCCCGCCGAAGGCCTTCATCTGCTTGGCGGCGATGTCGTGGCCGGGGTGCGAGGCCAGGCCGGGGTAGAACACCTGGGTGACCTTGGGGTGCGAGGTGAGCAGCTCGGCGATCTTCTCGGCGTTGGCGCTGTGGCGGTCCATCCGGACTCCGAGGGTCTTGATGCCGCGCAGCACCAGCCAGGCGTCGAACGGGCCCGAGACCGCGCCCATCGCGTTCTGGTGGTACGCCAGCTCCTCGCCGAGGCCGGCCTCGGCCGCCACCAGGGCGCCGCCGACCACGTCCGAGTGGCCGCCCATGTACTTGGTGGTGGAGTGCACCACCACGTCGGCGCCGAGCGAGAGCGGCTGCTGCAGGTAGGGGCTGGCGAAGGTGTTGTCCACCACCAGCAGCGCACCGGCCCGGTGGGCCACGTCGGCCAGGCCGGCGATGTCGGAGATGCCGAGCAGCGGGTTGGACGGGGTCTCCACCCAGACGGCGCGGGTGGTCGGGCGGATCGCGTCCCGGACCGCGGCGAGGTCCTGGGTGTCCGCCACCGAGAACTCGACGCCCCAGCGGGTCAGCACCTTGGCGAACAGCCGGAAGGTGCCGCCGTAGGCGTCGTTGGGGATGACGATGTGGTCGCCCGGCTTCAGCACGGTGCGCAGCAGGGTGTCCTCGGCGGCCAGGCCGGAGGCGAAGGCGAGGCCGCGGGCGCCGCCCTCGATCGCGGCGAGGCACTCCTCGAGGGCGGTCCGGGTGGGGTTGGCGGAGCGGCTGTACTCGTAGCCGTTCCGCAGGCCGCCGACGCCGTCCTGCTTGTACGTGGAGACCTGGTAGATCGGTGTGACGACGGCCCCGGTCTGGGGGTCTGCTTCCTGCCCCGCGTGGATGGCGAGAGTCTCGAAGCCCTGGGGAAGCTGGTGCTCGGTCATACCGCTGAGCCTAGGGCCTCCCTGACGGTTCCCGCCGGATCGGCGAGGCGGCTACGATCTCCACTTCTCGCACACATGTCCAGGCCGCGGGCGGACGGATCGTCAGGACCGCACAACTGAACCACCGGAGTCGTACGTGCTCTTCCTCACCATCGCGGTCATCGGACTGCTGTTCACCCTCTACAAGTCCTGGAAGTCCAAGCGGGACAACGGCCGCAGCCACGCCGAGCTGCTGGCCGACCCGGACCGCGCCTCCCGGTTCGGGCTGGTGCCCAACCAGGGCCTGGTGCTCGGCCGGACCACGCTCGACGACGACGGGCGCGCGGCCCTGGCCGCCACCCGGGAGGGCCGCTGGCAGGAGGCCGCCGCCTACGTCGCCGCGGCCGGCACCGACTGGGACGAGCGCTGGGAGCGGATCGAGCTCTTCATCAACTCGGCCGCCCAGGACGACCGCTGGCTGAACGCCTGGCGCCGGGAGCGGCCGTCGGACTCCGACGCCGCCTCGCTGCAGGTCAACGCGCTGGTCCACGCGGGCTGGGCGATCCGCGGCTCGGGTTTCGCCGACACCGTCACCGACGAGATGCGCGACGGGTTCCGGCGCAAGCTCAACGAGGCCACCGAGGTCGCGGCCGAGGCCGTCCGGCTCGCCGCGGCCGAGGACCCGGCCCCGTACCTGGCCCAGCTGGCGCTGGCCCGCGGGGACAACTGGTCGAACGAGCGCTTCCAGGAGTTCTGGGCCGAGCTGGTCAAGCGGACCCCGCTGAACCGGGACGCGCACTGGCAGGCGATGCAGTACTGGTGCCGCAAGTGGCACGGCAGCAACCCGCTGATGCACACCTTCGTGGACAGCGCGATCGCCGCCGCCCCGGCCGGCAGCCTGCTCAGCACCCTCAAGCTGGACGCCCTGGGCGAGCAGTATGACAACGCCGAGACCCTGGACAACGCCACGCTGCGGGACGCCGTGGACACCGTGCTGGCCGACATCGCGGCCGCCCGGCCCGACCACCCCGAGCTGGCGACCGCCCGCGGCATGGTGCTCCGCTTCCTGGCCGGCCAGGGCCGGCACTCCGAGGCGCTGGCCCAGTTCCAGGCGCTCGGCCCGATCATCCCCACCCCGTTCCTGCGCTCCGGCAACGGCCCGGACGAGTTCGTCGAGCTGCGCGCCCGCACCGTGGTCGCGCTCGGCGGCAAGTAGCCGACGGGCGTCCGGCGGGCCGTCCGGCGGAATCCGGGCGGCCCGCCGGGCGTTGGAACCGGTACCGTCACCCCGACCCTGGGAGCAGGCCGTGCTGTTCAACCGTCACAAGAGCGAGCTCGTCACCGCCGAGCAGGCGCTGCCCGGCCGGGCTGCCCCGCTGTTCACCCTGACCGAGCCGCACACCGTGCTCGGCACCCCGCTGGAGGGCCCGTACCCGGCCGGTCTGGCGGTGGCGGACTTCGGGCTCGGCTGCTTCTGGGGGGCGGAGCGGAAGTTCTGGGAGCTGGACGGCGTCTGGACCACCCTGGTCGGCTACCAGGGCGGTCACACCGCGCACCCGACGTACGAGGAGGTGTGCAGCGGGCTGACCGGGCACACCGAGGCCGTCCGGGTGGTCTACGACCCGGCGCTGGTCTCGTACGAGGCGCTGCTGAAGACCTTCTGGGAGGCGCACGACCCGACCCAGGGCTTCCGCCAGGGCAACGACCGGGGCACCCAGTACCGCTCCGCCGCGTACACCCACTCCCCGGCCCAGCTGGCCGCCGCCGAGGCCTCCCGGGAGGCCTTCCAGCCCGCGCTCGACGCGATCGGGCTGGGCCCGATCACCACCGAGATCGGCCCGGCCGGCCCGTTCTACCCGGCCGAGGCCTACCACCAGCAGTACCTCTCGGACGCCAAGAACCCGAACGGCTACTGCGGTCTCGGCGGCACCGGCGCCAGCTGCCCGATCGGCGTGGCCCGCACCGGGGCCTGAGGCCGCGGCGGGTACGCGCGAAGGCCCCGCCGGGAGACCGGCGGGGCCTTCGTCATGGCGCGGGGATCAGCTGGTGCTGCCGAGCAGCTTCTTGATCTGCTCGTAGCCCATGCCGCTCTGGTTCAGCATCTTGATCTGCGCCTCGGGGATGCCCTTGGCCGCCAGCTCCTTGATCTGGGCCTCCGTCAGCGGGGCCGCGGCCGGCTTGCTGCCGATCTTGGGCTTGATGCCGGTGGAGGAGCCCAGCATCGAGGAGACGATCTGCTCGAAGTCGGACATGGCGAACTTGGTGGCGCCCTCGGGTGCCTTCGGGGCCTCGGCCGCGTCCTTGCTGAAGGTCACCTTGACCGGCAGGTGCGCGTCGGCCGGCAGGTCGGCGTCGACCTGGGCCAGGTCGAACGAGATCGCCGAGACCGAGCCGTCCTTGACGAAGACGTCGAGGCCGATCTTCTTGTCCGGGATGTCGGTCGGCGCGGCGCTGGGCAGCTTGTCCAGGCCCGGGACGTCCTTGAGGACCGGCCGGACGCTCTTCAGCAGGTCGTCCGCGAGGGCCTTGGCCGGGGCGGCGACGTAGATGTGGTCGGCGCCGTCCTGCTTGCCCTTGTCCTCGAAGGTGACGTTGCGGGAGAGGACGTCCTTGACCGTGTTGACCAGGCCGGAGGCGACCTTCGGGTCCACCGACGGGGCGGCCGAGGCGCCGCCGGTCTTGGCACCGGCGGCCTTGGTCGCCTGGTCCGCGAACTCCTTGAGGGTCTTGCCCTCGATGGAGATCCACTTGCCGGCGACCGCGTCCTGGACCACCTTCGGGAAGGCGCGGGCGGCGTCCTTGAGCTCACCGGCGTTCTCGCCGGCCAGCTGGGCGATGCCGTCGACGTCGGCCTTCACGTAGAAGTTGCCGTCGACCCAGCGCAGGTCGGCGTAGCTCTTGCCGCTCTTGCCGGCCAGCGCGTACGCGACGTCGAAGCCCGGGTCCTGGCCGAGCGCGTTGAACGGGTCGGCGCCGGACTGGGCGTCCTTGAAGGACTGGATGTCCTTCAGCGGCTTGTCCGCGCTGACCGCGACCGAGATCTTCAGCTCGGCCATCAGCTCGGCGGTCTTGCGGTCCATCGGCTTGCCCTTGGAGCTGGCGAGCTTGTCGAAGGCGAGGATCTCGTCGGCGGTGGCGCCGAAGGAGAGCTCGGCCTTGAGGGTCTTGCCGTCGGTGATCCGGCCGAACGCGTCGGAGACCTTCTCGGCGGCGGTGAGCTGCTTGACGGTGCCGCAGGCGGCGAGGCCGGTGGCCAGAACGACGGTACAGGCGGTCGCGGCGACGGCCCCCCGGACCGTGCGGCGCATGGTGGTGTTGATGGAAATCCCCCCGTAAGGCTGCGCCCCGGCGACGTGTACAACCCGGGCGGCAAGGCTTGGCTGCTCTGGATACGGTGCCCAGACAAGCAGCTTTCACCCGCCGGGGCACCCCGATTTCGCCGCTCGTGGCGGAATCGGGACGTGCCCCGTAATTTATCCGGCTCTTATGACAAGTCGGACACCGGGCTCAGACCGCGCTGCCGGCCTTCCAGGTCGCCCAGTCCATGTTCCAGCCGTTCAGGCCGTTGGCCGGATCGACCGTCCGGTCACCGGAGTTGACCACCTCGACCACGTCGCCGACGATCGAGCCCGCGTAGAACTTCGCCCCGTTGGTGTTCGGGTCCGAAGCGCCCTTGGTGTCCTTGAGCGCGATGCAGCCGTGGCTGGTGTTGGCGTTGCCGAACTGCGAGTTCGGCGACCAGTAGTTGCCGTGGATGAAGGTGCCCGAGGTGGTCAGCCGCTGCGCGTGCGGCACGTCCGGGATGTTGTACTCGTCGCCCAGGCCGACCGTGGCGGAGTCCATCTTGGTCTGCTGGTACTGCTCGGAGATGACCAGCTTGCCGGCCCAGGTCCGGTGCTCGGGGGCGCCGCCGATGATCGGGTAGGTCGCGGTGACCACGCCGTCGGTGGTGACGGTGAGGGTGTCGGCGGCGAGGTCGGCCACGCTGGTCTGGCTGCGGCCGATGGTGAAGACCACGTCCTTGGACTGGGTGCCGTAGACGCCCTTGGCGCCCTCCACGTCCTTCAGCCGGAGCTGGAGGGTGACCTTGGTGCCCTTGGCCCAGTACTGCTGCGGGCGGAAGTCCAGCCGGGTGCTGGAGAACCAGTGCCCGACGATCTCGACGCCCGGCGCGGCGGTCACCATGATCGCCTGCTGGACCGCCTTCCGGTTGGTGACCGCCTTGTTGAAGTTGATCGAGACCGGCATGCCCACCCCGACCACCGCGCCGTTCTCGGGGGTGAAGTAGCCGATGAAGGTGTTGGCCGGCGAGGCGGTGCCGAACTTGGTGTTCGCGTCCGCCTCCAGCTTGTCCTTGTCGACCGCGACGACCGCGACGGTGTACTTGGTGCCGCTGGCGAGCGGCCCGGTGGAGGCCCAGCTCGCCGCGTCCGCGGCGAGCTGCCCGGGTATCTCCTTGCCGTCCTCGCCGGTGACCTTGACCGAGCTCAGCTTCCCGTCGGCCACGGTGACCTGGACCGGATCGGTGAACGAGGCGTCCGTCACACCGTCGGCCGGAGCGACGGTGATCTTGGCGACCGAGGTCTTCGGCGAGCTGCTGCCGCCGGCGCTGCCGCCCGCACCGGCGCCGCCCTGGTCGGAGTCGTTGCAGGCCGCCAGGAGCAGCACCGGGGCGCCCAGCATGCCCGCCAGCATCCCGCGTCGGCTCCAGCTGCGGCCGGGGGTGGAGCGCTGCTCATCGGCTGACGTCACGGTGGGTCTCCCTGCTCTTCACCTGCGGGCGTTACGGATACAAACAACGCAATCCAGGACGAAGCGGTTCCGTCACCAAACGGTTGAGATCGTATGAGACTACTGAAGAACCCGCCATAACGGACGAATCGCCCGCCCGGAGCAGTCCGGACGGGCGATCGGTGGTGCGGGGCCGGCTACTCGACGGCGTACTCGTCCCAGTTCTCGTCGGCCGGGTCGAACTCGGTCTGGGCGGACTCCCAGGTGGCCGAGGTCAGCTCGATGCCGGGAACCTCGCCGAGCAGCGCCACCGGGTCGATGAAGTGCGCGAGCGAACCGGACGGGTCCACCTCGATCGCCTCCACCGACTGGGTGCGCTCCTCGTCGTCCAGGTACTCGTCGCTCTGCACCTGGGCGAGTGCGGCGGCCTTCAGGGCCTGCTCGTCGGTGATCTCGGCGATGATCTCGATGCTGAGGCGTACGTAACGCGGGGCGTCCTGCTCGGGCAGGTCAGTGCTGGTCATGTGTGCGAGCGTAGGCGAGCCCGGGCGCTGCCGGGAAACCGGGATGAACAGGCAGGGCCGGCCCCCGGATACCGGGGACCGGCCCTGCCGTCTCCGTCCGACTCCCCCACCCGGGAGCCACGGAGACGCGCCTTGCGGCGCGGTAGGTGCCGCAGGAGCCGCCTCACCCTGGTCCCGGTCGAGACCGGTGCCAGGGGCGGGACGACGACAGCCCCTACGGGCGGACACGGCGGGCCGGGTCAGGGCCGACCGACGTGTCCGTGGTGACCGCAGTACCGGGGAGCCGCTCCCGACCTCTGCTGTCACCGTGCTCGGCGTCTTGCCGTGACCACTACATTGCCCGAGCCGTGTTAAGCCCGTGCTGCGTGGAGGTGACGCCGGTGTACCACTTCGTGGGAGGACGGATCCTCACCCCGGCGGCGGCCCGGGCGGGCTGACGACGGGTCAGTGGCCGGCCCGGCTGGCCAGGAAGGCCAGCAGGTCGTGGCTGGTCACGATGCCCTGCGGCTTGCCCTCGACCAGCACCACGGCGGCGTCGGACTTCTCCAGCACGGTCATCAGGCTGGTCACCGTCTCGCCGGAGCCGACCACCGGCAGCGGCCTGGACATCACGCTCTCCAGGCTGTCGGTGAGCGCGATCCGCTGGGTGAACAGGCCCTCCAGCAGCTCCCGCTCGACCACCGAGCCGATCACCTCGCCCGCCATGATGTCGGGGTGCCCGGCGCCCGGGGAGACCACCGGCATCTGCGAGACGCCGAAGTCGCGCAGCACCCGGACGGCCTCGGCGACCGTCTCGCTCGGGTGCATGTGGACGAACTGCGGGACGCCGCTGTGCTCGATCGCGTCCTTGCGGGCCAGCACCTCGGCGATGTGCGCCTCGTCGGTCCCGGACGGCAGGAAGCCGTAGTCGGCCATCCAGTCGTCGTTGAAGATCTTCGAGAGGTAGCCGCGGCCGCCGTCGGGCAGGATCACCACGACCACGTCGTCCGGGCCGAGCCGCTTGGCCACCTCCAGCGCGGCCACCACGGCCATCCCGCAGGAGCCGCCCACCAGCAGGCCCTCCTCCTTGGCCAGCCGGCGGGTCATCTGGAACGAGTCCTTGTCCGAGACGGCCACGATCTCGTCCGCGACGTTCCGGTCGTAGGCGGTCGGCCAGAAGTCCTCGCCGACGCCCTCGACCAGGTACGGGCGGCCGGTGCCGCCGGAGTAGACCGAGCCCTCGGGGTCGGCGCCGATCACCTTGACCGCGCCGCCGGAGGCCTCCTTGAGGTAGCCGCCAGTGCCGGAGATGGTGCCGCCGGTGCCGACGCCCGCGACCAGATGGGTGATCTTCCCCTCGGTCTGCTCCCAGAGCTCGGGGCCGGTCGAGTGGTAGTGCGAGGCCGGGTTGTCCGGGTTGGAGTACTGGTCCGGCTTCCAGGCGTTCGGGGTCTCCCGGACCAGGCGGTCGGAGACGTTGTAGTAGGAGTCCGGGTGCTCGGGGGCGACCGCGGTCGGACAGACCACCACCTCGGCGCCGTAGGCCCGCAGGGTGTTGATCTTGTCGGTCGACACCTTGTCCGGACAGACGAAGATGCAGTGGTAGCCCTTCTGCTGGGCCACGATCGCCAGGCCGACGCCGGTGTTGCCCGAGGTGGGCTCCACGATGGTGCCGCCCGGCTTGAGGGCGCCGGACGCCTCGGCGGCCTCGATCATGCGCATCGCGATGCGGTCCTTGATCGACCCCCCGGGGTTGAAGTACTCGACCTTCGCCAGCACGGTGGCGCTGATGCCGTCGGTGACCTTGTTGAGCTTCACCAACGGCGTGTTGCCGACCAGGTCGATGATCGAATTGTGGTACCGCACGGGGGTCCTCCCGGTCTGGGGCGCTACGACAGCTATGAGTACTTCAAAGCCTAGGGCGTCTCAAGGGATGGACGCGCACCTGCGGGACTTCCCGCCCCGATGGGTCCCGCTTCCGGCCCGTTCACCCGCCGGATGGGCGATGCTCCCCGATAGGCCCCCGGTTCGCTGGGTACCTAAGAGGGACAGAGCACTGGCGGCGCCCCGGATGGGGCCAGGTGAAGGGGGTCCGGGGTGGCAGGGGCACAGGTGTCACGAGCCCGCGTGGCCCGGCGGATCGCCACGGCGGCCGCGTACGGCGGCGGCGGGCTGGGGCTGATCGGGGTCGGGCTGATCGGCCTGCTGGTGACCGAGAGCAAGCTGGCGATCCGGGCGGTCGGGCTGCTGGAGGGCGACCCGCCACACGCGGACGGGGTGTACGGGGCGGCCTTCGCCGACCCGGCGAGCGACCAGCCGCCGCTGGTGCTCGCCTTTCTGGGTGATTCCACGGCCGCCGGGCTCGGGGTCACCCGGGGGCAGGAGACCCCCGGCGCGCTGCTCGCGGCCGGGCTCGCCTCGGTGGCCGAGCGCCGGGTCCGGCTGGTCAACGTGGCCCGCTCCGGCGCGCAGTCCGGCGAGCTGGCGGGCCAGCTGGAGCTGGCCCTGCCGCACCGGCCCGACCTGGCCGTGATCATCGTCGGCGCCAACGACGTCACCAAGCACACCCCCGCCGCCCTGGCGGTCCGTCAGCTCGGCGACACCGTACGGGCGTTGCGCGCCGCCGGCTGCCAGGTGGTGGTCGGCACCTGCCCCGACCTGGGCACCATCAAGCCGGTCCGGCCGCCGCTGCGCTGGGTGGCCCGGCGGCTCAGCCGCCAGCTGGCCGCCGCCCAGACCATCGCGGTGGTGGAACAGGGCGGCCGGACGGTGTCGCTCGGGTCGCTGCTGGGGCCGGAGTTCGCGGCCCGGCCGGAGATGTTCGCGGCCGACCGCTACCACCCGTCCGCCCAGGGCTACGCGACCGCCGCGATGGCCCTGCTGCCCTCGCTCTGCGCCGCGCTGGAGCTCTGGCCGGAGGAGTACGCGCCGCAGGCCGGGCCCGAGCAGGTGCTGCCGATGGCGGTGGCCGCGGCGGCCGCGGCCGGGCGCTCCGGCACCGAGGTGGCCGCCGCCGAGCGGCTGGGCGACCTGGGCCGGCGCTGGGCCGAGGTCAAGCTGCGGCTGCGGCTCGGCCTGCCGGACAGCGCCGAGCGCACCCCCGAGCCGGCGTCGGCCAACTCACACGCGGGAACGGGTGACGTTCGAGCTACTTAGCGGTAACTTTCCTCCCGGGCTGACCGCTTGAGCCGGAGTACGGTCGGACGTGAACGCCCCACCAGCCCGGAGCCACCCATCGAGGAGCCGTCATGCCCGAAGCCGTCATCGTCAGCGCCGCCCGTTCGCCGATCGGCCGGGCCTTCAAGGGCTCCCTCAAGGACATCCGCCCGGACGACCTGACCGCGCAGATCATCGGCGCCGCGCTGGCCAAGGTGCCCGAGCTGGACCCGCGCTCGATCGAGGACCTGATGCTGGGCTGCGGCCTGCCCGGCGGCGAGCAGGGGCACAACCTGGCCCGGATCATCGCGGTCCAGATGGGCATGGACTACCTGCCGGGCGCCACCGTCACCCGGTACTGCTCCTCCTCGCTGCAGACCACCCGGATGGCACTGCACGCGATCAAGGCGGGCGAGGGCGACATCTTCATCTCGGCCGGCGTCGAGACCGTGTCCCGCTCGGTCAACGGCACCTCGGACGGCATGCCGGGCACCCTGAACCCGCTCTTCGACGAGGCCGTGGCGCGCACCGCCGACCGGGCCGCCAAGGGCGGCGGCGAGTGGCACGACCCGCGCGAGGACGGCCGGGTGCCGGACGCGTACATCGCGATGGGCCAGACCGCCGAGAACCTGGCCGCGCTCAAGGGCATCACCCGGGCCGAGCAGGACGAGTTCGGCGTGCGCTCGCAGAACCTGGCCGAGGCGGCCATCAAGTCCGGCTTCTGGGCCCGCGAGATCACCCCCGTCACGCTGCCCGACGGCACCGTGGTGAGCACCGACGACGGCCCGCGCGCCGGGGTCACCCTGGACGCGGTCTCCGGCCTGAAGCCGGTGTTCCGCCCCGACGGCACCGTTACCGCCGGTAACTGCTGCCCGCTGAACGACGGCGCCGCCGCCCTGGTGATCATGTCCGACACCAAGGCCCGCGAGCTCGGCCTGACCCCGCTCGCCCGGGTGGTCTCCACCGGCGTCAGCGGCCTCTCCCCCGAGATCATGGGCTACGGCCCGGTCGAGGCCAGCCGCCAGGCGCTCAAGCGGGCCGGTCTGACCATCGACGACATCGACCTGGTGGAGATCAACGAGGCCTTCGCGGCCCAGGTCATCCCCTCCTACCGGGACCTGGGCATCCCGCTGGAGAAGCTGAACGTCAACGGCGGCGCGATCGCGGTCGGGCACCCCTTCGGCATGACCGGCGCCCGCCTCACCACCACCCTGATCAACTCCCTCCAGTGGCACGACAAGCAGTTCGGCCTGGAGACCATGTGCGTCGGCGGCGGCCAGGGCATGGCGATGGTGATCGAGCGCCTGAGCTGAGAGTGACACGACAGGTACACACCACCCGTTTGGCGTGACCCTGTGTAATTGAGGGCCGGATCACATCGGAATCGTGGTCCGGCCCTCCGCACGCCCTTTCGGAACCGTTTTGTCGACGCCCCGAAGTCGGTCAACTCCGCTGCGTAGAACGGGACTACCTAACAATTTGAGGACAAGGGCGAAAGTCACGTACAAATCGGACATCTGCCACTGCAGTAACTCGCCCCCATGCGGCAGTGTGGAGAGGTAACCCCGTTCCGCTCCTCGCTAGGAGTACGTTCCGTGAGCGTCGTGTACATCTCCCTGCTGCTGGTCCTGATCGCCCTCTGCGCCGCCGTGCTGTTCCAGCTGCGCAGCCTCTCCCGTCGGCTCGCCACCCGGTCCGAGACGTCAAGTGCCGCCGCCCCGGCCCTGGTTGACGAAGCCGTGATCCGTCGCGCGGTCAACGAGGCGCTCGCCGCCGACCGCGAGCGGGAGATAGCCGAGGCCCGGGCCTTCTGGGCCGAGCAGGAGGCCAGGGCCACCGAGGACGCCCCGCTCTTCGACTCGCCCTTCACCAGCACCGGGCTGAGCGCCGCCGAGGAGTGGCCGCTGTTCTTCCCGCGGCCGACCGGCCCGCAGGACGCGGCCGACCACGCCGGCACCATGGACCCCGAGTTCGGCGAGGCGCTGCGCTCCGCGCTGGAGGACCTGATCGGTGAGGACGGCGGCACCCCCGCCGCCCGCCCGTCGGCCGCCGGCGGCCACCCCGCCGGTGCCGGACACCCCGCCGCCGGCGGCCACCCGGCCGGTGGCGAGACCGCGGGCGAGGCCCGGGCCCGCCGCGAGGCCGACCTGCTGGCGACCGGCCTGGAGGCCGGGCTGCTGGACCCCGAGCCGGCCGTGGACGCCGACCCGGTGCCCGCGCCCGACCCGCGCCGCCACCCTTCGCACCCCGACTTCGTGCCGAGCCAGACCCCGTCCCGCGAGTGGACCGACACCCGGCTGACCTCGCTGGCCGAGGAGGCCGTCGCGCTCACCGACGTCCGGCCCGGCCCGCTCGGCACCCTGGACGTGTACGCCTTCGCCGACGGCACCACGCTCTGCGTCGCCCCCGGCGACCGGGAGGCCGCCTACCGCCTGATCGACGCCGTCCGGGCCGGTGAGGACGTCCGGCTGCTCGGCGGCTCCCGCTTCTCCGGCTCGTACTCGCTGACCTTCTCCACCGACGAGGAGACGGTCTACGTGCTGGCCGACCGGGTGGTCGCCAGCATCTGAGCCGCCTGCACCAGGGCCTGCACGCACGAAGGCCGGTCGAGTCCACGGGGTTGCGGACTCGACCGGCCTTCGTCGTGCGTTCAGGCGGTCAGGCGGTCGACCGCCTCGACCTCGGCCACCGCCGCGGCCAGCTCGGCCGGCCCGGCCACCGCCGCCAGCTCCCGCCCGGCCACCGCGAGCTGGTCGCCCACCGCGAACGGCCCGGCGTCCGGGAACTCCCGGGCCGGCTCCCCCGCCGCCGCCAGCGCCCGGCCGGCCAGCCCGGCCGCCAGCGCCAGCACGGCGGCGGCCCTGCTGGGGTGGCCGTCGACGGGCCCGAGCAGCCGGCTCTGCGGCATCGAACGGAAGCGGTCGGCCAGCCGGTCCACGGCGGCCGTCAGGGTCTGGGGATCTGCCATACCGCGAGCCTAGTCATGCGCCAGGGGCCCGGGGAACGGCGGCACCGGCCACCGGTCCCCGAGCCCCTGGCTGCGCCACGGCTCGGGAGCGACTAGTCGTCGCCGCGCAGGATCGCGATCAGGCGCAGCATCTCCAGGTAGATCCAGACCAGCGAGAGGGTCAGCCCGAAGGCCGCCCGCCAGGACTCTTGCTGCGGGGCGCCGCCCTGGATGCCCGCCTCGATCTCGGCGAAGTCCAGCGACAGGAAGAATGCGCCGAGCGCGATGCCGACAATGCCGACCAGGATGCCCAGCGGGCCCGAGCGCAGGCCCATGTCGGCGCCCAGCATCGAGGCCACCATGTTGATCAGCATCAGCAGCACGAAGCCCATCGCGATCGCGATGCCGATCCTGGTGTAGCGCGGGGTGACCCGGATCCGGCCGGACTTGTAGGCGATCAGCATCGCCGCGAAGACCGCCGCCGTGCCCAGCACGGCCTGGATCGCGATACCCGGCCAGATGGTGTTGAAGGCGTGGGTGACGGCGCCGAGGAAGAAGCCCTCCAGCGCCGCGTACGTGATGATCAGCGGGGCGCTGACGCTCCGCTTGAAGCTGATCACCATGCCGACCACGAAGGCCGCCAGGGCGGCGCCGATGGCCGGGCCGAAGTTGGCGGCGGGGAGTGCGAACCAGGCGATCGCGCCGAACGCGACCAGGGTCAGCAGGGTGAGCGCCGTCCGGGCGACCACGTCGTCCATGGTCATCCGGCCGGTCTGCAGCGGGCCGGCCGAAGGAGCCTGGTACATCTCGACCAGCTGCTCGTCCGTCAGCGGACCGCCCTGCGGCTGGGCGTAGGGGTTGTTGCCGTACGGGTTGCCGGCGCTCGGGGCCCCGGCGGCCGGGGTGCCGGTCTGCGCCGGACCGGTGTTGAACCCCGCGTAGCCGGTGCCGTTGTCGCGGGTGAAGGAGCCCTCCCGCGAGAAGACCGGGTTGCTGCTTCTCATGTCATTCCCTCCGGGGCAGCGTGGTGCCACCCGCACCGCTCCAGGGTAATGCCTTGGCAAAGGAAGAAGCCTACGCCGCGAGGATGATCTCGCCTGCCGCCACCGCGCGGACCGCGCGGTCGAACGGTGCCGCGGGGAGTGCCGCGGAAACTGGTGCCCGGGGCCGGACTCGAACCGGCACGGCCTCACGGCCAAGCAGTTTTAAGCTGCCCGTGTCTGCGTTCCACCACCCGGGCGGGAACCCCATCCGCCCCTGTACGGGCTACCCACGAGACTAGTCGCCCGGCGCGCTCTTTCGCACACTCTCCGCCCGCTAATTTGTCATGTTTCCTTGCCATCTGACGAATCGTCGGTGATTCGGCCACCATCCATCCTTAATCGGCCACAGCCCGTCTCTCGGGGCTCGTGTCATACCGCAGGAGGAGAGCCGGAGGCCCCGTGTACACCCAGCGGCGGTGCCGCCAACCGTCCCCCGGAGCGACGGATTCCATGATCACCGCCGGGAGGATGAAGTAGCGGCCGACGCCCTGTGCGGCGGCCGTCCAGACCTCTCCCCGTACGCCCCGTCCGCAAGGAGTCCCCCGTGACCACCACGACCGCATCCGCCGTCCAGACCGGCCAGGCGGCCGCCCGAGCCACCGGCCTGAACAAGGTCTACGGAGAGGGCGAGACCCGGGTGGTCGCGCTGGACAACGTCAGCGTGGCGTTCCCGCAGGGCCAGTTCACCGCCATCATGGGCCCCTCCGGCTCCGGCAAGTCGACCCTGATGCACTGCATGGCCGGCCTCGACACCGTGTCCTCCGGCTCCTCGATGATCGGTGACACCGAGCTGGTCGGGCTGCGCGACAAGCAGCTCACCAAGCTCCGCCGGGACCACATCGGCTTCGTCTTCCAGGCCTTCAACCTGCTGCCCACGCTGACCGCGCTGGAGAACATCACCCTGCCGATGGACATCGCGGGCCGCAAGGTCGACCAGCAGTGGCTCGACCAGGTGGTGGCGACCGTCGGCCTCTCCGGCCGGCTCTCGCACCGCCCCTCGCAGCTCTCCGGCGGCCAGCAGCAGCGGGTCGCCTGCGCCCGCGCGCTCGCCTCCAAGCCCGACATCGTCTTCGCCGACGAGCCCACCGGGAACCTGGACTCGCGCTCCGGCTCCGAGATCCTCTCCTTCCTGCGCAACTCGGTGCGCGAGCTGGGCCAGACCGTCGTGATGGTCACCCACGACCCGGTCGCCGCGTCCTACGCGGACCGCGTGATCTTCCTCGCCGACGGCCGGATCGTCGACGAGCTGACCGACCCCACCGCCGACAGCGTCCTGGACCGGATGCGCCGCTTCGACGCCAAGGGCCGCACGAGCTGACGCTCCGCCACCCACCGGCCCGAACCCAACACCCCCCAGGACACCCCATGTTCCGCACCGCACTGCGCAATGTGCTCGCCCACAAGGGCCGCCTGCTGATGACGGTACTGGCCGTCATGCTCGGCACCGCCTTCGTGGCGGGCACCATGGTCTTCTCCGACACCCTCGGCAAGGCCATGACCAACAGCTACTCCAAGAGCTACTCCGACGTCTCGGTCCTGGTCACCGACAACTCGGCCTCCGCCTACGCCCGCGCCTCGGAGAAGAGCGGCGCCGACACCGAGCTGACCAAGGCCACCGTGGACCAGTTGGCCACGCTGCCCGGCGTGGCCAAGGCCCGCGGCGTGGCGGCCGGCTTCACCGCCGTGGCCGACAAGCAGGGCACCCTGATCGGCCAGGCCTTCGCCGCGTTCGGCGCCAACTGGAGCCCGGACGCCACCGGTCAGGACTCGCGCTACCCGATGGCCGAGGGCCAGGGCCCGAAGCGCTCCGGCGAGATCGCGCTCGACCGCGCGACCGCCGACAAGGGCGGGTACAAGGTCGGCGACACCGTCCGGATCGCCGGCAACGGCCCGGCCCAGGACGCCCGGCTGACCGGCATCTTCACCACCGACGACCCGGAGATCACCTCCGGCGGCACGCTCGCCCTGATGGACACCGCGACCGCGCAGCAGTTCCTGCTGGCGCCCGGTCAGTTCTCCAGCATCGCCGTCCTGGCCAAGCCCGGTGTCTCCCAGACCGCGCTCCAGGACCAGGTGCTGACCAAGCTCCCGCCGGGCAACCAGTACACCGCCCAGACCGGCGACCAGCTCAACGCCGACCAGGCCAAGCAGATCGAGTCCGGCACCAGCAACATGAAGACCATGCTGCTGGCCTTCGCGGGCATCTCGCTCTTCGTCGGCATCTTCATCATCGCCAACACCTTCACCATGCTGATCGCCCAGCGGATCAAGGAGCTGGCGCTGCTGCGCGCGGTCGGCGCGAGCCGGGGCCAGATCACCCGCTCGGTGCTGGCCGAGGCGCTGCTGATCGGGCTGACCGCCTCGCTGACCGGTCTGCTGGCCGGCGTCGGCATCGGCGCCGGGATGCAGGCCCTGATGGCGCACTTCGCCGACGGCATGCCGACCGGCCCGCTGGTGGTCGCCCCGGCCACCGTGGTGGTCGCGCTGCTGGTCGGCGTGCTGGTCACCGTGGTCTCCGCGGTACTGCCCGCGCTCCGCGCCTCCCGGGTCGCCCCGGTGGCCGCGATGAGCAGCGGCGACGCCCCGACCAGCCAGAAGAGCCTGATCGTCCGGAACGTGTTCGGCTCGCTGCTCACCGCCGGTGGATTCGCCATGATCCTGGGCGGGGCCGCGATGGGCGGGGACGACGGCCGCTACGTGATCATGGGCGGCGCCCCGATCGCGATGATCGGCATCTTCGTCCTGCTGCCGCTGCTCTCCCGTCCGGTGATCGCGCTGGCCGGCCCGCTGCTGGCCCGGCTGGCCGGTACGCCGGGCAAGCTGGCCCGCCGCAACGCGGTGCGCAACCCGCGCCGGACCGCCACCACCGCCGCCGCCCTCACCATCGGCCTGACCCTGGTCACCGCGATGACCGTGCTCGGCGCCTCGGTCAGCGGCGCGGTGGACCGGATCGTCACCAAGGGCGTGGTGGCCGACTACGACGTCAGCAGCGCCAACCGGATGAGCCTCTCCCCCGAGCTGGCCGCGAAGATCGCCAAGGCCCCCGGCGTGACCGCCTCGGCCCCGATCGGCAACGCCTACTGGGAGCTGGACGGCCGCAGCGGCGCGGTCAGCGGGGTGAACGCGCAGCAGCTGCCCAAGCTGCTCGACCTGACCATGGACAGCGGCTCGGTCGACGCGCTGGCGAAGGGTCAGGCGCTGGTCGCCTCCGACACCGCCAAGAAGCAGGGCCTGACGGTCGGTTCGGCCATGAAGGTCGACTACCGCGACGGCTCCACCGGCACCCTCACCGTCGGCGGCGTGTTCCAGCCGATCGACCTGCTCTCGCCCACCGTGGTGGCCGACAGCGTGATGGCCCAGCACGACAAGGAGGCCGACATCCGGGACATCCTGGTGAAGGGCGCGAACGGCCCGACCAAGGAGCTCCAGCAGTCGGTCAAGGCGGCCACCGGCAACAACCCGGTGATCGAGGTGAAGAGCCAGCAGGACATGAAGGACGAGTTCAGCAAGATCATCGCCTTCGCGCTGAACATGATGTACGGCCTGCTCGCCATGTCGGTGCTGGTCGCCGTGCTCGGCGTGGTCAACACCCTGGCGATGTCGGTGTTCGAACGGAAGCGGGAGATCGGGATGCTGCGTGCGATCGGGCTGGACCGACGGGGCATCAAGCGGATGGTCCACCTGGAGTCGGTGGTGATCTCGCTGTTCGGCGCGACCATCGGCGTCCTGCTCGGCACCTTCCTGGCCTGGGCGGTCAACTCCACCCTGAGCTCCAGCATCCCGGGCCTGGTCACCGAGCTGCCGTACGGCCAGCTGCTGCTGTTCCTGCTGATGGCCGGGCTGGTCGGCCTGGTGGCCGCGCTCTGGCCGGCCCGCCGGGCGTCCAAGCTGGACATCCTGTCGAGCATCAAGACCGACTGACGGGACGACAGCGGCCCCCACCGGAGAGGGTTTCCGGTGGGGGCCTTCGGTTTTCCGACTGCTGACGTTCTGAACTGCTGTACTCCGCCCGGTCGCACGGCCGGCTGAGCACCACGGAGGTCGTGGTCCGGCGGCGCTGCCGGGCGGAGATCCTCCGACTCATACCCCGGGTCGTCCCGGGGCCGGTCGTCCTACTTGCTCGCGAGCTCCTTCACCGGCTCGGCGGCGGCCACGGGCTTCGGCGCGGGGGCCGCGGCCTCCTGGAACGCCTCGAACGGCTTCTCCATCTGGGCCAGACCGACGGTCTCGCGCTTCAGGAACATCGCCAGCGTCCAGTCGGTGAAGACCCGGACCTTGCGGTTCATGGTCGGCACCCGGCTGCCGTGGTACAGGCGGTGGAACCACCAGGCCGGACGGCCCTTCAGCTTGTACTTGCCGAAGAGGATCGCCACGCCCTTGTGCAGGCCGAGACCGGCCACCGCACCGAGGTTCTTGTGCTTGTACTCGGCCTGCGGGAAGCCCCGCATGCCCGAGATCACGTTGTCGCCGAGCACGATCGCCTGCCGGACCGCGTGCTGCGCGTTCGGCGGGCACCAGGCGCCCTCGCCGACGGCGAGGTCGGGCACCTGGGCGTTGTCGCCGGCCGCCCAGACGTAGTCGAAGCCCTGGACCTGGAGGGTCGGGGCGGTGTCCACGTGACCGCGCGGGCCGAGCGGCAGACCGAAGTGGTTGAGGATCGGGTTGGGCTTGACGCCGGCCGTCCACACGATGGTGGAGGCATCCGCCTCGACGCCGTTCTTCAGCACCACGTGCTGGTCGACGCAGGAGTCCATCGAGGTCTCGATGTAGATCTCGATGTTGCGCTCTTCGAGCTTCTCCTTGGTCCACAGACCGAGGTCCGGGCCCATCTCCGGGAGGATGCGGTTGGCCGCCTCCACCAGGATGAAGCGCATGTCGTCGCGGCTGACGGTGCGGTAGATCTTCGCCGCGTCCCGGGCCATGTCCTCGACCTCGGCGATGGTCTCGACGCCGGCGAAGCCGCCGCCGATCACCACGAAGGTCAGGGCCTTGCGGCGGATCGCCTCGTCCGTGGTGGACTCGGCCTTGTCCAGCTGCGCCATGACGTGGTTGCGGAGGCTGATCGCCTCCTCGACCGTCTTCATGCCGATGCCGTGCTCGGCCAGGCCGGGGATCGGGAAGGTGCGGGAGACCGAGCCGGTGGCGACGACCAGGTAGTCGAAGGACAGCTCGTACGAGTCGCCCGCCGCCGGGTGGATGGTGGCGACCTTGCGGGCGTGGTCCACAGCGGTCACGTGACCGGTGAGCACCTCCGCCTTCTTCAGGGCGCTGCGCAGCGGGGCGACGAGGTTGCGGGGCGCGACGTTGCCGCCGGCCGCCTCGGGAAGGAAGGGCAGGTACGTCATGTACGACCGCGGGTCGACGACCGTGACGGTCGCTTCGCCGTAGCGCATCTTCTTGAGGATGCGCATCGCGGCATACAGGCCGACGTAACCACCGCCGACGATCAGGATGCGAGGACGCTCCGTGGTGCTCATATCGGAAAGTATCCACCCCCGTTCGGGGGCACCTTCGTGAGGCCCGTCACAAGCCTCTGGACACCACCTGCTACACTGCGCGGCCACACCTGCCACCGGGCGGTGTCACCTGACCGCGGCGGAGCGCTCCTGGTGCGGCCTCCGGCCGACCGGGCCGCTCTGAGCAGCAACGATCCCGGCGGCAGACGGGTTCCCGCACTGGTGTTTCGATTCCATCACCGACTCGCGGGCCTGCCTGCGATCCCATGGGCACCCTCCGGAGTCGACCTTCGGTCCCGGATTCCGGACGGACCGGGCATCCAACTGCGACGAATGACTGGATCGCCATGTGAAGAAATTCACGAAGTTTCTCGCGGCACGCCGTGCAGCGGACGGCCCCGGGTGCCATTCAGGCGTCCCGGGGCCGTCCGACGGGGGTCCGGCAGGGGTCGGCGAGCGGTCAGGAGACCAGGCTCCAGGCGATCCCGTCGAGGATGTCGTGCTCGCTGACGACCAGCTCGGCGGCGCCCGTCCGCTCCATGATCTCCAGCAGCACCAGGGCGCCGGCCCCGATCACGTCCACCCGGCCCGGGTGCATCACCGGGATCGCGGCGCGCTGCTCGTGCGTCATGGTCAGCAGCCGCCCGGCCACCTCGCGGACCTGGTCCACCGTCAACCGGGCGTGGTGGATCGCCGCGGAGTCGTACGAGGACAGCTCCAGCGCGATGCCCGCCACCGTGGTGACGGTGCCCGCCAGGCCGACCAGGGTGGCCGCGGTGGTCAGCGGGACCACCTCGGCGGCCCGGTCCAGCGCGGCCCGGACATCCGCCCGGACGGCCTCGATCAGCTCGGGCCCGGGCACCTCGGTGCCGGCGAAGTGACGCTCGGTCAGCCGGACGCAGCCGATGTCCACCGAGCGGGCCGCCTCGACCACCTGGTCGCCGAGCACGAACTCGGTCGAGCCGCCGCCCAGGTCGAAGACCAGGTAGGGGGCGGCGAACTGGCCCCCCGTCAGCTCCTTGGTGGCGCCGGTGAAGGAGAGCAGGGCCTCCTCGTCGCCGCTCACCACGGTCGGCTCGACCCCGAGGATCCCGTGCACCCCGGCCGCGTACTCGGCGCTGTTCTCGGCGTCCCGGGAGGCACTGGTGGCGACGAACCGCAGCCGGTCGGGGCCGACCCCGTACTCGGCCAGCACGGCGGCGTACTCGCGGCAGGCGGCGAAGGTGCGCTCCAGCGCCTCGGGCGCCAGCCTCCCGGTCCGGTCGACGCCCTGGCCGAGCCGGTTGATCACCATCCGGCGGTCCAGGTCGGTGATCTCCCCGGTCTCCGGGTCGAGGTCGGCGACCAGCAGCCGGATCGAGTTGGTGCCGCAGTCGATCGCGCCGACCCTGGTGACGCTCATGCGGACTCCGTCCCGGCCGTGTCGACCTCTGCTTCTGCCTCGGCCCGCTTGGCCGCGCGCTCGGCGGCCAGCTGCTCCTTGGCCGCGATCACGGCCTCGTGGTCGTGGTCCTTGGCCCGGTTCCTGGCCACCCGGCCGCCCGCTGCCTCGACCTCCTCCGGCGAGACGCAGGGGCCCTTGGCCCACCAGTCCTCCAGCATCCCGATCGCCTCGTCGCCGAGCGGGTTGACGCCCGGGCCGGCCGCCAGCGAGTGGCCGACCAGCACGTGCAGGCACTTCACCCGGTCCGGCATGCCGCCGGCGCTCGGGAAGCCCTCCAGCACCTCGATGGCGTCCCGGCGCGCGATGTAGTCCTCGTGCGCCTTCAGGTACGCCGCCGCCAGCTCGGGGTCCTCGGCCAGCCGGGCGGTCTGATCCTTCATCACCCCGTCCGCCTCCAGGGTGCCGATCAGCGAGGCGGCCTTGGGGCAGGTCAGGTAGTACAGGGTCGGGAACGGCGTCCCGTCCGGCAGCCGGGGCGCGGTCTCCACCACGTCGGGGTTGCCGCACGGGCAGCGGTGCGCCACCCCGCGCAGGCCGCGCGGGACGCGGCCGAGCTGGGCCGCGATCGCGGCGACGTCCTGGTCCGGGACGGTCGGGTTCTCAGTCATGGGGGTGCTGCCTCTGGCGGTATCTAGCGGGGTGCGGGGGTGGAGTCGGCCTGGTCGACCGAGTCCCAGACACTGGCGTACCAGGGCTGGGCGGCCTTGGCCTGCGGGGCTGACGCCGCGTCGGCCGAGGAGGGCTTGGTGCTCGGCGGGTTCGGGTCCACCGAGATGAACGGGGTCTCACCCGGCATCGCGTAGTGCAGGCGCTCGCGGCCCTGCGCCTTCACGAACTCCGGGTCCTGCCAGCGGGCGCGCTCCCGGCGGAGCTGCTCGACCTGCTGCCTGGCGTGCTCGGCCTTGGTCCGCTGGGCGGAGATCTCCGAGCGCTGCGAGATGAACTGCCGGGTCGGGTAGGCGAGGATCGCCACCAGCGAGCAGAGCACGAGCACCAGCACGGTGGCCCGGCTGGTGAAGCGGGGTCGCCCCGCCATACCCGGAATCTTCCACATCACTGCTGCCCCTCCTGCCGCGCACACGCCGGTGCCCCGGCCCACCACCCTACGGGGTGGGAGCCGGGGCACCGGTGCAGAAGCCTGGGGTGTCAGCCCCCGGTCTCTCAGGCCTCGGACTTGAACCGCGGGAACGCGCCGCGGCCGGCGTACTCGGCGGCATCGTCGAGGATCTCCTCGATCCGCAGCAGCTGGTTGTACTTGGCGACGCGCTCGGAGCGGGCCGGGGCGCCGGTCTTGATCTGGCCGCAGTTGGTGGCGACGGCGAGGTCGGCGATGGTGACGTCCTCGGTCTCACCGGAGCGGTGCGACATCATGCAGCGGTAGCCGTTGCGCTGGGCCAGCTCGACGGCGTCCAGGGTCTCGGTCAGCGAACCGATCTGGTTGACCTTCACCAGCAGCGCGTTGGCGGTGCCGGTCTCGATGCCACGGGCCAGGCGGGCCGGGTTGGTGACGAACAGGTCGTCGCCGACGATCTGGACCTTGTCGCCCAGCTCGACGGTCATGGCCTTCCAGCCGTCCCAGTCGGACTCGTCCAGCGGGTCCTCGATCGAGACCAGCGGGTACGCGGCGACCAGCTCGGCGTAGTACGCGATCAGCTCGGCGGAGGAGAGCGCCTTGCCCTCGAACTGGTAGGCGCCGTCCTTGAAGAACTCGGAGGCAGCGACGTCCAGCGCGAGCGCGACGTCCTTGCCCGGGGTGTAGCCGGCCTTCTTGATGGCCTCGACGATGAGGTCGAGGGCCTCGCGGTTGGAGTCGAGGTTCGGCGCGAAGCCGCCCTCGTCGCCCAGACCGGTGGAGAGGCCGCGCTCCTTCAGCACGCCCTTGAGCGTGTGGTAGACCTCGACGCCCCAGCGGACGGCCTCGGAGAAGGACTCCGCGCCGATCGGCGCGATCATGAACTCCTGGATGTCGACGTTGGAGTCGGCGTGCGACCCACCGTTGAGGATGTTCATCATCGGGACGGGCAGCACGTGCGCGTTCGGGCCGCCGAGGTAGCGGAACAGCGGCAGGTCGCTGGCCTCGGAGGCGGCGTGCGCCACGGCGAGGGAGACGCCGAGGATCGCGTTGGCGCCGAGCGAGGACTTGTCCGGGGTGGCGTCCAGGTCGAGCATGGCCTGGTCGATCAGGCGCTGCTCGGTGGCGTCGTAGCCGACCAGCTCCGGGCCGATCTGCTCGATGACGGCGAGGACGGCCTTCTCGACACCCTTGCCGAAGTAGCGGTTCTTGTCGCCGTCGCGCAGCTCGAGAGCCTCGAAGGCACCGGTGGAGGCGCCGGACGGAACGGCGGCACGGCCGGTGCTGCCGTCGTCGAGACCGACCTCGACCTCGACCGTGGGGTTGCCGCGGGAATCGAGGATCTCGCGGGCTACGACGACATCAATGGACGGCACGAGGCATCTCCTTGGCGGAAGCGGGATGTGTTGTCGTTTACGACCAGAGCCTAACCGCACCTCGGCCCGGGACCACGCTGACCTTGGTCCTGTCTCACCGTGTGGCCCGGCTACTCACCGGTAGTTCACCTGAATGACCGCGAACGGGGCCGAACCGGAACGAGCCGGTGCGGCCCCGCGCTGACGGTGTGTCGTGGATCGGTGCGGCCCGGTCAGCCGAGCTTGAGCACCTGGCCCGGCAGGATCAGGTCCGGGTCGCCGCCGATCACGGCCGTGTTCGCCTGGTAGACCTGGTGCCAGTCCAGCCCCTGGGCGGCGGCGATGCCGGAGAGGGTGTCACCGGACTTGACGGTGTATCCGCCGGTGGCGGCGGGTGCCTTCGGCGCCGCGTGCTTCGGCGCGCTGACGGTCGGCGCGGCCGCCTTGGGGGTGGCCGGCTTCGGCGCCGCCTGCTGCTTCGGGGCGGCCTTGGTCTCCGCCTTCGGGGCGGCGGCCCGGGTCTCCGAGCGCGAGGCCTTGCCCGCCGAGGTGTCGACCTGGGCGGGCGAACCGCCCTTGGTCAGACCGGCCTTGACGGAGCAGACCGGCCAGGCGCCGGGGCCCTGCGAGGCGAGCACCTTCTCGGCGACGGCGATCTGCTGGCCCTTGCTGGCCTGGTTGGCCTGCGCGGCGTAGGACTGGCCGCCGAAGGCCTTCCAGGTGCTCGGGGTGAACTGGAGCCCGCCGTAGAAGCCGTTGCCGGTGTTGATGCTCCAGTTGCCGCCGCTCTCGCACTGGGCGACCTTGTCCCAGGTGTCGACCGGGGCGGCGTGGGCGCCGGTGGCGCTCAGCAGCGGCAGCGCGAGGCCGACGCCTGCAACTCCCGCGACGGCGATGACCTTCTCGGCCTGCGTACGACGACGATGACGGCCCGAACCGGTGAAGAGCATGAAGAAGTCCCTCTCCGCACGCCTGCGAGGTGAGCTGTCGGGTTCGGACCGGGAGGTGGCCCGGCCGCCATCGCTGGCGGCTTCACCCCAAGCCGTGGGGGACGGCGAATTACGTGGGTCCCCCGCCCCTGCCCAAGGGTCTGGTCGGTGTCCCGGCAGCGCGGCGGGCAGGATTCGGCGTTCCGCGCACGGGGTTCGCAGCTGCGAACACCAGGGAGAGTAAGCAGATGACCAGATGGATCACAAGCTTATGTCGAACAGATCACACATAAATCACGCTGCGCAGCGGGACGTCCACAAACCATACTGGTATGTCCGGATTGATGCGTACTCAGATCACGCCCGATCAGATCTGACCGACACGCCGTCAGTTCTCCGGGGTGAACGACACCGGCAACTCCCGCAGCCCGCGCATGATCAGGCCGCCCCGCCAGCGCAGCTCGGCCGGATCGGCGGCAAGTTGCAGGTCCGGCAGCCTGGTCAGCAGCGTGGCGAGGGCGAATTGACCCTCCATCCGGGCGAGCGGCGCACCGATGCAGTAGTGGATGCCGTGACCGAATCCGAGGTGCGGGTTGTCCTTGCGCGCCAGGTCCAGGGTGTTCTCCCCGGCGAACCTGGCCGGGTCGCGGTCGGCCGCGGCCAGCACCACCAGCACCGGGTCGCCGACCGGGATGTCCACCCCGCCGATGCTCAGCGGGTGGGTCGCGAACCGCCAGGTGGCCAGCTCCACCGGACCGTCGTAGCGCAGCAGTTCCTCCACTGCCGTGGCCAGCAGCTCCTTCTCGCCGCGCTGCACCGACTCCTGCAGCAGCGCCCGCTGGGCCGGGTTGCGGAGCAGCGCGTAGGTCCCGTTGCCGATCAGGTTGATGGTGGTCTCGAAGCCGGCGAACAGCAGGATGAAGGCCATCGCGGCGGCCTCGTTCTCGGTCAGGTGCTCACCGTGGTCACTGGCCCGGATCAGCCCCGAGATCAGGTCGTCGCCGAGATCGGCCCGCTTCCGGTGGATCAGCTCCAGCAGGTACGTCCTGATCTTCTTCACCGCCCGGCCCACCCCGCCGCGCTGGCCGCCGTGGTGACGGATCATCGCCCCGGCCCAGTCGCGCAGGTCGTCCTGGTCCTCCGGCGGCACGCCGAGCAGGTCGCAGATCGCGTAGATGGGCAGCGGGAAGGCGAACTCGTGGATCAGGTCGGCCGAGCCGCGCTGCGCGAAGTCGTCGATCAGGCGGTCGGTCAGCTGCTGCACCCTCGGCTCGAACTCGGCCACCCGGCGGGGGGTGAACGCCTTCGACACCAGCCGGCGCAGCCGGGTGTGGTCCGGCGGGTCGATGTTCAGCAGATGCGTCATCAGATCGGCCTGCCGCTCCCCCGGGATGCCGACCCGGCCGGTCTTGTGGGCCTGTCCGCTGTGGTGCGCTGGGTTCTTCGAGAGCCGCCCGTCCGCCAGTGCCTGCCGGGCGTCCGCGTACCGGGTGACCAGCCAGGCCTCCACCCCGCTGGGCAGCGTGGTGCGGTGCACCGGAGCGTGCTCGCGCAGCCAGGCGTACGCGGGATAGGGGTCGGCGGCGAACTCCCAGGTGAAGAGTTCCGGCTGGGCGGTTCGGTGCGTGTCCGGCATGTCCTGAACCGTAACCCGCGGATGCACCTGCGGAAGTATGCGTGAGCCTGGTCACCTGGCGGGTAAATGCCCTTGCGGAGGATCGGCTCGTGCTTACGATCCTCCGATACGGTCTCGGTGGACGCCGGTGCGGCGTGCTCCACCGGGCGTAGCGCTCAAGGAGGAGCAGGCCATGCGGGTAGCCGGGGCAGTGGTGGTCATCGCGGTACTCGAAGGCGGTTCAGGCGTCGACCTGGCCCGCCGCTTCTCGGCGGCCGGAGCGGCCGGCATGCTGATCGCCGACCAGCACCCCGGTGTCGCGGAGGACCTCGCCACCGAACTCGACCGGCCCGGCTGCCCCGTGGTCGGCGTCAGCGGCGACGCCCGGCAGCCCAGTGACGTGGCCGCCCTGGTGGCCACCGCCGCCGAGCACCTCGGGCCGATCGACCTGTTCTGCATCACCGGCCCCGGTGGCGAACGCATCCTCGCGCTGGCCGAACTCCCGGACCACCTGGCCCCGCTGGCCGAGCTGCTGGCCCAGATCGGCGACGCCATCGGCGAGGTCGTCACCGACACCGTCCCGGCCCAGCGCCGACCGGTCGGGACCGCCGTCCAGGCCTGACCCGCTCAGTACGGCGGCCCGATCGGCCGCCCGTCGCTGTAGTAGGTGCGGAGCAACGAGAGTTCGACCACCGGACGGCCGGCCGCCAGCGCTCGCCGGGCGGCGTCCAGCCCGTCGAACTTCCGCACGTCGCGCCGGTACTGGCTGGTCCCCTCCAGCCGCAGCTCGTTGTCGAGCTCGGACAGCCCGGCCTCGTCCCGGACGAAGGTGACCAGCAGGCAGTCGCGCTCCAGCCGGTCGAGGTAGTCCTGCCGGAGCATCCAGACGTCGCCGGAGCCGCCCCGATCGGCGCTGCGGGTCCAGCCGAGCGCGCGGAGGGCCTGGTCCCAGTCCCGGCCTGCGGCCACCGGATTGCCGTCGAGGGCCAGGTACCTGGCCTGCTGGCGCTGGCAGTTGATCCCGCCCCGGTCGTGCGTCTCGAAGTCCCAGGGCCAGATGCAGTGGTCCAGCTCCGCCGTGCCGAGCAGCTCCGGCCGGCCGGGCAGGGCGGCGAGCACCTCGGCCAGGCTCCGGTCCAGCTCGGCCCGGGCCGTGGCGCTCGCCCTCGACACCTTGCCGGAGTTGGCCGGTCCCGACTCGCCCGGCAGGACCCAGGCGTAGCAGTACCAGCCCGCGCCCAGCACCATCGCCGCCGCCACCGCGAGCAGCAACAGGCGGCGCACCCAGGGAAATCCGATCTCGGTCATCCGGGCGAGACTGCCAGCCGGGTGTCACGGCCCGGCCACGAATCCGTCCGCGATCCGGCACACCGTCAGGCCAGGCCCTCCGCCGAACGGATCCGGTCCCGGTAGGCGCGGGCCGCGGTGCGCAGGGCGGCGTCCACGTCCACGTCCGCGTCGTAGGCCCGTTGGGCCAGCGCGAGCAGCAGGCGGCCGGCCGACTCCTGGGTGAGCTCGGCGGGGAGCTCGTACGCGGCGTCGGGGACGGCGGTGAAGCCGGCCCGGCGGACCCGGGAGACCAGCTTGGCGGCGTAGGCGAGGGCGGGCAGTCCGGCCGGGACGCCGTCCAGGACCGACTCGCGCTGCTTCTCGGCGGCCTTGAGCTGCTCCCAGTTGGCCTCGACCTCGGCGGCCTCGGTGGCCTCGACGTCGCCGAAGACGTGCGGGTGGCGGTACATCAGCTTCTCCACGATGTCGCCCGCGACGTCGTCGATGGTGAACGGGTCCTCGGCGTGCTCCTCGGCGATCCGGGAGTGGAAGAAGACCTGGAGCAGGACGTCGCCGAGCTCCTCCCGGAGCGTCGCGCGGTCGCCCTCCTCGATCGCCTCGACCAGCTCGAACGCCTCCTCCACCAGGTACTTCACCAGCGAGGCGTGGGTCTGCTCGGCGTCCCAGGGGCAGCCGCCGGGCGAGCGGAGCCGGTCCATCACCGAGGCCAGGTCGAGCAGCCGGGCACCGGGCAGGTCGTACGAGCCGGGCAGCACCTCGATCTCGGGCACCCGGCCGGCCTCCTCCACCGCGATCCGGGCCAGCGCGTCGGTCAGCCCGGGGTCGCCGTCGGTGCTGCCGAGCCAGAGCACGGTGCCCTCGGTGCCGGTGAGCAGCCGGGCCAGCGCCGGGGCGGAGCCGCGTTCGACCAGCTCCACCTCGACGCCGGCCTGGCGGACGGCGGGGAGCTGGGGGTGCTCCGGGTCCGCGGCGAGGACCCGGGCCGCCCCGTGCAGGGCCTGCCAGGCGGGCCAGGAGAGCAGGCCGGGGGCGACCCGGTGGGTGGTGGTGAGCAGGATCAGCTTCGGAGTGTCCACGGCTCCGAACCTACCTGCTCAGGCGGTGGCGGCGGGCTGCTTGATCCAGTCGGAGACGGTGTTGGCGAGGCCGATCTGCTGGACGTCCCAGTGGCCGTAGCGCGGGTTGACGTCGATCTTCAGCTTGGCCCCGGCGTCGGTGAGGGCGGCCCGGACGACGGCGTCTCCCTCGCTGGTGCGGGCGTCCTTGCCCGCGGCGGCGGCGAGCTTCCTGATGCCCAGCTGCTGGCGGTAGAAGGCGTCCACGTCCCCGGCGGCGACGCTCTGCTTGAACAGCAGCTCGCGCTGGAGCTCCGCCATGCCGCCGAGCATCTCGGCCTCGGCCTCCCGGGCGTCGGCGATCTCCCCGTCGGTGACGGTGAGGTTCCGGTCGGCCAGGGCCCGGTCCACCACCTGGTTGAGCACCAGTTCGGCGACGGTCCGGCGGACCAGCCCGGCCCGCTCGGTGCTGCGCTGGCCGCCCGACTCCGCCGCCACCGCGTCCCGCAGCCCGGTCACCCGGGACTCGACCGCCGCGATGCTGATCCGCTCACCGCCGACCACGGCCGCCGAACCCTGGTGCGGCGTCCCACTGCCGCACGCGGCCAGGGTGGCGCCCGCCAGCAGGACGACGACGACGGTGCAGCTGCGGCGGAGCGCGGAACGGGTGCGGATCACGTGGGGCTCCCGGGAGTTGTGGGGTGCGCGTGGTTCTCCTGACGGGGTCCAGTCTCCAAGCTCCGGGGCGTTTGGCCAAGGGTGTCGGCGCGAGCCGGGGGCCTTGATTCGGGCATTCCGGTCGGACCGGAAACCGGTTGGAGCAACAGATGGTTGACGACCTATCATCCAAACCTCTGATCATTTTTGACGTTAGTGAGTTCATTCGGTGAAGCTCTCCCGCGTTTCGGCTGTCCTGACCGCAGTCGCCCTCACTCCCGCGATCCTGTTCCCGACCTCGGCCGGTGCCGCCGACAGCACCACGCCGGCCGGTGTCTCGGCCAAGGACGCACCGGACCAGGCGGACGAGGACAACCTGGTCGCGATCCTGCGGATCATCGCCGACAAGAACACCGGCCGCGCCCTGATGGCGGCGGCCCAGAAGGCGATGGACGGCACCGCGGCGGACCGGGTGTACTTCCTCACCACCGGCCGGTACCTGGCCCAGCTGTTGGACGACCGGGTCCGGGTCGCCCGGGCCATGGGCGAGGGCGGCCCGGCGGTGCAGGCGGCCGCCCGCGCCGCCCTGGACGTGAACACCGCCGAGGCCATCCACGAGTTCCTGACCACCGGCCTCGCGAAGGCCCAGAGCGCCGACCGGGTGACGGTCAGCCGGCTGGCCGAGACCGAGGGGCCGGCCGTCCGGAAGGCCGCTCTCGCCGCACTGGAGGCCGGTGACTACAAGGCGATCGGCGCGTTCTTCAACGGCGGGCAGGAGCAGGCCCGGACCGAGGACCGGATCGCCACCACCCGGTTGATGTCCGTCGGTGGCCCCACCGTCAGGAAGGCCGCCAACGCCGCCCTCAGCGGCAGCTACGCCGACATCGCCGAGTTCCTGAACCACGGCTGGGCCAAGGCTGACGCCGAGGACAAGGCGGACGCCAAGGCCGCCGAGGACAAGGCCGCCGCCGAGAAGGCAGCTGCGGACAAGGCCGCTGCGGAGAAGGCGGCCGCGGACCAGGCCGCTGCCGAGCAGGCCGCCAAGGACAAGGCCGCCGTCACCCAGGCGAAGCTGCCCGGCACCCCCGCCGTCGCCCCGGCGACGACCACCGGCCACACCGAACTCGCCGCGACCGGCGCCGACTCGGACCTGCCCTGGCAGATCGGCGGTGGCGCGGCCGCCCTCGGCCTTGGCGCGGCCCTGCTGGTGGCTTCGCGCCGCCGCCCGGGCATCGAGGTCTGATCCCGGCTCAACAGGTGAAGGGGGCGCTTCGGCACCCCCCTTCGTCATGCGCTCAGCCGGTGGCGTACGGGTTGTCCCGGACCGGGGTGGGCGGCGGGGTGGCCGCACCGAGGCCGTTGAGGTGGGTGCGGAGCCGCAGGACGTCCGGGTGGTGCGGGCCGTGGCTGCGCTCGCGTTCCAGCAGCAGTTCTAGCAGCCACCGCCAGGCGCCCTCGCGGTCGCCCAGCTGAATCCTCAACAGGCCCATCTGCTCGCGGAGTTCGAAGGAGCGGTCGGGGTCGGCGGCGGCCCCGGCCAGCAGCTGCCGGTACTCCGCCAGCGCCTCCGGGTAGCGGCGCTGCTCGCGCAGGGTCCGGGCGTAGATGGTCCGTACGGTGTGCACCAGCGGTGCGGCGTCGCCGAGTTGGGCCCGGGCCTGCGGCAGCAGCCGGGCAGCCAGGTCCGTCACCTCGGCGTAGCGCCGGGCCGCGACCAGGTCGGAGAGCTCGGCGCAGGCGGCGGTGAGGTCCTCCGCCGGACCCGGCCGGGCCGCAGGCACAGCGGGCGCGGCGGCTGCGGTGGGCACCGGGCCGACGGACTGCGGCTGGTGCGGGTACCGGTAGGGGTGGGTCGGATCGGGCAGCGCGCCGTACGGGGGCTGGAGTTCGGCCCCGGCGGCGGGGAGCAGCGGCAGCAGCCGGGCGTACACCCGGCGGGCGTCGGCCGGGCGGTCCTCGGGGCGCTTGGCCAGCAGCTCCAGCACCAGGGCCTCCAGCGCGGCAGGCACCTCGGGCCGGATGCCGCGCAGGGGCGCGGGCGGCTCGTCGACGTGCCGCCGGAGCACCCCGAGCGCGGTCGGGGCGCGGAACGGGGCCTCGCCGGCCAGCATCTCGTGCAGCAGGCAGCCGAGCGCGTACAGGTCGCTGCGCGGGTCGGCGGTGGCGGACAGGGCCTGCTCGGGTGCCATGTAGGCGGGGCTGCCGATCGGGACGCCGGTCAGCGTCAGCCGGGTCGCGTCGGCGTCCAGGGCGGTGGCGATGCCGAGGTCGAGCAGCACCACCCGGCCGTCCTCACGGACCATCACATTGCTCGGCTTGAGGTCGCGGTGCACCACCGGCACGGCGTGCACGACGGTCAGCGCGGTGCACACCTGGGCCGCGACGGCGACCGCCCAGCCGATCGGGAACGGGTCCCGCTCGGCGATCAGGTCGGCCAGGCTCAGACCGGGGACGCGCTGCATCACCAGGTAGAGCTCGCCGCCGTCCTCGCCCGCGTCGAAGACGGTGACCAGGCCGGGGTGGTCGAGCGCGGCGGTGATCCGGCTCTCGCGCAGGAAGCGGCGCCGGAGCTCGCCGCCCCGGCTGGCGCCGGCGTCCGCGCCGGTGCCGTCGGCGGAGCTGAGCAGGTCGGTGCGGAGCAGCTTGACCGCGACCTGGCGGCCGAGCCGTTCGTCGTGCCCGGCCCAGACCTGGCCCATGCCGCCGTGGCCGATCTTCTCCGCCAGCCGGTAGCGGCCGGCGATCACCCGGGAGCTGCTCACCGGCCGCCGTCCTGGGACTGACGGCGCAGCAGCTCACCGAGCTGCTGGAGGTCGTCCTGGGTCGGCGCGGACCGCTGCGGCTGCGGTGCCTGCTGCGGGTGGTGCGCCTGCTGGGGCTGCGCCGCCCCGGCCAGGTACGGCGGCGGCGGGTACCAGGCGGCGGGCGGAGCCGGCGGGGCGGCCTTCGGGGTGCCCCAGACGCTGCGGGAGTCGGCCACAAGCAGGTGCACCGGCGCACCGAGCATCAGCGCCAGCACGGCGAAGCCGCCCGCCAGGTCCCAGCCGGTCTCGGTGCCCTTCTCGGTCAGCCCGAGGCTGACGTACATCAGCAGCTGGAGCAGCCCGAACACCACCGCCCCGAGCACGTCCCAGACCCGCTTGCGGCGCAGCGCGAGCAGCAGCGGGGGCACCATCCCGAGCGTCCCGAGCGTGACCAGCGGGGCGAGGCAGAGCAGGACCTTCGGTCCGGCCCGGAACGGACCGGGCGCGCCGAACTGCTGACCTGCCATGCGGACTCCCGTACGAGGACTGAACGTTCCCGCACACGGTACCCTCCGGCACCCCCCGCCAGCAGCGGCTCTCAGGGTTCCAGGGTGCCCGCCGCCAGACCGTCCGTCAGGCCCTGGGTGAGGGTGCGGGCCAGCGCCGCGGCCTGCTGGAGCGCGGCCTCGAACTCGGCGATCCGGTGGAAGGCGGCGCCGAGTTCGCGCTGCCGCTCGATCGGGAGCCGGGGCAGCTCGAACCGGCGGATGTCCAGCCGGGTGGTGCCGGAGGCGTAGCTGCTGGCCCGCCGGGTGGCGTCGGTGGCGCGCAGCCGGCCCGCGAGGTGGTCGGGGTCGAGCTGGCCGGGGTCGGGGCGCAGCAGGTGCACCCGGGCGCCGAGCGCCGCGCCGTCGTACGGGTCGCCGGGGCGGACCACCCGGGCGGCGGCGTTGGCCAGCGCGGGGACCAGCACGTCGCCGGGGCGCGCCATGAGCACCGGTCCCTCGGCGGCGAGCACGGCGGCGGGCGGGGTGCCCGCGATCAGGTCCTGGTCGGTGAGCAGCGGGGTCTCCCCCGGGGCGAACGGGGTCCGGGCCGGGGCCCCCTGGCCCGCCGGGTGGACCTCCAGCGCCCCGGCCCGGGCGAGTTCGCCGACCGTGACGGTCGGCGGTGTCCCGGCCGCTGCGACTGGCCGGACCCTGGGCAGCAGGGCCTCGGGCTCGGCGAGGGCGGCGAACCGCTCGGCCAGCCGGAGTTGAAGGTGGGTCAGCCCGTCGGCGTCCTCGGCCGGGGCGGCCGGGGGGAGGTGGCGGGCGGGGGCCAGGTCGGTCTCGTCGTCGAGCAGGTCGATCGCGGCGACCGTCCGGTGCACGCCCGGCCGGTCGGCCGGCAGCGGCGCCCCGGTCGCGGCCGCGGCGTCGAAGGCCCGCCAGGCGTCCAGCACGGTGCGGTGCAGCAGCGGCCAGTCGATCCGATCCCGGCCGCCCTCGCCGGGCCCGGCCCCGGTGGCGTCCAGCAGCAGCACCTGGCGGAAGTCGTCGCCCGGCACCGGCCCGCGCAGCACCCACAGGTGCAGCGGGACCCCGTACGGCGGGGCGGCTCCGGCGGGCAGGGCGACCACGGCCCGCAGCGCGCCGGAGCGGAGCAGCTCGGCCCGCACCCGGCGGCCCGCCCGGCGGGAGGCGACGGTGGGCGGGAGCAGCAGCGCGGCCAGCCCGCCCGGGGCGGTGTGCGCCAGGCAGTGCAGCACCCAGGCGAGTTCGGACTCGCCGCGCGGCGGGACCACCCCGGCCAGCCAGCGGGAGTCGTACTGGAGCTCGTCGTGGCCCCAGTCCCGCTCGTTGTACGGGGGTTGGCAGAGCACCGCGTCGGCGGTCCCGCCCGGATGGGCGTCGGCGCGCAGGGCGTTGCCGGGGCGGAGGTCGAGGCCGAGCGGGCCCGCGGTGGCGGCGGGGGTGTGCAGGGCGAGCCGGAGCAGGGCCAGCGCGCCGTGCACCGGGTCCGCCTCCTGGCCGGCCCGGCGGGCCGCCCGGGGGGCGGCGAGCAGCAGGGCGCCCAGGCCGCAGGCCGGGTCGAGCACCGAGCCGGGGTGCCCGGCCAGTGCGGCGAGCAGCCCGGCGGCCTCCGGCGGGGTGGGGCCGAGCTGACGGCTGTTCGCCTCGCCGTAGCGGGCCAGCAGCTGCTCGTACGCGGCCACCGGGCCGTCCCGGTCGGCCAGGCGGGCCAGCAGCCGGGCCAGGTCGAGGTAGGTGGCACCGGCCAGGACGGGGAGGTCGAGCAGCGCGGGGGCGTCCGGGCCGAGGGTGCTGACGGTCAGTCGGCGCAGCTCCCGGGGCAGTGCGGTGGCCAGGGCGGTGTCGGGCTCCCCGGCCAGCGCGGCCCAGGCGGCGGGCTCGCGGTGCAGCAGCAGCAGGAAGGCCCCGGCCGCCGGGACGGCGCCGGCCGGGTGGCCGGCCGGGTCGCGCAGGGTCTCCAGCCCGCGCCAGACCTGCTCCAGCACCGGGAGCTCGGCGAGCTTGCCCTGCTCCCGGAGCCACTGCTCGACCTGGTCGAGCCGGAAGGTCGGGCTGCTGTCACTGCCGCCCGCCGGACGCGGGAAGTCGGGGTGGCGGCGGCGCCAGTTGCTCACCGCGGCCCGGCCGACGCCCGCCAGCCTGGCGATCTCGACGGCGGTCACCTCGGGGCGGTCCGGCATCCGGTCCGGCATCTGGGGGCTCCTTCGGGGGCGGCGTGTGACCACACAGCATAGCGATGACGCCTCCGGCGCGACGTTCACGCGTGAACAGAGCACTTTCCCGAATCACTGTTGACATCGTTCACAGCTGATGATGTGATCTACCCATCGCAAGCGGCAGCCGCCGCACCGCGAACAGCCCGACAAGACCTGGGAGTTCCGCCATGGCCATCGCCACCACCACCCGCCGCCGCGCCGCCCTGCTGCTCACCGCGGGCCTGGTCGTCCTCGGTGCCACCGCCTGCACCGACACCGACCCGGCGGTCTCCACCGAGGCCAAGCCGGCCGCCACCGCCCCGGCCGACGGCAGCAAGGCGCCCGACGCGGGCAAGAGCAAGGACGCGGCGAAGGCCCCCGCCAAGATCGGCGACACCATCGCCCTCAAGGGCGCACTGCCGGAGAGCACCGCCGACGTCACCGCGGTGAAGCTGGTCGACAACGCCGAGGGCGCGGACGAGTTCAACAAGCCGGCCGACGGCAAGCGCTTCGTCGCGGTCCAGTTCCGGATCAAGGCCACCGGCAAGGGCTACAACGACTCGCCGTCCAACAGCGCCAAGCTGATCGACGCCCAGGGCCAGGCCTTCAACACCAGCCTGTCCGACACCAAGGCGGGCCAGTCCTTCGCCGCCGGCACCACCATCGCGACGGGCGAGAGCGGCCTCGGCTTCCTCACCTTCGAGGTCCCCGCCGACGCCAAGCTCGACAAGGTGCAGTTCACCCTGGACAGCGGCTTCGCCCCGCAGACCGGCCAGTGGAAGCTCGGCTGACCCGCCGTCGGCCCCGGGGGAAACCGAAGGCGGCCTCGGGCACCGAGACCCGAGACCGCCAGCTGCTCCTGCTCCTGCTTCCGGCCGGAGCCGGCCGGGCTACTTCTTCGCCCCCGCCAGATCGTCGAACATCGTGGTCAGGAACTCCCGGCACCAGTCCAGCAGTTCACGCCCGACCAGCGGCTTGCCGCCGATCCGGCCGGTGGACGGCCGGGGCACCAGCAGCTGCTGGGCGGTGGCCTTCACCTGGCTGCGCGGGTAGAGCCGGTTCAGCCGCAGCTGCTGCGACTCCCGCAGCTCCACCGGACCGAACCGGACGTTGGCCCCGGCCAGCGTGATGTCGCCGATCCCGCACCGCCGCGCGTACAGCCGCAGCGCCGCGACCAGCAGCAGGTTCTCCACCGGCTCGGGCAGCTTGCCGTAACGGTCCGTCAGCTCCTCCCGGACCTGGACGATGTCCTCCTCCGAGTTCACCGCCGCGATCGAGCGGTACGCCTGCAGCCGGAGCCGCTCGCCCGGGGCGTAGTCGTGCGGCACGTGGGCGTCCACGGGCAGCTCGATCTTCACCTCCAGCGGCTCCTCCTCCGGCTCCCCGCCACCGCCGGCCAGCGAGTCGCGGAACTCCGCCACCGCCTCGCCGACCATCCGCATGTAGAGGTCGAAGCCGACCCCCGCGATGTGCCCGGACTGCTCGCCGCCGAGCAGGTTGCCCGCGCCGCGGATCTCCAGGTCCTTCATCGCCACGTACATACCGGCACCCATCTCGGTGTGCTGGGCGATGGTGGCCAGGCGCTCGTGCGCGGTCTCGGTGAGCGGCTTCTCCGGCGGGTACAGCATGTACGCGTAGCCGCGCTCGCGGCCGCGGCCGACCCGGCCCCGCAGCTGGTGCAGCTGGGACAGGCCGAAGGTGTCGCCGCGCTCCACGATCAGGGTGTTGGCGTTCGAGATGTCGATGCCCGACTCCACGATGGTGGTGGAGACCAGCACGTCGAACTCCTTCTCCCAGAAGTCGACCACCACCTTCTCCAGCTGGTTCTCGCCCATCTGCCCGTGCGCGGTGGCCACCCGGGCCTCCGGCACCAGCTCCTTGATCCGGGCGGCCGCCTTGTCGATCGACTCGACCCGGTTGTGGATGTAGAACACCTGGCCCTCGCGCAGGAGTTCACGCCGGATCGCGGCCGAGATCTGCTTCTCGTCGTACGGGCCGACGAAGGTCAGCACCGGGTGCCGCTCCTCCGGCGGGGTGGTGATGGTGGACATCTCCCGGATGCCGGTGACCGCCATCTCCAGCGTGCGCGGGATCGGGGTGGCCGACATGGTCAGCACGTCCACGTTGGCCCGCAGCTTCTTCAGCTGCTCCTTGTGCTCGACGCCGAAGCGCTGCTCCTCGTCGACGATGACCAGGCCCAGGTCCTTGAACCTGGTCTCGTTCGAGAACAGCCGGTGGGTGCCGATCACCACGTCCACCGAGCCCTCGAACAGCCCCTCCAGCACGGCCTTGGCCTCGCTGTCGCTCTGGAACCGGGACAGCGCCTTCACGTTCACCGGGAAGTTGGCGTACCGCTCGGCGAAGGTCGAGAAGTGCTGCTGCACCAGCAGCGTGGTCGGCACCAGCACCGCCACCTGCTTGCCGTCCTGCACCGCCTTGAACGCGGCCCGGACCGCGATCTCGGTCTTGCCGTAGCCGACGTCGCCGCAGATCAGCCGGTCCATCGGGACCGACTTCTCCATGTCCGACTTGACCTCGGCGATGGTGGTCAGCTGGTCCGGCGTCTCCGCGTACGGGAAGGCGTCCTCCAGCTCGCGCTGCCAGGGGGTGTCCGGGCCGAAGGTGTGGCCGGGGGCCGCCATCCGCGCGCTGTAGAGCTTGATCAGGTCGGCCGCGATCTCCTTGACCGCCTTCTTGGCCCGCTGCTTGGTCTTCGCCCAGTCCGCGCCGCCGAGCCGGTGCAGGGTCGGGGCCTCGCCGCCGACGTACTTGGTCACCTGGTCCAGCTGGTCGGTCGGCACGAACAGCCGGTCGCCGGGGTGGCCCTTCTTCGCGGGGGCGTACTCCAGCACCAGGTACTCGCGGGTGGCGCCCTGCACGGTGCGCTGCACCATCTCGACGTACCGGCCGACGCCGTGCGCCTCGTGCACCACGTAGTCGCCGGCCGCCAGCGCGAGCGGGTCGATCGCGTTGCGGCGGCGGGACGGCATCCGGCGCATGTCCTTGGTGGAGGACTTCTGGCCGGACAGGTCGGTCTCGGTGATGACGGTCAGCTTGAGCTGCTCGTCCACGAAGCCGTGCTCGATCGAGCCGCAGGAGACGTACACGACGTCCCGGGTCGGCGCCTCGCCCAGGTCAGCGACCAGCCGGGCCGGGATGCCCTCGCCGCTCAGCACCTCCGCGAGCCGGGAGGCCGGGCCGTGGCCCTCGGTCACCATCACGACCCGCCAGTCGGCGTTCAGCCGCTCCTTGGCGTCCGCGATGGCGCGGGCGGTGTCGCCCCGGTACGCCTCGACGGCGTGCATGCCGAGGGTGAGCGTGTTGGCGTCGAACTCAAGGATCTCGGTGACCGAGGAGTCGCTGGTGGCGAACGGACTGACGGACCACCAGGGCAGCCCGACCTCGGCGGCGTGCTCCCGGACGTCGGCGAGCGACCAGAGCGAGGCGGCCGAGACGTCGATCATCTCGATGTCGATCGGGCGGTCCCCACCGGAGGCGGCGGCCACCCAGGAGGCGTGCAGGAACTCCTGACTGGTCGCCACCAGGTCGGCCGCCCGGGTGCGGACCCGCTCCGGGTCGCAGACCATCGCGACCGAGCCCTGCGGCAGCACGTCGAGCAGCAGCTCCATCTCGTCCACCAGGACGGGCGCCAGCGACTCCATGCCCTCGACCGCGATGCCCTGGGCGATCTTGTCCAGGATCTCGGCCAGCTCGGGGTGGCGCTCCGCCAGCTCGGCGGCCCTGGCCCGCACCTCGTCGGTCAGCAGCAGCTCGCGACAGGGCGGCGCCCACAGGCCGTGCTGCGCGATCTCCAGCGAGCGCTGGTCGGCGATCTTGAAGAACCGGATCTCCTCGACGTCGTCGCCCCAGAACTCGACCCGGAGCGGATGCTCCTCGGTCGGCGGGAAGACGTCCAGGATGCCGCCGCGCACCGCGAACTCGCCGCGCTTCTCCACCAGTTCGACCCGGGAGTAGGCGGCGGCCGCGAGCTTCCTGGCCACCTGCTCCAGGTCGTGCTGCTCGCCCCGCTGGAGCGCCACCGGCTCCAGCTCGGCCAGGCCCTTCACCTGCGGCTGCAGCACCGAGCGGACGGGGGCCACGATCACCTGCACCGGACCGGCGGCCGGGTCGTCGGCGCGCGGATGGACGATCCGGCGCAGCACCGCCAGCCGGCGGCCGACCGTGTCCGACCGCGGCGACAGCCGCTCGTGCGGCAGCGTCTCCCAGGCCGGGAACTCGGCCACCGCGTCCGGCGGCAGCAGCGACCGCAGGCTGGCCGCCAGGTCCTCCGCCTCCCGGCCGGTGGCGGTCACCGCGAGCACCGGACGGCCCCGCTCCCCCGCCTTCCCGGCCAGCGAACGCGCCAGTGCGGCGATCGCGAACGGACGGGCGGCGGGCGGTCCCACCAGGTCGAGGTGCTGCCGCTGCCCGGCGGCCGCGGCCTCGATCGCCTCGGCGAGGGCGGCGTCCCGTACGACGACATCGAGCAGTCCGGACAGGCTCATACTTCTCGGCTCCACGGCTGGAGTGCCCAGGCGCCGGAGCGACCGGCCGGGCAACGCGAACGGCCCGGAACGCGGAGCGCCCCGGGGGTCACCAGCGTACGCCGTGGGCAACCTTTTGCAGGTGTGCAACCGGGCGGACGCCCGGAGGCGGGCCACCCCACAGATCACGAACTCGACATATTGCTGTCACTGCACGTCCATGGTGGTCGCGCAAGATGGTGTTCGTGCCCGCCGCACCCAACCGTGGGGGATGGCTGTGGCGGCGCGGACGCACCCCGATGGGGGTCGGAGTGCGTGGCCGGGCGGCCCTGGGTGGGGGCGCCCGCGCCCATTCGCGGGAGCCGTGGTGCCCTTTCCTGGAGGGCGCCGCGGCCCCTGGCTTTTTCCCGGCCGGTGCCGTTTCCGCCACTTTGCCCGAAGGCCCACGGAGCCCGGCCGGGCTCCGTACTCTCTCGTGTGAAGGCGGTGTGGGGACACCGTGAATCGCGATGGAGGGGGTACTTCGTCATGCGCGTCGTCATCGCAGGCCAGGGGTATGTGGGGCTGCCACTGGCGGTCCGGGCCGCCGAGGTCGGGCACCAGGTGGTCGGGTACGACGTGGACGAGCGGCGGGTCAAGCGGCTCGCCCTCGGCGAGTCGTACGTCGAGGACATCCCGGCCGAGCGGCTGCGGCCGCTGCTGGAGAGCGGGGCGTACCAGCCGACGGCCGACCCGGCCGAGGTGGCGGGCTTCGACATCGCGGTGATCACCGTGCCGACGCCGCTCCGGGACGGGGTGCCTGACCTCTCGTTCATCGAGTCCTCGGCCGAGCTGCTGGCCCGCTACCTGCGCCCGGGCGCCACCGTGGTGCTGGAGTCGACCACCTACCCGGGCACCACCGAGGAGCTGCTCGCCCCGCTGCTGGAGCAGGGCTCCGGCCTGACGGCCGGTCAGGACTTCCACCTCGGCTACAGCCCGGAGCGGATCGACCCGGGCAACCCGACCTGGAAGCTGGAGAACACCCCGAAGGTGGTCTCCGGCACCTCGCCGGCCGGGCTGGCGGCGGTGGACGGCTTCTACGCCCAGCTGGTGGAGCGCACCGTACCGGTCTCCTCCACCAAGGAGGCCGAGCTGACCAAGCTGCTGGAGAACACCTTCCGGCACGTCAACATCGCCCTGGTGAACGAGCTGGCGATGTTCGCGCACGACCTCGGCATCGACGTCTGGGAGGCGATCGACGCCGCCTCGACCAAGCCGTTCGGCTACCTGCGCTTCACCCCGGGGCCCGGCGTCGGCGGGCACTGCCTGCCGATCGACCCGTCCTACCTGTCCTGGCGGGTGGAGCGGGCGCTCGGCCAGTCGTTCCGCTTCGTCGAGCTGGCCAACGACGTGAACAGCCACATGCCCGACTACGTGGTGCGCCGGCTGACCGAGGCGCTGAACGACCGGCAGCGCTCGGTCAAGGGCTCCCGGGTGCTGCTGCTCGGGCTGGCGTACAAGAAGAACACCGGTGACGCCCGGGAGACCCCGGCCGCCCGGGTGGCCGAGCTGCTGGTCCGGATGGGCGCCGAGGTGCGCGCCGCCGACCCGCACGTGGTGGTCGGCGTGCACGTGCCCGACCCGGTCATCCCCGGCCAGCGCGCCGCCGAGCCGGACGCCCACGGCGACCCGTTCGCCGCCGTGCTCCGGGTCGAGGCCACCCCGGAGGAGCTGGCCGCCGCCGACGCCGTGGTCCTGCTCGCGGACCACGACGACTTCGACTACGAGGCGATCACCGCCCACTCCCGCTACGTGCTGGACTGCCGCCGCCGGCTCACCGGCGGCTCGGTCGAGGTGCTCTGACCGGACGTCAGCCCCGGCGGATCACCGAGCTGGGGTACTCGTGGCCGTCGTCGACGATGACGATCTTCGGGAGTACCCGGGTCTCGGTGTCGACGGCCCCGGCCGGGGCCGTCGGAGCGGCCGGGGGCACCGGCGGCTTCGGCGGCACGGCCGGGATGACGGCGGTGGCGGCCTCGGTGGCGGGCTTGCCGGTAGTGGGCTTGGCGGGCACGACGTCCTGCACCGAGTCCTGCGGCTCGGCCGCGTCCTTGGGCTCGGCCGCTGCCGCCGGCTTCGGTGCGGGCTTCGCTTCGGGCTTCGGTGCCAGCTCGACGGGCTTCTCGATCTGGCCGACCGCCGCGCCGGTGAGGGCCGCCAGGGTCTGCTTGATGTGGTCGAGGTGCTGCTGCACCTGCTCCAGCTCGGCGGCGAACTCGCGCTGCTCGCGCTCGCTGGCGGACTGGACCTGCTCCGCCTCCCGGCGGGCCTGCGCGATCAGCTCCTCCGCCTTGGCGTTCGCCTGCGCGTCGGACTGCTTGATCTGGGCCAGCACGGCCTCGCGGTGCTGCTCCGCCTCCTTGAGGCGGCGCTCGGCGGTGGCCGAGATCTTGGCGTCCTCGCCGTCCGCCTTGGCCTCCGCCGCGGCGAAGGTCTCGTCCGCGCGGCGGCGCAGCTCGGCCAGCTTGTCCTCGGCCGCCTCCTCGTACTCGGCGGCGGCGACCCGGACCTTGGCGGCCTCGGAGGTGGCGGTGTCCCGGATCGTCCTGGCGTCCCGGTCGGCGTCCGAGCGGAGCTGCTCGGCCTCGGCCCTGGTCCGCTCCTCGGTCCGGCGGGCGGCCGCGTCGGCCTCGGTCCGGGTGGTGGCGCCGAACTCCTTGGCGGCGGTGGCGGCGGCCTGCCCCTGGTCGTACGCCTCGTCCCGGGCGTCCTCGGCGGCCCGCTCGGCCTTCTCCCGGACGGCCAGCGCCTCGGCCTGGGCGATGTCCATCAGCTTGACGGCCTGCTCGCTCAGCAGCGCGAAGTCCGGGTCCGGCGCGTCCTCGGCGGCCCGGATCACCTCGGCCAGCCGCTTCTCCATCTCCCGGGCGCCCGAGCCGAGCACGCTCAGCTGCTCCCAGGCCCGGTCCCGTTCGGCCGTGCGCGCGGCCAGCGCCTGCTCGACCTGCTCGGGTGCGTAGCCCCGTCGGGCAGCGGTGAAGCCGTGCTGGGAGACTGCGTCGCTCATGGGCTCTTCCCTCGTGCTCGCGGGCTGCGGAGCCCCGGTTCGGTCTGAGAACAAGGATCGCCGGTACGACGTTCCTCTTGACCTATTTTGCGCAGATGGGATCGAAACCCAAACAAGGCAGAGCCGGGGTACGGCCAACGGGCGCGCCGTACCCCGGTCCGGGTGACCGGGATCACCAGGGTCACCCGGTCGGACCGGTCAGAACAGTCCGTCCCAGAACTGCTCCAGCAGCACCGACCACCAGGTCTCCGGCGACTGCAGCGCGGCCGGGTCGACCTCGGCCAGCTGGGCCTGGAAGTCGGTGGTCCAGCGGCCCGCCTGATCAGGCGTCAGGCCGTAGCGCAGCCGCCACATCCGGCCGAGCAGGGCGAGCGCGCGGACGAACTCCGGGACACCGGTGTTCACGAACCGCGGCGGCTCGCCGCCGTTCTCCAGGTCGACCGCGACCACGGCGGCGGTGCCGTACTGGACGCAGAGCTGGCGGCCGTAGTCGTTGCCCAGCACCAGGTAGCCGCCGAAGTCGGGCCCCTGCGGCAGACCCCGCTCGGCGGCCAGCTCGGCCAGGGTCGGGATCGGCCGGCCCTCCTGGGCCTGGGCCCAGAAGAACGGCGTGAAGTCGCGCGGCAGCCCGGCCCACATCAGGGTCTGCGCGACCGGCTCGGGCACACCCTGCCGGGAGACCGCGCGCTGCTCGAACCGGAACACCGACGGGCCGAAGACCTGCCCGAGCTCGGCCGCCAGCTGCTGCGGCCCGGCCGGCGGCAGCGGCACCGGCGCGCCGGACGGCGTACCGGGATGCGGCAGCGGCGCCCGGACCGGACGGGGGCGCCGCGGGGCGGCGGCCAGCTGGTGCAGCTGGTCGACGTGGTCCAGCAGCACCGCCATGCCGGCCTGCCGGGCCGCCTGGTCCCGGCCGTACGGCGCGGTGTGGCTGAGCCGGACGTTCGGCCAGGCGGCCCGGACCATCCGCAGGCAGTACCCGCCCGGCAGGTCGCAGCACTCCAGGTCGGTGTGGAGTTCGAGCACCTGGTCCGGCGGCACGTTGAGCCGGCGCAGCTCCTGCAGCGCCTTCCACTCCGGGTGCGGGGTGCCGGGCTCGCTGCGCTGGATCAGGGTCTGCTCGGAGCCGTCGGGGCCCCGGTAGCGGACCACCGCGCTGCTGCCGGGGCCGATCGACGGCACCCCGGGCTGCACCGGCGGCGGGACCGGGGCGGGCATCGGCGCCGGGGGCACGGCCGGGGCCGGGGCGCCCAGCGAGGCGGCGTCCGGGTACCCGTAGCCGACCGGCGGCGCACCGGGCACCGGCAGCGAACCCGGCACCGGCGGCGAGCGCAGCTCGGCGGGCGGGGGCGGCGGCGGGGCGCTCGGGGCGTGGCCGGGAGCCGGCCGGGCCCCCGGCGGCGGGGTGGCCGGGCCGCGCAGCTCCACCGGGGGCGGGGGCGGCGGGCCGGCCGGGTGGCCGGGCGCCGGCGTGGCACCGGGCGGAACGGGACCACCGGGCAGGCCGTGCAGCCCCGGCACGCCGTCGGCCGCCAGCAGGGTCGGCGCGTACGGGGCGCCGGGCGGCGCCGGGGGCTGTGCCCCGGGCGGCGGCGGGGCGAGCATGGTCGGGGCGTCGCCGGCCGGGCGCCCGGAGGCGGGCGGCACGGTGAACACCGCGGGCGGCGGGGTCGGCGGGCCGTCGGCCGGTCCGGGCCCGGGCAGGTACATCGCCGGCTCGGTCGGCGTCGCCCCGGCCACCACGGGCACGGGCGGAGCCACCGGCGGCGCGGGCGGCGGCACTGCAGCAGGCGGCACTGCGACGGGAGGCGCTGCGGGCGCGGCCGACGGCTTCGCCAGGCTCGGGCCCCCGGCCGCGGCCGGGTCGCCGAGCCGGGCGTTCTCGGCCGCGATGGCCGCCTCCCCCGCGTCCTTGAGCCACTGCGGCGGGCTGAGCAGGAAGGAGGTGGCCTCGACCGCGCCCTGCACGGGCTTGGCCGCCCCCGCCGGGTTGGGCTCGGTCGGGCTGCCGTAGGCGGCCTCGTACCGGGTGACCACCTCGTTCACCGGCAGCGCGGGCCAGAGCGTGCTGGCCCCGCTGTCCCGGGCGATCACCAGCCGGGGCCCGGGCGCCGAGCCCGGGTCGGCCGACGGGGTCTCCGACCGCTGCTCCGCCCAGCAGACGAAGCCCAGGTCGAACTCCCGTACCCGGACCTCACGTTGCTGCGATCGCGGCACCCCGGCGTTGATCCAGTCCTCGGCCAGCTCCTGCGCCTGCGCGTACGTCACCACGCCTGCTGCGCCCCTTCCCCGTTCGCGGGAACGTTCACCGGAACGTTCGCCGGGACGGCGCGGACGAAGCCGCCGTCCACCATCATCGCCGCCACCGTCTCCAACTCCTGCGGGCTGCCCGCCAGTCGGAGCAGGAACTGGTCGAAGTCCGCCCCGCACGGCAGCAGCAGCCTGGCCACCCGCTGCTCGGGGCTCTCCGCCGGGTCGCCGGCGTCCCGGGCGTCGTCGTACAGGCAGAACCAGACCGAGCCGGTGCCCTCGCCGCGCACCTTCAGCGCCAGCAGGCCGCCCTGCACGTACGCGATGCCCAGGTAGTCCTTGGTCAGGTGGTCGCGCAGGCACTTGTTGGCGTACACCAGGTCCTGGACGCCGTACTCCTCACTGAGCGTCAGGAACGGCTGGTCCAGCAGCAGTCCGAGCTCGGTGTCCAGGGCGACGCCGACCGGGGCCCGGCCGCCCGCGAGCTTGAGGAAGTCGCGGTAGGCGGGCGGCAGCGGGTGGCCGAGCCGCTGCTCGGCGCGCTGCACCAGGTCCTCGGTGACGGCCAGCGGGTCGCCGCCGTCCAGCGCCAGCGGGAAGTGCGCGGGGCGATGCTCCTGCAGCGGCCTGGTGCCCCGGCGGCCGTGGTCGGCGCCCGAGTGGGCCAGGCCGCCGTGGTGCCGGAGCAGTGCCTTGACCTCGACCGGGACCAGCTCCATCCGCCGCCAGCCGGGGGCGGCCCGGCCCATGACGTGGTGCCAGGTCCAGCCGGGCGGGGTCGCCACGGCGGTGTCCTGGTCGGCCCAGAGCGGGTGGCCCTGGGTGTACAGCGCGGCGTTGGCCGACACGTAGTCGGTCAGCCGCAGCTCGTCCACCCCGAAGCCGTCCGGCGGGTCGGCCACCTCGGCCACCGCCGCGGCGTACGGGCCGAAGTCTGGCATCCCCGCGGCGTCCACCTGCACCCCGGCCGGGTACTTGCCCGCCCGGAGCGGATCGGGAAACTGCACCACCTGCCCCGCGTACGCCCCGTTGGGCGCGGCGGCAGTACCGGGCCGACCTGTCGTCATCTGGGTGCCCCCACTGGCTGCTACGACGATTGCTGCAGACAGCCTAGGGGGTGCGGCGGGGCCCCTGGGGCCCCGGCCCGGGTGGTCAGGACGCGGACCACCCGGGCCGCTGCCGCTCCGTCAGACCCTGGTGAGGGCCTTGGCCAGGGTCTCGGCCACGAAGGCCTGCTGGTCCTCGGTCAGGTGCGGGTGCAGCGGGAGGGTGAGGATCTCGGCGGCGGCGCGCTCGGTCACCGGGAAGCTGCCCTCGGGGTGGCCGAGGTACTGGAAGGCGGGCTGGAGGTGGACCGGGACGGGGTAGTGCACGCCCGCGCCGATGCCCGCCCCGTGCAGGGCGGCGAACACCTCGTCCCGGCCGCGGGCCACCCGGACCGCGTACAGGTGCCAGACGTGCACGTTGCCGGGCAGGGTGACCGGGAGGGTCAGCCCGGGCAGCCCGGCCAGCAGTTGGTGGTAGCGGGCGGCGGCGGCCCGGCGGGCGTTGTTCCAGCCCGGCAGGTGGCGCAGCTTGGCCCGCAGCACCACCGCCTGCAGGGTGTCCAGTCGGGAGTTGAAGCCGAACCGCTCGTGCAGGTACTTCTGGCTGGAGCCGTGGTCGCCGATCTCCCGCACCGCTGCCGCCAGTTCGGCCGAGTCGGTGACCACGGCGCCCGCGTCGCCGTAGGCGCCGAGGTTCTTGCCGGGGTAGAAGCTGGTGGCGGCGAGCACGCCCCAGGAACCGGACGGGCGGCCGTGCCGGGTGGCGCCCTGGGACTGGGCGCCGTCCTCGATCACCGGGCGGCCGTCGGCGATCTCCAGGATGTGCTCCACCGGCGCGAGTTGGCCGTTCAGGTGGACCGGCAGATAGGCGTCGGCGGCGACCTCGGCGGCCCGGGCCGGGTCGATCAGCAGCGAGTCGGGGTCGACGTCCACCAGGACGGGGTAGAGCCCGGCCCGGGACACCGCCTCGGCGGTCGCCACGAAGGTGTTGGCGGGCAGCACCACCCGGGCCCCGGCCGGCAGCTCGAGGGCGCGCAGCGCCATCTCGATCGCGTCCGTCCCGTTGGCGGTGCCGATCGCGTGGGCGACGCCGGAGAAGGCCGCGTACTCGGCTTCGAAGGCGGTCACGTCCGGGCCCTTGATGTAGGCGCCGGAGGTCAGCACCCGGTCGAAGCCGACCCGGACCTCCTCGGCAACCTCGGCGTGGGCGGCTTGCAGGTCGACGAGCGGGATCGGGTTCATCGGATACCTCCGTGGATACCGCCGGCTTCAGCCGGAGAGGGGTCAGGGGCAGGCAGGCCGCCAAAAAGGCGGGATGACATCACGGCAGCTGATCAATCGTCGTACGGGGATGAAAACGGGCATTACCGTGTGACGTGTGAGTGCCACTTCCGTGAAGCGGGCGTTCAAGTACCGCTTCTATCCGACCGATGCGCAGGCAGCTGTGCTTTCGCGTACGTTCGGGTGCGTGCGGAAGGTGTACAACCTGGCGTTGCAGGCTCGCAGCGAGGCGTGGACGCTGCGTCAGGAGCGGGTCGACTACAACGCCACGTCGGCGATGCTGACGGCGTGGAAGAGGACCGAGGAGCTGGCCTACCTCCGCGATGTGTCGTCGGTGCCGTTGCAGCAGGCGCTTCGGCACCTGCAGGGGGCGTTCGCCGGCTTCTGGCGGAAGCGGGCGAGGTACCCGACGTTCAAGTCCCGGAAGAAGTCCCGCCGGTCCGCCGAGTACACCAGCTCCGCGTTCCGCCTCCGGGACGGAATGCTCACCCTGGCGAAGATGGACCAGCCGCTGGCGGTCGTGTGGTCGCGCCCGCTTCCCGAGGGCGCGGTGCCGTCCACGGTCACGGTCTCTCAGGACAGCGCGGGCCGCTGGTTCGCCTCGCTGCTCTGCGATGACCGGCCGGCCATGCCGGGGTCCGTCAACGCGGTCGTCGGGATCGACGCCGGGATCATCAGTCTGGTGACCCTCTCCACCGGGGAGAGGATCACCAATCCCCGCCATGAGCGGCGGGACCGTGAACGCCTCGCCAAAGCCCAGCGAGAGCTGTCCCGCAAGGTCAAGGACTCCAACAACAGGGCCAAGGCCCGGTTCAAGGTCGCCCGCCTGCACGCACGGATCACCGACCGGCGCCGGGACTTCCTGCACAAGCTCACCACTCGCCTCGTCCGTGAGAACCAAACGGTCGTGATCGAGGATCTGCCGGTCCGCAACATGCTCAAGAACCACAGGCTCGCCCGCGCCATCTCCGATGCGTCCTGGTCCGAGCTGCGCAGCATGCTTGAGTACAAGGCCTCCTGGTACGGGCGGGACCTGGTCGTGGTCGACCGCTGGTTCCCCTCCTCCAAGCTGTGCTCCGCCTGCGGCACGATGCGCGGCACGATGCCGCTCAATGTCCGTGAGTGGACGTGCGACTGCGGGACGACCCACGACCGGGACGTCAACGCAGCTCGCAACATCCTGGCCGCCGGACTGGCGGTGTCGGCCTGTGGAGACGGTGTAAGACCTCAACGGAACACTCCGGGCGGGCAGTCGTCGATGAAGCAGGAAGTGGTCCCACCGCCGCGCACCCGCGCAACGGCTCAGCCGCAAGACTGAGGGGAATCCCCACGTTCACGTGGGCGAGGAAGTCAACCGACAGGCCCTTCCAGGGAGAGGTGTTCGACGAGCAGGGGCAGGGAGCCGCCGGCCAGGCAGCGGCCGGTCCTGGCGTCCCACTTCCAGTGGTGCCGGGGGCACTCGATCACGCCGTCGGCGATCGCGGCGTGGCCCAGGTCCTCGCCCGCGTGCGGGCAGTAGCGCTGGAACCGCAGGCCGTCCCGCTCCACCAGCTGCTCGGCGGCGGCGGTCCGCTCGCGGACCAACTGGCGGGTCTGGGCGGGCTGGTGGCCGTAGCGGAGCAGGCTGAGCAGGGTCAGGTCGAAGACGTCCGGGTCGCGGTGCAGGCTGAGCCGCATCGAGAGCAGCGCCTCCTCCCAGCCGGCCCGGCCGTCCAGCACGGCGCGCAGCGCGCGGGCCGGGACCCGGATGGTGTAGGCGGGGTCGACCGGTTCGTCCTCCAGCTCGACCCGCTCGGCCAGTTCGCCGAGCGGCAGGGCGCAGACGGTGCCGTCGGTCTCCAGCCGCAGGTCGCGCCGGTAGTCGGCGAGCAGCGGCCGATTCAGCCGCTGGAGCCGGTCGAAGTGCTCGGCCACCTCGGCGGCGTCCACTGCCGGGGCCGGGCCCCGGTGGTAGGCCTCCCACTCGTCCCGGCGCCGCTCCCGGTAGGCGGCCAGGTAGCCGGCCGGGTCGGTGGCCCAGCTGCCGGGCCCGGACGGGCGGTCGACCGGGTCGCCGGGGGCGGTGCGGAGCACCTCGGTGTCCGGGCAGGCGTCCGCGAAGGTCGCGGCGACGTCCTCCCAGTGCGGGAAGATGGTGGCGGCGCGGTCGTTGAAGCGGTCCAGCCCGGGGTCGAGGAAGCAGGCGGGCCCGGCCGAGGGCAGGTAGGCCCGGGCGCCGGTCAGCTTCACCTTGCGGACCAGGGTGTCCAGCAGGTCGGCCCGGACGGCGGCGGTCTTGGCGGCCATCGCCTCGGCCGGGTAGTCGTAGGCGTTCGGGTACCACATCGCACCGGAGTACTGGGCGGCCAGCAGGTCGATGCGGTCCGGGAGTTCGGACATCGGGGTGTTGCAGTCGTTCAGGTCGAGGAAGCGGTAGCCGCCCAGGTCGAGCAGCAGTCCGCTGTCCTCCTTGTGGCTGGTGTCGAGCAGCATGGTGGCGGTGGCGTCCGGGCCGAGCCGGTACGACTCCCGGTGCCCGAGCAGCACCTGGCGGCCGAAGCCGAGCCGGTTCAGCCGCTTGCGCAGGCCGTGCGAGCGGAACCGCGGCACCAGCACCGTGACGTCCCGGTCCAGCTGCCCGAGCAGCCGCTCGTCGAAGTGGTCCTCGTGGGTGTGCGAGATGTAGAGGAAGTCGTAGTCTCCGGCCACCACTTCGGGCAGCAGCTCCCGGTTGTCGGGGTAGGGGAACCAGGCGTCCAGGAAGGCGGGGTGGAACCAGGGGTCGATCAGGATGCGCAGACCGGCGTGCCCGACCACGAATCCCGCGTGGCCGAGATGCCTGATCTCGGTCAACCGAGGATCGCCCGGAGCGCGCCGACCACGGTGTCCTGCTGGTCCTCGGCGAGGGTGTGGTAGAGCGGCAGGATCAGCGAACGGCCGGTCAGCAGCTCGGTGTTGGGCAGCGGCACCCGGGCGGAGTCCTTGTACGGGGCCTCCAGGTGGGCTGCCATGATGCCGCGCCGGGCGGACACCCCGGCCGCGGCCAGCCGGGTCAGCACCTCGGTGCGGTCGGGCGCGTCCTCGGGCAGCAGCAGCCAGCAGGCCTGGAAGTTGCCGGTGCCGTGCGCCGGGTCGGCCACCAGCCGCTCGCCCAGCGGGCCGAGCAGGGTCCGGTAGCGGTCCGCCAGTTCGCGCCGGCGGGCCACCATCGCGGGCAGCTTGCCGAGCTGGACCAGGCCGATCGCGGCCTGGATGTCAGTCATCCGGTAGTTGTAGCCGATCTCGTCGTACGTCTCGACCACCCCGGCCCCGCCGCTGGCGGCGTGCCGGTCGGCGGCCGAGACGCTCATCCCGTGCTCGCGCAACCGCCGCAGCCGGGCGGCGAGTTCACCGTCCTGGCAGGTGACCATGCCGCCCTCGCCGGTGGTCAGCAGCTTGCGCGGGTGGAAGGAGTACGCGGCGATCACCGCGCCGCTGCCGACCGGGCGGCCGCGCAGCAGCGAGCCCGCCCCGCAGGCGGCGTCCTCGATCACGGTGATGCCGCGCGGCCCGGCCAGGGCCTCGATCGCGGCCAGGTCGACCGGTACGCCGCCCTGGTCCACCGCGATCACCGCCCTGGTCCGCTCGGTGAGCAGCGGGGCCACGGTCTCGGCGGTCAGGTTGCCGGTGGCCGCCTCGACGTCCGCGAAGACCGGGACGGCGCCGACGTAGGTGACCGCGTTGGCGGTGGCGATGAAGGAGAGCGAGGGCACCACCACCTCGTCCCCGGGGCCGACCCCGGCGCCGAGCAGCGCCAGGTGCAGCGCGGTGGTGCAGGAGGAGACGGCGACGGCGTGCGGCACGCCCAGGTACGCGGCGAAGGCCCGCTCGAACTCGGCGACCCGGGGGCCCTGGGCCACCCAGCCGGAGCGGACGGCCTCGGCGGCGGCCTGGGCCTCCTCCTCACCGAGCCAGGGGATCATCACGGGGATGAGGGGCAGGACGGGGGTGGTGGACACGGAGCTGCTCCCGGATGCGGCGGTACGAGACGGTCAACGGTGCGGTGGGACGGGCCGGTTACTGCTCGCGCCACCAGGCGACCAGCTGGCGCAGGCCCTCGTCCAGGCCGAGCTCCGGCTTCCAGCCCAGCTCGCGCTCGGCGGCCGAGATGTCGGCCAGCCGGCGGACCACGCCACCGGCGGTGCCCCGGGCCGGGCCGTGCTCGACGTCCAGCTCGGAGTCCATCGCGCGCAGCAGCGCGTCGGCCAGGCCGCGCAGCGAGACCTCGGTGGAGGTGGCGATGTTGTAGACCTTGTCGGTGACCGGGGCGGCGGCGGCCAGCAGGTTGGCCCGCGCGATGTCCTCGGTGTGCACGAAGTCCATGGTCTGGGCCCCGTCGCCGAAGATCAGCGGCGGCTCCCCGCCATTGATCCGCTCCATCCAGCGGATGAACACCTCGGTGTAGCGGCCGTGCACGTCCATCCGGGGGCCGTAGACGTTGAAGTAGCGCAGCGCCACGTAGTCCAGCCCGTACATCGCGTGGAAGCTGCGCAGCAGGCCCTCGTTGAAGACCTTGGCCGCGCCGTACAGGGTGTCGTTGTGGTATGGGTGCTGGGTCTCCGGCGTCGGGAAGGTGTCGGCCAGCCCGTAGACCGAGGCAGTGGAGGAGGCGATCACCTTCTTCACCCCGCACTCGGCGGCGGCCTCGACCACGTCGAAGGTGCCGTCCACCATGATCTCCAGCGCCAGCCGGGGCTCGGCCGCGCACTGGGTGATCCGGATCGCGGCCAGGTGGAAGAGCAGGTCGGTGTCGGCGCCGAGCAGCTCGCGCAGCAGTGCGCGGTCGCGGATGTCGCCGTCCACCACCCGCAGCTGCCCGGGCTTCGCGATCGACTCGGCGTGCGCCAGGTTGGCCATCCGGCCCCGGACGAAGTTGTCGAGCACGACCACCTCGCGGGCGCCGGCCGCGAGCAGTTGGTCGACCACGGTCGAGCCGATGGTCCCGGCACCGCCGGTGACCAGGCAGCGGGAACCCTCGATCGGGACAGCGTTCATCGGGCGGTGGCCCTCTCCTGAGCAGTGATCAGTTCTACGTCGCCGGCGGACTCCACCGGGACGGTGGCGCCGCCGAGTTCGAGGCTGCGCGAGGCGGCGTGCAGCAGCCGCAGCACCCGCAGGCCGGACCGGCCGTCGGTGAGTGGCGCCCGGCCCTCGGTGATCGAGGCGGCGAACTCCGCCATCACGTTGCGCAGCGCCTCCTGCTCGACCAGCGCGGGGGCGACCATCTCGCCGACCCGGTAGGAGATCAGCGCCTGGTGCCGGATCGCGTCGGTCAGCTCGTCCGGCGGGGTGAGGTCCACCCCGCGGTCGTGCACGGCCAGCCTGGCCTGCGGGTTGAGGTCGTCCCAGACCAGGGTGCGGCGGGAGCCGCCGATCATGGTGGTGCGGACCTTGGTCGGGGAGAGCCAGTTGACGTGGCAGTGCGCCAGCGCGCCGTTGCTCAACCGCACCGTCAGGTACGCCACGCAGGCCCGGCCGGCCCCGATCGGGTCGGCGCCCTGGGCGCTCACCCCGACCGGCTCGACGCCCGGCGGCAGCACGAAGTCCAGGATCGACAGGTCGTGCGGGGCCAGGTCCCAGAGCACGTCCACGTCGGGCTGGACCAGCCCGAGGTTGATCCGCACCGAGTCGAAGAACTGGATGTCGCCGAGCTCCCCGCCGTGCACCAGCTCCCTGATCCGCCGCACCACCGGGGTGTAGCAGAAGGTGTGGTCGCACATCAGCACCAGCCCGCGCGCCTCGGCCAGCTCGCAGAGCTCGGCCGCGTCGTCGGCGGAGGTGGTGATCGGCTTCTCCACCAGGACGTGCTTGCCCGCCTCCAGCGCGGCCCGGACCAGCTTGTAGTGCGCGGCGGCGGGCGTGGCGATCGCGACCGCCTGCACCCGCTCGTCCGCCAGCACCTGTTCGAACGAGGTGGTGGACCTGACGGTGCTGTACTCCCCCAGCACCCGCCGGGACCTGGCCTCGTCCAGGTCGCAGAGCCAGTGCAGCCGCAGTGCGGCCGTCTGCTGCGCGTTCCGGACCAGGTTCGGTCCCCAGTAGCCGGCCCCGACCACGGCCATGCCGATCCGCTCGGCGACCCTCGGTTCGGGCACCCCCGGTGTCGGTACGTGCTCTCCGGGCGCCTCGTGCGCCTGCTCTCCGGACGACGTCATCGCAAGACCCCCCTTGCTCGGTACCGGTGGGCCCCATCGCCCCCGGCTGCCCCTGCGGACGGCCCGCTCCCCCACGGTCGGCCCGGCCCGCTGCCGGAACGCTATCGGCTGCCGTCAGGGCGCGGGGGGCGAATACGGAAAACGTGGGGGAATGGTGAAACCGGGTCAGCCGACACCGGGTCAGACCCCCGACGTGCGGGGTGTCGGCGGTGTTTGGCACGCTGGACCCCTACTGTCGGAGGCGGCCACGACCCAAGTGAGGAGCAGTGCCCATGGAGGAGACCGGAGCGCCGACGCTGCGCCACCACCGGGACAGCCTGCTGCCCGCGATGGCCGCCGCCCTGTCGCTGAAGAACGGCACCGTGCACACCCTGGCCGGGCACAAGCCCGACCGGCTGCCCGAGCTGCACCCGCTGGTCGACGAGTTCCTGGCCGCGCTGCCGGACGAGCAGCGCGAGCGGTTCGTCGGGCGCTGCCCGGAGGCGGAGCTGCTGTCCCGGTTCCTGAGCGAGGTGGACACCACCCGGTCCAAGCGCTCCGCCCGCAAGCCGCTCACCCTGCACGACGCCCGCAAGGCGCTCAAGGGCTCGCGGCTGACCACCGTCCGGATCCGTGAGGAGGGCGACCCGGCGCACGGCACCCACGCACCGCCGTGCCGCTCCTGCGAGCCGCTGCTCGGCCACCTCCAGGTGGCCAGCGTCGCCGTCGGCCCCACCTCCTCCTGATCTCCGCCCGTCCCTCTGGAGCCCCCGCTGAACTCCGCCCTCCGTACCCAGCCCCGTTTTCCCGCCGATGTCGCGGCCGCGCTCAAGCAGGCCGGCTGGCACCCCGGCCGCTGGCAGATCCGGCAGGCCGAGGAGTGGGCCGACGCCCTGGTCGCGCACGGCTCCCCGGACGGGGTCCAGCACGCGGTCTTCCCGGCCGCGATCGAGGCCTGGGCCGAGTTCGGCGGGCTGGCCTTCGACCTAGCCGGGGCCGGCCGCGAGATCGCCCGGACGCCGTTCCTGCTCGACCCGCGGTGCGGGCTGCACCAGCCGCGCACGCTGGCGGACCTGGGCCGGGCCCTGGGCAGCCGGGTCGCCCCGCTCGGCGAGGAGGCGTTCGGCCAGGCGCTGCTGGCCGTCGACGAGGAGGGCCGGGTGTACAGCCTGGACCACACCGGCGAGTGGTACCTGGGCCGTTCGGTCGACGCGGCGGTGGCCACCCTGGTGCTCGGCCTGCAGCCCGAACGGCTGCGCGCGCTGACGGTATGACCGTACGGGTCGGTACGTGACATTTTCGCCAATCCCCTGCCGCTGAAGTCCGGTTGAGTCCACACTGACCCCCAGCCCGATGGTGGAGCTTTCGCGGAGAACAGCAGGGGGATTCGTGTCGGAACGCCAACCGCTCTTCGACAACGCCAAGTTCGCCGCCGTCGCGCTGGTGGTCTGCGCCCACACCTGGATGCCGCTGCTGGAGCAGAACCGCACGGTCGGCGCCGTGGTGCTGACCATCGCGGCCTTCTCGATGCCGGTCTTCATCGTGCTCTGCGGCTACTTCGCCCGGCCCAGGCCCGGCCGCCCGCAGGTGGACGGCGGGCGGCTGATCACCCAGATCGCGGTCCCGTACCTGGTCTTCCAACTGCTCTACAACCTGGTCGGGATGCTGCTGGAACAGGAGCTCCAGCCGATCCGGCTGCTGGAGCCGCGCTGGCTCACCTGGTTCCTGCTCTCACTGCTGATCTGGCGGCTCAGCGTCCCGCTCTGGACCGCCCTGCGGCACCCGCTGCCGGTCGCCGTGCTGGTCGCGGCCGGCTCCGGCGCGATGCACGCCTACCCGGCCGAGCTCGCCCTCGGCCGGACCCTGGGCTTCCTGCCCTGGTTCGTGCTCGGGCTGGTGCTGCGGCCGCGGCACTTCGAACTGCTGCACCACCGGACGGTCCGCGCGCTCGCCCCGTTCGGCCTGTTCTCGGCGTTCGCCGCGGTCTGGCTGGCCTACCCCAAGCTGCTGAACTCCGCCTGGGTCGAGTACACCGAGACCGCGGCCCAACTCGGCGTCGCCTACCCGGTCTGGCTGACCGTCAAGGCCGCCCTCGGTCTGCTCTCCCTGGTCGCCGCCGCCTCCTTCCTCGCCCTGCTCCCGGCCCGCCGGCTGCCCTGGACCCGGCTCGGCGCCGCCTCGCTGTACGTCTACCTGCTGCACGGCTTCCCGCTCAAGGTGCTCCAGGCCAGCGGCGTCTACCACGCCCGCTCCCTGCACCACGCCTGGACCGCCCTGCCGGTGTACGGCGCCTTCGCGCTCGGCCTGGCGGTGCTGCTCAGCCTGCCGCTCAGCGTCCGGCTGTTCGGCCCGCTGGTGCAGCCACCGGTCGCCCGGCTGCTGCTCCGCCGGCCGCCGGGCACTACGTCAGCCGCGCCTGCTGGACCGCCAGTCGGGACGGCAGTACCGCCTCCACCCGGAAGCCCCCGTCCGGCTCCGGCCCGGCGCTGAAGCTGCCGCCCAGCGCGAGCACCCGCTCGCGCATGCCGACCAGCCCGTTGCCACCGCTCGGCAGGACGGTCTCCCGTTCCGTCCCGCCCGGGCAGTCGTTCAGCACCGCGACCCGCACGCCGTTCGGCACGAAGGCCAGCAGCACCGAGACCCGCGCGCCCCCGGCGTGCTTGTGAGCGTTCGTCAGCCCCTCCTGCACCACCCGGTACGCGGTCTGCTCGGCCTCCGGCACGAACTGCCGTCTGGCCCCGCTCACCGTCAGCGTCACCGGCATCCCGGCCGCCTCCGACTGCTGCACCAGCCGGGTCAGCTCGGCCAGCCCCGCCGGGGCGCCCACCGCCTCCTCCGACATCCGCAGCACCCCGAGGATCTCGCGCAGCTCGTTCAGCGCCTGCCGGCCCACCTCGCCCATCAGCCGGGCGCTCTGCTGCGCCTTCTCCGGGTCCTTCGGGATCACCCGCTCCAGCGCCCCGGCGTGCACCACCATCAGGCTCACCCGGTGCGCCACCACGTCGTGCATCTCCCGGGCGATCCGGGTCCGCTCCTCCAGCCGGGCCCGGCGGGCCCGCTCCTGCGCCTGCTCGGCCAGCAGGTCGAGCTCGGTCTCCAGGCCGTGCGCCCGGTCCTTGAGGCTCTCCACCAGCCGGCGGCGGGCCCCCAGGTACAGCCCGGTCACCACCGGGGGCACCGTCACCCCGATCGCGATCATGACCGCCATCAGCACGAACACCCAGGTCGGCGGGAGTTCACCGGGCGGGGCCTCACCGGGCGCGGTCTCGGGGGCCAGCATGCTGAACAGCACCACGGCCAGCGTCTCCACGAACGCCAGCGCCGACAGCGCCACCATCCGCCACCGTCTGGTCGGCCACTCCCAGGTCGCCGCCAGCGTGTACAGCGAGACCATCAGCAGCACGATGCCGAACGACCCCGGTACGAAGACCAGCGCCACCACCATCGGTACCGCGGGCCACCTGCGGCGCACCACCAGGGTCGCGCCGGACAGCGCGCCCAGCACGGCCACCGCCAGCGCGGCCGGGAACGGCCAGTGCAGTTGCTGCGCCGCCGTCACGTACGCCCCGAAGGCACACTCCAGCCCGGCCAACCCGGCCAGTCCGACATCCAGCACCACGCTACGGCGCCGCCCCCACCACCACAGTGCTGGGCCCGGCCCGCCCCCCTCCGGCGAGTTGCTCATGCGGCTCAGCCTAGGGCACCGGCTGCACCGGCCTCCGGCCGTGCCCGGCCCGGCCGGCCGGTCCGGAACCGCGATCGGTGTCCGCCATGCGGTTATCTCGCCGAGACGGCACCGGGTGCCACCTATGCTGGTCGCGTCGGACAGCGCGGTCCGCACACACCGCCTGCACCCGGGCGGCGAGAGCCGTTGCCGAACCCCACCACCACAGGGAGCCAGCCGTGACCGCTCCGGTCCCCACTCCGGCGGAGAGCCCCACGCCGATCGCCGACAACGCCGCGCTCCGCGCGGACATCCGCCGCCTCGGCGACCTGCTCGGCGAGACCCTGGTCCGCCAGGAGGGCGCCGAGCTGCTCGGCCTGGTCGAGCAGGTCCGCCTGCTCAGCCGCACCGACGGCGAGGCCACCGCGGAACTGCTCGCCGGCATCGACCTGGAGACCGCGGCCAAGCTGGTCCGGGCCTTCTCCACCTACTTCCACCTGGCGAACGTCACCGAGCAGGTGCACCGCGGCCGCGAGTTCGCCACCCGCCGGGCCAAGGACGGCTCGCTGCTGGCGCAGACCGCCGACCAGCTCGCGGACGCCGACCCGAAGCACCTGGCCGACACGCTGGCGAACCTGGCGGTCCGTCCGGTCTTCACCGCGCACCCGACCGAGGCGGCCCGCCGCTCGGTGCTGAACAAGCTGCGCCGGATCGGCGAGCTGCTGGAGCGGATCCACCGCGAGCACGCCGCCTCCGGCCTTTCGGCCACCGACCCGGTCCGGCACAGCTCGGCCAAGCGCCAGGCCGACCGCCGCCTCGCCGAGGTGATCGACCTGCTCTGGCAGACCGACGAGCTGCGGATCGCCCGCCCGGAGCCGACCGACGAGGCCCGCAACGCCGTCTACTACCTGGACGAGCTGTACCGCGAGGCCGTCCCGGAGGTACTGGAGGAGCTGCATGAGGAGCTGGCCCGGGTCGGGCTGAGCCTGCCCGAGGGCGTCCGCCCGCTGACCTTCGGCACCTGGATCGGCGGCGACCGGGACGGCAACCCGAACGTCACCCCGCAGGTCACCTGGGACGTGCTCAACCTCCAGCACGAGTACGGCATCAAGGACGCCCTGGCGGCCGTCGACGACCTGCGCAACTCGCTCTCCACCTCGGTCCGGCTGGCCGGCGCCTCGGAGGAGCTGCTCGCCTCGCTGGACGCCGACCTCGCGCTGCTGCCCGAGCTGAGCCCGCGCTACAAGCGGATGAACGCCGAGGAGCCGTACCGGCTCAAGGCCACCTGCGTCCGGCTCAAGCTGGAGAACACCCGCGAGCGGCTCTCGACCGGCACCCAGCACGTCCCGGGCCGGGACTACCTGGGCACCCGCGAGCTGGTCGCCGACCTGAAGCTCATTCAGGACTCGCTGCGGGCCCACCGGGGCGGCCTGATCGCCGACGGCCGGCTGGCCCGGGCGATCCGCACCGTGGAGGCGTTCGGCCTCCAGCTCGCCACCATGGACGTCCGCGAGCACGCCGAGGCGCACCACCACGCGCTCGGCCAGCTCTTCGACCGGCTCGGCGAGGAGGCCTGGCGCTACGCGGACATGCCGCGCGAGTACCGGCAGAAGCTGCTCGCCAAGGAGCTGCGCTCGCGCCGCCCGCTGGCGCCCACCCCGGCCCCGCTGGACGCCGCCGGGACGAAGACGCTCGGCGTCTTCAACACCATCCGCGAGGGCTTCGAGCGGTTCGGCGACGAGATCGTCGAGAGCTACATCATCTCGATGTGCCAGGGCGCGGACGACGTCTTCGCGGCCACCGTGCTGGCCCGCGAGGCCGGCCTGATCGACCTGCACGCGGGCATCGCCACCATCGGCATCGTGCCGCTGCTGGAGACCACCGACGAGCTCCAGGAGGCCGACCGGATCCTGGACGAGATGCTCTCCGACCCCTCGTACCGCCTGCTGGTCTCGCTCCGCGGCGACGTCCAGGAAGTGATGCTGGGCTACTCGGACTCGTCCAAGTTCGGCGGCATCACCACCTCCCAGTGGGAGATCCACCGGGCCCAGCGCCGGCTGCGCGACGTCGCGCACCGGTACGGCATCCGGCTGCGGCTGTTCCACGGCCGCGGCGGCACCGTGGGCCGCGGCGGCGGCCCCTCGCACGAGGCGATCCTGGCCCAGCCCTGGGGCACCCTGGAGGGCGAGATCAAGGTCACCGAGCAGGGCGAGGTGATCTCCGACAAGTACCTGCTCCCGTCGCTGGCCCGGGAGAACCTGGAGCTGACCATCTCGGCCACCCTGGCCGCCTCCGCGCTGCACACCGCACCGCGCCAGGCGCCCGAGGAGCTGGCCCGCTGGGACCAGGTGATGGACCGGGTCTCGGCCGCCGCGCACACCTCGTACCGCGCGCTGGTCGAGCAGGAGGACCTGCCGAAGTACTTCTTCGCGGCCACCCCGGTGGACCAGCTGGCCTCGCTGCACCTGGGCTCCCGCCCGTCCCGCCGCCCGGACTCGGGCGCCGGCCTGGACGGGCTGCGGGCCATCCCGTGGGTCTTCGGCTGGACCCAGTCCCGGCAGATCGTGCCCGGCTGGTACGGCGTCGGCTCCGGCCTGGCGGCGGCCCGGGAGGCCGGTCTGGGCGACGTGCTGGCGGAGATGCACGGTCAGTGGCACTTCTTCCAGAACTTCCTGTCCAACGTCGCCATGACGCTGGCCAAGACCGACCTGCGGATCGCCCGGCACTACGTCGAGCAGCTGGTGCCGGCCGAGCTGCACCACGTCTTCGACCAGATCGTGGCCGAGCACGAGCTGACCCTGAAGGAGGTGCTCCGCCTCACCGGTGAGAGCGAACTCCTGGAGCACAACGAGGTGTTGAAGCAGACCTTCACGGTCCGCGACGCCTACCTCGACCCGATCTCCTACCTCCAGGTCGCTCTGCTCCGCCGCCAGCGCGAGCTGGTCGCCCAGGGCCGCGACGAGGACCCGCTGCGGGCCCGGGCGCTGCTGCTGACCGTCAACGGCATCGCGGCCGGCCTGCGCAACACCGGCTGACCGTTCAGGACGTGAAGAGGGGCGGTCCGCACGGACCGCCCCTCTGTCGTCTCCTGACGCCCGCTCAGTGCACCGACACCCGGCCGGACTTGCGGCGGCGCAGCCACATCGCCGCACCCCCCGCCACCACCACCAGGCCGCCGCCCACGGCGTACAGCCCGGACGAGGCGCCCAGCTCCCCGGCGACCGGCGCGGGGAACTGCGCGGCGGCGGGCTCCGGCGTCCCGACCGGCTTCGCGCTCGGATCGGCGGCCTGCGCCGCCGAGGCACCGAACGCCGAGACGGACAGCGCCAGCGCCGTACCTCCGACGACACGTCCGACACGGACGCGCTGTGACCGAATCACGGTCCTTACCCCCAGTTCCAACCCCTCAACCCTGCGTACGGGCCTGACGTTATCCGATCGGACGGGTCGTTCCCACACGGATTGAGGAACGATCAAGCAAGCGTTGTACGACCGTTGCCCAAACCCGGCGCGGTCTCTTGACGGACCGTCAGGAGTTGTACGTGCCCTGTGCGCGTTCCAGGCCCTCGGTGAGCAGGGCCTCCACCGCGTCGGCCGACCGGTCCACGAACCAGTCCAGCTCCTTGCGCTCGGTCGAGGAGAAGTCCTTGAGCACGAAGTCCGCGACGTCCATCCGCCCCGGCGGGCGGCCGATCCCGCAGCGCAGCCGGTGGTAGTCGGGGCCGAGCGACTTGGTGATCGACTTCAGCCCGTTGTGGCCGTTGTCGCCGCCGCCGAGCTTGAGCCGCAGAGCGGCGTAGTCGAGGTCCAGCTCGTCGTGGACGGCGACCAGCGCCGAGGTGGGCGCCTTGTAGAAGTCGCGCAGCGCGGTGGTCGGGCCGCCGGAGAGGTTCATGAAGGTCATCGGCTTGGCCAGCACGACCCGCTTGCCACCGATCCGGCCCTCGGCGATCTGGGCTCGGCTCTTGTGGGTCTTGAACCTGGCGCCGATCCGCTGCGCCAGCAGGTCGACCACCATGAACCCGATGTTGTGCCGGTTCCGGGCGTACTCGTCGCCGGGGTTGCCGAGGCCGACGACCAGCCAGGGACCGTCGTAGTCGTTCATGTACCGCTCCTCATTCTTGGACCCTCCGGCACCTGTCTGGTTCAGCCATCATCCCGGACGCACCGCTGCCCCGGTCACTCCGAGTGGAGCGGCCGGGGCAGCGGTCAGGCAGCGGGTGGGGCTCAGGCCTCGGCGGCCGCGGCCTCGGCGTCGGCGTCGGCCTGCGAGGCCTGGGCGCCGATGACCTGCAGCACGACGGTGTCGCCGTCGATCGCCAGCACGGTGCCGGCCGGCAGGGTGATGTCCTTGGCCAGGACGGAGGCACCGGCCTCCAGGCCCGCGACCGAGACGGTGACGTTCTCGGGCAGGTGGGTGGCCTCGGCCTCGACCGGGAGGGCGTTCAGCACGTGCTCGAGCAGGTTGCCACCGGCGGCGAGCTCGCCCTCGGTGAGGACCGGGATCTCGACGGTGACCTTCTCGCCGCGCTTCACCAGCAGGAGGTCGACGTGCTCGATGGTGCGCTTGATGGCCTCACGCTGCACGGCCTTGGGGAGGACGTACTCGTCCTTGCCCTCGATCGGGACGACCAGGAGGGCGTTCGGGGTCTTGAGCGCCATCATCAGGTCGTGGCTCGGCAGGTTCAGGTGGACCGGGGTGTGACCGTGACCGTAGACGACACCGGGGACGAAGCCGGCGCGACGGGCGCGACGGGCGGCACCCTTGCCGAACTCGGTGCGGGACTCGGCGGCAAGGCGGATCTCGGACACGTCTGCTCCTCATAGAAAACGGGTGCAGACAAGCGAAAACCGCCGAAGCCACACCCTCAAATACTTGGGGGATTAGCTCGACGGCAGACGACGGCTGAATGGTTCTCAGCAGCGCGTCGATCACGGAGACGGCACCGAATGGGCGCGCAGCATCCCTCGCCGAGCAGTCTCACGAGTCTAACCGCACGGCTCGTCAACCACGAAATCGGCCCCCTGCGCCCGGGGGCGCAGGGGGCCGATCAGGAGGTGATGCGGGGTCAGTGCACGCCCTCGAACAGGCTGGTGACCGAGCCGTCCTCGAACACCTCGCGGATCGCGGCGGCGATCGACGGGGCGATCGAGAGCGTGGTCACCTTGTCCAGCTGGAGCTCCTGCGGGGTCGGCAGGGTGTTGGTGAACACGAACTCGCTGACCCGGGAGTTCTTCAGGCGGTCGGCCGCCGGGCCGGAGAGCACACCGTGGGTGGCGGCCACGATGACGTCCGCGGCGCCGTTGTCGAACAGCGCGTCGGCGGCGGCGCAGATGGTGCCGGCGGTGTCGATCATGTCGTCGACCAGGACGCAGACCCGGCCCTTAACGTCACCGACCACCTCGGCGGAGAGGATGGTGTTGGCCTGGGTCATGTCGCGGCGCTTGTGGATGATCGCCAGCGGGGCGCCGAGGCGGTCCGACCACTGGTCCGCGACCTTCACCCGGCCGGCGTCCGGCGAGACGATGGTCAGCTTCGAGCGGTCGACCTTCCGGCCCACGTAGTCGGCCAGCAGCGGCAGCGCGAACAGGTGGTCCACCGGGCCGGAGAAGAAGCCCTGGATCTGCGCGGTGTGCAGGTCCACGGCCATGATCCGGTCGGCGCCGGCCTGGGCCAGCAGGTCGGCCACCAGGCGGGCCGAGATGGGCTCGCGCCCGAGGTGCTTCTTGTCCTGCCGGGCGTAGCCGTAGAACGGCAGGATCGCCGTGATGCTCCGGGCCGAGGCCCGCTTCAACGCGTCGATCATGATGAGCTGTTCCATGATCCACTGGTTGATCGGAGCCGTGTGGCTCTGCATCACGAAGCAGTCCGCGCCTCGGGCGGAGTCCAGGAAGCGGACGTAGATCTCACCGTTGGCGAAGTCCAGCGCCTTGGTGGGCACCAGCTCGGTCCCGAGAGCCGCCGCCACCTCGCTCGCCAGCTCGGGGTGGGCACGGCCGGAGAAGAGCTTGAGCTTCTTCTCACCCGACGTCGTGATCCCGCTCACTGCACCGTCTCCTCGTGTTGCTGACGCACATGAACCCGCCGCGCCGCACCCCGGCGTGGCCGGGGTGGGAGGTCAACGGGGGATGGGGAGTACGCCCAAGACACGGGCCAGGGAGCCCAGTGGCGCACGTATGTACTCCAGGTTACGCGCTGGGCCGCGAAGCGTCCGCCCCGGCCCACTCCCCAAGATCCCCAGCGGGCCGCTCAGGCCTCGTTGGCCTCGGCGGCCGCACGGGCCGACTCGGTGCCGGGGCGCTTGCGCTCCACCCAGCCCGGGATGTTGCGCTGCGGGGCCCGGGAGACCCCGAGCGCACCGGCCGGCACATCGCTGATGATCACCGAGCCGGCCGCCGTGTAGGCACCGTCCCCGACGCTCACCGGGGCGATGAACATGTTGTCCGAACCGGTGCGGCAGTGGGCCCCGATGGTGGTCCGGTGCTTGTTCACGCCGTCGTAGTTGACCGTCACGGAGGCCGCGCCGATGTTGGTGTGCGCGCCGATCGTGGCGTCCCCGATGTACGAGAGGTGCGGCACCTTGGCGCCCTCGCCGAGCTCGGAGTTCTTGATCTCCACGTAGGTGCCGACCTTGGCCTTGCGGGCCAGCCTGGCGCCCGGGCGCAGGTAGGCGTACGGGCCGACGCCGGCCTGCTCGCCGATCTCGGCGCCGATGGCCGTGGCGTTGCTCACAGTGGCGCCGGCGCCGACCAGGGTGTCGGTCAGGGTCGAGTTCGGACCGACCTGGCAGCCCTCCCCCAGGTGGGTGGCGCCGTGCAGCTGGGTGTTGGGCAGCAGCACCGCGTCCGGCTCGTAGGTGACCTGGACGTCGATCCAGGTGGTGGCCGGGTCGACCACGGTGACGCCCTCGCGCATCGCCCGCTCGGTCAGCCGGGAGTTCAGGATCCGGCGGGCCTCGGCCAGCTGGACCCGGTCGTTGATGCCGAGGATGTCCCGGTAGTCGGCCGCCACCACGGCACCCACCCGGTGGCCCGCCGTCCGGAGGATGCCGAGGGTGTCGGTGAGGTACTCCTCGCCCTGCGAGTTGTCGGTGGTCACCTGGGCCAGCGCCTCGGCCAGCAGCTTGGCGTCGAACGCGAACACACCGGAGTTGATCTCGGCGATGGCGCGCTGCTCGGGGGTGGCGTCCTTCTCCTCGACGATCGCGGCGACCGCGTCCGCCCCGTCCCGCAGGATCCGGCCGTAGCCGGTGGAGTCCGGCACCACCGCGGTCAGCACGGTGACGCCGTTGCCCTGGGCGGCGTGCGAGGCCACCAGGGCGGCCAGCGTGGCACCGGTGAGCAGCGGGGCGTCGCCGGTGGTGATCACCACCGTGCCGTCCGGCTGCTCGCCGTCGGCGGCCAGCGCGGCCAGCGCCGTGCGCACCGCGTGGCCGGTGCCGTTCTGCTCCAGTTGCACGGCGGTCCGCACGCCGGGGTAGTACTCCGCCAGGTGCGCCTCGACCAGCTCGCGCTGGTGGCCGACCACCACCAGCAGCCGATCCGGCGTCAACTCCTGGGCGGCGGCCACCGCGTGGCCGACCAGGGTGCGACCGCAGATCGGGTGCAGCACCTTGGGCAGGCTCTTGGACTTCATCCGAGTCCCGCCGCCGGCGGCGAGCACGATCACGGCAGCAGGGTTGTTGGCACTCACGCGGGAGGCTCCTCGGTTCGGCGCAGGAAGAGGGGAGGGCGCCCGGAGGGGCGGCACTCCGCACGGCCGCGCCCGGGCTGCCCCGAGCTTAGCCGGGACACGACTCGGCCCCCGGACCGCCCGGGCGGTCCGGGGGCCGCCGTGAAGGCTCCCGGAGGAGGATTCGAACCCCCATAAGCTGGACCAAAACCAGCTGTCCTGCCCTTAGACGATCCGGGAAGGAGCAGTGCCGTGCCGGTCCCCCGGCACGCGGTCCACAGCCTACGGGGTACGGGCCCGCACATCCACCACCTTGAGGGGCCCCTGGCGGTTCCCGACACGTTCTTCCCAACCGGGGCGGCATTACCTACGATGCCGTAGGTTACGGCTACGTAGGTAGCCCCTTCCCTCAAGGACACCCATGACGATCCAGGCCAGCGAAGCGCCTCCCGGGGCCGACGCCGTCGCCGCCACCCAGCTGTCCGCCACCCGGGGCGGCGAGCGGCAGGGGCTCGCCGAGCGGATCACGCTCGGCCTCTTCATCGGAGTGCCCTTCCTGGCCCTGCTGGCCGTCGTGCCGGTGGCCTGGGGCTGGGGCCTGGGCTGGACCGACCTGGCGATCGCCACGGTGATGTACTTCGTCGCCTGCCACGGCATCACGGTCGGCTTCCACCGCTACTTCACCCACGGCTCGTTCAAGGCCAAGCGCCCGCTGGTGATCGCGATGGCGATCGCCGGGAGCCTGGCGATCGAGGGCCCGCTGGTCCGCTGGGTGGCCGACCACCGCAAGCACCACCGGTTCAGCGACAAGGACGGCGACCCGCACTCGCCCTGGCGCTACGGCGAGTCGGTGCCCGCGCTGATGAAGGGCCTCTGGTGGGCCCACATGGGCTGGCTCTTCGACGAGGAGCAGACCCCTCAGCTGAAGTACGCGCCCGACCTGGTGAAGGACCCCGCCATAAGGACCATCTCCCGGCTGTTCTGGGTCTGGACCCTGGTCTCGATGCTGATCCCGCCGCTGGTCGGCGGCCTGGTCTCGATGTCCTGGCAGGGCGCGCTGACCGCCTTCTTCTGGGGTTCGCTGGTCCGGGTGGCACTGCTGCACCACGTCACCTGGTCGATCAACTCGATCTGCCACGCGATCGGCTCCCGCCCGTTCAAGTCCCGCGACCGGTCCGGCAACGTCTGGTGGCTGGCGGTGCTGTCCTGCGGCGAGTCCTGGCACAACCTGCACCACGCCGACCCCACCTCGGCCCGGCACGGCGTGCTGCGCGGCCAGATCGACTCCTCCGCCCGACTGATCCGCTGGTTCGAACAGGCGGGCTGGGCGAAGGATGTGCGGTGGCCGGACGCGGAGCGGATCGCCGCCCGCCGCACCGCATGACCCGACGCCTGCAGCATGATGTAAGGGTGAACGGGAGCAACGGAGACACCACGGACGGTCGGACCAGACGAGCGGAGACCGCCCGTACCCGGTCCGCCGCCCCCGCCCGTACCACCAAGCCCGGCCGGGTCCGGATGACCGGCAAGCAGCGGCGCGAGCAGCTGCTCGACATCGGCCGGACGGTCTTCGCCGAGCGCGGCTACGACGGCACCTCGGTCGAGGAGATCGCCGAACGGGCGGGCGTCTCCAAGCCGGTGGTCTACGAGCACTTCGGCGGCAAGGAGGGGCTGTACGCGGTCGTGGTCGACCGCGAGATGCAGCTCCTCCTCGACATGGTCACCGGCGCGCTGACCGGCGGGCACTCGCGCGAGCTGCTGGAGCAGGCCGCCTTCGCCCTGATGGACTACATCGACACCTCGACCGACGGCTTCAAGATCCTGGTCCGGGACTCGCCGGTGGCCCAGTCCACCGGCAGCTTCGCCTCGCTGATCAGCGACATCGCCGTCCAGGTCGAGGACATCCTCGGCCTGGAGTTCAAGTCGCGCGGCTTCGACGCCCGGCTGGCACCGATGTACTCGCAGATGCTGGTCGGCATGGTCGCGCTCACCGGCCAGTGGTGGCTGGAGGTCCGCCGGCCCGGCAAGGCCGAGGTGGCCGCGCACCTGGTGAACCTGGCCTGGCACGGCCTGGAGGGAATGGAGCGGCACCCCAAGCTGGTCGGGGACCGGCAGCTCTGACCACTGTGTGCGCTCTGTTCACGGGGGAAGTCTTGACGTCAAGAGGCTTCATATCGACACACCCGTGGCTACACTGATCCACATGGAGGACGAGGTCGACCGGCTGGTCGCTGCATGGCGCCGTGAGCGCCCCGACCTCGACGTGTCCCCGCTGGAGGTGCTCAGCCGGGTCAGCCGGCTCGCCCGGCACCTGGACCGCGCCCGCCGCACCGCCTTCGCGGAGCACGGCCTGGAGCCGTGGGAGTTCGACGTCCTGACCGCCCTGCGCCGGGCCGGCTCCCCCTACCAGCTCTCCCCCGGCCAGCTGCTCACCCAGACCCTGGTCACCTCCGGCACCATGACCAACCGGATCGACCGGCTCACCGGCAAGGGGCTGGTCAAGCGGCTGCCCGATCCGGACGACCGCCGCGGCGTCCTGGTCCGGTTGACCGAGGACGGCCGCGACCGCGCCGACGAGGCGCTGGCCGGCCTGCTGGCCCACGAGCGGGCCCTGCTCGCCGAACTGACGGGCCACCAGCAGACCGAGCTCGCGGGGCTGCTCCGCCAGCTGGTGGCACCCTTCGACAGCGCCGGCTGACCAGGGGCTCGGGGAACGGCGACGCTACGTGGCGGGCGGGGCAACAGGCGAAAGTGCCTGACCGCACACGTACGTTGAACGCTCCTGAGGTCGGCGCCGCCGTTCCTCGGGCCCCTGGTGGCTGATCGTGTGCCTAGAAGCCGTCCGGGTAGGGGGCGCTGAGGGCGGGGACGGGCTGGGCCTCGGGGGTGTGGTAGCCCGGGAGGAGTTCGGCGAGCCGGCGGCGGACCTCGGCGTCGGAGTTGCCCGCCGCGGCCTGGTAGAGGCCGGTCAGGCCGCCGGCCAGGTCCTCCGGGCCGGCCGAGTGGTCGGCGACGGTGGCGTAGATCCGGGCGTGGGCGGTGGGCAGGCGTTCCTCGCCCTCGGAGAACAGGGCCTCGTTGAGCTTCTCACCGGCCCGCAGGCCGGTGTACCTGATCTCCACCTCCTCCGCCTCCAGCTGCACCTGCCGGGCGAAGTTGTGCACCAGGTCGACGATCCGCACCGGCTCGCCCATGTCCAGCACGAACACCTCCCCGCCGTGCGCCATCCGGCCGGCCTCCAGCACCAGCCCGACCGCCTCCTCAATGGTCATGAAGAAGCGGGTCACGTCGGGGTGGGTGACCGTCACCGGGCTGCCGCTGCGCAGCTGTTCGGCCAGTACCGAGAGCAGCGAGCCGCGCGAGCCGAGCACGTTGCCGAACCGGACCGCCGAGAAGACGCCCGTCCCGAGGTTGCGCGCGTCCCGGGCGTTGGCCTGCACGATCAGCTCGGCCAGCCGCTTGCTGGCGCCGAGCACCGAGGTCGGGTCGGCGGCCTTGTCGGTCGAGATCAGCACGAACCGCTCGACGCCGGTGGCCAGCGCCGCCTCGACCAGGTTGTCGGTGCCCAGCACGTTGGACTTCACCGCCTCGGAGGGGTGGCGCTCCAGCAGTGGCAGGTGCTTGTGCGCGGCGGCGTGGAAGACCACCTCGGGCTTGAGGTCGCGGAAGATCTGCTGGATTCTCGGCCGGTCCCGGATGTCGGCGATCACCAGGGCGTCGTCGGTGAGCAACGCCTCGCCCCAGATGTCCAGTTGGAGCCGGTGCAGATTGGACTCGTCGTGGTCGAGCATGTACAGCTCGGCCGGGTTGAAGGCGTGCAGCTGGCGGCAGAGCTCGCTGCCGATCGAGCCGCCCGCGCCGGTCACCAGGACCCGGCGGCCCTCGATCACGGCCCGGACGTCCGAGGAGACCACGTGCACCTCGTGCCGGCCGATCAGCCGGTTCACGTCCAGGCTGCGCAGGTCGGAGCCGACCACCTCGCGGCGGAGTGCGGAGAGGAAGGACGGCAGGTAGCGGACCGCGGCTCCGGCTCCCGCGGCGGCGGTGGCCAGGGCGCGGACCTTCTGGTGGGCCAGGCCGGGGATGGCCAGCACCACCACCTGGGCCCGGTGCTCGACGGCGAGTTCGGTGAGCTCGGCCAGCGTGCCCAGTACCGGTGCCCCGCTGACCAGTTGACCCGCCTTGAGCGGGTCGTCGTCCAGCAGCCCGACCGGGAGGAGCCCGAAGTCGGGGGTGCGGCCCAGGTCGCGGACGAGGGCCGTCCCGGCCGAGCCGGCACCGACCACGATCGTACGCAGACCTGAACCACCTTCCGGGAGTGGGCGGTTGGGTTCATTCAGGCGTGCGGCATTGCTGTACGGCGACATGTGTCCTCCGAATTCCCTGACCTGACGATGTCGGTACCTGGGGTTGGGGGGCTGGTCAGCCGGCGCCGGGGCCTGTGGCGACGGTTGGGGTGGGGCGCGGGGGCGGTGGAACGGCCGGCTCGGACGGGCTGACGCCCGCCCGGCGGGCGACCGCGACGGCCGCGAGGGTGGAGTGCACCCCCAGCTTGCCGAGCACGTTCTGCATGTGGGTGCGGACGGTGTGCGGGGAGAGGTAGAGCCGCTCGGCCACGGCCTGCCGGCCGAGCCCGGCGACCATGCAGCGGAGCACCTCCTCCTCCCGGGGGGTGAGGCTCTCCACCAGCCGTTCGCTCTCCGTCCGGTCGCGCCGGGCGGCGGTCAACTCCCGTACCACTCCGGTGAGCAGTGCGGGCGGCAGATGCGTCTCGTCGCGCAGGACGCCGCGGATCACGGCCATCAGGCGCGGCAGTGAGCTGTCCTTGGCGACCCAGCCGCAGGCCCCGGCCTGGAGGGCCCGGACGGCGCGGCGCGGGTCGTCCTCGCCCGCGAGCACCACCGCACGCAGCTCGGGGTAGCTCCGACAGGCCCGGGCGAGCAGCGGCAGGCCGTCGGCCGGCGGCCCGGACGGGGGCCTGGGCGGAACGGCGGGCAGCAGGACGGGCGGCCTCCTGGGTGCCGGGGCGCGTCCGAACTGCTCGGCGGGCTCCGCCGGTTGGCGCAGCCGCCGGGTGGCCGGTGTGCTCGCGGGGCCGAGGTCGGCATCGATCAGGATCACGTCGAAGGCCCGCCCTTCGGCGGCGGCCCGCTCCAGGGCGCGCTCGGCCCCGGCCGTGCTCCCGGCCACGCCGACCTCGACGTCGGCCTCGGCGGCCAGGGTGGCCGCCAGTGCCTCGGCAAAGATGCGGTGGTCGTCGACCACCAGGACGCGAACCCGTCCCATCGTCGTTCCCCCCCTGCTCAGGTGCCGACCCCCACCGGCTGCCGGGTCCACTGCGGTGGGCGCTCCCACGTCCGCCCCCCGGTTCCCTGCGGGACTCAGCGTACGGATACCGGCAGGGAATCGGTGGGGGTTTGGTGAAGTTTCGTCATTCGCCGTGCAGTTGTCCGGACATGACACCGCCCCGGGCCGACAGTGCATCGGTCCGGGGCGGGGTCATGCGTGGTCAGCCGAGCCGGCGGGCTCCGGCGGCCGGGACGGCGGTGAAGGTGCGCGGCTCGGCGTGGCCGGCCGCCTTGAACGCGCCGGTCACGGCGGCCGCGACCCCGTCCAGCAGCTCGGCCGCCACCAGGGCGATCACCGAGCCGCCGAAACCGCCGCCGGTCATCCGGGCGCCGAGCGCACCGGCCTCCACCGCCGCGGCCACCGCGAGGTCGGTCTCCGGGCAGGAGACCCGGTAGTCGTCCCGGAGCGAGGCGTGCCCGGCGGTCAGCACCGGCCCCAGCCCGGCCGGGTCGTCCGCGTCCAGCAGGGCGATGACCTGCTCGACCCGGGCGTTCTCGGTCACCACGTGGCGTACCAGCGGCCGGAGTTCGGCGGGCAGCCGGTCCAGCGCGGCCGGCAGGCCGGCCCGGTCGAGCTCGCGCAGGGCGGACAGGCCGAGCAGCCCGGCGGCCCGCTCGCAGCCGGCCCGGAGCTCGGCGTACGCGCCGTCGGCCAGGTCGTGCTTGACCCGGGTGTCGATCACCAGCAGCCGCAGGCCGCGGGCCGCCAGGTCGAGCGGGACCTGGCGCTGCGACAGGTCCCTGGTGTCCAGGAAGAGCGCGCCGCCCTCGGCGCAGCACATCGAGGCCATCTGGTCCATCACACCGCACGGGACGCCGACGAAGGCGTTCTCGGCCCGCTGCGCGAGCAGTGCCAGCTCGGCCGCGTCGAGCTCCAGGTCGTACAGGTCGCGGTACGCGGTGGCGACCACGCACTCCAGTGCGGCCGAGGAGGACAGGCCCGCCCCGGTCGGCACGTCGCTGTCGAACCAGAAGTCCGCGCCGCCGACCTGGTGGCCGGCCTCGCGCAGCGCCCAGACCACCGCCGCCGGGTACTTGGCCCAGCCCGTCACGGAGCCGGGCGCCAGCGCGGCGACCTCCAGCTCGACCACCTGGCCGTCGCCCTGCTCGCTCCACAGCCGGAGCAGGCCGTCGGTGCGGAGCCGGACGGCCGCCCTGGCGGCGTGCGGCAGGGCGATCGGGAGCACGAAGCCGTCGTTGTAGTCGGTGTGCTCGCCGATCAGGTTGACCCGGCCGGGTGCGGCCCAGACCCCGGTCGGGTCGGCGCCGTGGACGGACTGGAAGTCGGTCATGCTTGCTTCTTCTCCAGGGTGAACTGCCAGGCGTCCCGGACGATCTCGTCCAGGTCCGCACGACGGGGGGTCCAGCCCAGCGCCTGGTGGGCGCGGGCGGCGGAGGCGACCAGGACGGCCGGGTCGCCGGGGCGGCGGTCGGCGACCACGACCGGGATCTCCCGGCCGGTCACGCGCTTCACCGACTCGATCACCTCACGGACCGAGAAGCCGCTGCCGTTGCCGAGGTTGCAGATCAGGTGCTCGCCGGCCTTGGCGGCGCCCAGCGCCAGCAGGTGCGCGTCGGCCAGGTCGGCGACGTGGATGTAGTCGCGGATGCAGGTGCCGTCCGGCGTCGGGTAGTCCTCGCCGTAGACCGCGATGTGCGGGCGCTCGCCCAGGGCGGCCTGGAAGACCAGCGGGATCAGGTGCGACTCCGGGTCGTGCCGCTCGCCGAAGGCGACACCCGAGGAGCTGCCGTACGCCCCGGCCACGTTGAAGTAGCGCAGCGAGACGGCGGCCAGGCCGTGCGCGGCCGCCTCACTGGTGATCAGGTGGTCGACCGCGAGCTTGGTCGCGCCGTAGGTGTTGGTCGGCGAGGTGCGGGCGGTCTCGGCGATCGGGACCTGCTCCGGCTCGCCGTAGACGGCGGCGGTGGAGGAGAAGACCAGGGTGCCGACGCCGGCCTTGCGCATCGCGCTGATCAGCTCCAGCGAGCCGGCCACGTTGTTGCGCCAGTACTTCTCCGGGTCCGCGACCGACTCGCCGACCTGGGAGCTGGCGGCGAAGTGCAGCACGCCGTCGTAGGAGGAGTCGAGCACCTCGGCCGCGTCCTGGATCCGGCCCCGGACGAACTCGGCCCCGGCCGGGACGCCCTCGCGGAAACCGGTGGAGAGGTCGTCCAGCACCGTCACCTGGTGGCCGGCCTCCAGCAGGTGCGCGGTGACCACACTGCCGACGTAGCCGGCGCCACCGGTTACCAGGTACTTACTCATGGTGCGACCTCCCGCAGGCGATGGGCCGCCGCTTCCGGCGACACATCGTTGATGAATGCGTCCATGCCGGATTCGACCCCGGCCAGGAACTTGAGCTTGCCTACCGTACGACGGATCGTGAAGAGCTCCAGATGCAGTGCGAGCTCCTCCCGCCGCCCGGCGGGTGCCTGGTGCCAGGCCGCGATGTACGGGGTCGGAGCCGCTCCGTCGAACAACAGGTCGAAGCGGCGCAGCAGTTCGAGGTAGACCCCCGGGAACTCGGCCCGCTCCGCCTCGGTCAGCCCGGTCAGGTCCGCCACCCGGCGGTTCGGGTACAGGTGCACCTCGTACGGCCAGCGGGCCGCGAACGGGACGAACGCGGTCCAGTGCTCACCCCGGATCACCACCCGTACGGGGTCCGCCAGTTCGGCCGCGAGCAGGTCCTCGAACAGGTTGCGGCCGGTCGCGGCGCGGTGCTCGGCGGCGCGGTCGGCCATCCTGGCGGTGCGCGGGGTGGTGAACGGGAAGGCGTAGATCTGGCCGTGCGAGTGGGCCAGCGTCACCCCGATCTCGGCACCCCGGTTCTCGAAGCAGTAGACCTGCTGCACGCCGGGGAGGGCGGACAGCTCGGCCGTCCGGTCGGTCCAGGCGTCCAGCACCAGGCGGGCCCGCTGCTCGGTCAGGTCGGCGAACGAGGCGTCGTGGTCGGCGGTGAAGCAGACCACCTCGCAGCGGCCCACCCCCGGCTGCAGCTCGCGCAGCGGCGTGGGGTCGGGCAGGACCTCGGCGGCCGCACCGTGGGCGAGCGAGGGGAAGCGGTTCTCGAAGACCACGACCTCGTAGTCGGGGGCCGGGACCTCGCTCAGCCGGCCCTCCCGGGACGGGCAGAGCGGACACTCGTCGGCCGGGGGGTGGTAGGTGCGGCCCTGGCGGTGCGCCGCGACCGTGACGTGGTCGCCGGTGACCGGGTCGCGGCGGACCTCCGACAGGGCGGTGGCGGCCTCCAGCGGACGCAGGTCGGTGAAGGCCCGGTCGGCGGACTCGTCCGCATCGAAGTAGATGAGCTCGCGGCCGTCCGCGAGCTTGGTCGTGGTCTTCTGCACGGCTCCGCCTTCCGATGTGCGCTGGCGCTCACATAATCAAACGGAACCCCACAGAAGTCAACAGAAGGCTGCTTCTTCAGGTCCGGGTGATGCGCTCCAGGAGTCCGGTGCGGGCGGCGGTGGCGGTGGCTTCGAGCCGGGTGCGGGCGCCGAGCTTCATCAGGACCCGCTGGACGTGGGTACGGGCCGTGCTCGGGGCGATGCCCATACCGGCCGCGATGGCGGTGGTGTCCTGGCCCTCGGTGATCCGGATCAGCACCTGGACCTCCCGCCGGGTGAGCGCCCGCAGCAGCCGCACCGCGTCGTCGTCCGGCTCGGCCACCGGACGGAGCAGCCGCTCGAACGCCCCCTGCAGCACCTCGACCGCGCAGGCGGCCTCCCCGGCCCGGACCCGGGTGATCGCCCGCTCGACCACCTCTATCCGCTCGTCGCTGCGCACGTAGCCCGCCGCCCCGGCCGCGAACGCCGCCGCCACCCGGCCGGGCTCGCCGACCGGACCGAGCACCACCACCGCGATCTCCGGCCGCTCCCGGCGCAGCCGCCGCAGCGGCTCGAAGGCGTCCGGACCGCCCGGCCCGGCCACCCCCAGCAGGCACACCTCCGGCCGCCGGCCGATCACCGCCTCGCCGACCGTGCGGGCCGGCGACCCGATCGCGAGCACCCGGTGTCCGCGCAGGGCCAGCGCGGAGGCCAGTGCCTCCGCGAGCAGTCTGTGGTCGTCGACCACCACGAGCCGAACGCCCACGGCGCCTCCACTCCCCGTCCGGCCCGCCCGTCGCACCCCGTCCGTACCCGGCGGGCGGCCGTGACGCACCATCAGAGCGCATTCGGCCCCGCCCCGCCAGAGTGCGATCGCGCCGACCCGGCTCCGGAAACACGAAAGGCCCCCGCCGTAATGGCGGGAGCCTTCGTAGTTGGAGCCCCCATGCGGAATCGAACCGCAGACCTTCTCCTTACCATGGAGACGCTCTACCGACTGAGCTATAGGGGCGAACCGGTCGAACGAGGAAGACATTACACGGTGATCGGCCGGTACGGGAAATCCGCCCCCGCGCCCCCTCCGACGGCCCGCCCGACGTCCCGTCAGCCGGGCTCGGCGGCGAGCCCGGGGCGGCGTGCGGTGACCAGGTCGCGCCCCCTGGTCTCGGGCAGCGCGAGCAGGCTGAGCAGGGAGACCACGCCCACCCCGGCCGCGTACCAGCCGATCGGGACGGCGGTGCCGTAGCTGCTGCTGAGCCGGGTGGCGACCAGCGGTGCGGTGGCCCCGCCGACCACGCCGCCGAGGTTGTAGCTGAGTGCCACGCCGGTGTACCTGAGCCGGGTCGGGAACAGCTCGGGCAGGTAGCCGGCGATCGGCCCGAGGTGCAGGCCGAGCACCGCCAGCGAGCCGATCAGGGCCACCCCGACCAGGACCGGCCTGGCGGTCTCCAGCAGCGGGAACAGCACCAGGGACCAGCCGATGCTCAGCCAGGTCGCGGCGATCAGCGTCCGCCGCCGCCCCCAGCGGTCGCCCCGGCCCGCGCCGAACCAGACCGTGCCCGCCTTGACCAGCGTCCCGGCCAGCAGCAGGCCGAGCACCAGGCCGCTGGGCAGGCCCAGTTCGGCGGTCGCGTAGGCCAGCGCGTACGTGGTGGTCAGGTAGAACAGCGTGTACCCGACCATGACCGCGAGGCCGCCGAGCAGCACCGTCCGGCCGTGGTCCCGGAGCAGCTCGACCACCGGCACCCGGGCCCGCTCCGGCTCGTCCCGGAACACCGGCGACTCGGCCACCCGGAGCCGGACGAACAGGCCGAACGCCACCAGCACCGCCGAAGCCAGGAACGGCACCCGCCACCCCCAGCTCAGGAACGCCGCCCGGCCCAGCCCCTCGGAGAGCGCCAGGAAGACCGAGTTGGCCAGGAAGAACCCGGCGCACGGGCCGAGTTGGAGGTACCCGCCGTACCGCCCGCGCCGCTCCGGCGGGGCGTGCTCGGCCAGCAGCAGCGCCGCGCCGCCCCACTCCCCGCCCAGGCCGATGCCCTGACAGAACCTCAGGAACACCAACAGCAGCGGCGCCCAGATCCCCCACGCCCCGTAGCCGGGCAGCAGGCCGACCAGCGCGGTGGAGACCCCCATCAGCAGCAGCGAGCCGACCAGCGTGGTCTTCCGCCCCAGCCGGTCGCCGTAGTGGCCGAACAGCACCGCCCCGACCGGCCGGGCCAGGAACGCCACCGCGTAGACCGAGAAGGCCGCCAGCAGCGAACCCGCCGGACCGAGGCCCGGGAAGAAGACCCCGCCGAAGACCAGCGCGGCCGCCGTTGCCTAGTTCCCTCTCGCAGTCTTAGAAGCCCCGCCCGGAATCGGTCCGGACGGGGCGAGGGGGGTGCTACTCGGGGCAGCTCGGCGAGCACGCCCACCGGGTGTAGCCGGGGCCGCTTGCGGCTTCCTGGTGGCCGATCGGGGCCGGTTTGACGGCTTCCCTCCGGCACCGGGTGCAGCGGGGGCTAGCGGGCCGTACACGGGGCCACGTCTCGCCGAGGGCGGTTAGGTGGTCGTCCTGGTGGCCGAAACTGATCACGCACGGATCGCCCTCGGGGGTCTGCCGTTCGTCGCAGGTGGCTTTCCGCATCACGCTGCCCCCATGTAGGTGTAACCGAGATCGTGACCGGCCGCCGCAGCGTCCAGCGCTTGCCGCCGCTGTCCCTGTCGCTGTGGTTCGTCGGCGAGTACCACCCAGAGCGGCACCACGCGGTACGTGCCCGGTCGGGGCAGATCCTCGGGGCTCGACTCGGTGATGGGCGTTGGCTCAGGGACGCTCTCCGGCTCGACCGTTTCGGGGACGCTCTCCGGCTCGGGAGTGGGCTCCGACTCGACTACGGGCACCACCTCGGGGACGCTCTCCGGCTCGGGAGTGGGCTCCGACTCGACTACGGGCACCACCTCGGGAGCGACTTCCCGCGGCTGGTGCGCTCGCTGCTCCCGCTCGGCCGCAACAGCGTGCACTTCCTGCGGGGTGTAGCTGACGGACGGAACCCGAACCGGCTCGGGCAGGACTGCCGGGGCGGGGGTCGGGGCGGGGGTGGGCACCGGGAACACGGGGCGCTCGCGGGTGAGGTACGCGGGGGCGCGGAGCCCGGGAACGTCTACCACGATGGGGCGGGGGGCTCCGGCTCGGTGGCGACCCGCGGGGGTATCGGTCGCGCCGCTCATGTAGAGCGCCAGGGCGCACGCTGCGACCAGGCAGCCGGCCACTGTGTAGAGCCAAGCCCAGAATGTAAAGTCGGTCATGTCGGCAGCTCCAACTAGCTGTGCGGACAACGACCCCCGGAGCCGGGCCTAATCGGCGACGGGGGTTCTTTCGTGCCCGACGGTACGCCAACCGGTATAGGTCGGTCCAGGCCCGTTCAAGCCGGTATAGGCCGGATGGATTGTCTAGGCTGCTCCGCATGGCAGCGCGTGAGATCGACCCCCGAGGGGCCAAACCCCCGTTTCGGCAGGTCGCCGCAATCCTGGCGGCCGAAATCAAGGCCGGAACGCTGGCACCAGGAAGCCCCGTCCCATCCGAAGCGAACCTCTCCGAGCGTTTCGGCGTTGCGCGGAACACGGTCCGGGCCGCCCTCGGCGTTCTCCGGGATGACGGGTTGGTCCACACCGTCCCGAGCCGGGGCACCTACGTATCGGACCCGAGCGACCAGGCCGAGCCCGGGAACGAGTAGGCCCCGCCCTACTGGAGTCACCAGCGGGACGGGGCCAAGAGGCACGGGAGTCGGCAGGGGGTCGTTGTTCCGTTGGAGCCCCCGCGCCCGCCGTTCACTCTATCTCGGCGCCCTCGGTGGCCTGGTTCCGCAGTTCGCCGACCCTGCTGCGGAACAACGACTTCGCCGCCCACACCCCGTAGGGCTGAGTCGGTGCCGCCGTTTCGATCAGGTGGTGCGCCCGCGCCTTGAGATCAGCACTCCACAACACGACGTGCTGCTGAGCACTCCGCCCGCACTGTTGCGGCTCACCGGGCAGGCAGAGCGGCAAGTCCGGGCCGATCTTGTTCGCCGCGTGACGGACGTACCGGGCAACGTCCAACCACTGGTCCGGAGTCCGGGTTGCCCACCCGGTGGGGGCGTCGCCAGGCCACGGTGTCCAGTCGTCCCCGTAGTGGTCGCCATGGTCGTCCAATGCTGCTCCCTCGCGCGCCGGATGGTGGCTTCCGATGCTAGGGGGTTGGGGCTCCGGGCGGGTCGCAGTGCCCCACCGAGGGCACGCAGGGCTGACACGGTCCGCACATCGGAAGGAACTGCGGGGGCGTGCACGACTGTGCCGTGTCGCACTCCCGCTCGATGGTGGCGAGGGCTTCGGCGAGGCGGTCGCTGGCCCAGATATCGGCCAACGGCGAGTCAAGCACGTTGCCCACCGGCATGAACCGGCCGAGCACGCACGGCACGACACTCCCGTCCGGCAGGATTGCGCACTTCTCGTGTGCGCAGTGCCCGCACAGATCGGCGACCTTCGGCGCGACTCCGCGGCTTGCCCGTCCGAACGCCCGCATCCGGTCGCCGCCGACTTCCTCAACCCCGAGGCTGATCAGGTCTTGCAGGGCTTCCGCGGCTCGCTGCCCCGGCCGGGTGGTCACGACACCGCCCCGGATCGGAATCCCGAGTTCGAGCGCCTTCGTCACGTTCGCCCGGGTCTTCCGGTGCGATCCGCGGTGTTGGGTTACGGCGTCGTGCTGGTCGGCCTGGTCGCTGTAGTAGGACGTGGCGAGGCTGGTCCCGGTGGACTTGAACACGTCCCACAGCGCGGGCGTGATGTAGGTCATGTTCGAGAACACTTCGACCGCGAGCCCCTTGCCCCGGGCGTAGATGATCAGGTCCCCGAGGTGCGGGTAGAGCGTCGGTTCACCGCCGATGAACTGCACGTTCTTCGTGCCCATGGCGGCGAGCTGGTCGAGCACGGACCGCCAGTTGTCGGCGGTCATCTTGCCGTGCGTGCCCTGCGGGCCGGAGTCCGCATAGCAGTGATCGCACTCTTCGTTACAGAACCCGGTCACCTCCAGCCACGCGAAGTCGAGCGGCGCCGGGGGCCGAGGGGTGGTCAGCTTGGGCTCGGGGGTGGTGATGGTCATGACTCTGTGCTCCCTCCGTAGAGTCGGCCGCCGGCTCGGGTGGTCGGCGGTGTCTCGCTGGTGGTGCAAAGGGCCCGCCCCGATCTACTCACGGAAGGTTGATCGGGGCGGGCGGTGCTGTTCCTCACCCCTTGCGGGGCATCCCGTCGGCCGGGCGGGGCGGGACGGTGTCGGAGCGCCTGTCACGTCTGACAGGTCGGCCGTGCACACGTTGCGAACTCCCCACCGGGGAACAGCGGTTGCTCACCTCACGTCGTTGTGCGGCGAGCCACCTGCCCTACGGCAGGCGTGGAACCCCGTTCCGGCGGGGGTGTTGACCCATTTCCGCCCCGCCGGAACGGGAGTACAGGGCAGTGCGCCGAGCGGGCGGCGCCGTGCCGGGTTGGGTGCGCCCGAGGGAGATCACCAGCGGCTCGCCCGGGAACAGCTCGGCCCACGGTTCGCTGAGAATCGCGCCGTACCGGCCGCAGGTCTCGCAGCACCAGGCCGAACCGTCCGGACCATCCGCCGGAACCTCGGCGTACGGGGTCACCTTGACCCGATGCCGGGGCCCCTCGGGGCACTCGGGTGGGCTGGTCACGCGGCGACATGGACTCCTGCGGGCTCGCCGATGAACAGCAGCGGCAGCCCGTGACCGGCCGCGCGGGCAGCGAGGGCACACCGCACCCGGTCGGCCTGGTAGCGCGCCAACCTGCCCTCGAACTGGTTCGGCTTGAGCCACACCAACGCCCGGATTTCCTCACTCGCCCCCACCGGGATGGACAGGCCCTCGGCCTCCGCGGCGGTCAACACCCCGCCGTCGAGCACGATGTTCAGCCCCTCGTTGGCGCCGCTCGACTCGTTCGCCTCCATCTGGTCGATGGCGAGGGCGTGCGTCAGGGTCCGGCGCAACCCGGTCTCCTCGAACAACTCCCGCGCGGCAGCGTCGGCGATCCGCTCGCCCTTGTGGGCACCGCCACCCGGCAAGATCGGCTGATCCTTGTACGTGGTCTCCTCGAACAGCACGGCCCCGTCCTCGCGGGTGATCAGCACCACGCAGCCGAGGCGGCGGCGAGGCTGCTCGGATCGCTCAATGTCGTTGTGCGCCAATGGTTTTACCTCCAACTAGGTAGATCGGTGAACCCGTCCCGACTGGGCAGCAACCACGCAACGAAGCCGGGGCGGGGGCGTTGTGCAACCCGCCGGATCAGTGGTCCGACGGGAATCAACGGGGTCGCCCTGGTCCAGCCCCGACGGCAAGACCAGGGCGACCTGTGCGCACCGCCGCGCGCACAACTCCGCCGAGTGGGACCGGCGGAGCACCGGCCCGCACACTGCCTGTCGGGGGGATCAGGCAGCGGGGCCGACCCGTCCGAGTACGCCAGGAAACGGGCGCACAGGGGACGGGAGACCAGAAAGTTAGACGGCGGCGTCGACCCGCGCGGGGCCTCGGCGCCGGTTCAGCGCACCAGCCCACGTGTTCAGCTTCGAGCCGAGGCTCAGCCGACGGACGTAGCGCATGTGGTGCCCCCGACAGACCGTGATCTGTTTGCGTTGGGGCGTGGACGGTATCTCGGTCACCTCGGCTGCCGCTTCGCACGGAACACAGAAGCCCGTCCGCCACGCTGACAGTTCCGCGCTGCTCACGTCCGGACCCGCCGAGCCCCGGCCGACAAGGCAGCCCGGACCCGTGCCCGTGCCCGTCGTCGGCGCTGCCACCCTTCGATCAGCCCGGGACCGTGGGACGTGCCGAGCATGGCGAGCGCCAGGGCGAAGAAACACGCGACCCATCGGCGACCGTCGTTCGGTACCGCCATGGCGACACCGAGCACCACACCGGACGGGAGGGTGCAGACAAGGAACATGCCACCCATCGCCAGCGTCAGCCGGCTCACGTCGGTTCCTCCGTCGGGGTCGTGATCATCGGACGGTAGCTCAGAAGCCCGTAACTCCGGTGCTCCGGCTTCTCCGCGGCGTGCTCGAACGGCCACAACTCGGCCGTCTCGCGGTCGACGCACTCGCCGGAGTCCGCGCCGCACCGGGCGCCGTCGTCTTCCTCGCCCTCGCAGTAGACGACGTGGATTTCGTCGCGGTCGTTGTCCGGCCCAACCTGCCAGAGCAGGAACCGGAACATTCGCCGCTTACCGGCTTCAAGGGACGGTGCTCCGAGTGCCACGGTCAGCCCACCTTCGCGTGAACGGGCTCGGGGGTCACCAACACCATGTGCGTACGTACCCTCTCGTTGGCGGTTGGGGCCCGCACGTGCAGGGGGTCGGCCGTCCACGTCTCGCCGTCTACCGGCCACGGGGTGAGGGTCCATCCGGAATCGGTGACGCCCGTGACTTCACCGACCCGCCCCAACTTCGTGTCCACCACCAGGTCACCGACCGTCGGACGGAACAGGGCGACAACGGGGGACGCTTCCGCAGCGAGAGCGACCAGCCCGGCCCGGAGCACGTCCACCAGGTTGCGGACTGCTTCGGGGCGTGCCCTGCCGAAGTCCACCAGGGTTTCACCCGTGATGGGCGAGGCCGAGTCGATGGTGAGCGAGGGAAGCGGGCAGCCGACCGCCTCGGCGATTTCGCGCAGTGCCTCGCACGCCTCGCGCGCCTGTCTGCGGTGCTCCCTGACGATCTTGCGCAACTTCGTGTTGGCCACGGTGACCCCTCGCGTTGCCGGTCGGTCTGTGTGCCTCTACGCAACCGCATGACCACGCTCCGGGGTAGGCTCGCAACGCTCGCGCGATATACGACCCATAAAAGCGGAACGGGGAGTTCCACCCATGGCGAAGCGTCAGCCAAACCCTTCCCTGGCACGACTCTTGACGGAAGCACAGCTCACACAGGGTGCATTCGCACGGGCAGTCAACCTGGTGGGCACAGAGAGCGGTCGGCCAACGGGCTACAGTCAGCCGAACGTCTCCCAGTGGGTAGCCGGGACAGAGCCCGAGGCCCCGGCACAAGCTGCCATCCTTGAAGCCCTCGCCCGCCGGCTCGGCCGTCTGGTGACTCACACCGAGGCAGGTTTCCCGCCACCACCCGACCAGCCGACCGGACCGACAGGTACCGTCGAGTCACTGATCGAGTTGGGGAGGGCGGATATGGACCCCTCGCGGCGGAGCGTGCTCGGCGCAAGCCTGTTTGCAGTCGCATTGAACGTGCCGGGGTGGCAGGACGTACTAGCTCGCGCCGAGTCAATCCAGCGCGGCGCGACCATCCGGATAGGGATGCCCGAAGTTGCTTCAGTGATCGCCATGACCGAGGAACTCAGCACCCTTGACGACAAGTTCGGCGGTCGGGCTGCCCGCCCCATGGCGGCGAGCTACCTGGTCAACCAGGTGGGGCCATACCTTCGCGCCGAGGCCCCCGAGGCGGTGCGTCAGGCGATGATGTCAGCCGCCTCGGATCTCTGCTACCTCACGGGATATATGGCGGTGGATGAGGGGCTGCACGGTCTTGCACAGCGCTACTACACCAAGGCGCTGGAGCTGGCAGGTATCGCTGGTGATCACGTGACCTACTGCACCACGCTCCGTGGCATGAGCGTGCAGGCGGTGGACCTCGGGTATGGGCGGCGAGCAATGCAGCTTGCGGACGCTGCTTCAGCGGCTTCACCAGTTGCAGGGCCCCGAATGAGAGCGTTCCTCGCGGGGCAACAAGCCCACTCGGCAGCACAAATCGGGGACGTGGCAACCGCCATGCGGTTGATCGGCGAGGCAGAGCGGGCGATGGACCGTGCAGAGTCGGAGAGTAAGGCGTTCGGCTCTTACGACCCTTCGTCGCTCAACTACCACATTGGTCAAGTTCGTTACGAACTAGGCGACTTGAGCGGGGCCGTCGAGTCCCTAGAGCTGTCCGACAAGCTACGCCACGGCAACTACCGACGCACCCGAGTCCGGTACGGCGCGCTACTGGCCGAGTGGCAGCTCAAGGCAGGCAAGTTCGAGAACGCATGGGCAACGTGGCACACAGTCCTAGACGACTACCCGCTAGTTCAGTCCGGCCGAGCTGACGCGAAGATCCGGAACATGCTCGGGCTTCTAACCAGCCACCCCACCAACCCTGATGCCCGCGATCTCTACGAACGGGCACGGACGTTGGTCCCGGTTCGCCTCGCCGCGTAGCCGAGCCCGCCGAGGCCCCGCCGCTCTGCCACGGAGCGACGGGGCTTCGTCGTGTCTACGCCGCGAGGGCGACCAGCTCGGCCACCAGGGCGCGGGTATGCCGAACCGGCGTCACCAGGGCGAGCCCGGCCGGGGTCGGCTGGTCCGCCTCGCGGTCGACCAGGTACAGCCCCCATGCAACCTCGGCTCGCCGGCCGCCCGGGATGCGCTGCACGGACATGCCGTACCGCTCGGTGATCCCGGCCCGCACCAGCACGGCGTCAAGGCTCGACGCCGTGTCGTAGGCGTCGGCCTGGTCGTCACGGGACAGGATGAAATGACGGTCTCTGGTCACGGTCACGCTGCCACCACCAGGGGCGAGGCGGGGCGGTGCTGCCCGGCGTCACAGATGGTCCACGGGGCATCGTGCTCCCGCCACAGTCCCGAGTCCGGGTCCTGCGTCCACTCGACCATGCCGACCAGGCCCCGGCTGGTGGTCTCTCGCGCAACCACGCGGAACGCCCGGTACGTCGTTGTCTCCGCGAGCAGCCTTGCCACGATCCCCCCTTGTGTTTCCAGGACCGGAGGCAGGTCCTCACAAGTCCGTACGTGCGTAGTGGCGAGCAGGTCTGACACTCCCGTGCAGACCTCCCATCCCCCCTCAGCCCCGTTCCAGCAGCGATTACGGGGAGTTACATATATCGAGCTTTCGACCGTCCAGTGGTTGCGGTGCGTGACCATGTAGTGACCCTAGTACAGATGTTCAGTGGATGGAAGGGCATTATTTTGAACGTGTTCAAGTCAGTTTTTGACACGCTCTCCTGCCCTACTTCTCCAGACGTGAGGCAGGCCAGAAGGTTGCACCCGGACGCGAACTTTTCTCCAGCGGTTTTGATCGTCCCCCCCGCCACTGACATGTCAGACGCTTCCGGCATTGCTAACAGAGCGTCAGCAGTTGAAGCGTGAACATGACACGGAGAGTAGCTAGTGCGCGGCCCGATCCGCGCCACCGACGCTATGACCTCAAGCCGACTTGAGTGCAAAAACTTCCCGGCGAAGCTCGGCGAGCGCGAGGGCAGTTGAGCCGGCTCGGCGGGTCACCGTGGCCACGGTTCGCCCCTCGGCGTCGCGTAGGTGTAGGTCGACCAGGGCGCCGCACCGGGTGATCTCCAGCGTTCCGCCGTCTGCGGTTCCGATGATCACCACTGCTTCGCTCCGGCGAGGTACAGCGCGGAGAAACGTTCCTGCCCGCGGTACCGGGCTCGCTGGACCTGTTCAGCCGTGATGCCCATGTCCTCGGCAAGCGTGCTGTCGGGCACGTCGGTGCCGTACCGCGGGACCGGGGAAATCCCGTGGTCCGCCTTGAGTACGTGGCGCATCCGGTCGGACAGCAGCCCGAGGGCGTGGTGAACCTGGGTCCGGACCACCTTCCGGCGGTACGCCAACCGGTCCGAGGACTCGACCAGCTCGGCGGGCATCCCGAGTTCTTCGGCGAGCACCATCCCGAGCGTGATCGCCTCGCCGCTTTCCTCGGTCCCGGCCGGAGCGTCAAGGTATTCGACTCCCTGCCAGGACAGCCGGCACGCCCTCGCATTCTCGGGGCTCATCTTCCGGTCGCCCATCGGGTCGGCCTGTACCGCGAGCTTTTCCGCGGCGTACGGATCGCCGCTCGCAAAACGCATCGCAAGTTCGAAGTCCTTCGCCGCCCGAGGGCTCACGCCGGACCACGTGTCGGCTCGGCGGGCGTCGGTTATCGCCCCTTCGATGGTGCGCTGAATGTAGGCGGCGAACTGCGCGACGGTTTCCCCTTCGAAACGCTCGACTGCCCGCCAGACGGCAACCCTGCCTTCCTGTGCAAGGTCTTCGGCTCGGGCCTGGTCTTCGCTGCCGGAGAACTTCGAGTGCCGCCGCGCGGCCTCGGTAACGATTCCCTCGGTCTCACGGATAATCGCCGTGATAGCGGAAAGGTCATTCGCCTTCGCAGCGGAAATCTGGTCGTCGGTAAGGTTGAGCATGGTTGGCCACTCCGCGTGTTGGGTCTTTGGCCTTTGGGGGAGGCCAGGGATGACCCGGAACGGAGCCGGAAAAGGGCAGACTTCTCCCTAGAGCGCCTTTCGTTTGATTGGAAAAAGGGCATGAAAAAGCCCCGTCCCGGGTGAGCAGGACGGGGCTTTATGCATTCGCCGTATCGCTGCGTTGCATTCGAATCTAGGTTTCGAATTACGCACGGCCAATGTGGTTAAAACGGGGCAAGCTACTCACATAGCGGGACATAACCTCGGGACTGTCACTGTGAGCGTTATATTTCGTCACTCACGGCCAACTCGTTACCTCTCATGTCACGTCTAGTAACGGCAAGGAGGCTCAGAGCCCCGAACCGGCCGCCAAAGTAAGCTGACCGTTATCAAACAGGGCACAACCTTTGGTGCTCTCGTGTGTCTAATCGGGACTTGCAGAGCCTCGGCGAGTGTGCATGGAATTCGCTTGACAGATCAGTAATCCGACCCGTAAAGCGACCCCCACGACCGCCCGCCTATCTCTGCCTCGCCCTCAATCGGCACGCCGTAGAGGGGCCACGTCATGCAGCGTTCGATCTCGCGCGCCACGTCGGCCGCCTCGCCCTTCGGAGCTGACAAGAGGCATTCGTCATGGATCGGCAAGCGCAACATGTCGAGCAGTCCGGCTTCCTCGATATTGATTAGGCTCTGCCCGAGCACATCGCGCGCCGCAGACTGACACATGTAGTTCGTCACGGCGTACGTACGGTCCCGGTCGAGCGGCAGCCGGCGACCCGTGACCGAGATGGACACCATTCCGGTCTCGAAAGCCTCACGCTGCCACCTGCGGGCCGCGCGCTTAATCTCTGGGTACAGACGGTCATACGCCCGGATAGCGCGCTGTACGTCCTCAACGGGCACGCCGGACTGACGTGAAATCGTCGCCGCGCCACCGCCATAAACCTTTCCTAGACCGGTTGACTTACTTAGCTTGCGCTGCTTTGGAGTGAACCCCTCACCAAAAAGAATGCTCGCGGTGTAATCGTGCAGGTCCCTCCCGTCTGAGATTGCGGATTTCATGGCCTTAACGTCGGCCAAGGCTGCCAAAACTCGAAGCTCGACCGCCTTGAAATCGCAAGAGATGACTACGTGCCCTTCGTCCGCCAGCAGCGCGCGCCGGATCATCTGGTCCGAACTCGGGAGCGTCTGGAGAGCGGGCCGAGTGATACTCATTCGGCCGGTTCGGGCTTGCAGGCTGTTAATGAACGGATGGACGCGCCCGAGCTGGTCGACGGTCTCAAGGAACGTCGACGTATACGCCGAGCGCCACTTGCCCGCGCGCTTCGACTTGAGCACCGCGGCGGCGAGCGGGTTCGGGGTCCTGGTGCCCAACGGCTCACCCTGCAACGAGAGATCGGCGAGGGCGTGCAACACGCTCTTGTCGACCCGCAGGGCGCCGCTCGCGGTTGTCTCGGTGAGAACTTCGCCCATACCGACCAGCGCGGCCGACAGTTGGGCGGTCGAGTTCACATTGTCGACGCCGTACCGCCGAGCTGCCGCGGCGAAGTGGTGGGCGTCCTCGCCGAGTTGGGTGTCAAGCGCCCTGGTGTACTCGGTGTCCAGCACCAGGCCCGTCCGCTGCATATGCGCGCAGATTCGGGCTATCTCGTGTTCGTACGGGATCAGAGCCGGCCGAACCTCTAGCCGTGCGAGTTCGCGCCGTAGGACGGGCTCCAGCCGGGCCGTCAGGATTACGTCGAGCCCGGCGTAAAGGAGGTAGGTCGGATCTTCGAGCGGGATTCCGGCCCATCCGGTCTCTTTGGTCAACCCGTGCGACCGGAATACGGCCGTGAGCCCTGCCTGAGTGTCCGGCGCCGAGGGGTCGACCCAATACGCGCTAAGCGGCTTGAGACCGGTCCCGATGCCCATTTCTTGGGGCTGCCTCGGGTCAATCAGGCTGGCAAGTAGCCGGGTGTCCGTGGTGTGCGGCGCGAGTTCTTCGAGCGAAACCCCCGCGTGCCGATCCAAAACCAACCAGTCAAACGGGGCGTTGTGAATGAGCATCTCCGGGATTCGCCGAAGGGCATCCCGGGCGTAGGACTCGAAATACCCGCCTCGCTCCCACAGGAGTACCCATGCCTCGCGGGCGTCGCCGAATTGCACGGTCCTGATCCGGTAGCCGGTCGAGAAGATGTTGAGCCCGGTCGTCTCGGTATCCACCGCGATAGGGCCCGCGTGCCGGACCCGGTAAAGCCACTCCCAGAACTCCCGTAGATCGTCTGTCGTCTCTGGCACCCGGACCGTTACCGGCTCGCCGGCTACCTCATGCCGAAATATCTTCATAACCGCCGAAAGCGGGCCGCCCACCCGAAGGCGGACGACCCGGATTCAGTCGGCGAAAATCCCCGGCCCCTTCGCGTCGGGGCTCTGGTCGGCGAGGCGGAGCCCGACCAGGGAGATACCGCGCTTGGTCTTCTTTCGGCTCACCCCACGTTCCTCTAGCGCGTCGTAGAAAGCCCTTCGGGTCCACCGCTCCCGAGCGGGCAGGTTCTCGGCCTCGCACCATTCGAGATAGGTCGTGAAAGCCTCGGACCCGTTGACCTGGTGGGAATCGTCGGCCGTCTCCAGGATGCCCGGAAGGAAGCCGGCGAGGCTGTCGGAAGTCTCGCGGTACTCACGACTTGCACCCGTGATGACCTGCGGGTCTTGCAGGCCCTCGCGGTACCACTCGCGCGCTCCGCGGACTGCCCACGCTGCGATCCCCTCGCGCTCGGCGGCGAGCTTGCGGGGAAGTTCGTAATCCCGCTCGCCCGGGGCGAAGTACCTCACGAAAGGCACCATGCGGACTCGCCGCCAAAGGCCCTCATCCTGCGACTTGAATTTTGGCCTGTGGTTGGTCGCCAGCAGCAACAGGAAGGCAGGCCGGAACTCGAAGAACTCGCGGTGCAAAAACCTTGCCTGTATCAGGTCGCCACCGGTCGAGCGCTTGATAATCGCCTCGCTCATGGGCTTGCCCGCTTCACCCTCGGATGCCATGACAAGGCGTGCCGCCCTAAGCGCTGCTAGGTCATTTGGGATGCCACCGCCCTTTCGTTCCTCGAACGTGCTGAAAGCGGTTGTCTTCGTGATGGCCCGGAATACCTCGGTCAGCCCGTCAAGGAATACGGACTTCCCGTTAGCCCCCTTGCCCCACAGCACCATGAAAACTTGTTCCCTGGTGTGTCCGGTGATCCCGTAGCCAATCACTCGGCGAAGGTATGCAGGCATGTCGGGCGAGTCCGGAAAAACCTCGGTAAGGAACCGCTCCCAGCGCGGGCACTCGGCATCCGGGCGGTAGTCGAGATCCAGGCAGTAGGTCAGTAGGTCGGCCTGGTCGTGCGGACGGAGCGTGCCGGACCGAAGCTCTACCACGCCGTTTCGGAAGGACAGCAGATCGGGGCGCGAGTCGAATTCATCGGCGCTCGCGTATATGCCGTCGATCGACTTTAGCTCGGTCATCAGGTTGTCGATTCGGGAAGTCATGGTGAAGCCCTTCGCCGACTTCTGGTCATTGGCGAGGACCAGAGCAGCGCCCATGCGGTGGATTTCCTGACGGACCCGCACGTCACTGCGGAGCCAAACCCGGCCGTCCCACGTAAGGAACCCAATGCCCGGCGCGTACCGAATGCGACCAGCCGCCCATTTGGCAAGGGCCGCGGCGTTCATGGCGTCGCTCTCGCCGTACTCGGCGATCAGCTCGGCGAGGATGCCGACCGCGCTTGCTTCGTCCCCCTCGGTCAGGCCACCGGCCGGAGCCAACTCGGCTACTGCGGAGCGGAGTTCGATGGGCTCGACCCGGGGCAGTGCCCGAGCGGTGGCGACCGCACGGTGAAGCTCGGCGGCGAACCCGTGCGGATCGCTCTCGCGCCACTCGGTCAAGTCGCCGTGCTCGGAAGGGAGTTGCAGCACCAGCACCGTGACACCGTGCGAGGCGAGACCGTCGGCAAGTCGCCGAGTGTTCCCCTCGCCGGCCGTGTCCTGGTCGCCGCAGAGGATGACCAGCGAACCGCGCAGTCCCTCGGCCAGCTCGGCGACCAGCTCGGCCGAGTGGGACAGTGAGGCGCCCCGGATCGCCACCGAGTCGTACCCGACCGCACACGCCGTCAGGGCGTCGCTTGGGCCCTCGCACAGCAGCCACGTTCCGTAACCGCCCTGCCCGCGCATCACGCCGTACGGGGTCCAGCGGTGGCCCTTCGGGTTGGCCAGCGACACCCACCGAGAGGGGCAATCGCCGGACAGGTCCCGGCCCTGTAGTCCTCGGGGTGTGCCGTCCCAATCGAGCAGGGGGACGACCAGCCGGGGGTACGCCCGGTACCCGCGGGAGAGGTAGGGGAAGGCGTTGCCCTGGCGGCCGTCGTCGGCGCCGAGTTGGAGATCCGCGGCCGTCTCCGGGTCGATACCGAAGCGGGCCCGAAGGTAGCCCCGGGCGACCCGGCCCGTGTGGTTGTCGTCGGCCTGGTCGACCAGGGCGGCCGAGGCTCGGTCGACGTACGCGGCGAGGGCGGCCGTGTGCCCCACGGTGACCAGCTCGGGGCGCGCGCTGCTGACCACGGCGCCGGGGCCGGTGGAGTCGAACAGGTCGGACCAGGAGAGGCGAACGGAGCGGATCACGTCTTCGGTGTCGCAGCCGGCTCGGCACGTGATGCGGATCTTGCTGTTGTCGCCTCGCCAGATTCGCAGACTCGGCCGTGAGTCGGAGTGCGCGGGACACACAGCGGTGTATCCGCCGTCCTGGTGCTCTGAGACCTCGGCGAACCGGCCGAGCAGATCAGCGAACAACACGCTGTGCCCCCCGAATGTCGCTCAGCAGATCGGCGAAATCCGCGAGGCTGATAGTCACGTACCAGCGGCTGGTGTCGGTCCCGCGGGCGGTGTAGTCGGCGCCGTAAAGGCACACGGCATCGTCTACGGGCATCCCGAGGGAGTTCCGAATAGCTGTCCACGTGCTCACGGAGAAATGAACGCGCCCTGTTCCCGCACCGTGGTTCCGACGCTTGTGCACCACCGCGGAGAGAGGGAATCCGGCGTGGTCCGCCTCGGCGAGCCCCTGACGAATCCACGTCGGAACGGCGGGCGACTTCACATCCTTGCACTCCAGAATGAACGGATAGCAATGGATATCGCCAACGTCCCGGGCCCCTTCCTGTGCAGCTCGGCGGACGTTGTCGGCACTCGCCGGGTTGAGAAACCTACCCGTCGGGTCGACCAGGCCGAGGGAGCGGTTAAGGAAATCCCGAACGGTGCTCTCCCATGCGGTGCCCTTGTCCTTGTTGGGATTACTCATCGTCGCCACCGGTTCCCCAGATGACAATTACGGCCAGCGCCAGGGCACAGAAAATAACTCCGGCCAGGGCGGCGACCAGAAAGAAGCCGAACGGCTCGCTTGTGACCACGATCATGGTTCCCCCTAGAAAATGCAGAAAGGGGCCGAGGGCGTGTTGCCCCCGACCCCTTCTGTGTGTTGTCAGTCGTCGTCTTCGTCGTCCGCGTACAGGTCTGCAACGTCCGGCAGGACCAAGCGCACGTGCTCGCTGGAAATCCACTCACGGCGAAGCGACTTGCGGCGGGTAAAACCGCTCTCGGTGCCGGTCGGCTTGACCAGCAGCATGGGGCGCAACCTGCCATCGACTAGCTTTGTGGTGACCTTTTCCACCACGGCGTCAGCGAGCCGTACGCGGTTGCCCTGGCGGGCGCCGTACACCACCAGGTCGCCGCGGTGCAGTTCCTCGCCGGCGTAGTCGACAATAATTCCGCGCTTACCCATCGTTGGATTCCCCCTCGTTGTGGTTCATGAGATGCAGATACGCCGTGAAAGCCTGTTGGGAGACCACGCCGTTTCCGGCTGCCTTGAGCTGTCGAGCCCTATTGAGTCCCGGGATATGGGTAATCCAGCCGCGAGGAAGGCCCATGAGCCATTCCGCAAAGACGGCCGCGAGTCGCTTACCGCCTCGGGGCCCGAACTCGACCGGAACAGGGGCCGGACGGCCAGTGATGGTTTCCCACCGGTGAACCGCAGGGCCGTAGTCCTGCCACCATTCGCGCGGGCTGTGAAATGCTCCCGGAGTTTCCTCGGCGGTGTCCGGGTCGACGGGCAGCAGGAAAGAGACTTCGTCGTCAAGATTCGGCCCGTGCCCGCCCGCCTTCCGCTTATCCGGATGCTGCGGGGCACCGTTCGATCCGAGGTTTGCCGTAGGCGTTTTGAACAGCTTGTGCGCCCGTTCCCGGTCGAATAGGCGGGCTACGGCGGTAACCAAATCGTCGCCCCCGGCGCCCTCGCGGTCAGCCTTTGCGAAATCAGGCCCCCGTGATGCGTCCGACGCTGTTGGAGTCGGTAGCAAGGGTGGCGATGCAGAACCACCTATCTCTACTGTGGGCGGCTCCAGTTCCGGACGCCCGGAAGCAACACCATTTCGCGTCATACCCGAGCGCGGCCAAGTCCCCGAGAACGACCGAGAGGCCCCGGCCTCGGATGGCGGATACGTTCTCCAGGAATGCGAGCCGTGGTCGTAGAACGCGAATGGACTCCGCGACGTTTTCCCAGATGCCCGAGCGCGCACCACGAATCCCCACCCGCTTTCCAGCGTTGCTAATGTCTTGGCAGGGAAAGCCCGCCGTGATGATGTCGACTCGGCCCTGTAGCTTGCGCCAGTCGTATTGCGTGATATCCCCGATGTTCGGGGCGTGCGGATATCGGGTGGCGAGAATCAGCGAGGCGTAAGGGTCGATCTCGGCGACGTAGCGCACACGCTCGCCAGTCAGCGACTCCACCGCCCTACCGATCCCGCCATACCCGGCGCACAACTCCAGAATTGGAATGTCTCTCCCCCTTGAGACATGGCAAGGGGCCCCGAGGAATAACCCCGAGGCCCCGGCCGGCTAGAACTTCGGCTCTGCCACGGCGTCGTTCCAGGACTTGAGAACCCGGATTACGGGCTTGACGTACGAAACGTCCTTGCCCCGCTTGGTGGTGTACTCGACCAGCTCGATTTCGAGCGAGCACAGAGCCTCGCCGCCGATCTTGTCCAGAGCGTTTTCCACCTCGTGCAGAACCTGCGCCAGAGTCCACGAACCGGTCTGGAACCGGAAAAGGCCGAGATCCGGGTCATCCGCCAGACGGAACAGCACGGAAATGGACGGGCCGGGACCGCGCTTAGCCTTGTGCGCCGCCTTACGGTCCTCCATTAGCTCCGGGCAACGGCAAGGCTTACCCTTGTCCTCCTCGGGGCTCAGGAACTCGATTCCGTCGCAGTGGTGGATAAGGGCCGAGCCGTTCCACAGCTTGAGATCCGAGGAAATCGCCGAGGCGCCGTCGATGATTACCTTGACCTTGTTGGTCGCGGTGTCAACGACGATAAAGTTTTCCTTGTCGGTGTCGGTCTCGACCGGGGTTCCGCCGAGAAGCTGAGCGATTGCGGCAGCCACCTCGGGGTCACCGGTGGACGCCCGCCACTCGGAAAGCGCAACGGGCAGATTGTCCACCTGCTTGCCGGAATGGAACCGACCCACGGTGTCGTCACTGAAAGTTGCCTTCGGCTTCGCCGCGGGGTCCGTCTCGAAAATGCGCATGGCCATACTGAATCCCCCTGATTTTGGGCAAGAAAAAAGGGGCGCGGCCCGAATGGCCTGCCCCTGAAATTGCGTCCTGCAGAACGGTCTAGCCTGCGCGTCGCTCCGTACCGGTAACCAGCCGGCGAACCGACTTAGCGATAGCGCGGCCGATGACAGTCTTGGAAATTGTGCGGTCCCACTCGAAGACGCGCCGCAGCGTGAGGAACACGCCGAAAACCTCTTCGTCAATGCGAACCGGCTTAAAACTCCAGTCCTGCCCGGTGATGTGGAGAACAGCCGCACCGTCAATTTCCGGCATGGGCTCGCTCGTGCCGTCCGGGGAAATGATCCGGTCAGCGTTCGCGTAAGCGGCGAGCTGCAACGCCACGTCCGGATATGTGCTCTTGCTGGTCTTCCAGTCGACCATCAGCAGATGCGGGGTTCCGGACCGGTCCGGGGTCGGCTTTCCGTCCTCGCCGAGCCACACCCGAATGAGCGCGTCGAAACTCCCGGCGTACTCGTGCGTATCGCTCCACGCGATATCCTCGGCACGCACCATCTCGGGGCGAACGGCCGTAAGGAAGTCGGCGAATCCCAGCCGGTAGGGCTCTAGATCCGGGTGAACTCGGCCGATTTCCTCCAGTCGCAACATTCGCTCGAACATGTCGTGCGCATCGCTACCGACCTTCGCCCGAATCTTGGTGTACCGAATATGCGCGTTGCGCACATAGTCGATTGCGCCCTCGGGGTCGCGCTCCGCGATGGTGGCGACAGCGGAAAGGCTGTTGACGGCCGTCTCGGCAGCCATGCGGGCCGCCCAGTGAGTAAGAAAAGGCTTCGGGAGCATCGAGATTATCGACGTGACCCCCGGGTACTTGACGGCGGTGTCAGGGTCGACGTACCACCGTGACCCGCCGCGCTGGATGGTCCGGATTCGTCCGGCCATGGTTCCCCCTCGGGGTTGGGGGTGGTGACGGGTGACGTTCAAGAGGGTGTTTTCTGTTTTATCTAGACACCCGTGTGTATAGAAGAAACCAGATTTTGCGTCTCCAACGTCACCCGTCACCACCGCTGGTCAGTCCCGCCGGACGGCGAGAGAGTCGGCAAGCCGGTGGAGATCGGCGAGGCTGCCGGAGTTGGTCACGGTCACGTCTGCCTCGGCCTGGTCTAGGGCGGTCTCGGTGACGTGCTGTCCCTCGGCGCCGCCCAGCTCGCCGGCCTCGGGGCGGACGACCCGAACCACCAGGGCGCCGCGGGCTCGCAGGGTTTCGAGTTCGTTGACGTGGCGCACGTCGGCAATGACCACGGGCAGGTTCCACCGCTCGGCCACGTCCAGCCGACCGAGGGCGAGCCGTACCCAGTAGTCCGGATCGTGTTCGCGCACTGCCTCGCCGAGCCGTTGCAGGGTGCGGCGCACTTCGGGGAACTTCGTCTTCGCCGTTTCCCACCCGTACCGGCCGACCAGATCAGACAGGCGGATCGGCAGGTGACCGTACGACGTGGACTCGGCCCCTACGATCGGGTCAAGGTCGAGCGCGGCAGCTCGCAGGGGGTCGGCGAACGCGACTCGCACGAAAGCGAATTGGCGACCGAGCCTCGCCCCGATGCTGTCCTTACCGCTCTGCGCCTTACCGATCAGCGCTACATGGCGGTAGGTCACTCGCCGTCGACCTCAAACGGAAACGCGAGCTGGTCGACGTGCTCCGGGTCACGGGTGGCCACGATGCCCGCGGCGGTCGTCTTGGCATCCTCCCAACGCTGCACCGCCTCACCAGTACCGAGAACCGCCGCCGCCAGGGCGAGCACCAGGGCGGACGGAAGGGACGGCACATAGTGCGCGACCAGGGCCAGCGCGGCGACCAGGACGGCGTACACGCGGGCCGGGTGGGCGTAAATGAACTTCACTGTGGTTCCTCCGAGTTGGGTGTGTTGGTGCCGCCGTGAGCCCGGCGGCGAACTGGTGAATCAGGCGAACAGGCGGGCCCACGTGGTGGGGCCCACAACGCCGTCAGAACTGATCCCCTGGTCCGACTGGAACCGACGGACAGCCCGATCGGTGGCCGAGCCGAAATCACCGTCGGCGCCGTACGGGGCCAGCAGCGAGCCGTACCCGCGCCGGATCAGGGCGGACTGAATCGCGCGGGTGGTGCTGCCCTTCGCCCCTCGGGCGGTCATGTATCCCGGGTACGGCGTGCTGGTCGAACCACCGCCGCCGCCACCCGGGGCAGGCATTCCGGCCTGAACCCATGCGTACAGGCGCCCACCCGGGCAGTTGGTAGCGAAGCCGTCCCGGTGCCCTCGCTTGGCCAGGGTTCGGCCGGTCTTCGCGCACGCCAGGTCGTACAGCTCGCGGGCAGCTCGCAGGGCCGCATCTGTGGGGGCCTGGTCGCCACCGACGGCGATCTGAACCCCGATCCCCGACCTGTTGTGATCGGGACAGTGCGCACCCTGTAGGGCCCATCCGCGACCCTCGTAGACCTCGCCGGCCTGCGAGACCACGAAGTGGTAGCCGATGCCGGACCAGGAGTTGTTCAGGTGCTCGCGCTCGATGGCCTGCGGGATGGCAACTCCCGTACGGGTGATTGGGGTTGCGCCGTCGTAGTGAATGAAAAACTCGGTCCGCTCGGACAGTGGCACGGTCGCTACGTCGCCGGTCCACGGGCGGGCGCCCCACGCCGAGCGGGAGATGATGTTGACGGACAAGGTGCTGTCTCCTGACATGCGAGAACCCCGCCCGGAGTAGGCCCGGACGGGGCTCGGTGATGAGTGAATTCGGTTGTGCGGTGGCCTACTTGGCGACTGCCTGCACGATGGCCACCAGGGCGCCGCCTACGCCGGTCAGCGCGGCGACGGGCAGGGCATAACGCCACCGCTCAAGGGCCCGGATTCGGTCTTCGTGGTCGTCCAGTTCGGCGCGCACGCCCTCGGCCTGCTGACCGATGGACCGGACCTCGGAGCGGAGCCCAATTACCTGGTCGTAGATTTCCCTCGCGCCGATGCTGACCACGCCGAGCTGATCAGGCGGGATCGGCGGGCCCGTCGAACCTGATTGGGGCATTCGGGTCTGTCTCCTCTGTGCGGATGGTGACCGCAGCGGAGAGCGGACGGTAATCAACGGTCCGTCGCAGTAAGGCAGTTACGGCCCCCTCGGCAACCGCTGACACCTCCTCGCCCGCCCTGCGGTAGGTCTCTGGTGTCGGTGGTCCCGGGTCCTGCCCGGTCGCGTACGCCACGATGGCCCGTACGTCCTCGGCGGGCAGCACGATGGACAGGGTGTAAGCCTGTGCGTCTGCCACGGTCTCTCTCCTTTCAGTAGCCGGCCGGGGCGGTCACGGACGACCAGGCCCCGGCGGTGGTTGCTGCTGGTGCGGTGCTGGTGGACACGCCCGAGGCGAGGCCGAGCCCGACGGAAAGCGAGGGTGTGCCGACGGACTGCCGCGCTTGCAGCAGCAGACGGCGCCACGTGCCCGCCCTGGTGTGCGGCGGGTCGAGCGTGTGCAGCCACTCGCAGCGAATCCACTGGTTCGCCCCGGCGCCGAGGGCGGTCACGGCCGAAGTCGCGCGGCCCGAGTCCACGTCGAACAGGCGGAACTCCACGAATCCGGAGCCGCTGACCGTGGCCCGGAAGTCGAGCCGGACGACCGCGCGATTCAAGTTCCCGGTGCCGAGCTGAGCAACTGCCCGGAACGTCGTTCCTCCGGGCCACCCCTCGTACGGGGCCATGGTGAGGGGTTCGTCCCGGGCACCCTTCGCCGGGTTTCTCTCCAGCGCGTCAAGGCGCCTTCGAAGGTCTGCGAACTCGGCTGCCAGACTAGGGACTTGCAGCGCTCCCGACACTGGCGAACACCTCCCCGGGGACCAGGCTCAACGTGCACTCTTCTCCGGCGTCGGTGAGCTTGACGGCAATCTCAGTGATCTTGTACGCGCCGTCCAGCACCAGGCGCCCCCCGAAGCGGGCACGGACTCGGACCAGCTGCCCCACGGCGAGATCACCGGGCCCCGGGTATGCGTCCGGGTACAGCCGAACTCCCGGGATTGTGACGGGAGTTGATCCCTCGGAGATCATCTGTTGCGAGTACCCGGTGAGCACGTCGACCGTGGTCACGTCCTGCCGGGACTGCACCGCAGACAGCCGGGGCGCCCGAAGCTCGGCGGGCAGGTTGTACCACCAGGCGGCGAGCTGGTCGTCAGCCTCGCCCCCGCCCGTGGTCACTGCCTCGGTGACCATGTTCGTACCGTCGACCGAGTAATTCGGAATGTCGCAGTTCGCCCCGTGCTCTAGGGCGAGATCGGTAGGGACACCCGCGGCAGGGCCGAAGCGGAACACATTCATTACGCGGCTTCCGGACCACCCAAAGGTGATTCCGAAATCAAATCCGCCCTGTACTCCGGCAAGATCCTCGACAGCCTGTCCGAGGGCTTTCCGCTCGTACCGGCGGTACGCCCGGTCCCGCAGGACCCCGGTTACCGCCGAGCCGTCCCACTGGAGCGCCCGCGGGCCCGTGTTCCATGGATACTGCCCGGTGCCGTCCCCGAAATCCTGCACCAGGCTTTTCACGATGGCACCTTGGTCGCGCTGTGCGAACACCGCGTCATAGGTGATCAGCCGGCGCCGGTAGTAGGCCCAGAGCCCGAGGCAATTCAGCGTGGCTTCCTCGTTCTCAAGGTCGACACTGTAGGCCACCAGCGGGCCACCCCAGAGGATTTGTTCCCCGCGCTGGATATAGACCAGCACACGCCAGGGCGCCAGGGCGGACCAGTCGAAAGCCCATAGCGGGACCTTGACCGAGGCGGGCCCCGATCCGTTCGCCACCAGTGAGTAACTCAGATCCGACACCGGTAGCTCGCCCCAAATGCTACCGGTCAGGAACTCGGCGAAGATCACCCGATAGTCAGCGGTCATCCTCGCCCCTTACTCCAGTGGAATCACGGTCATCTGTGAATACGACTGCCACTCATCGAAGTAGCAGAACCCGCCCTGTGCATACAGCGCGTGCCACACCTTGAGCGGCTTGTTTTTCGGAATGAGAACCTGACAGGCGCCCCAATGCGGGGTGAGGCCGAGATTTGTTTTCTCGTACTTCCGCAGAGATTCCCAGTAGACGGCCGTGTCGGACCACGTCCAGATGGAATGCCAGCCCTCGCGGTCAGCGGGGCCGGTAACGCGAACCTGATAGCTCAGAATCCCTACGCGGTCATACGTGGTCGCCGGGCCGTCGTACCGCAGGACCAGGCCAGAGCCGTTGGCGTCCGGGTCGTTCACGCCCCACCAGCCGGAGTTACCGCGCGCCGTCTGCCCGGTCATAAAAGCGCGGTTGACCAGGGGTTTTGCGTCGGTTTGGCCCTTCACGTACATACGGTCTTCGTCGGCGGAGTAGATGAGTCCGCCCTTGTACTGAGAGCTGGCGAGTGCTGCGACGCTCTGCCCCGAGGCCGTTCGCAGGGGCGTTAGCGGGGTCGGATCACCCTGCCCCGTGGTCGAGTACCGCATATCCTCGATATCGGCCGCCGTAAGGCTGGTGGCGCCCTTTTTAACGCGCACCTTGGCCAGGGTCACGTAACTCTCGTACGGGACCGAGGGGGCCGCGGCGCCGTCGACCCCGCGCACTACGTCAATGCACCAGCCCGGGGCGAGATTACCCGGAGCGTAGTTCGCTAGGGCCACCTCGGCGTACGTCGAAACGTCGTTATCGTCGGACACTCGGGCCACGATCACGTCATAGCGATCAGCGGTCGCCGAGGCGGTCGCCAAATTGAATTGGACGCCGGGCGCGGGTAGGTCGACGTAATACGCCTGCCGCAGGTCGCGGACTCCCGATTTCGTCAGTGGCACCCATGCGCGTCCGCCGGCTACCGCCACACGGGCGGAGCTGCCAACCACGGGCGTAACCTTGAGTCCGTCGCTTGCGAAACCGGGGATCACCCCGATATTCAGTCCTCGGATATCCGCCAGGAGCGCGCGGAAGTCGTTCGAGTCGTATTCGCCCTTGTGCAGGTAGATCGGTGCGCGGATACCTCCTGCCATGCCTTACCCCCTTATATCCATGCGGAGCGCCAACGTATGTCAGCACCCCTGTTCTTGTCGCCGAGTAGGTCATCAAATTCGAGCCGAACCACTCCGGGCCGAAGCGGGAACCACACGGAATCGGCGGTCAACGCCCCGTAGCGCGAGGCTCCGTTGAGAAGCACAGCCCGAGTCCGGGTGTGGATTGTCAGTACCTCACTGGTCGGTACGGATATCTGCACGGTGATCCGCTCGCCGGTCGCCCGGTTGATAATCGTCGGGTTCACGACCGGGCCCGTAACGGTGAACGTTGGCCAGGTCGGGGTGTTGCCGTCCACCGTGAGATCCACCGGCGGCGAGATGTATACCGCACCGGCTTTCATCACGCCCCATGGAAACCGGAACGGGAATGCCTTCACCGAGCCCCGAGGGGCCAGCGGCAGGACCCGGGCGGCCGACTGCTGGTCCGCGTAGAGCACCGGGTCAGCGGCGTACAGCTCCACGTCGAACCGCGCGGCTCCGGCAGCGAAGACAGCACCGACCGGCGCCGACCGCTTGCGCACCCGCGCCGTGAGCCGGCCGAGGTTCCCCGCGATCCCGGGGACGGCGAACCGCAACACCTGATCGCCGCCGCCGGGTTGGAACGCCCGAAGCACGTCCGCGAGGGCGCCCGGGTCGTCCAGCACGGTGAACCCGAGTTGGATGATTCGGGCGCCGAGGTAGTCGGTTCCGGCGCTCGACCCGTGCCGCTGCAAAAGGTTCCGGTCCGCCGTACGGATCTCGGGACTGTCCAGCAGCCCCGAGGGTTCGTCCAGCACGATCGGGCCGGGGCCGCCCAGCAGCAGCCCCCCGTACTCCATCGTGAACGGCTGCCCAGTAAAGACAGCCAACTAGGCCACCCCCGTTCGTAGTTGCCACGCGATATCGCGGGCGATCTCGTACGGGCTCGCCCCGGTCCGGGCGTGCACCGTGATGGACGGCGCCGAACTGGTCGCCTCAGAGCCGACCGGGGCCAGCACCGGAGCGGGCACCCGAACGCGCGGCACGGTGACCAGGGCGCGGAGCTTCGCCGTTAGAGCGGGCTCGGCCTGGTCAACGCCCTCGCCAATTCCGGCGGGAATCCACCGGCCCACTCGGGCCGCCATGACCCGCGAGGGCGATTTGATTCCGAGCGCGTCGGCGATAGGCCCCGGAATTGCGTCCTTAGCCCATCCGATCAGTTTGTCTTTCAGCCAACCGCCCATGCCCTGAATGCCCTCCCAGATTCCGCGCGCCAAGTCCTTCCCCTTGTCGACCAGCAGGCTCCGGAAGTCGCCTACTGACTCCATGACCTTGACGGCCAGGCCACCAACCCAGGTGACGAATTCGTCGAATTTCGCTATTGCCTTTTCCACGAACTCGGCTACCGGGCGGGCAGCATCGCGGAATGCAGTAGCGAGCTTGCCCATAAACGCGACCGATGCGCCGACCCCGTCAATCACTAGCCCAATCGCGTCGACCAGGCCGGAGAAAATTGGCCCGGCCAGCTTGATAATCACCGGGACAACGGTGCCGATAATGTCGGCCGCGAGCCGTCCCAGCCACGACAGAATAGACGTGACTACCGAGATGACGGGCTGTGCCTTGTCGACCAGTTCGCGCAGTTTTCCGCCGATCAGCTCGGCAGCCGGCGCCACCCGGTCCCGGATGAAATCGGACAGTGCCGCGAAAATCGGTTGCAGGTTCTCGGCTATCGCGGTGTAAACCCGCATTGCAGCGGGCCAAACGGTCTCAACCAGGATGCGGCCGATAGACGACAGGATCGGGACGACTGCCGAGGCAACCGCCGAATACATGGTCATCATGGCGGGGATAAGGCCGTTCGCAATGATTTCCCCGAGGCCGCGCAAGGCAGGAAGTAGCGACGTCTGCGCGAGCGACACCAGCCGTTCCAGACCAGGCATCAGGTCGTCTCGCAGGTCGCCGCCGAGGCCGACCAGCGTTTGCCCGAAAGAGCCGACCGCCGAGGGACCAGGGCCCGAGAACGTATCGAAGAAGCCGGCGACCAGCTTGCGCCCATAATCCAGTGCCGGACCGAAGACAGAAGCCACTACGGCCCCGCCTCGCTCCAGCACGGGAATCACGTTGTCGCCAATGAAGTTCGACACCCCGACTTCAAGGCTCCGCTTGAACCCCTCGATTCTGGACTTAGCGTTGTTGTGCAGCGCGTCGCCCATTTTCTCGGCAGCTCCGGCGGTATCCCCGAGCGCCTTTACGGCGGTGCTGGGATCGAGCGCCCAAAGGGCCTGTCCCATGTCCTCGGCTTTAGTTCCAAAAAGGCCGACAGCAGCCGCGGAACGCTCCGCCGGGTCCTTTATCCCCTTGAGTGCGTCGAGTACCTGTTGAAGGCCCTCGCGCGCCCCCGGTCCGCCCGCAGCGATTTTCTTTGTCATCGCTTCGGCGTTAAGGCCGATAGCCTCGTACGCCTCGGTGCTGGCCTTAGATCCGTCCGTGGCCCTGATTTGAAATTCCTTCAGGGCGTCGGCGACAACGTCCGTGTCACGCGCACCCGCCGCCATACCCTGAGACATAAGTCCCATGGCGTCTGCGGCCGACAATCCCAAGTCACGGAACTTCGTGGAATACTCGTTCATGGTGTCGGCCATGTCGTCGGCACGCGGGCCCATCTGTTGCATTCCCCTGGTGAGAATGTCTAGGGCTTCGGTGCCGTCTTTAGCCAACCCGTTTTTGAGCATCTGTCCGACCGCGTTACTGGTCTGGCCCAAATCGAGTTCGAACGTGTTGCTTAGATCCGTTACCTTCCCGGTAATGGATTCAATCTGCGCGTTGGTTGCGTCCGGCGGAAGGATGCCGGATCGCATCACGCCGGATATTGCCTGTGCGGCTTCCTCTACGTTCTCGGTTACCCCGTGGGCGTAGAGTTGCCCCGCGGCTTTTCCGTACCGAGCTGCTTCCTCGGGCGTACTGCCTAGGCTCGCCTGAATCTTGCCGTTAATGGCGCCCTGGTCGAGAGCGTCGCTGAATCCCTTTACGAGAACGGCAGCAGCGGCGAGCCCGACCGCCAGTAGCGAGCCCTTAAGGAATCCGCCCATTTTGCCAGTGAATCCCTCGCCGGCTGCCTGCCCGCCCTGCTGTCCGGCTGCCTCGCCGGCTTGCTCCGTGGGGCCTGTAACCTGCTGCTCTAGCTCTCGGGCAAAGCCCTCGACCTCGGGCACGATGGACAGATAGCCCATTCCGACTTCGACGGCCATTACTCACCCCCGCCCGTCGGTTGGAATCGCGCCAGATACGCCCCGACTTCCTGCGGGCTCCGGCTGGTCGAGCCGATCCGTCCGGCCTTGACACCCGGCCGCGGAATAGGCTCCGGCCGCCTACTCGGGGACTTAGCCCCGGCATTCCCTCGCTGCCAATTTGCCTCGGACAGGCGGTCGTGAACGGCCGCGAGTAGCTGTGTCTCAAGCGTCCACGCGGCATCGGGACCGGCCAGCGACCGGGCCAGCGCGGAATCCGGCGGAAGCCCTGCGATAAGGGCCCGTAGGCGGCGCCACGTGAGCCCCGAGGCAGGGCGCCACAGGTCCCGGATATCGGTCCCGTAGTAGCGTTGGAAATCCGCTTCGATAGCCTCGCCGTGCTCAGTCAGGAAGTCGGCGAGGGCTCGGATTCCCCCGGCGTCACGCCCTGGTGTCGCTGCCACCGGCGGAACAGTTCACCGATTGCGGAGAGCGGGACGGGCAGCGCGTCGAACTCGGACCACTGGTCGGCGAGACCGGACCGCAGCAGCGCGACGATATCGGTAGCCGAGGGCGATTCGATATTGACATGGCCTAGCACCGACTTATCGAGATCACCGGCCGCCGGAAGGACGAACGTGGTCCCGGCAAGAGCGAACTTGAACGGCTCGCGCTTGGCCTCGGACACCCATACGTCAAGGTTGAAAACGTCACTCATAAAGGCACCTCACGATCATGCAGAAACGTTCCTGCGGCAGGGCAAAAAAGGGGTTACGGCGCCGGGGCGGTAAGCCACGCCGGGTCATCGCTGAACTTCACGGCCACGGTGCCGTCAGCAGCGGGATAGGCGGTGATCGTGAGTTCGTAGGCCAGGGCTTCGTCACCCTTGTAAGTCAGGTCGCCGACCTCGGTCACCTCACCATCCGGAATCACGATGCGGATATGGCTGGTGCCGTCGACCACGTCGAATCCGAACATGCGCCGATCGGGGCCCGGTGCCTTAATCGAGAGCACCGCCTTACCGGACGTGCCGGTTACCTTCGAGCCCCGGTGGTAAAGCTCCAGCGTAGTTTTGCTGGTCTCGATGGCAGTGAACTTGAACGTCATTTCCGAGGAACTGACGACCTTTCGGACCGTGGCCCCGCCCTGCCACGCCTTGATTTCGGTCGTATCGGCGCTGTTGGACTCCGTGATTCCGTCGTCCGAGATCCAGCCGATATCGACCGCAGCAGCCGGCCATGCGGTCGTTGCGTCGACCGGGGCCGTAGTGCCCTTCGGCGCGGTGTACGCGGCGCCGGTAATGGCGACCCGTACGGCGTTCGCGTTGAGAGTCATTCATCCCCCTTGAGTGTGTTTACTGCGGGAAGCACTCGGCCCCGCATGTGGATTTCGACCGCCAGGGCGTAACGGGGGCTGCCGGATTCGTCGTCAGGAAGCCAGGCGAGCCCACCGACTTCGGTAATCCGATACACGGTGACTTCGTCCCGTACGCCCGGGATTGAATCGAGCAGCGCACGCACCAGGGCGGCGAGATCATGGGCGCCGGATTCCGTCGGCGACCAGGCGTGAATATCGAGCCTCGGGCGGTCGGTTACCGGCGTCGGCCTGGTGCCCCCGACCCGCTCGACCCGAACGAACTCGGGCGGCCGGGGCGAGGGAATCCGGGAGACGACGGGCACCGGGCGGCCGATCTCGGCGAGTGCCTGCCGGAGATAGCCCGTGACCACCGCCACCGCATCCGGCATGAGGACCAGGGGCCTAGTCATCGGCGCCGTCCAGCCCCCGGAGAAGGTCCCGCCGCGAGCCCCCGCGCCCGCCCGCATTCGGGAAGTCGTAGTTGCCCATTACCGCGCTGCGGATGCGGAGTCGACCTGTCTTCTGGTCGGTCTTGAAGATGCCCCCATTGGAACCTGCCGAGGCGGCGATACGGCGCGCGATTCGGTCAAGCTCGGTGCCGACTTCCGGCAACTTCATAAGCGACCGGATGCCGGACTTGTTGGGCTTGAACTTCCGGAAGCGCGTCATCCGTCCACCGCCTTTAGCCGTACTTCGGTGTGGTGGTGGCGGTCGCCGAGCGGGAACCGCGCGGGCTCCGCATCGACTTCGAGCAGCCGGCCGAGGGCGGTCACCCGGTCACCCGGGATCAGGTCCACGTCGACCCCGCGGCGGGTGATCAGTCGCCACCCGGTGACGACCACGGGCCGATCCCCCTCGGCCTCGGTGCTCATGTCCGGCAGGACTTCGACCCGGGGCACGGTCGTGCTGGTCGCCCTGGTCCAATCCCGCTCGGACGTGGTGTTGCCGTAGCGGTCAACTCGCCACGGGGCACGGTGAGTTACGACCGTCTGCCGGTACCGGATCATTCGAGATCCACCACGGCAGCACGGCGCCGGTACCGTGAGAGCTGGTCGCGCTCGGCCTCGGCGAGGCTCGCCCCGATGGTCTCCGCGGCGTAGGTCACGGCCACGCCCCCGACCGATTCCTGTCGGAGATCCGCCGGGTTGTTGATGATCCGGGCGGCGAGGGTGAGCACGACCGCGAGCACGTCGCCCGGGACAGTCGAGTACCCGGCGGTGTAGGTCACCAGTGCAGGCGTGTACGGGTACCGGGTGACCCGGAGTCGGTCACGGACCAGTTCCCATCCGGACGGCTCGACCACTCCGCCAGCTACGGTCACGGCGTCCACCGAGGCCACTGGCCGGAGCGGAAGGGAAATCCAACCCGAGCGCGGGTTGAACATGGCGGTGGTCGAGCGGCGGGTGAAGTCCTGCCGTGCCTCGGTCCGCACGATGCGCGACGCTAGGTCGAGCACCAGGGCGGAACCGGGCGGAAGTTCGTCCGGCGTTCGCTGCATCCAAGCGGCTAGCTGGTCGACGCTGGCGAGCGGCGCGAGAGTCGTCACGGTGCCCCCCTCGGTCGGTCGGTGATGATCTGTGCGCCGCACTCCAGACAGCGCGCCACGGTCCGGGAAGCCCCGTCAGCAGAATCGAGAACCGGAAAGCTCTCGATGCGCGACGGGGCTTCGCAGGAATCCGTGTGCGGAATTCGGAGGGGCGGCGCCGCAGCGCGCTTACGCGGCGGCATTCCGAACCCCCTTTACTTGGCCTGAACGCCGTTGAGACGCGCGGCAGCCTGGCCACCGAACAGGGCGACACCACAGAAGAACTCGATTCGAGTCCGGAAAGCGGGCTTCGAATCCAGCTCGCCGAGGTCTCGCACGGTGACGCCACCGTTGGTAAGGCCGGTAACCGCCTTGTCGCCCTCGCTCCGGCCGAACTTCACCGCGTAAATCGAGCTGGCATCCGTGGCGGTACCCTGCGTCTCGGTGGTCGGCAGAATGTCGACGCCCGCGGCAGTCTGGCCCGGGTCGAGCAGCGGAATACCCTGGTAAGTGGCGATCCGCTTACCAGTAAGGGCCTCCTGAACCATCTCGTAACCGCCGAGACGGCGAGCCGAACTCGCAATCTTGGCGATAATCTTGCGGTTCGCGTAGAGCGCGCCGTTACCCGCGGACAGGCCCGGGACCTGCGCAATCAGCGCGTCAAGGGCGTCGAAGAAATCGTGCCCACCGACGATCGGACCCATTCCGTTGGTACCCGCGGAAAGGACCTGGTTTCCGACCAGCCGCTTACGCAGACCGTCGAAACCCTGCGGGTCCGTGGCGGTGTCACCGTTGAAAAAGGCGTCCTGAAACTTATAGGCGGACGCCTTTACCTTGAGCTGTTCCTGTAGGGCGCGCTGATCGTTCAAGTTGCCTCGGGTCTTGGCAATGAACGTATCCACATCGGCGTCACCACCGAGGATTACCAGCGTCTCGGTCTTCGTGTTCACGGTGCCGGTGGACTCGCTGTACGCGGCGTTCACGGCTCGGAACTCAACGCCCGGGAGCGTCGCCTCGGAGTTGTAGGCGTAGGCGTTTCCCTCAATGGTCATGAGGGGCAGTCGGTCGAGAATCGGCGACTCCTGAACGAACGTCTCGATAACGCCGCGCTGGAGATCGGTGGTCGAGAGCTTCGCGGCCTCGGCCAGGCTAAGCGCCATGTGCATTTCCCCCTGATTTTGGGCATGAAAAAGGGCCGCTCCCGCAGAGTGCGGAAGGGCCTCGGGCTAGGTGGTGCTGATCAGCTCTCGCGCTTCACCCGCCGCAGTCGCTCGTACGGGCTGGTCGGCTCGGGCTCGGCGGCACCGCGCGGACCGGCGCCAACATCGCCCCACGGAGCGGGAGTTGAGCCGGGAGCGTCGGCCGCAAGATACGGCTTGGACTCAAGTAGCTTGGTGATAGCGGCAGTTACCGCCGTAGCGTTGATCGCGCCGCCGGAGCCGGCGAGGGCGGACAGGTCCACCAGGGCGAGCGCGTCGGCCGGGTCACGGAGTCGACCAGCGGCAGCCGCGCGAACCTCGGCGCGCACCAGCTCGGCCGCGAACTCGGCCCGGATCTCGGATCGGATGCTGTCCAGATCGGTCCCCTTCTGCGCGGCGTTGCTCCGGCGGAGTCGAGCGGACTCGGCCTCGGCCTCGGTGGCGCGCTTCTCGGCAGCCTCTCGGGCTGACTCCGCGGCAGCGAGGGCGTCGGCCTGGTCGCCACCCGGCGGGGTCGGATCACCCGAGGGCGCCGGAGTCTTCGCCGGGTCCTGGTCGGTCGGCTTCGGGTCGCCGGTCGGACCGGTCGGGGCCGGGTTCGGGTTCGGGTTCGGGTCGTTGGGCATGAGTTCCCCCTAGAAGATGTATCCGTGCTTTTGCAGCAACGCGATTTGCTGATCTCTGGTCTTCGCCCTGCGGAAAATCTCCTCGGGCATCATTCGCGTCTCGCCTCGGCGGGCATATCGGGTCTCGCCGACCTTCACCAGCTCGCCGAGGTTCTTCCCGCCGAGTCCGCGGCGGGTGGTCGACTCCGAGGTAATCGAGACTTTCCCTCGGGTGGTGGTCACGGTCTGCATCCCCCTGCGGGCGTTCACGACCATGTCGATATGCGCGCCCTCTTCGATCGCCTTGACGGCTGCCGCACCGAACCGCTTGTGCTTCTCCTCGGCGGTCATCTGGTCGAAGATGGATTTAGGGTCCGTCAGCTCGCGGGTACTGGTGTCCGAGACCGGGTCCATGCCGCAGTCACATTTCGGGTGCCGCTGAAATCCGGTGCTGTGCGAGTACTGGCGACCAGCGAGCACGATGCACCGAGCACACGCCGGAGCGTGGACCACTCGCACGTATCCCTGACAGCGAGGGTGCGCGGTCATGGCTACGGAAGTCGCTGCCCTGGCGGTGTCTGCCACGGTGGTACTGGTCATCATGGCCATTTGGGTCATGCCCCGAAGCGCTGCCATCTCGGCGGACTCGCCGGCCGCCAGAGCTTGCGCCGTGGTGATGGCAGGCATATACAGCAGCGAGGCGAGCGGGCGCCCGTCCATTGCGATACCGACAAGGGACGAAGCTTGGAACTCGGCGAGCGGGGCGGCAATGGCCCCTTGCGCCACCATCGACGCACCCACGAAAGCCTGTGCGCCCTGTGCCACGGAAAGCTGACCGGCCATCACGGCTCGCAGGATCGCCGCCCCTTCCTCCCCCTGCATTGCAGCTAGGATTCGATCCGGAGTCACGTCTCGCCAAATGCTCTGTACGGCCGTGACAACGCCGCGGGAGACCGCCTGTACCTCTCGGTACCGAACGTCTGCGAGCGTCGCGCTATCGGCCATCAGGCAGCCTCGGGAGCGGGCTCCGGGGCAGGTTCCTCGGCCGGGCCCGGCTTAGGACCGAACATGTCGGCAAGGTTCCCGCCGAGGATCGCCGCGGCCTGGTCGTCCCGCATCGTTTTCCACCGGGCGATTTCCTCGGGAGTGACCCCGGGAATCCTCTCCCACAGCGCTTCGTCCGGGACGTTAATGGCCTTGAGCTTCGTCAGGGCATCCGCGTACTGCGCGTCAGATCGGAATTGCGGATCTCGCCACACCACATCGCCGAGGGCGAGGGATGCGGCCCGCTTCGGCTCGCCGGCCGCGAGGGCTTCGAGCCTCATGATTTCCCGCAGGGCAGCGCCGGTATAGCGGTGCCGCTCGCGCACCTTGGCCACTAGTCCGGCCTCATTCTGCGCGAGTCCGTCGACACCGACATTCACCATGCGACCGACCAGGTAATGCCCGGGGGTGCGGGTTTGGGCGGCGATGTGGTCGACCAGTTCTCGGATCAATTCAATGAATCCCCCGAGCGGAGCGGCCGAGAATTCGGCGATAGCGGCCCCGGGCTTCTCCAGCCAGAGTAGACGGTCGGACCGGAATTTCCCGATCGGTAGGTCTTCCTCGCCGATCACCTCGCCCGCTTCGTCCAGGATCTCGCGGACCGGGCGATCCATGCCGAGCACCGCCCGAGCGGGCAGGGCAACCGAGTCCGCGGCAGTCAGCACGTGAGCCCAAAGCGCGTTCACGGCATTCTGTAGCGGGATGACGTTGTGGATTTCGGAGACCGGCGGAGCGACCAACCGGGTTCGGTTCGGGATTTCCACCAGCGGGACAGCGCCGAGCGGGTTAGCGAAGTGTGCGGATTCCGACCGCAGCAGTCCCGCCGTACGCTCGGTCCACTCGCCGCCGTTAACGTGGCGTTCCCACCGGTAAACCATATCCGGGAGGAACAGGGTTGCGAACTCTAGAGCCCCGTCGCGCCAGACCTTGAGCCCAGCAGAACGCACCCTACGGCGCCCCGGTACGTACTCGACAATGGCCTGTGAGTCCGGCTCGAAAGTGATTTCCGTAGTGACGCCGTCGGGCTTCCACACCAGCGCGTAGCAGCGTCCGGAAACCAGGCTCTCAAGCATCGAGAGCCCGATCTCTACGTCACATTCGGACGCGCGCCAGGCTCGGCCGGCTGCCTTGTCTATGCTCCCGTCGTCAAGGCGGAAGCCCATCGGGTGCATTCGCTCGACCATGGCGTTAGGGACGATGCTGCACCAGTTGTCGGCGAAGCCATCGAATAGCCCGCCGGTCTGCGTCCGGAACTCTGGAGAAGCGAACTTCAACGGGTGTTTACCGTCGTAGTAGTCGCCCCAGATTTGCGCCTTGACCTTACGGGCTTCGAGCTTCCGCCGTAGGCGAGTCGTCATTTCTAGCGGGGTCTCAGCCACGCGCCGCACCCCCTTTTGGGCAAGAAAAAAGCCCCGCCCGGTAAGCCCGGACGGGGCTGGATTGGATGCGCCAGAGGGCGCGCTATGCACTCGCGGCGCGAGGCTTCTTAAGCGGACGGCGGACATAGCCGTCAAGGGCCATCACAAGGGCCGCAATTCCGTCGATCCGGGCCGAGGACTTATCCCGATCCGGCTTGACGGGCCTCATGTTGTCATTGCCGTCTCTGTAGATTTCGACCACCGACGCATTCCAGCGCAGGACGGGGTTACCGCCGTGCTGAATCTGGTTCTCGCGCAGCAGCCTTTCAAGCTCTTTGCTGCCGGGGCTCATGCCTAGGTATGTCTGCGCGATAGGCACCACGTCGACCCCGCGGGTTTTCTGTTCGACCCGCTGCACAAGCTGACCGGCAAACATTCGGTCATAGGAAACGCGCTGCACGTCGAGCCGTCGACAATCCGCGATGATCTGCCGCTCGATAGCGCCATAGTCAATCGCGTCGCCCTCGGTCAGCGTCAGCAGTCCAGCATTTACCCACTCGCCGAGAGGGACCATTAGTTGCTGCTCTAGGTCGGCTAGGCGTTCCTCCGGCAACCAAAATCGCGGAATGATCTCCAATTCCACGCCGGGTTTCCGGGACTCGACCACCAGCACCCATGCCGACAAGTCCGAGACCGCGGACAAGTCGACCCCGCCCCACGCTCGGCGATATCGAAACGCTTCCGAGTCCACCGACCCGGCGTTCTCATCCCACAGTGAGAGCGGAAGCCACCGCGTGCTGTTCCGCATTCGCATGTTGAGCGACAGTCGGCAGAAAGTCGGGAAGTAACTCGGCGTGCTTTTCGCCTTAGCGGCCTCACGGCGCATATAGGCGAGGCTCGGTGAAGTCCCGAGACCGGGATTTGCCTTCCGCCATGTTGCCTCGGCGAAAGGGTCGTCACCGGGTTCAGCGGCCCAAATTACACCGTAGTGCCCGGGGTCGGTTACAACCCCGTCCGCAATGCGCCGAGTATAGGTGTGCTTCTCATCGTAAATGCTTCCCTCGGTGCCCTCATCCGCGGTTGTGATGAACACAACCAACGGCTGATCCCGGGCACCGGTTCCGGTCTCGATAGCGTCGACCAGATCGCGCCGCTTGTGCACGTGGACTTCGTCCACCAGGGCACCGGACACGTTCAGGCCGTGAGCCGTTTCGGCAACCTTGGAAAGGGCCCGGAACACCCCGCCCGTGCGAGGCACACGGATTACACCGCGCAGGACTTCGACCCGCCCGCGGATAGCCCGAGACGTAAGGGCCATCCGCTTAGCGTCATCGAAGACTCGTTCCGCTTGCGGGAGCGAGCCGGCTGCCGCGTAAACCTCGGCGCCGATCTCCCGATCCGCGAGCAGCAGCACCAGGCCGATACCGGAACTAAGCGTGCTCTTGCCCGCCTTACGCGGTACTTCGATCCACACCGTTCGGGTAACCCGGACGGCTCGGCCTATCTCGGGGTCGTACCATAGCCAACCGAAAACCGGCGCGATGATCCACGCGATTTGCCACGGGGCGAGCTTGAGTCGAGTCCCGCCCCACCGACCTTTAGTGTGTTTCATGGTCTCGATAGCGCGCACGGCACGCCGAGCAGCCTCTACGGAGAAGTAAGCGCCGGGCTGCTGGTGCTGCTGGTGAGCGACCACTAGGGGCCTAGATTCCAGAGCCTCGGCTATCTCATCCTCGGTCATGCCGAGTTCGAGCAGCGCGTCATACGGAACCGGCAGGGCGTCAGTCGAAGATATCTCCGTCATCATCGCCCCCGTGCTCCGGCGGGGTAATCCTGGTGGCCGAGGCAGGCGAAAGCCCGAGTTCTCCCACCAGTGCCCGCAGATGTGATCGGTACTGCCCGAGGATGGTCACCCACGGGTTTTTGACCCGGCCCCGTTCCGTCTCGACCACCAGGCCGTCACGGCTCAACTCGCGTTCGCCCTGCCAGATTCGAGCGGCGGTAATGCAGTACTCCGCAGCCACTTCACGCTGTGAGTCGACCAAGCCGGCTGACTGCACCAGCGCCGGAACGACACGGGCCCAGACAGCCGCAGCAAAGTGCCGCACGTCCTCGGCCTGGTCGCCAGGAAGTAGCTCGCCCCAATCGGGCTCGACCGGATCTGTCGGGGCGAACTTCGCGCCCTCGGAATTCCGGTCGGAACGGAAGGTGCCTTCCCTTACGGCCGCAATATGGGGTTTCGGCTTTCGCCCTGAAATTGCCACAGAAAGTCACCTCCACAGAAATGCCCGATTTAGCCATCAGATTTTTTTCCCTCCCTGCCGCGCTTTGGGCCCCGGGAGGGGAGTCACCCCCCTGGGTAAACCCGCAGGTCAGGGGCTTTTGAGGGGCTTTTGGCGCTCCGAGGCCCATCCTCCGGGCTGGTGAACGGCCGTCTCGCGGCTGTGACACGACGTGCACAGCGGGCGAAGCCGTGACCATGCGTCAGGATCGGGCACGCCTCTTGCGACCAGTGAGCGGCGCGACTCGGGGAAGTGGTCGGCGACCACCGCGAGGCGAGCGCAGAGCACACACCACGGGTGCGCATAGAGATAGGCCCGTCGGACCTTCGGCCACCGAGGGCCGTACGCGCTTCCGCCTGGTGTGCCTCGCTGTTCGTCCGCCTCGGCCTGGTGGCGCGGGCAGCGTCCGCCAGTGGTCAGCTCGGGGCACCCGGGGACCGAGCACGGGGGGCGTGGTCTGCGTGGCACGGGGCACCTCCAATCGGGCGTCAGGGTGGGTGCCCGTGGCTATGCTTTTCGCCATGACTAAGCACGAACGCCGGATCACCGAGCCGGCCGCACCACCCCATGGGGTGTTCTCAACTCCGCCTGTCAGCAGGCTTCGAGCCCAGTCGGCGAGCCTGTTGGGTGAGCCCGTGGTGGTGATGATCCAGCCCGACACGATCAGCTTCACCAGCCTGGACGGGAAGCTACTCACAGCGGACACTGTCGAACTGTCGGTGCGTGAGTCCGGCGGGCAACCCCTGGTGCTCCCGCAGACGTTCGGGCCCCAGGTGGCGCCCGGTTGGAAAGCTCGGCTCACCGCCCGGACGGACGAACTGGTGATCCACTACCCGAACGGCCTTGTGTTCTACGACGGGACCATGCCGACGAACGGCCCATGGCTGTCCAAGGTGGCCACCGCCGGATCTCTCGTTATGGTGACTGGCCCCATGGCTGGGCTGCCGGACATGGAACCGGTCATCCTGGCCGGGCGCGCTATGTGGGTCCGTCTCCCGCTCACCGTTTCCTGACTTCGCTTTGTCGGCCCCGCACTCGCGGGGATGCCCCACCTGAGCAACACCCTCCCCACATGCGCGGGGGTCTGCTGGCGTGACCTACGGGCCGTCAGAGCGGTGTACTGGCAGCCCCGAAGTCCTCGCGCGTCTTGGCCTTGTGACAGGGCCTACAGAGCGCCTGCACGTTGCCGTCTGTGTCCTCGCCGCCGAGGGCTAGCGGGATGATGTGGTCCACGTCGATGGCACTCGGCGGGAAGTCCTGCCAGCACCATTCACACCGCCCCTTGCCGGCCTGTTCGATCCGCTTCCGTAGGCGTGCGGCCCCGTCGTAGGTCCACGCTGCCTGAGCCTGCCTAGTACGCCGAGCTTGGACCGACGGACGGCCCTCGTAGGCCCCGTGGTGTGCCTCGCAGCGCCCTCGGTGGGTAGCGGGCTCGGTGCAGTCGATACAGCGCATGTCCCGCCCCCCTGTTGGTCGGTGGTGGCCCGTAGGCTGCCCGGATGGACCGTGACGAACTGGTGGCCGTGGCTGCGAGCATCAGAACCCGCCGAGGCGAGATCAGTGCCGACCTGGCCGAGCTGCCCGCAGGGTGCCAAGAGTGGTACGCGCAAGCCGAGTTCCTATCTGCGGTCGACACGCTGCTAGCGGGTCTGGCACGGCAGTTGACCACTCCGTAAGTCGGTGCCCGCCCCCGGACTCGAACCGGGATGACACGCGCCGTGGTGGGCACGCTGCCTCGCCGTTTGGGCTAGGCGGGCTCTGTGTAGCAGGCGAACCGTGTCACCCCTGCTGTGGACACCCCGCGGACGCTCCGTCGGTGCCGTTCCTGGCTGTTCTGGTGCCCCTCGCGGGGCGGGTGGGGACCGCACTCGGTTTGCCCCTTTCGGGTGCGCCCTGGCGGACGCCGTTACTCGGGCTGGTGCGGTCCCCGGTCCGAACTGTCAGCGCTCGGCGGTAGGTTGGCCGTGTGATTCATGCGATGTGTGATGGCTGCTGGGTAGTCGGTCCCGGGCAGCTCGACCCGAAGAACAAGAGTGTTCATCTCGACATGGTGAAGCTCCCGCCCGTGCCCGAAGGGCCCCGAACCGTTGAACGGTGCTGCTTCTGCTGGGCACCGACCGTGGCGGGCATCCGAGTACCGCACGACCCCGCCGCGCCTATGCCGGTATGCGAGGGCGTAGCCGGTTACCACTCCGGTGCCCGAGGTGCGGGCGACCCGACCACCACGGACCCCGAATCGCTCGCGCAGGATGCCGAGTTCGGCGCGCCGGAGTACGACGACACCGATACGTCCGGCCCACGGGTGATCATGGCCACCCTGTAGGGGCCGAGGGGCCGCACTCGGTTGCCCCGGTCGGTTCGCCCTGGCGGACGCCGATTCCCGGGCGAGTGCGGCCCCGCTGGTGCTCTGCCTCACGACTCCGGCGGCCACCCCCGAGAGGGTGCGTGGTGCACGGGCAGAGCATCAGTGAGAGGGGTACTCGGTCCGCCGTCCTTATCGGTGGGGTGCGCGGTATTCCCGCTCTCACTAGTAGGGGGAGACCAGAGATGCCCTGTGCCTTCCGGCCGGAGCGTTCTCGTTCTTCCCTCACTCATTGGGGGAGACCAGACATGCCCTGGTGGTGACGGGTGACGTTCGAAGGACCGTTTTCTGTTTTATCTAGACACCCGCGCGTATAGAAGAAATTAGATTTTGCGTCTCCAACGTCACCCGTCACCACCCCCGCTGTGTGCGCAGCGAGCACGACGAAGCCCCGACCGGTCGACGTGACCAGGCCGGGGCTTCGGTGATGCTGCTACGCCGCTAGGGCGGGTTCTGGTGCCCGTGCCCGGCCTCGGTGAAGCTTCGGGGCGTCGGTGCCTGCCGGAGTCGGTACGGGGGCCGCTACGGGCTCCGCGAGGCGGACGGACGTGCCACCGGTCGCCGGGGCATCGGGCGTTGTCGAGTCGGGTCGGCTCGGGTCGCCCTCGGTCGCACCGACCAACTCGGATACCGGGTCGTGCTTCACCTCGGCCGTGATCACAACTCGGTCTTCCCTGCTCCGCCGGTTCGGGCCCTTGAACGGGTACAGCGTGACCCTGACGCCGTACTCCTCCAGCATCCCGCGCCGCTCGGCATCGTCGGCTGCCTCATGCCACTTGTCCGCCACGGTCTTGCCGGTGAACACCTTGTGCCACCCCGCGGGCCGTTCGGGCTTCGCCTGCAACTCGGCTATCTCGCTGTTGACTCGGGCGTACTCGGCGCGGAACCACGCGGCATCGTCCTCGGACTCGTACAGCCCTGCCGAGCGGTCGTCCCGAAGTCGGGTCTTCACCATGGACAGTTCGGCGATCTGGTCCGCGTAGCCGGTACCCGGGTCGTAGACCGTTTCCATGAGCTTCCCGGCCCCGTACTGCGCGAGGAACCACACAGTCACCTCGGTTTCGAGCTTTGGCGCGCTGTACGTCGGTGCCGGCTTGCAGTGCTCCGAGCCGATCACCCCGCGCCAACTGGCCGTGCACGCCACTCCGGGGTACTTGACACCCCCGAGTGTTGCGGTGCCGTGCCGTTGGACCTCCTGTGCGCACACCCCGCAGCCGATACGACCCGTCAGCAGCCGCGTACCCTTCGGTGCTTGCTTGACCTTCTTACCGGTGTTGCCGTGCGGCTTCGCCCGTTCCTTTGAGGTGAATCGCTTCACCAGGGCACGGTGTGTTGCCCAGTCCCACAGTGGTGGAGCGATGCGGACCGGACGCCCGTCCTTCAGCAGGGGCTCGCCCTTGTGCATCAGGTAGCCGAGGGCCGCCTTACTGACCAGGATTCGGGCGAGGGATCGGCCGTCCCACGGACGCCCCTCGGACTCACGGCCGTATAGAACGGCAATCCGGTCGGCCGGACTGAGCACGCGGGCACGGGTGAGTCTCGCCGCCTCGGTGTGCTCGGTCACGCTGCCTGTCTGGTCGGCAAGGATGCGCCGAGCTACTTCCCGGATCTCCTCAGCGGAACCGGTGGTGGTGTCCAGATCGGTGTGTGACACCTTCCCGACGGGCGACAGCCGGACATGCATGTACCCGTACGACGGGCGGTGCGCGACCTGTCCAGCGGAGCGGGCCCGCTTGGACTCGTCCCGGAGCCGGGTCCGGGTCTGGCGGTGCTCCATCTGCGCCCCGAGCGCTTTGATCGTGAAGTCGGTTTCCTGGTTGGGGTCGTCAAGGTCCCACACGCCGATGTGGTCCGCAGTCACCAGCTTTCGCCCGGTGTCCCGGATCGCGTACCCGGTGTTCAGCACGTCGACCAGGTTGCGGCCGAGGCGGTCGACCGCAGACGCCACCAGTCCGTCATACGGGCCCTTCTGGTCGCAGAGCCACGGGCCGAGTCCGGGCCTGGTCCGCGGGTCGGTGGCGCCCGATACCTCCCAGTCATCGGCCCAAGCGATGATGTGTCCGCCTACGTCGGCCGCTGCTTTCAGGTTGGCGTCACGCTGCTTGGTCGGGCTACTTGTGGTGCCCTTCACCCGGCTCAGTCGGCGCACTCCGACCAGGCACATGCCGCAACCGTCGTACGGGGTAACCGGGGCGTTCTCGGCGCCCTTCGGCGCGGTCTTCCTGGTCCTCATCGCTGGTATCTCCCTTGCAGGTTCCTACCTGCGGGGGGAGTCCAGACGTGCCCACTCGGCCAACTACAGAACGTCGGCCTAGGCGGTCCCGTAGATGAAGAAGTCGTAGTACTCGATCGTGGTGCCGACCAGCGCGGCCGCCGCCACCCGGCGCAGCGCCGGGGCCGGACCGTCGGGCCGGACGACGGCCACGGCCGTCGGAGGGGAGGAAGTCATGCCCCCACCCTGCGGCGCCCCGACCTGCGGGGACAGCCGTCACCCGGGTGATTCGGGAGCGCGGCGGCGGATGCCCGCCGGGGGTGGTGCGTGTCCTGCTACCTGGCGGTATGGTGTGCGCTCCTGGGCAGGAAAGGACGCGGACATGCAGGAACTGTTCAGCAATCGTGGTGTCCTCCTCAGAGTCCTTCCGGTGCTCGGTCTGGCGCTCGGGTTCTTCCTGCTGGACACGGGGCTGACCCTCTGTCGGGAGGGCGGCTCGATCGGCTGGCCGATACCCGGTGCGGTGGTCGCCGCGTGTTCGCTCGGCCTGACGGTGCGCAGCTTCCGCTGACCGCGCCGTTCTATGCTGGGTTGATCCGATACGCCCGAATCAGTAGGTGAGCACGTGTCAGCCCCCGGCCGACCCCGCGCCTGGTGGGCGCACGCAGCCAGGGCCGACCGGCCGCCCGTCCCCCGGGTGCTGATGCTCAGGGCCGCGACCGGCATGGCCACCCCGCTCGCCCTCGGCCTGCTGCTCGGACGGCTCGACCTCGGCCTGTACGCCGGCCTGGGCGCGATGCACGCCACCATGAACGACCGGCTGGAGCCCACCGCGCTCCGGGCCCCCCGGATCGCCGGCGCGGTGCTCTGCTCCGCGCTCGGCATGCTGATCGGCGCCTTCCTCCAGCACGAGGGCGTCGGGGAGCTGCCCGCCGGGGCCGTCCTCACCCTGGTCGCGTTCGCCTCCGGCGCCCTCAGCGCCACCGGCCCGCGCGGCTCCGGGGCCGGGATGCTGCTGCTGGTCTCCGCCACCCTCGGCGCCGGCATGCCGCTCCCCCACCCCTGGTGGGCCGCCCCGCCGATGATGCTGCTCGGCGCCGGGTTCGTGCTGCTGCTCGGCCTCCCGCACCGCGCCCACGCCGAGCACCCGGAGGCCGACCCGCGCCGCCGCGCCCTGGCCGCCGCCCTGCGCGCCCTCGGCGCCACCCTCGCCGACCTCGGCACCCCCGAGGGCGCCGACTCCCGCCGCCTGCTCACCGCCCGGCTCAACCAGCTCCAGGACCTGCTGTCGCACCCGTACCGTCAGGAACCCGCCCGGACCGGGGAGTTGCGCCGCCTGTACGAGGCCCTGCTGGCCGCCACCGAGACCGCCAGCGGACTGCTCTGGGCCTGGCGGCCCGTCCCCGCCGAGGTCGCCGCCCTCCCCGGCGCGCTGGCCGACGCCGTCCTCGGCGGACCACAGCCCGAGTACCCCCGCTGGCACCCCGACACCCCCGCCCTGAAGGCGCTGGACGCCGCCCTGCGCGCCGTCGCCGACACCGCGGCCGGGCGCCCGGCCGAACTCGGCACCGCCCCCGCCCCGCCGCCCGACCCCTGGCGGCTGCGGGCCCGGCTGCTCTCCCCCGCCTCCACCCGGTACGGCCTGCGGGTCGCGCTCTGCATCGCGGTCGCCGGGGTGGTCACCGCCGGGGTGCCGCTCAGCCGCAGCTACTGGGTGCCGATGACGGTCGCCTTCGTGCTCAAGCCCGATCTCGGCTCGGTCTTCCAACGGGCCGTCAGCCGCTCGGTCGGCACCGTGCTCGGGGTCGCGGTGGCGGCCGCCCTGCTTCCGGTGGCCTCCTCGGAGTGGGCGCTCGCCGTGGTCGCGGCCCTGTGCGTCGCGCTGCTGCCGTACTCGGCCGGGGTGCACTACGGGCTCAACGCGGCCGTGATGACGCCGATGGCGCTCGTGCTGGTCCAGTTCGGCGGCGAGCCCGGCACCGCCGAGCTCTGGCCCCGGGTCCTGGACACCGTCCTCGGCAGCGGCATCGTGCTGGTCTTCGGCTACCTGCTCTGGCCCGAACGGCCGCGGCACCGGATCGAACCCCGGCTGGTCGCCGCCACCACCGCCGTCCGGGCCTACCTGGTCTCGGTGACCGGCGACGGCGAGCCGCGGGCCGAGGTCTGGCTGCGCCGGACCGCCTACCGCGCCCTGGCCGACGCCCGCCAGGAGGTCCGGCACGGGCTGACCGAGCCGCCGCCGAACGGGCGGCTGGCCGAACAGTGGCTGCCCGCCACCGCCGCCCTGGAGCGGCTCAGCGGGGCGGTCGCCGCGTACGGCGCCCAACTCCGGTACGGCGGCCGCCGACCCGACCCCGCCGAGGTGGCCCGGGTGGTGGACGCGCTCGACCGCCTCACGGCCGCCGCCCGCACCCACTGCCCGCCGTCCGGCCCGGTCGAACGGCCCACCGGGCCGCACGACCCCGACCTGAGCGTGCTGGGCCGTGCGGCGGGCGAGCTCGAAGCACTGCTCGGCTAGGGCCTGCCACAGGCTCGGGCCCGGTCGGCGGGCCGGCGGGTCACTCCTGTTCGGCGAGTTCCATCCAGGCGAGCTCGAGCTCCTCCTTGTCCTCGCGGACCTTGCGGAGCTGGGCGTCCAGGTCCGAGATCTTGGCGAAGTCGGCGGCGTGCTCGGCCAGTTGGGCGTGCAGCTTGACCTCCTGGGCGTCCAGCTTGACGATCTGGCGCTCCAGCTTCTGCATCTCCTTCTTCACCGCCCGGCTGTCCCCGGCCGGCTTGGCGGCCGGGGTCGCCAAGGACGCCGGGACGGCCTGCTCGACCATCTTGGCCCGCCGCTCCAGGTACTCGTCGACACCCTTCGGGAGCATCCGCAGCCGCTTGTCACCGAGCAGCGCGTGCACGGTGTCGGTGGTCCGCTCGATGAAGAACCGGTCGTGGCTGATGACCACCATCGAGCCGGGCCAGCCGTCGAGCAGGTCCTCCAGCTGGTTCAGGGTCTCGATGTCCAGGTCGTTGGTGGGCTCGTCGAGGAAGAGCACGTTCGGCTCGTCCATCAGCAGCCGGAGCAGCTGGAGCCGGCGCCGCTCACCACCCGAGAGGTCGCCGACCGGCGTCCACTGCTTGTCCTTGGTAAAGCCGAACTGCTCGCAGAGCTGACCGGCGCTCATCTCCCGGCCCTTGCCGAGGTCGACCCGGCCGCGGATCTGCTCGACCGCCTGCAGCACCCGGGTGGCCGGGTCCAGCTCGGCGATCTCCTGGGAGAGGTAGGCCAGCCGGACGGTCTTGCCGACCTTGATCACGCCGGACGCGGGCTGCACGTCGCCCTGGGTGGCGTGGGCCGCCTGCATCGCGCGCAGCAGCGAGGTCTTGCCCGCGCCGTTGACGCCGAGCAGGCCGATCCGGTCGCCGGGGCCGAGGTTCCAGGTCAGGTTCTCCAGCAGCAGCTTGGGACCGGCCTTGACGGTGACGTCCTCCAGCTCGAAGACCGTCCGGCCGAGCCGCGCGTTGGCGAACTTCATCAGCTCGCTCTTGTCGCGCGGCTCCGGCACGTCGGCGATCAGGGCGTTGGCGGCCTCGATCCGGTAGCGCGGCTTGGAGGTCCGGGCCGGGGCGCCGCGGCGGAGCCAGGCCAGCTCCTTGCGGGCCAGGTTCTGCCGCTTCTGCTCCTCGGTGGCCTCGGCCCGGGTGCGCTCGGCCCGGGCGAAGACGTAGTCGGAGTAGCCGCCCTCGTACTCGCGGACCTCGCCGCGCTGGACGTCCCACATCCGGGTGCAGACCTGGTCCAGGAACCACCGGTCGTGGGTGACGCAGACCAGGCCGGAGCGGCGGTTCTGCAGGTGCTTGGCCAGCCAGGCGATGCCCTCGACGTCGAGGTGGTTGGTGGGCTCGTCCAGCACCACCAGGTCGTGCTCGCCGAGCAGCAGCTGGGCCAGCGCGATCCGGCGGCGCTCGCCACCGGAGAGCGGGCCGATCACGGTGTCCAGGCCCTCGGCGAAGCCGGGCAGGTCGAGCCCGCCGAACAGGCCCTGGATGATGTCGCGGATCCGCGAGTCACCGAGCCACTCGTGGTCGGCCCGCCCGGCGATGACCTCCTGCCGGATGGTCTTCTTCGGGTCGAGCGAGTCGTGCTGGGTGAGCACCGCGAGCTGCAGGCCGCCCGAGTGGGTGATCCGGCCGCTGTCCGGCTCCTCCAGCTTGGCGAGCATCCGGATCAGCGTGGTCTTGCCGTCACCGTTGCGCCCGACCACACCGATCCGGTCCCCCTCGCTGACGCCGAGGGTGACCCCGTCGAGCAGGGCCCGGGTGCCGTAGACCTTGCTGACGGACTCGATGGTGGCGAGGTTGACGGCCACTGCAGCTGCGCTCCTGGAACTAGAGAGGCCGGGAGACGTCCCGGGACCTCCAGCCTAGTGGGGTGCTCAGCCGGCGCTGTCCAGCCGTGCCCGCTGGTCCGCCGACAGCTCCAGGTCCAGGGCGGCCAGGCTCTCCTCCAGCTGGGCCAACGAGGAGGCGCCGGTCAGCGGGATCACCGGCAGGTCGCCGCCGAGCAGCCAGGCCAGCACCACCTGGTTGTGGGTGGCCCCGGTCTCCGCCACGACCTGGTCCAGCGCGATCCGGCGGGCCCGGGTGCCCGCGTGGTCGAAGACCGGGGGCAGCGGCTTGGCCGCCTCGTTGCCGTAACTGCCGCCCAGCAGCGGCGAGTAGGCCACCAGGGTCAGCCCGGGGTTCCGGCGGAGGTAGGAGAGCAGTTCGCCGGTGACCACGCCGTGCTCACCGTCGGTGGTGAGGGTGCCGGGCAGGTCGGCCCGCCGGCGGTAGTAGCTGTGGCTGTACTGGAGCACCTCGTACCCGGCCACCCCGGACCGCGCGGCCAGGGTGCGGGCCTGCTCGACCCGCCAGGCCCAGTGGTTGCTGACGCCCAGCAGGCCCACCGTGCCCTCGTCCACCAGCTCGCCGAAGGCGCCGACCGTCTCGGCCAGCTCCACCCCGGGGTCCTCGACGTGCGCGTACAGCAGGTCCAGCTTGTCCACGCCGAGCCGCTTGCGGCTCTCCTCGGCCTCGGTCCTGATCGCCTGTGCCGACAGGCCCTCGCGGTTCTCCACGTAGCCCGTGCCGGCCGTCTTCGGCCGGGCCCCCAGCTTGGTGGCGATCACCACCTCGTCGGTGATGCCCCGGCTGCGCCGCCAGTTGCCGAGCACCTGCTCACTGGCACCGCCCCGGCTGTCGTCGAGCCAGTAGGCGTAGTTGTTGGAGGTGTCGATGAAGTTGCCGCCGGCCTCGACGTAGCGGTCCAGGACGGCGAAGGCGGTGGCCTCGTCCGTGCGCGTGCCGAACAGCATCGCGCCCAGGCTGAGCACACTGACCTCGCGGCGGGTCTTCGGGTCGGTGCCGATCGTGCGGTACTGCATGCCAGTCTCCCCCTGTCACGGCCCGTCAACTACGGGCGCTGATCAGGAGTCTGGCTTCTGGAGTGCACTCCAGGTCAACTGGTCCAGACCTCCGCACCGCGCACCGGTCCGTACGTCACGTGCGCCGCCCGGCAGGTGCCGGACGCCCGCAGCGCCCGGGCGACGGCCTCGGCCGCCTCGGCGTCCTCGGTCAGGAAGGCGGTGGTCGGGCCCGAACCGGAGACCAGCGCGGCCAGCGCACCCGCCTCGGTGCCGGCCCGCAGGGTGTCGGCGAGCGAGGGGCGGAGCGAGACGGCGGCGGGCTGCAGGTCGTTGGACAGCGCCTTCGCCAGCAGCACCGGGTCACCGGCGGCGAGCGCCGCCAGCAGCGCCGGATCGGCGTCGGGGACCGGCACATCGGCCTCGGTGTGGCCACCGGTGCCAGCGCGGAGTCGGTCGCACTCTCCATAGACCGCAGGCGTGGAGAGCCCGCCGTCGGCCACCGCGAAGACCCAGTGGAACGTCCCGGTGACCGGCAGCGGCTCCAGGATCTCGCCCCGCCCACGGCCCAGCGCGACCCCACCGAGCAGGGCGAACGGCACGTCGGAGCCCAGCTCGGCGGCCAGCTCGTGCAGCACCCCAGCCGGGGTGTCCAGGCCCCACAGCGCGTCGCAGGCGACCAGCGCGGCCGCCCCGTCGGCACTGCCGCCGGCCATGCCGCCGGCCACCGGGATCGCCTTGTCGATGTGCAGCGCGACGTTCGGCTCGATGCCATGGTGCGCGGCGAGCAGCCTGGCCGCCCGGGCGGCCAGGTTGGTGTCGTCCAGCGGCACCGAGGCGGCGTCGGGCCCGGAACAGGTGAGGGTGACGCCCTCGCCGGGGCGGGCCGTCACCTCGTCGCCGAGGGCGACGGCGAAGAACACGTTGGCCAGGTCGTGGAAGCCGTCGGCCCGCAGGCCGCCGACCCCGAGCTGCGCGTTGACCTTGGCGGGCACCCGGACGGTGATCACGTCTTACTCCGGCTTCGGCTTGTGCTCGGCGATCGCGGCGAACTGCTCCACCGTCAGCATCTCGCCGCGCAGCTTGTGGTCGATCCCGGCGGCGGCCAGCGCCTGCTCGGCCCCGGCCGGGGAGCCCGCCCAGCCGGACAGGGCGGCCCGCAGGGTCTTGCGGCGCTGGGCGAAGGCGGCGTCCACCACGGCGAACACCTCCTTGCGGGAGGCGGTGGTCTGCGGCGGCTGACGGCGGATCAGCGAGACCAGCCCCGAGTCGACGTTCGGCGCGGGCCAGAAGACGTTCCGGCCGATCGCCCCGGCGCGCTTGACCTCGGCGTACCAGTTCGCCTTGACGGACGGCACCCCGTACACCTTGTTGCCCGGCTTGGCGGCGAGCCGGTCGGCCACCTCGCTCTGCACCATCACCAGCGTGCGCTCGATGCTCGGGAAGGTGGCCAGCATGTGCAGCAGCACCGGCACGGCCACGTTGTACGGCAGGTTGGCGACCAGCGCGGTGGGCGGCGGGCCCGGCAGCTCGGTGACCTCCATCGCGTCGCTGAGCACCAGGTCGAAGTCCTTCACCCGCTCCGGCAGCCGGGCGGCCACCGTGGTCGGCAGGTGCCGCGCCAGCAGCGGGTCGATCTCCACAGCCGTGACGTGCCGCGCCACCTCCAGCAGCGCCAGCGTCAGCGACCCGAGCCCGGGCCCGACCTCGACCACCACGTCCTCGGCCGTCACCCCGCCCGCCCGGACGATCCGGCGCACGGTGTTGCCGTCGATCACGAAGTTCTGCCCGCGCTGCTTGGTGGGCTTCACCCCGAGCGTGGCGGCCAGCTCACGGATGTCGGAGGCGCCGAGCAGGAAGCTGTCGGCCGTGGGGGTGGGGTCGGTGCTACTCACCCCGCAAGGATACGGGCCGCTCAGTACCCGAAGGCGCGCGCCGTGTTGGCGGCGATCGCGGTGGCGAGGCCGTCGTCGGACAGGCCCAGGGTGGCCGCCATCGAGCGGAGCGTGATCGGGATCAGGTACGGCGCGTTGGGGCGGCCCCGGTACGGGTGCGGGGTGAGGAAGGGGGCGTCGGTCTCGATCAGCACCCGGTCCAGCGGGGTGGCCAGCAGGGCGTCCCGGAGCGGCTGGTTGGCCTTGAAGGTGACCGGGCCGGCGAACGAGAGGTACCAGCCGTGCTCGGCACAGACCTTGGCCATCTCGGCGTCACCGGAGTAGCAGTGGAAGACGGTGCGCTCGGGCGCGCCCTCCTCCAGCAGCAGGTCGATCACGTCCTGGTGCGCCTCCCGGTCGTGGATCACCAGTGCCTTGCCGTGCCGCTTGGCGATCTCGATGTGCCGGCGGAACGACTCCTTCTGGATGTCCACGCCCTCGGGCCCGGTCCGGAAGTAGTCCAGGCCGGTCTCGCCGACCGCGAGCACCTGGGGCAGCGCGGCCAGTCGGTCGATCTCGGCCAGCGCCGCCTCCAGCGCGGGCGAGCCGCCCGGCGCCCGGCGCTGCCCCGACCAGCCGTCGGGGTCGCCGAGCACCAGCCGGGGCGCCTCGTTGGGGTGCAGCGCGACGGCCCCGTGGACCTGCTCGAACTCCGCCGCCAGCTCGGCCGCCCAGCGGGAGCCGGCCACGTCGCAGCCCACCTGGACCACCGTGGTCACCCCGACCGAGGCGGCCTTGGCCAGGCTCTCGGCCGGGGTCCCGGACTGCATGTCCAGGTGGGTGTGCGAATCGGCGACCGGCACCCCGAGGGGGACGGGCAGCGGCGGCGGGGTCGAGCGGTCGTCGGCCATCAGGCGGCGGGCTTCTCTTCCAGGCGGGGGAACAGGATCTCGCCCTTGACCACGGTGGCACCGGCGGGCAGCCGGCCCCAGTTCGCGACGGTGGCGATGGTCTGCGAGGCGAGCGAGCCGAGCGACTCCTCCGCGCCGAGCGACTCCCAGAGCTTCTCGGCGGTGGCCGGCATCAGCGGGTTGAGCAGCACGGCGGTCGCCCGCAGCGCCTCGGCGGCGGTGTACAGGATGGTGGCGAGCCGGGCCTGGCCCTCGGCCGACTCGTCCTTGGCGACCTTCCACGGCTCCTGCTCGGTGAGGTAGCCGTTGACCTGCTTGATGAACTCGAAGACGGCCGCGATGCCGCCCGCGAAGTCCAGCTCCTCGCCGATCTTGCGGTCGGCCAGCTCGGTGGCCGTCACCAGACCGTCGGCGACCGCCTGCTCGGCCGCACCGGCCGCCGTGGCGGCGGGCAGCGAGCCCTGGTAGTACTTCCCGACCATGGCGGCGACCCGGGAGGCCAGGTTGCCGAAGTCGTTGGCCAGCTCGGAGGTGTACCGGGCGGAGAAGTCCTCCCAGGAGAACGAGCCGTCGGTGCCGAACGGGATCGCCCGCAGGAAGTAGTACCGGTACGCGTCCACGCCGAAGTGCGAGGTGAGGTCCTGCGGGGAGATGCCGGTCAGGTTCGACTTGGACATCTTCTCGCCGCCGACCATCAGCCAGCCGTTGGCGACCACGCGCTTGGGCAGCGGCAGCCCGGCGGCCATCAGCATCGCGGGCCAGATCACCGCGTGGAAGCGCAGGATGTCCTTGCCCACCAGGTGCACCGAGGCCGGCCACAGCTCGGCGAAGCGCTCCGGGTCGGCGCCGTACCCGGCGGCGGTGATGTAGTTCTGCAGCGCGTCCACCCAGACGTACAGGACGTGCTTCTCGTCCCAGGGCAGCGGGACGCCCCAGTTGAAGGTGGAGCGGGAGATCGACAGGTCCTTGAGGTCCTGCTCGACGAAGCGCAGCACCTCGTTGCGGGCCGAGGCCGGGGCGATGAAGTCGGGGTTCTCGGCGTAGAACTCCAGCAGCTTCGGGCCGTAGGCGGAGAGGCGGAAGAAGTAGTTCTCCTCCTCCAGCCACTCGACCGGCTTCTTGTGCACCGGGCAGAGCTTCTCGTCCTCGGTGGCGCCGGGCAGCAGCTCGCCGGGGATCTTGTACTCCTCGCAGCCGACGCAGTACGGGCCCTCGTAGCCGCCCTTGTAGATCTCGCCCTTGTCGTACAGGTCCTGGACGAACTCCTGCACCCGGTCGGTGTGGCGCTGCTGGGTGGTCCGGATGAAGTCGTCGTTGGCCACGTTGAGGTGCTGCCAGAGCGGCTTCCACTCCTCCTCGACCAGCTTGTCGCACCACTCCTGCGGGGTGACCCCGTTGGCGTCCGCCGTGCGCATGATCTTCTGGCCGTGTTCGTCGGTACCGGTCAGGTACCAGACCTTCTCCCCGCGCTGGCGGTGCCAGCGGGTGAGCACGTCCCCGGCCACGGTGGTGTACGCATGGCCCAGGTGCGGGCGATCGTTCACGTAGTAGATCGGGGTGGTGACGTAGTAGGCCGAGTTCGATGCCTCGGTGGTGCTGTGGTCTGCAGTGGCCGCCATGGTCGGAAATCTTAGCCGCGCGAAGGAACCACCCTCGACTCGATTAGCTCGGGGTGGTTCCTCCGGCCGGGGACGGCGGGGTCAGGCGGCGCGGCCGAACAGCGAGCGCAGCCAGCTGCCGAAGGACCGGTGCGGCAGCCGGGCCCGCGGCGGGCGGTCGGGCTCCGCGTGCGAGGCGTAGCCCGGCGAGTGGTGCCAGGAGTGCTCGGCCGTGGCCACCCGTCCCTCGCGCATGATCCGCACGGTGTGTCCGCCGCAGCCCGGGCAGGTCGGCTTCAGCAACGGCGAGGGCACCCGGACGCCGTTCGCGTGGTACTCGATCACCGTCCGCCCGTCCCGGGCCACGTGGTGCTCGATCCGGTACCCCTGCTCCCACCCGTAGCCACAGCTCAGGCAGGCGAACGAGTACGCCTCGCGGACGCTCTCCACCGGCGCGGCCGGCCTGGCCGTGCTCAGCGTGTTGGTCGATTCCGTCGGACTGCCGATCGTGTCGCTCATGGCCGTCTCCCAGCGCCCGCCGGGCGTTCGCCCGGCTCGGGTCTTTCCATCCCAGGGAATGCCCGGGGCCCGCACTCCGCCAACCGGCTTTCCGAAGCTTGGCTCCGAATTGGGGATGCCTGTACGACAACGGGGCCAAAGCTTCAACGAGCCATGGCTTTACGGAGTGCTTCCTCCAAGGTACGCGCGGGACGGATCACCCACTAGGGCTGGTCGTCGAACCCCCGTCGTCCGCCCGAAGGGCGGGCGGGGCGGCGTTGGGGTGCGTGCATCGGCGGCGCCGAGAAGGGGGCCCCTCCTGCCCGTTACCGGGCAAGGAGGGCGCGTGGCCCGGCGGCGGCCCGCAGACGGGGGTTCGACGACCAGCCCTAGGGCTGCTTCTTGGCGGCCACCATGGCGTCGAAGACCTCGCGCTTGGGGAGGCCGAGTTCGGCGGCGACCGAGGCGATCGCCTCCTTCCGGCGTTCGCCCGCCTCCTCCTCCCTCAGGGTGACGAGGCGGGCCAGTTCGGCCGGTGTCAGGTGCTGCGGCGCGGCCGGCGGGGCGCCCGCCACCACGACGGTGATCTCGCCGCGGACGCCGTCGGCGGCCCAGGCGGCGAGGTCGGCCAGGCCGCCGCGCTTGATCTCCTCGTAGGTCTTGGTCAGCTCGCGGCAGACGGCGGCGGGGCGGTCGGCCCCGAAGGCCTCCGCCATCGCGGTGAGGCACTCGGCGATCCGGTGCGGCGCCTCGAAGAACACCATCGTGCGCGGCTCGGCCTTGAGCTCGGCCAGCGTCCTGGCCCGGTCGCCGTTCTTCCGGGGCAGGAACCCCTCGAAGGTGAACCGGTCCACCGGCAGGCCGGACAGCGCCAGCGCGGTCAGCACCGCGGACGGCCCGGGCACGGCGGTGACCTTGATCCCGACCGCCACGGCGGCGTCCACCAGCCGGTACCCCGGGTCCGAGACGGACGGCATCCCGGCATCGGTCACCAGCAGCACCCGGGAGCCGTTCTGCAGCGCCTCGACCAGCTCGGGCGTCCGGCCGACCTCGTTGCCCTCGAAGTACGACACCACCCGGCCGGTCGGGGTCACCCCGAGCGCCTGGGTCAGCCGGCGGAGCCGGCGGGTGTCCTCCGCCGCGATCACGTCCGCCGTCGCCAGCTCGGTGAGCAGCCGGGGCGGCGCGTCGGAGACGTCGCCGATGGGAGTTCCTGCGAGCACGAGTACGCCTGTCACGCCCCCATCCTCCCAGCTTCCGGGGGCCCGGCTGCGCCCCCGCAGAATTGGTGACGAAACGGGCAGGATTGCGGCGGGCCATTGCCTGCTCAGGAGCCGCCCCTACGATGTGGCGGGTGAGCGGCGAAAAGAGCCTTGAGGCGCCGGTTGGCGTAGACCACTCGGAGCAGGACGGAGCCGTCCTGCCGGACGACGCGGCCCCCGTGCCGGTGCCCCGTACCGCGGAGCCCGGGCGGACGGGCTGGCGGCGCGGGCTGGAGCGGTTCGGCTACCGGGAGTCCGAGCGGGACGGGACGGCCGAGCGGCTGGTGCCGCCGATGCCGGACGGCCCCGGGGTGACGCCCCACCGAGTGCCGCCCTCGCCGGTGCTGCTCCGGCTCGGCGTGCGGCTGCCGGACGCGCTCTGGTCCTGGCTCTGCCGCTGGGCCGGCTGGCTGGGCCCGCTCGCGGTGGCGCTGTTCGCCGGGGTGCTGCGGTTCAGCGGCCTGAGCGGCCCGAACGCGATGATCTTCGACGAGACCTACTACGCCAAGGACGCGTACTCGCTCTGGCAGGTCGGTTACGAGACCAGCTGGCCGGACGACGCCAACGGCAAGATCCTCTCGCCGCAGCAGAGCATCCCGTTCCGGACCGACCCGTCGTACATCGTCCATCCGCCGGTCGGGAAGTGGCTGATCGGCCTGGGCGAGCAGTGGTTCGGGATGAACCCGTTCGGCTGGCGCTTCGTGGTCGCGGTGCTCGGCACGCTCTCGGTGCTGATGATCGCCCGGATCGGGCGGCGGCTGTTCCGGTCGACCCTGCTGGGCTGCGTCGCGGGCCTGCTGCTGGCGGTGGACGGGCTGCACTTCGTGATGAGCCGCTCGGCCCTGCTCGACCTGGTGGTGATGTTCTGGTGCCTGGCGGCGTTCGGCTTCCTGCTGCTGGACCGGGACCGCACCCGGGCGCTGATCGCCCGTCGGCTGGAGCACACCCCCGGCGGTGACTGGCTGTACCTCGGCTGGCGCCCGTACCGGCTGGCCGCCGGGGTCTGCCTCGGGCTGACGCTCGCCACCAAGTGGAGCGGGATGTACATCCTGGTGGCCTTCTGGCTGCTCGGCGCGTGCTGGGACCTCGGTGCACGCCGGCTGGCGGGGTCCAGGCACCCGTGGCTGTGGGCGTTCTGGGACGCCATGATCGCCGGGCCGCTGCTGCTGGTGATCACGGTCGCGGTCTACATCTCCACCTGGACCGGCTGGTTCATGTCCAGCGCGGTGCCGGGCAAGGGCGGCTACGGCCGGGACTGGGCGGTGCACCGGGCCGGGCTCTCGCCCGAGTTCGTCGACGGCATCCGGATGCCGTTCCAGTTCGACATGAGCTGGGTGCCGGACGCGCTGCGCAGCCTCTGGCACTACCACGCGACGATGTACGACTTCCACGTCGGCCTGACCAGCCCGCACACCTACCAGTCCAATCCGTGGAGCTGGCTGCTGGTCGGCCGTCCGGTGTCCTTCTCCTACGAGTCCCCCAAGCTCGGCCAGTCCGGCTGCAAGGTGGCCGAGTGCGCGAGCGAGGTGCTCGGGATCGGGACGCCGCTGCTCTGGTGGACCGGGCTGATCGCGGCGCTGTACTGCCTCTACCGCTGGCTGCTGCAGCGGGACTGGCGGGCGGGCGCGATCCTGTGCGGGCTGGCCGCCGGGTACCTGCCCTGGTTCATGTACTCGGAGCGGACCATCTTCCTGTTCTACGCGGTGGTCTTCGTGCCGTTCCTGGTGCTCGCGGTGACCATGATGCTCGGGGCCCTGATCGGGCCGGTCACGGCCTCCCGGGACCGGCGGGTGATCGGCGGCACCGCGGCCGGGTTGATCGTGCTGCTGGTGATGTGGAACTTCCTCTACTTCCTGCCGATCTACACCGGGCAGACCATCCCGATGGACGACTGGCGGGCCCGGATGTGGTTCACCAGCTGGATCTGAGCCCCCACCGCACCCTCTGTACCAGATGCGTCACAAATGCCCCTCCGATTGCAGGTGTACGGAGTTCCCCCACCTACTGTGGAGCGGACCTGTCGTGACCATCGGGGGAATTCCGCACTATGAACAAGGGCGCCAAGATAGGCATCGCCGTCGTCTGCACCGCACTGGTCGGCGTGGCCGGAGTCGGGGCGTACAACGTGTACGACTCACTCTCCGGATCGGACGAGAAGTCGCCCAAGGTCAGGACGGTGGTCGCCGAGGCCCCCAGCGCGGACCTCGCCGCGGCCGGGGCCAAGGCCTTCCTGGAGGCCTGGGCCAAGGGCGACCTGGAGGCGGCGGGCGCGCTGACCGACAAGCCGGACACCGCGACCGCCACCCTGCGGGCCTTCCAGGACAAGGTGAAGCCGAGCGCCCTCACCCTCACCCCGGGCGGCACCCCGACCGCCCCGGCCAGCCCCTCCGCCAAGGCCTCCGCCAGTGCCAGTGCTTCGGCGAGCGCCGCTGCCTCGCCGAGTGCGAGCGCTCCGACCGGCACCGAGGTGCCGCTGAGCTTCCGGGCCAAGGTGGAGTTCGCCGGGACCGCCAACGCGTGGAACTACGAGGGCCGGCTCGGCCTGGTCAAGATGAGCGACGGCAAGGCCGCCGTGCACTGGGCCCCGAACGTGGTCCACCCCAAACTCGACAGCGGCGAGAGCATCGCGGTGAAGCCGGTCTTCGCAGAGCCCGCGATGGTGCTGGACCGCAACGGCAAGCCGCTCAACTTCCCCTCGCTGACCCCCGCGCTGATGGACCGTTTCAAGCAGAACGCCTCCGGCGACCCGGCCGACGCCGGCACCGGCGTGGTGATCGCCAAGGACGACGGCACCGGCACGGCGGACAAGCTGTTCACGATCACCGACCCCAAGCCCGCCGCCTCGCTGAAGCTGACCCTGGACGGCAAGCTCCAGGCCGAGGCCGAGAAGGCGGTGGCGGCCGCGTCCAAGGGCGGCACCCTGCAGGCGTCGCTGGTCGCGATCGAGCCCAGCACCGGACACGTGCTGGCCTTCGCCAACGCCCCCACCACCGGCCAGAACCGCGCCTTCCTCGGCGCGGTCGCGCCCGGCTCCACCATGAAGGTGATCACGGCGGCCGCGCTGCTGGAGGCCGGGGTCAAGCCGGACGACCCCGTGCCCTGCCCGGCCGGCCTCAACATCGCGGGCCAGGCCTTCAAGAACGACTTCACCGAACCGCACGAGGACTGGAAGTTCTCCCAGGACTTCGCCCAGTCCTGCAACACCGCCATGATCAAGAAGGGCATGGAGGTGCTCAAGAGCGGCGACATGGAAGCCCTCGCCAAGGACGCCTTCGGAATCGGCCCGACCTGGAAGACCGGCATGCTGCTGGCCCCCGCCAAGGCCCCGGCGCCGTCCGGCGAGAACCAGCGCGCCGCCCAGCTGATCGGCCAGGGCAGCATCACCATGAACGCGCTCACCATGGCCTCGGTCTCCGCGACCGTGCAGAGCGGCACCTTCCGGCAGCCGATCCTGGTGCCCGGTGCCGAGCAGCAGAAGGCCGAGAAGACGCTCGCCGCCGGCACCCTGCAGTCGCTGCGCGCGATGATGAACCTGACCGCCACCTCGGGCACCGCCGCCGGAGTGATGAATGGCATCACCGCCGGTGCGGGCGCCAAGACCGGCACCGCCCAGGTCAACAACCAGGCCAACGACAACAGCTGGTTCACCGCCTACCGGGGCAACCTCGCGGTGGCCGCCGAGGTCGGGGCCGGCGGGCACGGCGCCGACGCGGCCGGCCCGGCGGCGGCCATGGTGCTCAAGCTCGGCAACGGCTGACGGCGGCTCAGGCGCCCACCGGGTGCTGACGGCCCGCCGGGCCGGCGGCGAACGCCCGCAGCAGGTTCTCGGTGACCTGCCGGGTGAACGCCCCGGCCCGGCGGTCCATCCCGTGGTCCGCCCGGCCCCCGCCGGGGCCGTTGGCGTCCAGCGCCTCCACCCAGCGCATGGTCCCGGTCGCGAACACCCCGGCCCCGCCGGGCACCGTGTAGTACGCCGAGTCGGCGTGGCTGCGGCGGCCTTCGCAGACCACCGGTGACCGGGAGACGATCTCGATCGGGCCCGGTGGCGCGGTGTCCGGCGGCACCCGGTCGTACTCGACCCCGACCAGGTGCGGGAAGCTGTCGCCGGCCCGGGCACCGGTCCCGGCCAGCAGCCAGTGGTCGGGGTCGCCGACCACGTACGGCGCGTCCACCGGGTAGCCGTCGTAGCTCACCCCGAGCAGACTGCTCTCCGGGTCGGCACCCGGGCCGGAGCGGAAGTCGGTGGTCGCGGGCCGGCCGGCCCGGAAGCCGGGGTCGTCCTGGTAGGCGGACTTCCAGCAGACCACCGTCCGGTCCGAGCCGAGCGCCGAGGGCTCGTACCGGACCCTGCGGTAGCAGCAGTTGGCGCCGAGGAAGGCCAGGTTGGTCCCGGCGTCGCGGGCCGTGGTGACGTGCCGGCGCTGCTCGTCCGACCAGTACTCGTCGTGCCCGAGCGAGACCACCGCCGTTGCGCCGAGCAGCAGTCCGGGCTCCCGGGCGATGTCCACCCCGGTCACGTGGGCCAGCGGCAGACCGAGCCGCTCGGCCAGCGCGATCAACGGGGCCTCGTAGACCAGGAACAGGCCCGCCCCGTGGTCGTACTGGTACGGACGGTCGAAGCCGACCTCCATCGAGCGGGTGGCGTACCCGCCGGTCGGGCCGTTGTAGAGGCTGTACCCGCCCCACTCGTTGTACGCCTGCCAGGTCGCCACCGCGTTCACCAGCACGACCCGCCCGGCGGTGGCCCGGGAGCGGACGGTGACCGGCACGAAGCGCTGGCCGGGCGCGTCGACGGCGTCCAGCCGGAGCAGGTAACTGCCCTCGGGCCAGCCGGTGGTGTCGACCGTGGTGCTCCTCGGCCAGTCCGCCCGGACCGTTCTGGTCCCCTGGTCGACGGTCGGCCCGGGGCGGGCGGCACCGGGGATCGGGCCGGACTTCCAGACCAGCCTGGCCCGGGCGCCGCCGTACCAGCCCATCCGGTGGGCGGAGACCGTGAACGCCGCGGCGGTGGTCGACACGTGCAGCCCGAGCGGCTCGCCGGGGAGCACGCTGACCCGGTCGGCGTAGCCCTCGATCGCCCGGGCCGGGCCGGGCGCGGTGACGGTCCAGTCGGCGGTGCCCGGACGGTCGTTCTCGGCCGGCTCCGGCGAGGCGCTGGGCACCGGGGCCGGGGCCGGGGCCGGATCAGACTGCGCCGCCGGGCCGGAGGTCCTCCCACAGGCCGTCAGACCGGCGGCGGCCACGGCCAGTCCGAGGAAGTGCCTTCGCCCGTTATGTTCCGTCATGCCCGTATCGTCCCGCAGCGGGCTCCGCCCGCCCCGAACGCCACGACGCCTAGAGCTGGACGCCCGTGAGGATCGTGGTGAGCCGGTCCCGGGGGCGGGGGTTCGCGGCCAGGCGGGGCCAGATCACCAGGACGGCGGGGAGGGCGAGGTAGCCGAAGCGCCCGGCCGGGGCGAGGGTGAAGGCGACGGTGAGGCCGACCGCCAGGACGTCGCAGGCGGCGACGGCCGAGGTCGGGGGGTAAGCCAGCAGCCAGAGCGTGACGCCGAGGGCGCCGAGGCAGAGCAGGGTGAGCGAGATGGTGTGGCCGGTCGGCCCGAAGCCGGCCAGCACCTTGCCGGGCAGCGGGCTGCCGGCCGGTGTGTGCACGGCGGTCAGTCCGAGCGGGAAGCGGATCACCTGGTCCCGCAGCTCCTGGCTCCGGGTCAGCAGGTACGGCAGGACCACCGCCGCGCTGCCGGCCAGTGCCGTGAGCGCGGCGCGGGCGGCCGGCCGGCGTCCGTACAGCCGCCAGAGCAGCAGGGCGGCGACCGGCAGGGCGGGCCAGGCGGTCCACTTGAGGGTGCAGGCCAGGGCGAGGACCAGCCCGGCCGGGATCGCCCGGCCCCGGGCGGCGAGGGCCATGGCCAGGCAGCAGACCCCGATCAGCGGGAGGTCGACGCCGCCGACGGCGAGCGCCAGGGCGATCAGCGGCGAGGCGGTGAGGGCGGCCAGCGGCAGCAGCGGTGAGGCGGCGGGCCGGGGGCGGAGCAGGCGCCAGCAGGCCAGCAGGCAGGCCAGGAAGGTGGCGGCGAACCAGATCCTGGCGTCCCCGAGCACCATGGTCAGTTCGTTGCCGTGCCCGAACACGGCCCGCGGCAGGCCGAACAGGGCCATGGCCGGGAGGTAGGGGTTGTAGTCGGTGACCACGGCCGGGTCCGGCAGGTACGGGCTGCCGGTGTGCAGCAGCAGGTCGGCCGAGCGCTCGACCACCATCACCTCGGACTGGTGCCGCCCCTGCAGCACCAGCAGGACCAGCGGCAGCAGCACGGCGCCGAGCAGGGCCGCGCCCGCCGCCGCCCGGGTGGCGTACCGGCGCGGCAGGGTGAGGCAGAACAGGCCGGCCAGCGCGTAGCCGGGGGCCGCGACGGTGCCCCAGAAGATCTGGTTCGGCAGGTCGGAGACCAGCGGGAAGGCCACCGCCCAGCCGGTCGCGACCGCGCAGCCGAGCACCTGGACGGTGCGCCGCTCGGTCGGCCGGAGGCGGGCCCGGCGGCCGGCCCGCGCCGCCGTCCGCTGGTCCGGTATCCGGGCGGTCGCCACCCCCGACCGGGGTGCCTCGTGCAGGGTGCAGACCGCCTGCTCGGGTGCTCCGGTGGTTCGGGTGGTCGCCATGCTGGAAGGTTAGGGGTTCGGGTGTGCTGTTCCGCCGAAGGAGCGGCAACTGTTATGTGGAGCTGTCCGGCAGCGCGGCTGCCGGGAGCCGCGCCGCCGTCCGTCAGCGGGTGCCGGTGAGCTCGGACTCCGGCCGGTTGAGCTTGGAGTGCTTGACGCTGTAGCTGAAGTAGACGACGGCGGCGAGGGCCAGCGCGACGCCGAAGAACAGGTACGTGAGCGGGTGCAGCTCGTAGATGAGGTACGCGCAGAACCCGACGCTGAGCACCGGCACCACCGGGTAGCCGGGCACCTTGAAGCCGCGCGGCAGGTCCGGCTGGGTGCGGCGCAGGATGACCACGCCGATCGAGACCACCGAGAAGGCGACCAGGGTGCCCAGGCTGGTCAGGTCGGTGAGGATGTCGAGCGGGACGAAGGCGGCCAGCAGCGAGACGGCGACACCGACCACGACGGTGTTCCACACGGGGGTGCCGGTGCGCGGCGAGAGCTCGGCGAACTTCTTCGGCAGCATGCCGTCCCGGCCCATCGAGTACAGGATCCGGGTCTGACCGTAGATCACCACCAGGGTGATGCTGAAGATCGAGACGATCGCGCCGACCGCGAACATGACGGCGGGCCAGGTCTGGCCGGTGACGTCCTGGAGGATCTGCGCGAGGCCGGCCTCCTGGCCGTCGAACTGCTGCCAGGGCTGGGCGCCGACGGCGGTGATCGCCACCGCGATGTAGAGCAGGGTGACCACGACCAGCGAGATGATGATCGCCGCCGGCAGGGTCCGGCGCGGGTCCTTGACCTCCTCACCGGCCGTGGACACCGCGTCCAGCCCGATGAAGGAGAAGAAGATGCTGGAGGCGGCCACCCCGACGCCGCCGATGCCGAGCGGCATGAACGGGGTCAGGTTGCCGGACTGGAAGCCGGTCAGGCCGATCGCCACGAAGAGCAGCAGGATGACGATCTTGATGATCACCATGGTCGCGTTCACCTTGGCGGACTCGCTGACCCCGCGGATCAGCAGCGTCACCACCATCGCCACCAGGATCACCGCGGGCAGGTTGAACACCCCGCCGTCACCGGGCGGGCTGGCCATCCACTCCGGCAGCCGGAAGCCGAAGGCCAGGTCGAAGAACTTGTTCAGGTACTCGCCCCAGCTGACCGCGATCGCGGAGGCCGAGACGCCGTACTCCAGCAGCAGGCAGACCCCGACCCCGAACGCGACGATCTCGCCGAGGGTGGCGTAGGCGTAGGAGTACGAGGAGCCGGAGACCGGGATGGCCGAGGCCATCTCGGCGTAGCAGAGCGCGGTGAGCCCGGCGGTGACCGCGGCCAGCAGGAAGGAGAGCACCACGGCCGGCCCGGCCTCGGGCACCGCACTGCTGAGCACGAAGAAGATGCCGGTGCCGACGGTGGCCCCGATGCCGATCGAGGACAGCTGCCAGAGGCCGATCGAGCGCTTCAGCTGGATCCCGGACCGGCCGCCCCCCTCCGGCGCTCCACCGGGCGGCGCGTCGGCCGCCCCGCTCTCGGCGATCAGGGTGGCGACCGGCTTCTTGCGGAGCAGGCGCGAGCCGGGGGTGCTCTGGGTGCTCAAGGGGTGGTTCCTTCTGGGCGGGGGAGGGTGTCCTGGCGACCGGTCCGGCCGGCTCGGCGGGAGCAGCAAACCGGACCAACCGCACGAAGATGGGACAGTACCCCGCGAAGAGACCGGTCACGCAACGGTGCGACCCGGAGTCCGCCTTGACGAATCGTCACACGTCGACCGACAAACCGGACACTTCGCACGCGGCGCGCTGACCGCGTGTCAGCTCTCCTTGGCCACGAACTCCCGGACCTGGGCGGGCTCCCTGGTCCGGACCGGCCCCCGGGTCTGCGCGGGCACCAGGAGCTCCGGGACCGGCTGACGGCTGCGGAGCGTCCGCATCCCGGCCAGCACCAGGACGCCCAGGCCGGTCAGGGCGTACACGCCGCCGCCGAACTGCTGCCAGAACGCGAGCTGCAGCTCCTGGCCGTCCCGGTGCGGGACGAGCCACATGGCCCGGCCCAGGAAGGCGAGGGCCACCAGGGCCAGGGCGGTCCGGTAGGGCAGTCCGCGGCTGCGGCCGGTCGCCTCGGCGGCCAGCAGGACCAGCAGCGGGACGCACCAGATCCAGTGGTGGGTCCAGCTGATCGGCGAGATCAGCAGCGCGGTCAGCGCGGTGCAGAGCACGCCCCAGGCCTCGGCCCGCCGGTCGCCGAGCCGGTAGCAGCGGACCGCGACCACCAGGCCGGCCACCAGGGCCAGGCCCGCGACCACGACGGCGGGCAGGCCCGGCTGGACGGTGTGCAGCAGCCGGGCGACGGCGCCGCGCAGCGACTGGTTGTCGACGATCTCGATCCGGCCGACCCGGGTGGAGTCCCAGAGGTAGTGGGTCCAGAAGCCGTACGTCGCCCCGGGCAGCGCGACCGCGCCGATCGCGGCGGTGACCAGGAAGGTGACGCCGGAGACCACGGCGGCCCTGATCCGGCCGGTGAGCAGCAGGTAGACGGTGAAGATGCCGGGGGTCAGCTTGATGCCGATCGCGATCCCGATGCCGACGCCCTTGAACCGGTGATCGTGCGTCAGGTCCCAGAGCACCAGGCAGGCGATCACCAGGTTGATCTGGCCGTACTGGAGGGTCAGGTAGACCGGCTCCAGGAACACCCCGGCGCCGGTGGCGAGCAGCACCGCACCGGCCCGGTGGCCCTGGCGGGGCCAGCCGGCCAGCCGGAACGAGAAGTGGGCGAACAGGGCCAGCAGGGCCACGTTCAGCAGGGTGACCAGCACCCGCAGGGTGGAGATGTCGAACCAGGTCGCGGGCACGAAGAGCATCGCGGCGAACGGCGGGTAGGTGGCCGGGAGGTTCCAGCCGGGCAGCCGCATCGCGTACAGGTCCTGCCCGTTGGCCACCGCCTCGCCCTCGGCCCGGTAGACCAGCATGTCCACCATCGAGAAGCCGTGGAAGTGCCGCACCACCGCGAAGACCGACAGCAGGGCCAGCGCGACCAACGCCGTGCTCGCGGTACTGGTGCGCATCAGCGATCTGAGCCGGTCAGGCATGACGCCTCGCCACCGCCGCGCGGGCGGGCTGACTTCGGCGGTGTGACGGCATGCTGGATTCCCCCCGGTACGCGGCTCGAAGCAGTCCACGCTAGCCGAGCGCGGCAGCCCCGACCGTGACTCGCGCCACATCCGGTGTCACAGTGCGGCTGCAGTCGGTGAGTTCCCGCCAGTCCTTGTGGGTTCCGTCAGTTCACCTCGGTCACGTCAGTTCCCGTTCAGGACGGCCTGCATGACCGCCTTGGCGATCGGTGCGGCCAGTCCGCCGCCGGTGACGTCGGTGGCGTTGCTGTCCGCGATCACCACCGCGACCGCCACCGGCGGGACGTCGGTGGAGCCGCTCGGCCTGGCCCAGGAGATGAACCAGGCGTACGGGATACCGGAGTTGTCCACGCCCTGCTGGGCGGTGCCGGTCTTGCCGCCGACGGTGGCGCCACTGATCCGGGCGCTCCGGCCGGTGCCGGTCTCCACCACGTCGGTCATCAGCTGCTGGACCTGGGCGGCCACGGCGGGGGTGAGCGCCTGCCGGTAGCGGACGGGCTGCATCACCTGCACCGAACTGCCGTCGTCCTTGGTGAGCTTGTCCACAAGCTGTGGATGCATCACGGTGCCGTTGTTGGCGACGCCCGCCGCGACCATCGCCATCACCAGCGGGGTGGCGGCGGTGTCGAACTGGCCGATCGAGGAGAGCGCGACCTGCGAGGCGTTCATCTTGGTGTCGAAGTTGGACCGGGCGGCCCGGACCGGGATGTCCAGCTTGGCGTCGTTGAAGCCGAAGTCCTGCGCCGTCGCCACCATCCGGTCCAGCCCGACCTGGGTGCCGAGGTAACCCATCACGCTGTTGCAGGAGTTGACCATCGCCTGGTCCAGCGACTGACCGGGGCTGTTGCAGGCACTGGTGTCGTTGACCAGCGCGGTGGTGGTGCCCGGCATCACGAAGGGGTAGGGGGCGCTGGTGGGGGCGTTGATGTCGGTGACCACGCCGTTGGCCAGCGCGGCGGCCGCGGTGACCACCTTGAAGGTGGAGCCGGGCGGGTAGATCTGACGGAGCGCCCGGTTCAGCATCGGCTGGTTCTGGTCGGCCTGGAGCCGGTTCCAGGCGTCCTGGTCGGCCGTGGCCGAGCCCGCGAAGCTGCCCGGGTCGTACGACGGGGTGCTGGCGAGGGCGAGGATGCGGCCGGTGGCGGGCTCGATCGCGGCGACGGCCCCGGTCTGGCTACCGAGCCCCTTCACCGCGGCCTGCTGGGCGGCCCGGTTCAGGGTGGTGCTGACGTCGCCGCCGGGGTTCTGCTTGCGGGCGATCGCGTCCCAGACCGCCCAGCTGGCCAGCCGGGGGTCGGTGCCGGAGAGCAGGTCGTCCTCGACCCCCTCGATCTGGGTGTTGCCGTAGGTCTGCGACGAGTAGCCGGTGACCGCCGCCCACATCGGACCGTCGGTGTAGGTGCGCTTGTAGGCGTACCGGCCGCCGGTCGGGGCCGAGCCGGTGACCGGCTCGCCGCCGACCAGGATGTTGCCGCGCGGCTGGGCGTAGCGCTGGATGGTCTCCCGCTGGTTGGCCGGGTTGTCGTCCAGCGAGTCGGCCCGGAACACCTGGACGTAGGTGGCCTGGCCCATCAGTGCGAGTACCAGGACCAGGCAGAAGGTGCCCGCCCGGCGGCCCGTGGTGGAGATGCCGGGCAGCCCCTGCGGGCCGCCGGTGGAGGTCTCACTGCGTCGCGGCTTCACGGCTGCTCCGGGTCGGCGGGGTCGGGCTCGGGGGCCGGGCGGCGGGCCTGGTCGCTCATCCGGACCAGCAGCGCCACGATGATCCAGTTGGTCACCACCGAGGAGCCGCCCTGGGCGATGAACGGCAGCGTCATCCCGGTCAGCGGGATCAGGTCGAGCACGCCGCCCGCGACCACGAAGAGCTGGAGGCCGACGATCGCGGCCAGGCCGATCGCCAGCAGCCGGCCGAACGGGTCCCGGAGGGCGATCCCGATCCGGAAGCCCCGGGAGATCAGCAGCGCGTACAGCAGGAAGAGCGCGACCAGGCCGACCAGGCCGAGCTCCTCGCCGATGGTGGCCAGGATGAAGTCGGACTTGGCGGCGAAGCCGATCAGGATCGAGTGCCCCAGGCCGAGGCCGGTGCCGAGCACCCCGCCCCAGGCGAACGAGAACAGCGACTGGGCGATCTGGTTGGCGCCCTGGCCGGCCGCGATCGAGCCCAGCGGGTCCAGCCAGTCGGTGACCCGGCTGTGCACGTGCGGGGAGAGCCAGCCGACCGCGACCGCGCCGACCGCCGCCAGGAACAGGCCGATCGCGATCCAGCCGCTGCGCGCGGTGGCCACGTACAGCATCACCACGAACAGGCCGAAGAACAGCAGCGAGGTGCCGAGGTCGGTCTCCAGCACCAGCACCCCGACGAAGGCGGCCCAGATCAGCAGCACCGGGCCGAGGTCGCGGCCGCGCGGGAACTGGAACTTCCACACCTTCCTGCCGGTGAGCGCCAGCGCGTCCCGGTGCACCGCGAGGTAGGCGGCGAAGAAGACCGCCAGCAGGATCTTGGCGAACTCGCCCGGCTGGAAGGAGATCGGGCCGATCACGATCCAGATCCGGGAGCCGTAGACCGGCGGGAAGAAGATCGGCAGGATCAGCAGCACCAGCGCCACCAGCGCGCCGATGTAGGCGTACCGCTGGAGCACCCGGTGGTCCCGCAGCAGCACCAGCACGCCGATGAACAGCGCCACCCCGAGGGTGGACCAGAGCAGTTGGGTGGGTGCGGCCTCGCTGCCCGGAGTGGCCCGGTCCAGGCGGTAGATGACGACCAGTCCGATCCCGTTCAGCAGGATCGCGATCGGCAGCAGCAGCGGGTCCGCGTACGGCGCCTTCCAGCGGATCACCCCGTGCGCGAGCAGGGCCAGCACCCCGAGCGCGGCCCCGTACCCGGCGGCGCCGGACGGGACCTCGCCGTCGATGTTGGCCCCGACCTCGATGTACCCGAAGACGGCGATCAGCACCGCCCCGAGCACCAGCGCCAGCTCGGTGTTGCGACGGCTCGGGACCGGGCGCCGTCGCGGCGCACCGGCCTTGGCCACAGCGGAGGGAGAGGCCACGGACGTCCTGTCGGAGGGGGGTGGGACTGGGTAGCACGGCGGGGCGGGCGGGCCCGGTCAGGCCCTCCCGCCCCTGCCGAGGGAGCGTCAGACGCCTGCGGGCGCCTCGCCCCGGGCGGCCTCCACGGTGGCGCGCAGCTCGGCCTCGGCCTCGGCGCTCAGCGAGGTCTGGATGATCTGGCCGCCGTACTGGGCGACCGCCGGGATCACCTTGTCCGCGGTGGCCTTGCGGACCAGCAGGAAGACCGCGGCGGTGCCCGGGGTCAGGTGCTCGCCGACCTGGCGCATGAAGTTGTCGTCCACGCCGACGTCGGTGGAGGCGCCCACGGCCGCACCGGTGGCGCCGCCGACGGCCGCGCCGAGGAACGGCATGAAGAACAGCAGGCCGATCACCCCGCCCCAGAGGGCGCCCGACGCGGCGCCGGCGCCGGTGGTGGAGACGGCCTGGTGCAGCTTGATCTTGCCGTCCTGGCGGCGCTCGACCACGACGGCGTCCTCGAGGTCGATCAGCTTCTGCTTCTGCAGGCCGACCACGGTGCTGCGGACCTGCTCGGCGGTGGCGAGGTCGGGGTAGGCGATCGCGAACAGGTTGCTCACGGGGATGGTCCTTCCAACTCGACGGGCTTCACAGGCACCCTAACGAGGATTAGCCATATTTATGGCAGTTGGTGCCGGTGTGTCCGATATTCACCGGGCGACCGCGGCATGCTCCGCCGGGTAGCCCGGCAGATCGAGGGCGGTGACCTTCCTGCCCTCGTTGAGCATCCAGGTCAGCAGCGCGGGCCGGTTCAGCATGGTGTTGCGCAGCCACCGGCCGATCCGCCCGGGGGCGAGGAACTTACCGGTCCGGTCACCGCCCTGCTGGCAGCCCTGGGCGTACCCGCGCAGTCGGCCCTCGTACGCGGTGAAGGCGGCCCGGTGGTCACCGGCGGCCCGGGCCAGCTCCCCGGCCAGCACGTACGCGGCGACCACACCGGTGCCGGTGCCCATGCCGCCGATGGTCGCGCCGCAGGCGGCGTCGCCGACCAGTGCGATCCGGCCCTTCGACCAGACCGGCACGTCGGCCCGGCTGATCGAGTCGAAGTACAGCTCCGGCGCCTGCCGCAGCGACTCCAGCATCCCGGGCACCGCCCAGCCGACCCCGGCGAACTGCTCGGCGATCAGCGCCTTCTGCTCCGCCGGGTCGTGCCGGTCGTAGCTCAGCTGCGGCGCGGCGAAGACCACGAAGGCGTCCGCCACCGCCGGGTCGCGGTGGCCGCCGCCGAGCTGGGCCAGCCGGCCGGGGGTGTTGCAGCCGACGGCCTCCCGGCCCAGGCCGAGGTGGTTGGGCAGCTGCCAGGTGGCGGCGTAGTAGCCGAGGTGGGTGACGAACTCCTCCTCCGGGCCGAAGGCGATCCGGCGGACGTTGGAGTGCAGGCCGTCGGCGCCGATCACCAGGTCGAACTCGCGCGGGGCGCCGTGCCGGAAGGCGACCCGGACGCCGGTGGCGGTCTCGGTCAGGCCGGTGACCGAGTCGCCGAAGACGTACTCGGTGTACGGCAGGCTCGCCTCGTACAGCACCCGGGACAGGTCCCCGCGCAGTACCTCCAGGTCGCCGCCGGTGAACTCGGCTGGCAGGTGCAGCTCCTGACGGCCCTTCTCGTCGACGAAGGTGCAGGTCCGGCCGCCGGTCTCGACCCGGCGCAGCTCGTCCAGCACGCCCATCCGCGCCAGCACGCCGAGGTGGGTCTCGCCGCGGAAGTCGACCGCCTGGCCGCCCTCGCGCAGGGCCGGGGCCAGCTCGACCACGGTCGGGCGGAAGCCGTACCGGCCGAGCCAGTAGGCCAGCGCCGGACCGGCGATGCTCGCACCCGAGATCAGCACGCTCTTGCCCATGGTGACTCCCCGTTCAGAAACTGTGTCCGCCGGACGCGGATCAATACTGTGTACAGTAGACGCAGTTTCAGGACCGGCGCAAGCACCAAGGGAAGGGAGTGGGCGTGGACGAGGATCCGAGCCCGGCCGCACGGCTGCTCTGGGGGCCGCCGCCCAGACCCACTCGGGGCCCCAAGGCGGCCCTGAGCCTGGGTCAGATCGCCGCGGCGGGCATCGAACTGGCGGACACCGAAGGGCTGGCCGGGCTCTCGATGCAACAGGTCGCCGGGCTGCTCGGCTACACCAAGATGTCGCTCTACCGGTACGTGCCGGGCAAGGCCGAGCTGGTCACCCTGATGGTCGACGCGGCGATCGGCCAGGCGCCCGAGCTCAGCGGCACCGGCTGGCGCGAACCGCTCGCCGACTGGTCCCGGCAGCTCGCCGCCGTCTTCGGCCGGCACCCCTGGCTGCTGGACGCCACCGTCGGCCCCCGGCTGATCGGCCCGACCGAACTCGGCTGGATGGAGGCGGCCGTGGCCGCCCTGGCCGACACCGCGCTGACCGGCGCCGAACGCCTGGACGTGGTGGCCGTCCTGGCCGGCCACGTCCGCGCGATCGCCCAGCAGTCCCGCGCAGCCGGCCCCGAGGGCAGCCCGGAGCAACAACTGCTGGCCACCCTCGGCAGCCTGATCGCCACTCACCGGGACGCGTACCCGGCCACCGCCGCCGCGATGGCGGCCGCCGCGCAGGAAGGGCAGGACCAGGCGCTGGAGTTCGGGCTGCGCTGCTTCCTGGACGGGCTCGGGGTGCTGATCGACGGGCGCGGCTAGCCTGACCGCCTTGGCTGGCAGTGGAGTTCGGCACTCCCGGCCGTCCGGGGCCGCTTTGGTCGTCCGAACTGATGATCCATAAGATGCGGCGGGTGACGACCACCAGACGACGATCGCCGGCCCGCCCACTCGGGCTGCTGGCCGCCTTGGCGATATCCGCCGGGGCCCTCCTGCACGGGTTCCCCGCGCAGGCCGACGAGACCACTCCCGGGGCGGCCGCCGAGCCGCCCCGGGTCAACCTGGTCCTGGACGTGAGCGGCTCGATGCGGGCCACCGACATCCAGGGCAAGAGCCGGATGGCGGTGGCCCAGCAGTCGTTGAACGAGGTGATCGACGCGCTGCCGTCGGAGACCTACTTCGGCATCCGCACCCTCGGCGCGACCTACCCCGGCGACAACAAGGTCGAGGGCTGCAAGGACACCAAGCAGCTCTACCCCGTGGGCCGGACCAACAAGGTCGAGGCCAAGACCGCCGTGGCCACCCTGCGGCCGACCGGCTGGACCCCGATCGGGCTCGCCCTGCGCGGCGCCGCCCAGGACCTGGGCACCGGGCCGACCACCCGCCGGATCGTGCTGATCACCGACGGGGAGGACTCCTGCGCCCCGCCCGACCCCTGCGAGGTGGCCCGTGAACTGGCCGCGCTCGGCACCCACCTGGTGGTCGACACGCTCGGGCTCTCGCACGACGACAAGACCCGCCAGCAGCTGCTCTGCATCGCCAACGCCACCGGCGGCACCTTCACCGACGTCCAGAGCCAGCAGCAGCTGACCGACAAGGTCAAGCAGCTGGTCAACCGCGCGGGCAGCACCAACCGGACCGCCCCGACCAAGGCGACCGGCACCGAGCAGTGCGACACCGCCCCGGTGCTCACCCCCGGCGTCTACAGCGACCGGGAGAAGTTCGCCGAGCACCGGGTCTACCGGGTGCCGGTGAAGGCCGGCCAGGAGCTGCGGGCCTCGGTCAGCATCTCGCTCGACCGGGCGCTCGCCCGGGACTACGGCGTGCTGCTGAAAGCCACCGACCTGAGCGGCCAGGAGCTGGTGCGCGGCACCGACGCGGGCAGCGGACGGACCGACGTGGCCTCCACCGGCGTGCGCTGGTCCTCACCCAAGAAGGCCTCGGCCTCGCCGTCCGGCAAGACCGCCGCGGCCACCGCGGACGAGACCGTCTGCCTGGTGGTCAGCAACTCCTTCGCCCCGGCCGCCGGCGTCGCCGCCGAACCCGGCCTGCCGCTGGAGCTGACCGTGGACGTGGCCGCCGCCTCCCCCGCCCCCGACGGCTGGTCCGCCGGGCTCGGCCGGGGCTGGGTGCTGCTGCTGGTGCTCACCCTGACCGGTCTGCTGGTCGGACTGGTGGCCGGCTGGCTGGCACGCTGGCGAATCGCTGTCTGGCGGGAGAACTGACGATGCGTACGACTGCACTGCGGGCCGCACTGCTCGCCGCCGGGGTACCGCTGCTGATGGCGGCCTCCCCCTCCCCCAGCCCGTCCCCGTCCGTCTCCGGTGCTGCCGTGCCGGTGAACGACGCGGGCACCAGCTTCCTCACCGCCACCGCGCTCGGCACCGGGCAGGGCGCCGACGTGGCCGCCTCCACCGGTGACTACCTGTACTGGGCCTTCGGCGCCGCCGAGGGCCAGACCACCACCGTCGACGTGACCGTCACGCTGCCGCCGAGTGCCCAGCGGCACGGGCCGCAGAGCTGGTCGGTCGAACTCTTCGACGGCCTGCGGCGGCGCCAGTCCTGCACCGCCGGTCCGCAGGACGCCACCGCCGAGACCGCGGCGGCCACCGTCGCGCTGCGCTGCAGCCTGCGGCAGATCCGGTCCTGGGCCGAGCCCTGGTCGGGCGACCCGCTGCCGGGCACCTACTACGTCCGGCTGACGGCCGGTCAGGTCCCGCAGAACGACCTCGGCCTGGCGGCCGGCGTCCAGCTGCGGCTGACCAGCAAGGGCGGGGCCGGCGACGCCCAGCCCGAGGGCGGTGAGCTGCGGGCACCGCTGGTCCCGCCGGTCAACGCCGGCTCCCCGGCGGCCGCGGCACCCACCGCTGCGGCCGGTTCGACCGACCGCGCGGTGGCCCCGGCGGAGGAGGAGACCCACTGGTACTCCGCTCCGTTCCAGGGCCGCAACACCCGCTGGTTCTGGACCGTCGGCGGCGGCACCCTGGCCGCGCTGGCCGGCGTCCTCGGCTACCGCCTGACCCGCCACCCGCGCGGCGGCGCCCCGCGCCGGGGCCCGGCCAACCCCGGCACCGGGCAGCCCGGTTCGTTCGGCTAGACCAGGAAGGGGCGCGGGGACTGCGCGGCTGTTGCCCGGCCGTGCAGTCCCCGCGCCCCTGTCCGTCGAGCCGATCCCCTGCAGCCGCTAGCCCGCGGTCTCGGTCAGCACCAGCCGCACCCCGAAGTTGCGGTACCCCGCCCGGTCGAAGCAGGCCGCCATCGGCCGGTTGTCCCGGTCCGTGTCGGCCCCGATCCGCTCGGCCCCGCGCGCGGCGTGGAACCGGGTGATCTCACCGAGCAGCTCGTCCGCGTACCCCCGGCCGCGCAGCTCCGGCACCACCCCGAGGTAGCCGACCACCGGCCCGCCCTGGTTGGCGGAGGGCAGGGCGAAGCCGGCCGGCCCGCCCTCGGGCGTGTACGCCAGCAGCCACCACGCCCGCTCGCCCGGCATCCGCAGGTAGCCGGCCAGCGTCTCCCTGGCCTCCCCGTCCGCGCCGAGCCGGGCCAGGTTCCGCCGGGTGTCGTCGTCCAGGCTGCCCTCGGCCACCCGCTGGAACACCTCGACGAACGCCTCGTCGTCCGGCTCGGTCCGGAAGACCAGCCGGCCGCTCGGCTCCGGTACCGGCAGCTCCGGCGTCCACTCGTACCGCAGCCGCTCCAACCGGCCCTTCAGGCCGCTCCGTCCGGCCGCCTCGATCCGCCACTCCAGGGCGGCGAGCGCCGCCGGGTCGTCCCGCCAGCCGGGTGCCAGGAAGAGGTGCCACTCGGGCAGTTCGTCCCAGCCGGCCGCGCGGAAGGCCTCGTGGGCGGCGCCCAGCAGCCGGGCGGCCAGCGCGATCCGGTCGGGGACCTCGGGGGCCACCCAGACGCAGTCCAGCGCCAGTGGCCGGTCGCTCTCGGGGAAGGCCCACCAGACGGCACGGGCCAGCAGGCGCCCGTCGGCGTCCTGCGCGATCCAGGTGTGGGCGGGACGGTAGCCGCCGTTGTCGAGCATGCTGCGGTAGCGCTCGGGGTCGGCCCAGGAGACGGGCTCGTCGATGCTGCAGGAGAGAACCAGGTCGAGGTCGGCCTCGACGGTGGGACGGAAGAACACGCTGCCTCCGAAGACAGTCGGCAGGCGCTTCCGTGCAGAAGTGTCCGGTGCTCTAGCGAGCCGTGCCGGAAGGAAGCGCCGAGAGAACGGGGGTGTACATCGGAATGCCTCCTTCCTCCGCCCGGAGCGGACCTGGCGCCGGATGCGCCGTCGGCCGGGACACTACCCGGCGCCAGGTCTGACGGTCCATCGGTTATTCGGTGAGCTCGTGGCCGTCGTGCAGCCCCCCGCTGCCCGATCCGCCCGTGGTGCGCTCCGGGACGACCGGCAGGGCGAGCGAGGAGAGGTCCCAGGCGTAGGTGCCGACCGCGTGCGCGATCACGTCGATGTTGAGGTCGAAGGCCCGGGGGTCGAGGTTCGCCAGGGTGTCGCAGGCCGCGTGGTAGCACTTGTCGTACGCGACGCCCGCCGTGCCGCCGTACTTCGCCGCCTGCGCCTCGGTCTTGATGCCCTCGGCCCCGGTGGCGGTGCCGCCGGCCGGGATGCCCGCCTCGATGAACGGGCCGTAGTCCGAGCGCCCGGTGAAGTCGGTGCCCTCGTGCGGCTTCCGCCGCCCGTCCAGGTAGCCGTTGATCAGCCGCTCGATCTGGGCCGAACCCTGCGGGCCCGGGCCCGACCCGACCCCGTCCGAGTCGTCGCCGTCGTAGACGAACTGGGCCGAGTTGGGCGAGGCGATCATGTCGAAGTTCAGGTACAGCTTGATCTTCTGCCGCTCGGCCGCCGGCAGCGCGGCGACGTACGCCTTGGAGCCGACCAGGCCGAACTCCTCGGCCGACCACCAGGCGAACCTGACCTTGTTCTTCACCGGACGGTCCGACAGGTTCCGGGCCACCTCCAGGATGCCCGCCGAGCCGGAGCCGTTGTCGTTGATCCCGGGGCCGGCCAGCACCGAGTCGAGGTGGGCGCCGACCATCACGGTGCTGTTCTCGTCCCCGCCCCGGGTCTCGGCCAGTACGTTCCAGGTCTTCCGGGTCTCCACCCTGGTCCTGATGTCCAGGTTCAGCGTGACCGGCCCCGCGGCCGCCTTGGCCGCCAGCGCCTCACCGGTCGACTGCGCCAGCCCGCCGATCGGCACCCGGGCCAGCTTCGGGTCGCCGAGCGTCCCCGCCAGCTCCCCGTCCGTGTTGTTGTAGACCAGCACGCCGACCGCACCGGCCGCCGCCGCGGCGGTCTGCTTGACCGCGAAGCCGCAGCCACCGCGCTTGATCAGCGCGATCCGCCCGATCACCGAGCCCGCCGCGTAGTCCTCCGGCTCGCACCCGCTGGTCGCATCCACCGGCACCACCGCGAGCGGCGCCACCAGCCCGCCCTCAGGCCCGGCGGCCGAGTACGTCATGGCCGTCACCACCAGCTGCTCGGCCGTCGGCGAGACCACCGCGAGCCGCTCCGCCAGGGTCTCGTTGAAGACGTAGTCGAACTCCTGCTTGGTGACCTTCAGCCCTGCCTCCCGGGCCTGCCTGGCCACGTACTCGGCCGACTCGGCATGCCCCGGGGACCCCGCCACCCGGTTGCCGCCGTTCCGGTCCGCTATCCGCTGCAGCCGCTCCAGCGTCGTCCTGGCGCCCTTGCCACTGCTCCGCTCCACCAGTTTCGCGGCCAGCTGCGCCGCCTTCTTCGCCGGATCGGGCCCATGGTCATGGGCAGCCGCCCCGGTGACACCGACCAGCAGCACCGGCATGGTCAGCGCGGCCACCGCCAGTGCGGCGGTGGCCGAACGACGGGTACGAGAGTTCATGGTGTGATTCCTCCGACAATCCGTCAATAACGTACGAGGAGTGTGGAGCGACCGTAGCGACACCGCCGTCCCCTGCCCACCAAAAGCCGGGAATCCGCCCCACCAGCCCTGCGGGAGCACCCTCACCTGACGGTACGTCCGCTCCGGGTGCCCGACCCATTGCCCGTCCGCCCGCGATGGCGCACCAGCGGCTCCGTATCTTGTACGCCATGGCGAACGAAACAGGGCCGAAGTCGTTGGGCGACACGTCGGCCCCGGCCCCGGGCAGCAGCGTCTCCCACCGCGACATCTGCACCTGTTTCGACCAGTACCGGGTCACCAACCGGCGCCGGGTCCGCTTCCACAACGATCGGCAGGACACCTCGTCGCCGGCCTGGCAGCACCTCCTGGCGCTGATCGACGAAGCGGCCGCCGACGGGCGCGAGGTGTTTCGACCGCTGGCTGACATGAGTCCGCAGGAGCGGCGGCAGATCGTCACTCTCCCGACCACCATCGCGAAGCTCACCGCGGTCGAGCACTTCATCCTCTACGGCAGCAACCTGGTTCGGATCCCCCCGGAGATCGGCGCCATGACCAGCCTGCAGGAGTTCACCCCGTACACGTCGTACCGGCTGCACTGGCTCCCGTACGAGCTGACCAGGTGCCCGAGCCTGAAACGAAGCACCGTCAGCACACGCGCCCTGTACGGGAACGAGAAGGTCCGCCCACCGTTCCCCCCTCTTCACACCGGCCGCGCGGTGACGGGCACCCACGGCCTCGACGACGTCGAGCCCGGAGAATGGGGTGCCGCCTCGGTCAGCACGTGCAGTGTGTGCGACCGGTCATTGGAGGGGATCGGGATCCACCAGGCGTGGATCTCCCTGCAGGTTGCCACCGACGTACTTCCGCTCCTGGTCAACGCCTGCTCCGAAGCCTGCATCCAGTCTCTCCCCACCCCTCCGGGCGACTACGTCCAGACCCCTCACACGGGTGGCCCCGGGATCGCCCAGCCCACGGCCGACTACGCCTGACCTCCCGTCATACGCACGGGCCGCCGCCCGGGCGACCGATGCAGCCACTCGTAGAAAGCGAATCACTGCATCCGGCGGCCACCCCAGTCGGGCAGTTAGCGTCAGGTTGACGATAATCGTATCCGCGGACTACCGTGCCGGGCATGACAGTGAACGTGGTCCTGACGCGAGACAGCGTCTGCATGGGGGACGACTGCAATGCTCCGCACCAGCAGGACGGCGCCTTCGACAGCGCCACCACCCTGGGCGACTTCATGACCCGGGTGGCCAACTACCCGCTCCGCATGCGCGGCGCCCGCTGGGTGATGTTCCTTGGCTGGAACCGCGCCGAGGGCTCCCCGATCGCCGAGATCTCGCCGGAGTGGACGAGCCCTCGGTTCATGGCCGGGGCCGACCCCCTGCTCCCCCTGGCCTCCCTCGCCGCTGCCGACGGGGAGCTGAGCTTCTTCTTCCAGTACCACTCCGGCAGTGTCCCTCTGGCGGGAACACCCGACCCCGCCCCCACCGCCCTCGATCCGCTCGCAAGCCGACTCGCCCTATGGCTCACCGAGCGCAGCTGAGACCTGCCTGAGGCTGTGCAGCCGCCAGGCGAACTGCCGGATCAGGCATGAGCCTGCGTGGTCGGACAGGTCGACCGCCGGTCCCGCAGCGGCGCTACTGTCGGCCTCCCCACGATTCAGAGACGAGGGACGTTGAGCGACGTGGCCGCCCACGACGAACCCATCCGAAGTATCGACACGTGGACCGTCGAGGACCTCGAAGCCCTTGCCGCAACCCAGTGCGGCCGAGTGCTGGAGCAGATCCGGGAGTTCGCCCAGTTCCACGCCTACCGATCCGAGGAGCCGAAGCACGTCCGTCTGCGGTGGGCCAAGCTGTCCCTGCTCGCCAACAGGCGGCTGCGCGGCGACGACCCATGGAATCAGGCGCGAACGGCCCAGCAGGCTTTCGCCCTCCGCATCTGGATCATCGGGCATCTCGGCCCCGACACGGACCCCGACTGGAATCCCGAGACGCTCGCTGCCGACACCCTCGCGGCACTCGCTCTCGATTCCGCTGAGGCCGGCACCCTGTCCGTGGGCTGGCCCGACCTCCCGATCGAGCAGATAGGCGAGCTACGCCGTCACAAGAACATGACCGCCCACCTGGACAGACTGCTCGCCCTCCTGCAGCCCAGCCCGACCACGGACCAGCTTGTCGCCTGGCAGGAAGTACGCAAGCACCTGCCGTGAACCGTCACCGCTCCTTGACCACAGTCCCGCTCCACCAGTCCAGTTGGTCGCCCGGCTCCCAGCACACGACCAGCTGACGCCGCGTGAACTCCTCCACCGTGCGGTGCAAGGCGGTCTGCGCGGTCACAGACCGGCTCGACACCGGGGTGTCCGCCAATCCGCCGTCCATGATGCCGGCGGGTCCCTCGAAGTAGGCGGCATACCGCCACCGGTCAGGGGTCCGGTACAGGACGAGATGTGTCGGTGTGCCGACCTCAGATCCGTACGGCTTCGTCGTTCGGCCCATGTCCGTACCGTACCGGCGGACACGCAGGCGCTTCACCGGGGCGGCGAGCACTGATGCTCTGTCACAGGGCTATCGGGCGGTAGCTCAATGCCGCGTCGACGATCTGCTCGGCGGTGACGCCCTCGGTTCCGGGCGCCGGCTGGAGGATCAGGTCTGCCACGCGCGGGTGGGGCAGATTGGCTTCGAGCAGCCGCAGGTAGTAGTCGGCGTCCGGATCGGCGTCCTGGACCCGGTGGACGAGCTCGGAGAGTTCGTGGCGGGTGATGCCGGGTACCCGGGGACGGGCCGGGCGGGCGGACTCCGCGGCAAGACCCTCCAGACTGCGCGACCCCTGGTACTCAACGAAGTCGAGCGGCTCGTACCGGTGCCCGGTCAGCTCGTTGAAGGCGGCGATCGCCTCGTCCGCACCGGGTTCGCCCTGAAGGGTCAGGTCGGCGATCCGCTCGATCTCACGGCCGAGCTCCGCGAGGCGCTGCGGGGACACGGGCGGTGGGAGGAGCTCCGGTCGCAGATCCATGCCCTGCATTATGCGCGGTCTCCCACTGCCCGCCCTGGCGGCCTGGGCATGATCGGAAGGGTGCGTTCGAGGACTGCGCCGCACGGCACTCGACGTCGGCCAGGAACCAGTCGGGGACCTGGCCGGTGGACCGGAGGTGCTTCCGCTCATCAGGGTTCAGACTGTCGACCGCGAAGGCGTAGGCGTACATCCGGCTCGAGGCCGCCTCGCGTCGCAGGTCGCCGCCGATCCCGGACCGCCAACCAGCAGAGGCGGTCGTCGGTCAGGTTCGGTATCTGCTCCGTCCGGCCCCCGGTGCACATCGCGGCCGAACTGCTGGAGCCCCCGGAGCAGTTGGCGTGCTTGACTGCCGCACTGACGATCAAAGGCCCTCCCGGACGATCCCGGGAGGGCCTTTGACATTGGGTGGAGCTGAGGGGATTCGAACCCCTGACCCCCTCGATGCGAACGAGGTGCGCTACCGGACTGCGCCACAGCCCCAACGAGAAGAAACTCTAGCACTTCTTCGCGGGGGCTCGTGACCACCCCTCACCTGCGCTACTCGTTCGCGGCGCGGGGCCTGGAGGGGTGGTCCGCCTCGGCGGGGTCGGCGTACTGGTCGAAGAGCTGGGTGTTGCGGGCCTCGGTGCTGCGGCCGGCGTCCCAGGTGGAGCGGGGGTCGAGGCCGCGGGTGGAGCGGGGGGCCACCGGGGCGGTGACGTAGGTGGGGAGGGGCACCGGGACGGGCTCCCAGGAGTCGGGGCCGGCGGCGGCGCGCTCGCGCATGCCGTCGACCCACTCCTCGTGGTCGGTCGCCTCGACCAGGGCGGAGTCGGTGGTGGCCAGCCGCAGGTGCGGGCGGCCCTCGGCGGGCGCCGGGACGGCGGCGGCAGCGACCGGAGCGGGCTCGGCGGCCGGCCGGGGTGCGGCGGGCCGGGCCCGCTCGCGGTCGCGGAGCCGCTCGGCGTCCCGGGCGGCCCGGGTGCGGTCGAGCTTGACCTCGTACCGCTGGCGCTCCAGCCGGCGCAGGTGGCCGATGTAGAGGGTGAGCAGCAGGGCGGGCAGGGCGGGCACCCAGAGGAAGGCGACGCCGAGGACCGCCGCGGCCACCGCACCGACGGCGAAGGCCAGGAAGAGGGTGGTGACCATCCGGCGGCGCCGGGCCAGCAGGCGGGCCCGGCGTTCGACCGAACCGCGTGCGGCCGCGGCCGCCGAGGCGGCTGCGGCGGCGGAGACCGGCGGCACCGCGGGGGCCGGTTCGGCGGGTGCCGGGGCCATGGCTGGGGGATCGGTGTCCGCCGCCGGGGCGGGAGCCGATTCGGGAGAGGTCTCGTCGTCGTCGCCAAGCACCCGGGTCGCCCGCCGCTCCATGGCCGACCGTCCGGCCAGCAGGCGGATCGCGGTACTGAAGCGTTCCGTCGGACGCGCCTCGTTGAGCTCGTCCTGCCTGCGGAGCCACATCGGCACCAGATAGGCAGCCCAGGCCCCTACGATGACCGCGTAGATAAGGCCGCTACTGCGCATGTTTCACACGGTACGGGCGCGGGGGAAGGCCCGGCAGCAATTTGGCGCGGCGTGTCGTGTGATCAAGCTGATTCTCCGACTATTTTGCCGGTATTTGTGACCACTCGGTCGGCGCCCGATGCCATATCGATATCTATTTCGAACACTTATTCAATTACCGGTCCGGCCACGGCTCCTGACCGACCGCCAGCGCGCCAGCATGCCCTCCGGCACCTCCTCGGCGAGCAGCACGTAGACCAGGTGGTCACGCCAGTCGCCGTCGATGTGCAGATAGCGCGGCCGCATTCCCTCCTCGCGGAAGCCGAGCTTTTCGGCCACCCGGCGGCTCGGCAGGTTCTCCGGCCGAATACAGACCTCGATCCGGTGCAGGCCGAGGGTGCCGAAGCAGTGGTCCACGGCCAGGGCGACGGCGGTCGGCATGATGCCCCGGCCGGCCACCGACTCGTCGACCCAGTAGCCGATGTTGGCCGAGCACATCGAGCCCCAGGTGATCCCACCGACCGTCAGCTGGCCGACCAGGCGGCCCCGGTGCAGCACCACGAACGGCACCATCCGGCCCGCGCCGGCCTCGTGCCGCAGGTAGCGGGCCATCTGCCGGAAGGTCGGTCTGGGCACTCCGGCCCGGCCGGGCCCGGCCGGGGGGACGGTGGCCTCCCAGCGCCGCAGCCAGTCCCGGTTGCGCTGGCTGACCTCCTGCCAGGATCGCTGGTCGCGGACCCGGATCGGGCGCAGCGCGACCTCCCCCTCCAGGAGCTCCACCTGCCAGGAGGCGTTCAGGGCGCGCTCCCTTCATCGAGGGCCGGTCCGGCGGAGGCCGGTGCGTCGGAAGCCGGTGCACCGGAGGCAGGTCCGTCGGCGGCCCGTACGTGGTCGCCGCCGCCGAGCTGGTCCACGGCGTGCGGGAGCAGCGGCGTCAGCACGGCGAGGCCGTCCTTGACACCTCCGGTGGAGCCCGGCAGGTTGACGATCAGGGTACGTCCGGCCAGCCCGGCCAGCCCCCTGGACAGTGCCGAGGTGGGCACCTTCTCCCGGCCGTACGCCCGGATGGCCTCGGCGATGCCCGGGATCTGACGGTCGATCACCCGGGCGGTCATCTCCGGGGTCAGGTCCATCGGCGAGATGCCGGTGCCGCCGGTGGTGACCACCGCGTCGTACCCGGCCGCCACGGCGGCCCGCAGCGCGGCCTCGACCGGCTCGCCGTCCGGGACCACCTGCGGCCCGTCCACGGTGAAGCCCATCGCCCGCAGGCCCTCGGCGACCAGCGGGCCGCCCCGGTCCTCGTACACCCCGGCCGAGGCCCGGTTGGAGACGGTGACGGCGAGCGCCCTCACAGCGAGGCCGTCCAGTCGCCGCTCTTGCCGCCGGTCTTGCTGAGCACCCGGACGTGCTCGATCGCGGCGCCCTTGTCGACCGCCTTGACCATGTCGATCACGGTCAGCCCGGCCACCGCGACGGCGGTCAGGGCCTCCATCTCGACGCCGGTGCGGTCGGCGGTGCGCACGGTGGCGGTGATCTCGACGGCGTCGTCCGCCACCGTGAGCTCGACGGTGACGCCGGAGATCGCGATCGGGTGGCAGAGCGGGATCAGGTCCGGGGTCTTCTTGGCGCCCATGATCCCGGCGATCCGGGCCACCGCGAGGGCGTCGCCCTTGGGGACGCCCTCGCCGCGCAGCAGCTCGATCACCCGGGCGGCCACCCGGACCCGTCCGGCGGCGACCGCCGTGCGGACGGTGGTGGCCTTCTCGGAGACGTCCACCATCCGGGCGGCGCCGGTCTCGTCGACGTGGGTGAGGCGCGGTGTTTCGGACAAGGGGGACTCCACGGTGGCACGGGTCAAGTACCGCGCTACCGTACAGCCCCGCCCCGGTCAGCCCGTGAGAAGGACCACATCCACGGTGCGTCCGGCCGCCACCGCGGTCTCCTCCTCCGGGACGGTGATCAGGCAGTTGGCCCGGGCCAGCGCGCCGACCAGGTGCGAGCCGTCGCCGCCGACCGGGGCCACCTCGCCGTCCGCGTACCAGCCGCGCAGGAACTGCCGCCGCCCGGCCGGGGAGCGCAGGTCGGCGGTGCAGACCGCGCGGACCACCGGCCGGTGGATGTCGGGGGCGCCCATCATGGTGCGGATCACCGGGCGGACGAACAGCTCGAACGAGATGTACGAGCTGACCGGGTTGCCCGGCAGGGCGAGCAGCGGGGTGCCCTGGATCCGGCCGAAGCCCTGCGGCTTGCCGGGCTGCATCCGCAGCCGCCGGAAGTCCATCTCCCCGTACTCGGCGAAGACCTCCTTGACCACGTCGTACGCGCCGACGCTGACCCCGCCGCTGGTGACGATCAGGTCGGCCCGGCCGAGCTGGTCCTCCAGCACCGCGCGCAGCACCGCCGCGTCGTCCGGCACGCCGCCGACCCGGTAGGCGATCGCGCCCGCGTCCAGGGCGGCGGCGGTCAGGGTGAAGCTGTTGGAGTCGGAGATCTGGCCGGGGCCCACCGGGTCGCCGGGCTGGACCAGTTCGCTGCCGGTGGAGAGCACCACCACCCGCGGCCGGGGGCGGACCCGGACGGTGCCGCGGCCGATCGCGGCGAGCAGGCCGAGCTGGGTCGGGCCGAGCAGGGCGCCCGCCTCCAGCACCCGCTCCCCCGCCGAGAGGTCGCTGCCCCGGCGGCGGATGTGCGCGCCCTCGGCGACCGGGCGGAGCACCCGGACCTCCTCGACCCGGTCGGAGGGCGCGGCGGTCATGGCGTCGGCGGCCCGGCCGGTGCCGGTGCCGCCGTCGGTCCACTCGACCGGGGCGACCGCCTCGGCGCCGGGCGGCATGGGCGCACCGGTCATGATCCGGGCGGCCTGCCCGGGGCCCACCTTGGGGAGTTCACCGGCGCCGGCCGCGATCTCGCCGACCACCGTGAGCACCGAGGGGTACTGCTCGGTGGCCCCGGTGGTGTCGGCCGTGCGGACCGCGTAGCCGTCCATCGAGCTGTTGTGGAAGGGCGGCAGGTCGACCCCGGAGTCGACGTCCTCGGCCAGTCGGCAGCCCTGGGCGTCGAGCAGCTGGAGCTCGATCGCCGGGAGCGGGACGACATCTGACAGGACGTCCGCCAGATGCTCGTCCACGCTCCACATGCGCGGCGGTGCCGGGGTCTCCTCGCAGCAGGAGTCGGAAGTCGTCCCGGTCATCGCTCACACTCGCCTTCTCGTCAGCCCTGCATCTCCGTGGCGACGAAGTCCTTGAGCCAGGACCGGAAGTCCGGGCCGAGGTCCTCACGTTCGCACGCCAGACGGACGATAGCGCGAAGGTAGTCGGCCCGGTCGCCGGTGTCGTAGCGGCGGCCCTTGAAGAGCACGCCGTGCACCGGGCCGCCGCCGGTCTCGTCCCGGGTCGCCAACTCGCGCAGGGCGTCGGTCAGCTGGATCTCGCCGCCCCGGCCGGGCTCGGTCTCGCGCAGCACGTCGAAGACGGCCGGGTCGAGGATGTAACGGCCGATCACCGCGTAGTTCGAAGGGGCGTCGGCCGTGTCCGGCTTCTCCACCAGGTCGGTGATCCGGAAGACGTCCTCGCCGAAGCCGTTGGCCTTGACGGCGGCGCAGCCGTACAGGTGGATCTGCTCCGGCTCGACCTCCATCAGCGCCACCACCGAGCCGCCGAGCTCCTGCTGGACCTCGATCATCCGGGACAGCAGCGGGTCGCGCGGGTCGATCAGGTCGTCACCGAGCAGGACCGCGAACGGCTGTCCGGCCACGTGCTGTTCGGCCACCGAGACGGCGTGGCCGAGGCCCTTCGGGTCGCCCTGGCGGACGTAGTGCATGTTGGCCAGCTGGACCGACTCCTGGACCCGGCGGAGCTTGTCCTGGTCGCCCTTGCGGGCCAGCAGCTCCTCCAACTCGTAGGCGCGGTCGAAGTGGTCCTCGAGCGCCCGCTTGTTGCGGCCGGTGACCATCAGTATGTCGGAGAGGCCCGCTGCGGCCGCCTCCTCGACGACGTACTGGATCGCGGGCTTGTCGACGACCGGCAGCATCTCCTTCGGGGTCGCCTTGGTGGCGGGCAGGAAGCGGGTACCCAACCCGGCAGCCGGCACCACGGCTTTGGTGACAGGGAGGCGGCGGGCGTTCGTCGTCGTCATACGTCAGACCTTACTAAGGCGGGGTTCCACCGGGCTGAGAGCAGGATTAACCGGTGATGAACCACACCGGTCAGGCACCTGCGTCACGTGCAGCAGCCACGGCGGCCGTCGTGTGGGCAGTGCCGGCGGAGGTGAGGGGGGCCTCCTCGTCACAGGGCGACAGATTACCGGTCCGGCCGGGGTGCTCCGTCCCCTCCCGGCCGGTCAGCTCGGCCGCACCGCGCCAGCAGTCGCCGCCGGTGGCGCGTGCCGCGGCCAGCGCGCGGTCGGCCGCGCGCAGCAACAGGGCCGCGTGCGCACCGTCCTCCGGCAGCACGGCGATCCCGACCGCGGCGGTGAGGCCGTTGCTCCCGGACACCCGATCGGGGCCCGGGCCGGCCGGGGACCAGTCGAGCAACTGGTGCCTGCGGACCGACCAGCAGAGCCGCTCGGCCACCTGCACCGCACCGTCCAGGCCGGTGTCGGGCAGCACCACCAGGAACTCCTCGCCGCCGTACCGGCCCAGGGTGTCCGAGCGGCGGATCTCCACGCTCAGCCGCTGGGCGAGGTCGCGCAGTATCGCGTTGCCCCGGCCCCGGCCGTGCTCGGCGACCACCGCCTCGAAGCCGGCGATCTCCAGCATCAGCAGCGCCAACTGCCGTGGCTCCGCGCCCGGATCGACCCGGCGGGAGCGCTCCACCTCGCGGTCCAGGGTGAGCTGGAGGTGCCGGTAGTTCCACACCCCGGTGAGCGGGTCGCAGGAGGCGGTGCGCTGGAGCACGTCCCGCTCGGCGGTCAGCTCGTCGACCCGGAGCCGCAGCGCGGCCTCCCGGGTCTCGGCGTCGGCGGCCCTTCGGCGCAGCCGAAGACCCGTCAGGGCGACGGCGCCGAGCGCCGGTGCGCTCAGCACGGCCAGCGCCTGGACCAGGAACGGGGTGGGCATCCGGTGCCTTCCACATGTCAGGCTCTGTGCACCGGGGCGAAGGTGCGGGCCGCGGGCCGGAGCAGGACCAAGGAGTATCCAGTGCACAACGACAAGACCGGCCTCCGGTCACGGCTGCTGGCAGAACGGCGTGAACTCTCCCCCGAACGGCGGGAGCACGCCGCCGCGCGGCTCGCCCTGCACGCCGGGTCGCTCGCGCGGGCGGGCCAGACCGTCGCGGCGTACGTCTCGGTCGGCGGCGAGCCCGGCACCCGGCCGCTGCTGGACGCGCTGCGGGCGGACGGGGTCCGGGTGCTGCTGCCCGTCCTGCTGCCCGACAACGACCTGGACTGGGCCGAGTACGAGGGCCCGGACGCGCTCGCCCCGGCCGGACGCGGCCTGCTGGAGCCGACCGGCCCCCGGCTCGGCCCGGACGCGGTCTGCGCGGCCGCGCTGGTGCTGCTGCCGGGCCTGGCAGTGGACCGCCGGGGCATCCGGCTCGGCCGCGGCGGCGGCTCCTACGACCGGGTGCTGGCCCGGCTGACCCGGCGGCGGGCCGCACCGGTGCTGGCCACCCTGCTGTACGACACCGAGCTGCTGGACACCGTCCCGGCCGAGCCGCACGACCTGCCGGTGCACGCCGCGGTCACCCCGTCGGGCGTGCACCGGCTGAACGGCTGAGCTGCTGACTCACCGTCAGCCCCTGGTCAGGACCAGCTTGTGCCTGGTGGCCTGCTCGACCGCCTCGGGCGACCAGGCCCAGGGCAGCAGTTCGCCCTTGACCCAGAGCTCGGTCTGGTCGTTGTAGTTCTCGTGGAACGCGTGCCCGGACGCCCCGCCGACGTTGATCCAGCGGGAGGCGTTGAAGTCGCTCAGGTCGACCACCATCCGCATCGACGGCACCCAGTCCACCTGGTAGCCCGCCGCCGCGTTCCAGCCCGCCGCGTTGACCGCCGCGGTGCCGCCGGAGAGCTGGTACGGGCCCCGGTTGAGCAGCTTGTGCACCAGCCCGGAGGCGATCGAGGAGTCGTCCTTGCCGAGCGTCTGCTCGGTCAGGGTCAGGGTGTGCAGCCGGCCCCAGCTCCAGGTCGCGATGTCCTTGCCGAGCTTGGCGGTCAGCTCCTGCCGGGCGTTCTTCAGCGACTCGGCCAGCAGGTTGCCGAGGCCCTTCTGCGCCTGGTGGTTCGCGTCCTTGTACTCCCACCAGGGGCTCTCCGGCTGGGTGAGCAGCCCGCGCACCACCTCGGTCCAGCGGTCCCCGCCGTCCGGCTGGGCCTGGCCCGGGTCGCGGGTGCCGCAGACGGTGACCGGCGGCGCCGGGTTGAGGTCGTCGTCCGGCAGCGTGGAGTCGCGCTTCTGCCGGACCAGCAGGCAGTCGCCCTCGGCCCGCAGGTCGGCCGGGAACTTCTGGCCGAAGGCGAGCGTGAGCAGCTGGCGCCAGACGGCGTTGTAGTAGGCGGCGGCGGCCGAGTCGGCGTCCTGGTGGAAGTTCCAGTCCTTCAGCAGGTCCTGGGCCTCGCGCACGTACGGGTCGTCGATCCTGACCTTGAGCAGCAGCGGCACCAGGGTCCTGGCCATCACGCTGGTGTTGTCGAGCTGGATGTCCCGCATGTCGTCCGGCGAGATCTTGCCGCCGTTCTTCAGCCGGTCGGTGATCTGGGTCTCGATCTCCTTGGCCCGGGTGCCGTACTCCCAGTCCTTGGTCAGCAGCGGCTTGTAGGAGTTCGGGTCCACCACGGCCTGGTTGGCGGTGACGATGTAGCCGGACACCGGGTTCCAGCTGTACGGGAGCGCCTTGAACGGGAGGAACTCCTTGTTCCAGCCGTACGAGGAGTCCCAGCCCGGGGCCGGGTATCGGCCGTCGCCCTTGGTGCGCTGCGGGATCATGCCGGGGGCCTGGTAGCCGATGTTGCCCTTGGTGTCGGCGTAGATCAGGTTCTGCGCCGGGACGGCGAAGTCGGCCGCCGCGGCCCGGAAGCCGTCCCAGTCGGCGGCGCGGTCCAGCTTGAACACCGCGTCCATGGTCTTGCCGGGGATCAGCGCGGTCCACTGCAGGGCGACGCCGTAACCGGCCGCCCGGTCGGGGGCGTTGTCGGCCGGGGCGTACTTGCCGACGTTCTGTTCCTCGGTGCTCTTGTCGGAGATCAGCGGGCCCCGGTCGGTGGTGCGGACCACGATGGTGCGGTCCTCGCCGCCGGCGACCTTGATGGTCTCCTTGCGGGTCTCGAAGTTCTTCTGCTTGCCGTCCACCAGGTAGGTGTCCGGGCTGGTGACCTTCTCCAGGTAGAGGTCGGTCACGTCGGCGCCCAGGTTGGTGAAGCCCCAGGAGATGTTCTGGTTGTGGCCGATCACCACGCCGGGCAGGCCGGCGAAGGTGAAGCCCGCGGTGTCGAACTGGCAGGCCGCGCCGACGTTCCGGCAGTGCAGGCCCATCTGGTACCAGGTGGAGGGCATGGACGGGCCGAGGTGCGGGTCGTTGGCCATCAGCGGCTTGCGGGTGGTGGTGTGCTCCCCGCTGACCACCCAGGAGTTGGAGCCGATGCCCTGGCCCTGGCGGCCCAGCAGTTGCGGCACCGCGCCGATCCGGTCGGCCACGCCCTTGAGCAGCGACTCGGTGGCGGCCCGGCCCTGGACGGTGGAGGCCGTGCCCTGGGCGGCGGTGGCCGAGCCCCCGGACGGGCGGAAGGCCCCGTCGGTGCCGACGGCGCCGGTCACGATGGTGCCGTTGCGCTCGTACGGGTAGGCGGGGTAGAGCTGGTCGATCTTCTCCGGGCCGAAGTCCTGGGCCAGCAGCGAGCGGTCGATCTCCTCCTGCATGTTGCCGGAGAGGTTCCAGGCCATCGCCTTGAGCCAGGCGACCGAGTCGACCGGGTTCCACGGCTCGGGCTTGTAGTCCCCGTTCACCGCGCCGAGCAGGCCGTACTCCAGCGAGGCGGAGCTGCCGGAGTGCTCGGACAGCCAGGCGTTCACGCCGTCGCTGTAGGCCTGGAGGTACTTCTTGGTGTCCTCGGCGAGCTTGCTGTCGTACTCCTCCTGCGCCACCCGGCGCCAGCCCATGGTGCGCAGGAAGGAGTCGGTCTCGACCTGGCCGGAGCCGAACATCTCGGACAGCCGCCCGGCGGTGATGTGCCGGCGGACGTCCATCTCCCAGAACCGGTCCTGCGCCTGGACGTAGCCCTGGGCCCGGAACAGGTCCTCGGAGCTGTCCGCGTAGAGCTGCGGGATGCCGTTGGCGTCGCGCTTCACGTCCACCGGTGCGGTCATCCCGGCCACCTTGACGCTGCCCTCGACCACCGGGAAGGAGGAGCGGACGGTGTGCACGGCAAAGAAACCGGCGCCTGCCGTGCCGGCGATCAGCAGCACGACCAGCACGAGCACGAACAGACGAGCGCGCCGGAACCTCTTCGAGCGGGGCATCTGGTTGAGTCCTTGGCTGGGAGACGGGCGGCCGTGACAGACCACCACATTAGGGCGCACGGCCTGACGGAGCTGCACGCGGGGCGCCCCCGGTCGGATCAGTGGGACCCTACCGGGCCCACCTGAGCGGAAGCTGGTCGGCCGAAGGTAAAAGAACAGGTAAAATGTTAGACTGGGTAACGATCCCGATCGGACGGACCGTCAGGTCCCCTGCCGGACGCTGCCTCCAGACGCTCCATCAGCCCGCCCGCTCTCTCTGCCGAGGTGCCACTGCGTGACTGTCGACGACCTGAACCGCTTTCTGCTCGAAGCCGCCGTGGTCCTGCTGGTCGCGGTGGTCGCGGTGCGCATCTCGACCCGCTCCGGCCTCCCCAGCCTGCTGATCTACCTCGGCATCGGCGTGGCGCTCGGTCAGAACGGGCTCGGCATCGAGTTCAACAACGCCGAGCTGACCCAGGTACTCGGCTACACCGCGCTGGTCGTCATCCTCGCCGAGGGCGGTCTCAAGACCAGCTGGCGGTCCATCAAGCCCGTGATGCCGGCCGCCACCGCGCTGGCCACCGCGGGCGTCGCGGTCAGCGTCGCGGTCACCGCGGCCGGCGCGCACTACCTGGCCGGCTTCGACTGGCGCACCGCGCTGCTGCTCGGCGCGATCGTCTCCTCCACCGACGCGGCCGCGGTCTTCTCGGTGCTGCGCACCGTCCCGCTGCCGTCCCGGCTGAACGGCCTGCTGGAGGCCGAGTCCGGCTTCAACGACGCCCCCGTGGTGATCCTGGTGCTGGCCTTCGCCACCAGCGGGCCGCTGGACTCCTGGTACGTCCTGGTCGGCACGATCATCGCCGAGCTGGCGATCGGCGCGGCGGTCGGCCTGGCGGTCGGCAAGCTCGGCGCGTACGCGATCCGGCACATGGCGCTGCCCTCCTCCGGCCTGTACCCGATCGCCGTGATGTCGCTGGCCGTCGGCGCCTACGCGGGCGGCGCGCTGCTGCACGGCTCCGGCTTCCTGGCGGTCTACGTCGCCTCGCTGGTGCTCGGGAACTCCAAGCTCCCGCACGGCCCGGCGGTCCGCGGCTTCGCGGACGGGCTGGCCTGGATCGGGCAGATCGGCATGTTCGTGGTGCTGGGCCTGCTCTGCACCCCCGCCAGCATGGGCAGCGCGATCATCCCCGCGCTGGTGATCGGCACCGTGCTGGTCTTCCTGGCCCGGCCCGCCTCGGTGCTGCTCACGATGACCCCGTTCCGGCTGCCCTGGCGCGAGCAGGCCCTGCTCAGCTGGGCCGGGCTGCGCGGTGCGGTGCCCATCGTGCTGGCCACCATCCCGCTGGTCGCGCAGGCCCCGCTGGCCCGCGAGGTCTTCAACATCGTCTTCATCCTGGTGGTGGTCTTCACCCTGCTGCAGGGCCCCACCCTGCCGCTGGTGGCCAAGTGGCTGCGGATCTCCGAGGGCTCGCTCGGCCAGGACCTCGGCATCGAGTCGGCGCCGCTGGAGCGCCTGCACGGCCAGCTGCTCTCGGTCACGCTCCCGCCCGGCTCCCGGATGGCCGGGGTCGAGATCAGCGAGCTCCGGCTGCCCGCCGGGGCCGCCGTCACCCTGGTGGTCCGCGACGGCAGCAGCTTCGTCCCCGACAAGACCACCGTGCTCCGGCCGCTGGACGAACTCCTGGTGGTCACCACCGAGGAGGTCAGCGAGGCGACCGAGCGCCGGCTGCGCGCGGTGGACCAGGGCGGCAAGCTGGCCGACTGGCTGCGCGGGCGGTAGTTCATGTGTTTTACGCGACGTTCACCTTCGGTTCGCTGGGCGCGCCGCCCTTCCGACCCGTAGGATGACGGGTAAAGATTTGCTATCAACTGATACATCCGCAACATCTGCCTGAAGCAGAGTTGGCGCGACCGCTCGGCGGCCGCGGTCCGCAGCAGTTCCTGCCCCCTGGCCCCCGCTTCCACGACGGCCAGCCGGACCCGGTATCACCCCGGTCGACGCGCGAGAGGACGACTCTCGGCGCCGTCGGGGCCTCCCAACCCCGTCCGCGCTACCAGGCAGCGGAAAGAACCGACCGTGGCGGCCCGCCGAACGGCAGACAACCCCACCCGCGTCGGGTACGGAGCACTGCTCCGCACCCCCGGTGCCTGGACCTTCCTGGCACCCGCGTTCGCAGCCCGGCTCCCGTACGCCATGCTCAGCCTGGGCATCGTGCTGCTGGTGCTCGACACCCACGGCTCCTACGGCACGGCCGGCGCGGTCGCGGCCGTGGCCGCCGTGGCACAGGCCCTGATCGGCCCGCAGACCGGCCGGCTGGCGGACCGGTACGGGCAGTCCGCCGTGCTGGTGCCCAGCATCGTGGTGCACGCGTTCTCGGTCGGCGCACTGATCGCGCTGGCCCTCGGCCACGCGCCGGTCTGGGCGCTGTTCCTGGCCGCCGCACCCGCCGGTGCCAGCGTCCCGCAGATCGGCGCGATGGTCCGGGCCCGCTGGGTGTCCCGGCTCTCCGACTCCCCCGCCACGCTGAACACGGCGTTCGCCTTCGAGTCGGTCACCGACGAGTTCACCTTCGTGATCGGCCCGGTGCTGGCCACCGCCATCGCCACCGGCTTCAACCCCTCGGCCGGCCTGATCGCCGAGGCCGCGCTGACCGTGGCCGGCGGCCTGGCCTTCGCCGCCCAGCGCTCCACCGCCCCGGTCCGGCACCCCCGGGCGGCGGGCGCGGCGCGCGTCTCCGCGCTCTCCTCCCCCGGCGTCCGGCTGCTGGCCGGCTCCTTCCTCGGCGTGGGCACCGTCTTCGGCGCCATGCAGGTCTCGGTCACCGCCTTCGCCGAGAACGCGGGCCGGGCCGGGATGAGCGGCACCGTCTACGGCGTGTTCGCCGGCGGCTCGATGCTGGCCGGCGTGCTGTACGGGCTGATCGCCTGGCGGCACGCGCCCCGGCAGCGGATGCTCGGCTGCTACGCGCTGCTGGTGCTCGGCTGCTCCACCCTGTGGGCGATGCCGAACCTGACCGCGCTGGCGATCGCCGGGCTGTTCTGCGGCCTGGCCATCGCCCCGACCCTGATCACCGGCTACACCCTGGTCGAGACCCTGGTCGCGGACGGCGCCAAGACGGAGGCCTTCACCTGGCTCACCGGCGCGATCGGCCTCGGCCTGGCGACCGGCTCCACCGCGGCCGGTCTGCTGATCGACCGCTTCGGCGCCTCGGGCGGGTTCGTGGTGCCGATGGTGGGCGCCGGGCTCGGCCTGGTCGCCCTGCTGACCATGCGCGGACTGCTGGTCCCGCCGAGCACCCCGAGCCGTACCGTGGCCAGGGGCGGAGCCCTCGGCGGCGGGCAGGCGTCCGTTCTCACACCGGTGGCGCTGGACTGATCCCGCGGAATGCCGCATGATTGAGGATCGTTAGCACTCATCAGGCGAGAGTGCCAGGGGGAAGTGCAGGAGGAAGCCAAGTGCCCACGTACCAGTACCAGTGCACCGAGTGCGGGACCGGCCTGGAGGCGGTGCAGAAGTTCACCGACGACGCGCTGACCACGTGCCCCGAGTGCCAGGGACGCCTCCGCAAGGTCTTCTCGGCGGTGGGCGTGGTCTTCAAGGGCTCCGGCTTCTACCGCACCGACAGCCGTTCCTCGTCCAGCAGCTCGGTGAGCCCGGCGTCGTCCTCGACGCCTTCGACCCCGGCCGCCTCGACGCCCGCTCCGGCGGCTTCGAGCAGCTCCTCGTCGGGTTCGACCTCGACCAGCTGAGACCGTCCGTTCCGACGGGCCCGGTCCGCGCACTTCGGTGCGGGGCCGGGCCCGTCGGCGTTTTCCACACCCGTGCGGGTGACACCGGTTGTCCACAGCCCCCGGGTTGTCCACAGGCTCCGGCTCCGTACCGGCCGCTCCTGCGACCTGCCCGCACTCTGATCCCGCGACCACGCGTTCCGATCGGAGGCGGTGCCCCATGGCCACCCTGCACGCCCTGCACACCCGAGCCGCCGTGCCCAGCACGGCTCCCGCCGTACCGCCCCGCCAGGTGGTCCCGGCCTTCCCGCCGATCCGCCGCGGCTCCGGCGGGCGGCACCGGCTCCAGCGGGCCGTCCGGTACCGTCCGGGCCTGCTCACCACCGGCCTGCTGGCCGCCGCCACCGCCCTCGCGGCCGGCCCGCTCCGCCCCGGTCCACCCCCGCCGACCTCGGCACCCGTGGTCACCGCCGAGGCCGCGTCCGCACCCCGCTGCCCCGGGGCGGCTCCACCGTCCTAGCCGGGTGGGCGTCAACCCGGCGCCGACGGATTCACCCGTGACCGATCCGACCCGGCATCGTTCAGCGCGGCATGAAGGGCTTCAAGGAATTCCTGCTCCGCGGCAATGTCATCGACCTCGCCGTCGCCGTCGTCATCGGCGCGGCTTTCACCACAGTCATCAACGCCTTCGTCAACGGTGTCATCGACCCCCTGGTCGGGGTGTTCGGCACCAAGGACCTGTCGGCCTACTCGTCCTGCCTCAAGGGCCCCTGCGCGGTGGACGCCACCGGGAAGGTCACCTCCGGCATCTTCATCCTCTGGGGCTCGGTGCTCAGCGCCGTGCTCAGCTTCGTGATCACCGCAGCGGTGGTCTACTTCCTCCTGATCGTCCCGACCAAGCGGCTGATGGCCAAGTACAAGACCCCGGTCGAGGAGGCCGCCGAGGCGGAGGCCAAGGAGGTCGCGCTGCTCACCGAGATCCGGGACGCACTGGTCCGCCAGCGCTGAACCGCACCCCCGCCGCCCGTCCGGCCGCCGTTCCGCTACCCCCCGTGGTGCGGCGGCCGCTGACTCCGGTACCAGTCGATCCCGCGCCCCGGGCCCTCCCCCGCGCCGCCCCAGCCCTGATCGGTGTCGTCGCTGGTCTGCCGGTCGAACGGGTCCTCGAAGACCAGCTTCGGCCGGGGCCTCGGCTCCGCCTCCCGCTGCTGCTCGGGCCCCTGCCCGGGCCCCTGCTCGGGCTGCTGCTCCGGCACCGCGACCACGTCCTCTCCACTGCTCCCACTGCCCTGCTGCGTCCCTCCAGCCTAGGCCGCAACGGCGACGGACCCCGCCGGGGCCGAAGCCCCGCCAGGGTCCGTCAGGTGTCCGATCGGGTCAGGCGGCTTCGAAGCCCGCGTGGTCGGCGATCTTCTTCAGCTCCGCCAGCGCGTGCTTCTCGATCTGCCGGATCCGCTCCCTGGTCAGCCCGTGCTGCTTGCCGACCTCGGTGAGCGTCCGCTCGCGGCCGTCCTCCATGCCGTACCGGGACCGGATGATCGAGGCCGTGCGGTCGTCCAGCCGGCCGATCAGGTCGTCCAGCTCCTCCCGGCGGAGCATCACCATCACGGCGTCCTCCGGAGAGACCGCCCCGGTGTCCTCCACCAGGTCGCCGAACTGGGTCTCGCCCTCGTCGTCGACCGCCATGTTCAGACTGACCGGGTCCCGGGCCCAGTCCAGCACGTCCTTGACGCGCTGCTCGGTCGTGTCCAGCTCCGCCGCGACCTCGGCCGGATCGGGCTCGCGGCCCAACTCCTTCGCCTTCTCCCGCTGCACCCGCCGGATCCGGCCGAGCTCCTCCACCAGGTGGACGGGCAGCCGGATGGTGCGGGACTGGTCAGCGATCGACCGGGTGATCGCCTGCCGGATCCACCAGGTCGCGTAGGTGGAGAACTTGAAGCCCTTCGCGTAGTCGAACTTCTCGACCGCGCGGACCAGGCCCGCGTTCCCCTCCTGGATCAGGTCCAGCAGTGGGAGACCGCTGCGCGGGTAGCGGCGGGCCACCGCCACCACCAGTCGGAGGTTCGACCTGATGAAGACGTCCTTGGCGCGCTCGGCGTCCTCGGCTATCGCCTCCAGCTCCTCCCGCTTGCTGCCCTTGGGCAGCGACGGTTGGTCCAGCAGGTGCTGGGCGTAGACGCCGGCCTCGATCCGGAGCGAGAGCTCGACCTCCTCGGCGGCGTCGAGCAGCGGCGTCCTGGCGATCTCGTCGAGGTACATGCCGACGAGGTCACGGTCGGCCTCAAGGTTGTTCGGGCGGGCCGCGCGAGTCCGGTCGGCCCTGTCGCGAACGACGGCACGAGTGGCCATGCTTGCTCCCTTGCTGCTGGTGCCGGTCTGCGGATCTCGCCCCGCCGAATGGGAGCCGGGGCAAAGAGATGCGGGCCTCGGAGAGGCTCACACGTAACGATCCAACGCACAGAATTCGGACAACATTCCCAACTCACCCAGTTTCTTCCGCCGATGCAGTATCCTGCGACTTTTCGCACGCGATCATCGACAGCGGGTGACCGGGCATCGACCCGGAGTGCCGAAGGCAGCCGCACCACTCCGTCAACGAACGACGGTGCCCGTCCGCAGCTTCTCCCCACAAAAGATGCCAAATCGCTATCGGTCCGGGGCCGGATACCGCACTCCCCCTGGGAAGGTGTCAGCCATGTACCCGCCCATCGACGGCACCCGCACCGCCCCCGGGCCCCGGGGCGTCGCCGATCCCACCGCGCGCCGCCGGCAGCGACTGCTGACCGGCTCGGCGCTCACCCTGGGCGCGGCCCTGCTGCTGGGCCTGCTGCTGGTCCTGGCGACGAGCCACTGGGGGCCGCTGGCCCGGCTCGACCAGGGCTGGGCGGGCTCCCTGCACGGCTACGCCCTGCGGCACAACATCTGGACCGCCTCCATGCAGACCCTCGCCGACATCGGCAGCACCGTCACCATGCGGGTGCTGCTCGGGGTGGCGGCGGCCTGGCTCTGGGCGATCGGCGCCCGGGTGCTCGGCGGCTGGGCCGCCGCCCTGATCCTGGTCGGCTGGGCGGCCGAGCGCCTGGGCGAGCACGCCGTGGGCCGGGAGCGGCCGCGCTTCGCCGCCCAGGTCGCGCAGGCGGACGGGTACGCGTTCCCCTCCGGCCACGCGCTCGCCTCCGGGATCACCTGCGCCGCCCTGGTGATCCTGGTCTGGCCCCGGGCCAACCGGGCCGGGCGGGCGGTCGCCTGCACCGCCGCCGGCCTCGCCGTGCTCGCGATCGGCTGGACCAGGATCGCGCTCGGCCTGCACTGGCCGAGCGACGTACCGGCCGGCTGGCTGGCCGCCGCCGTGGTGGTCGGCTCGGTCACCCTGGCCGTCGAGCTCTGGCGCCCGGGCGCCCTCTCCCGGGACGTCCGCCGGGTCGACTGGCGGACCAGGCCCCGGGTGCAGCGCGTCCTCGCCACCGGCAGCCCCCGTCCCGACCTCGACCCCGACCTCGCCCCCGAGCCCGGAGCCGCCCCGGAACCGGCCCATCAGGCCCCGCACGGCCGACCTGACGGACCGTGAGAAGCGTCACATTCCCGTTCCACAAGAGCGCCCGACGGGAAGGCACAGGGGCCCACTCGCCGAATCGATCCCCGTCAGCACCGGAAATATCAGGCACAACCACCACTTTCACGACAGTCCGGGGCGCCCGGCCGCACCCGCTCCCACCTGCCGGGAGATGTCGGGCACACGGCACGGATCTCCCCACCGGGTGCCGTGGTGAGGCAGACTGCTGCGGCTGGGCGTGCCTGCGCCCGGCCCGGGCCGGGCAGTCGCCGCACAGCAACCGCACGTCCACTGCCCAGGTACCGAGCGACGGGGGCGAATGACCATGCACACGACGGACGGGCCCGCCGGCCCGTACGGCGACCCGCCCACCATGCCGCTGCGTCAGATATCCGACGACCAGCCCGTGCCGGGTCCGGGGCAGCCCACCGTCCAGCTCGGTCGGCACGTCCCCACCCCCCGCCTGCCGTACCCCCCGCCGCCCCCGGCTCCCCCGGTGGCGCCGCCGGCCGAGCCCGCCAAGGCCGCCGGGGCGAGCTCCACCGCCCGCAACGGCCTGATCATGGCGCTCGGCTCGCTCACCTCCCGCGCCCTCGGCTTCGTCCGCGCCGGGGTGATCGCCGCCGCACTCAGCACCGGCGCCCTCGCCGACGGCTACGCGGTGGCCACCATGCTGCCGAACACGATCTTCATCATGCTGATCGGCGGCGTGCTCAACTCCGTCTTCGTCCCCGAGCTGGTGCGGGCCGCGCAGACCCACGAGGACCGCGGCGTCGCCTACACCAACCGGCTCCTGACGGTCTGTGGCGTGGTGCTGATCGCGATCACCGCGGTGGCCTTCACCTGCGCCCCGATGATCGTCGACGCCTACACCAACTACCGGCCCGAGGACGCCGTCCAGCGCGAGCTGACCATCGCGCTGGCCCGGTACTGCCTCCCCGCGATCCTGTTCTACGGCGTCTTCGGCCTGCTCGGCCAGGTGCTCAACTCGCGGGACAGGTTCGGCGCGATGATGTGGGCCCCGGTGCTCAACAACGTCGTGGTGATCGCCGTCTTCGGGCTCTACCTGGGGATCTACGCGCACGCCACCACCGCGAAGGACGTCTCCGCCGGCGCGACCATGCTGCTCGGGCTCGGCAGCGCCCTGGGCATCCTGCTCCAGGCGCTGGCCCTGCTGCCCTCGCTGCGCTCCTCCGGCTTCCGCTACCGGCCGCGGTTCGACTGGCGCGGCTCCGGGCTGACCACCCCGCTGCGGGCGGCCGGCTGGGCGCTGCTCCTGGTGGCGGTCACCCAGCTCGCCTTCCTCGGCATCACCAACCTGGCCACCGGCGCCCTGTCGCAGGCCCAGGCCGACGGACTCACCCAGGGCCTCGGCTACACCGCCTACAACAACGCCTACCTGCTCTTCATCGTCCCGCAGGGCATCATCACGGTCTCGCTGGTCACCGCGATCCTGCCGGGCATGTCCCGCTCGGTCACCGCGGGCCGGTTCGAGGAGGTGGGTGCGGAGCTCGCGCTGACCCTGCGGAACTCGGCCGGGATGATCGTCCCCGCCTCCGCGATCTTCCTGGCGCTGGCCGCGCCGATCGTCACCCTCGCCTACGGCCACGGCAACGTGTCGGACCCGGACATCGAGGTGATGACGCAGGTCCTGATGGCCTTCGCGCTCGGCCTGCCCGCGTTCTGCGCCCAGTACGCGCTGGCCCGCGGCTTCTACGCGATGAGCGACGCCCGGACGCCGTTCTGGCTCACCACGGTGACCTCGGGCAGCAACGTGCTGCTCTCCTGGGTCGCCTTCCTGGTGCTGCCGAGCCGCTGGATCATCATCGGGATGGCGGGCGCCCACACCGCCGCGGTGCTGATCAGCGCGGCCATCACCGGACGCGCGCTGGGCCGCCGGCTGCGCCGCGAGGGCGCCGCCGTCGTCACCGAGCTGCCCGCCGACGCCACCGTCGACTTCGGTACCGGCCGCCGGGCCCGGATCCGCAGCGGCCTGGACGGCGGCCGGCTGGTCCTGCTGCACCTGGCACTGGCACTGGCCTGCGCCCCGGGCGCACTGGCCGCCTACTGGCTGACCGGCCGGCTCGACTCGGCGCTGGACGGCGGTGCGGTGGCCGCACTGGCCGCGCTGGTGCTGGGCCCGCTCGCCGTCCTGGTCTCGGTGCTGCTGCTGGCCCGGCCGCTCGGTGCGGGTGCGGCGGTCGCCCCGCTGGCCCGCAAGCTGCGCATCCCCTACCCGGCTCCGGCCGTCAGCGGCGGCAAGCACCGCCGCTGACGGGGAGCGGTCGACCGGGTCAGGAGACCGGGTTGCCGACCAGCTGGACCGGGCCGTTGAAGGTGTTCGGGGTGCAGCCGGGGGCGGTCAGGGTCAGCCGGTCCCGGGTGGCCACCACGCTCAGCGGGCCGGTCAGGACGGTCCCGCAGAGCTGCACCGTGCCGGCACCGACCGCCTGGACCGGGCCGGTGATGTCCGAACCCTTGACCACCAGGCTCGCCCCGGCGCGGACCACGACCGGGCCGGTCTGCTGAGCACCGGTCAGGCAGGTGGTGCCGCTGCCGACCACCAGCGGGCCGGTGTGACGGCCCGTCACCGTGGTGGTGCACGCCGGGCCGGTCGGGACCTGGGCCCGGAAGGCCAGCGCGTAGGCGATCTTGCCGGGCTTGGCCTCGGTGATCGGGGCGCTCAGCTTGCCGAACTCACCACCGGTGGGCTTCTTGCCGGCGTTCCACGCGGCCATCCGGCCCAGCTGGTCGGCGGTGCGGCCCCCGATCACGGTGTCCCCGGGCACGGCCGACATGGCCTGCGAGGCCGTCCGGACCGCCGCCAGGTACGAGGCGGCGTCGGTCGGGTTGTACGAGCCGGGCAGGGCGATGCCCTGGGCGCGCAGCCAGTCGCCCCAGACGAACTCCAGGTACTCGGCCGCGTCGGCCGGCACCGCGTAGCCGATGTCGCGGGTGAAGTAGACCAGGCTGCGGTACGCGTCGTCGTGGAAGTACGCCAGGCCCAGGTGCTGCGGCAGCTCCGCGACGGTGACCGGCCGGTTCTGCTCGTCCACCAGCCGGACCCAGTTCCGCTCCTGCATGGCCTGCCAGAACGCGGTCGGCGACAGGTCGCTGAAGTTGGCCTGGACGATCAGGCGGATGTGCAGCTGCGGGCCGCCGTCCCGGGCCTCCAGGAAGGAGGTCAGGGTGTGGTGGCCGTCCGTCAGGTACAGCGCTCCGCCCGGGCCGACCACGACGGTCTTCATCTCGGCGCGGCTGGCCTCGGTCTCCTGGCCGATCGCGATGGTGCAGGTGAAGCTGGCCGGGTCGGCGATCCGGGCGCCCGGCTGCACCGTGGCGGCCACGCCCTGGCCGTTGGTCTCGCACCAGTCGTCGAAGCGCTTGTTGATGTTGCCGTTCAGCTCGTCCTTGGGCGAGCCGTAGCGGCCGAGCTTGTAGTAGACCTCGTCGTAGCCGATCGAGGACTGGGTCGGGCGCAGCTGACCCAGGCTCACGTCCAGCAGGTCGCCGGGCTGGGCCCGCAGGGCCGCCGCGGTGGAGCCGCCCGCACCGCTGGCCGCCGCCGCCGGGCCGGCCAGCCCGGCCAGGCCGCCCAGCGCGAGCACGCCGGCCGCGGCGGCGGCGAGCAGTGCGCGGCCCGGGCGGCGACGCGGCAGGAAGGGTGCGGGGGCGGAGCCGGTGCTCATGGGTTCTCCTGCGGGTCGATGGCTGGCAAGCAGTCGCTGCTGGCGCATATCAACCCACCGGCCCCGCCTCAACCGGTGACCGCAGGGTGACCCCGGAACGGCGGGCGGATGAACCCTGTTCGTCGGCCGTCCACATCTCGGACACTGCGGAAACAGGAACGCCGCAGGCCCTCCGTCCCCGTCGGGTGGAGGGCCTGCGGCGCTGTCATCACTGTGCCCCATGCAGGATTCGAACCTGCGACACCGGCTTTAGGAGAGCCGTGCTCTATCCCCTGAGCTAATGAGGCGTGACCGATGACAGACTAGCGGATCACGCCCCGGGCGCCCCTCCCTATAGCTGGTTCCGGCGCCGGGATCAGTCGGCGGCCTGCTCGGCGGCCTTGACCTGTTCGGCGAACTCCTCGGCCGGGAGGCGGTCGACGGTGGCCCCGTGCTCGGCGGCGAACCGGTCGGCGGGCTCCGGCGAGGCCTCCTTGATGTCGAGGACGAGCAGCCCGGTGCCGTCCTCCACCCGGGGGCCGAGCACGATCAGCCCGGCACCGCCGGTGGCGCTCCGCTCCTCCTCGGCCGCGTTGCCGAGGGCGGCCCCGGCCGCGAAGCCGAGGAAGGCGCCGACCGGTCCGCCCAGCATGCCGATCAGCCCGCCGACCACGCCGGACCCGACCGTCGGGACGCCCGCGCCCCGGGCGAAGCTCTCGCCCATCTCCAGCAGGCCCTCCGCCGAACGCTCCAGCACCGCCGCCTGGCGCAGCCCCGGCAGGTGCTTGGCCTGCTCCAGGGCGGCCCGGCCGGCCGCGGGGTCGGCGAAGGCGAGCAGAACCACGTTGTGCTGGTCGGTCATCGCGTTCCGATCGGTCGGCGGCGGTGTGCGGCGGTGTCACGTCATCCTGGACACAGCAGCCGGGGCGGTGCCACAGGCGAGGACCATTCAGGGTGCGGGCGGAACCGACGGGACGTCACTCCGGCGTCGTGGCGAGGGGGATGTGTTGACGGGCTTGGGGCAGGATCGGGAGGGAACCGGAATGGAGCGGTCGGTGGAGGGTGCGGTGCGGGCGCAGCGGTTGGCACGGGTGGCGGTCGGCTGCGCCGGGGCGGCGGCGGTGGTGCTGGTCGCGATGATCGGGCTGCGCGGCCTCGGCGTGGTGCTGGCCGGGCTGGTCGGACTGGCGGTGGCGGCGGCCGGGGTCTGGTGGGCGCTGGCCTACCGGGGGCCGGTGCGGCTGTTCGGGGCGGTGCTCGCGGTGGCGGCGCCGCTCTGGGTGCTGGGCTTCCTGGTGAACAGCGGGATGGGGGTCGCCGCGCTGGCGGCGGTGGCGCTGTGGACCGGGGCGATGACGTCCGCGGCCGGGGCGCTGCGGCAGGACCGCAGGCAGCGGACGGCCCGGGAGACCTCGGCCCGGCGGCCGGTCCGGCCGGTGCTCATCATGAACCCGAAGTCCGGCGACGGGAAGGTCGGGAAGTTCGACCTGGTGGCGAAGGCCGAGGCGCTGGGCGCCCGGGTGGTGCTGCTCGACGGGCAGGACGTGTCCGAGCTGGCGCAGCAGGCCGTCCGGGACGGCGCCGACCTGCTCGGGGTGGCGGGCGGCGACGGCACCCAGGCCCTGGTCGCGGCGGTGGCGGCCGAGCACCGGCTGCCGTTCCTGGTGATCTCGGCCGGCACCCGGAATCACTTCGCGATGGACCTGGGCCTGGACCGGACCGACCCGTCCCGCTGCCTGGACGCCCTCACCGACGGGGTCGAACTGCGGGTCGACCTCGGTGCGGTGGCGGGGCGGCCGTTCGTCAACACGGTCTCCTTCGGCGCGTACGCCGAGATCGTGCAGAGCCCGGAGTACCGGGAGTCCAAGGCGGCCACCGCGCTCGGCGCGCTGCCCGACCTGCTGGCCAACCGGATCGGCGCCCGGCTCACCGCCCAGGCGGACGACACCCGGCTGGAGGACCCGCAGGCGCTGCTGGTCAGCAACAACGCGTACGAGACCGGCGACCTGCTGGGTGCGGGCAGCCGCCCCCGGCTGGACGCCGGCCGGCTCGGGGTGATCGGCGTGAAGCTGGAGGGCGCGGCCCAGGCCGCCGAGCTGGCCCTGCGCGGCGAACAGGCGCAGGGCCTGACGGTGCTGACGGCCCGGCAGGTGACCGTCACGGCCGACAACGGGACCATCCCGGTGGCCGTCGACGGCGAGGCGCTCACCCTGCCGACCCCGGTCAAGTGCGAGATCCGGCCGGGGGCGCTGCGGGTGCTGGTCCCCCGCGACCGTCCCGGTGCCACGGCGGTCGCCCCACTGCGGGACTGGCGCCGGGTGGGGCGGCTGGCCCTGGGACGCTGAGCAGGGCCGTGGTGCGCAAGGATGAACGGAGCGGACAGGAAGGTGGCGAACGATGCGTAGCCCGACGACCGGTGGATGGTGGCCGCCGCAGCCAGGCCCTGCGGTGCTGGACCTGGCGGCCCTGGACCGGGCGGTGTACGGCGCGGTCGCGATCACGCCCACGCCTGCACTGGACGGGGTGATGCGGCGGCTCTCGCACGCCGCGAACCACTCGAAGATCTCGTTCGCGCTGGCCGGGCTGCTGGCCCTCCGGGGCGGTCCGGCCCGGCGGGCGGCGCTGCTCGGCGTCGCCGCGATCGGGGTGGCCTCGGCGGCGGCCAACCTGCTCGGCAAGAACCTGGTCCGGCGGGAGCGGCCGGACCGGCTCGGGGCGCTGGTGCCCGAGGCCCGGCACGTGCCGATGCCCAGCTCGGCCTCGTTCCCGTCCGGCCACTCCGCCTCGGCCTTCGCCTTCGCGGTCGCGGTGGGGGCCGAACTCCCCCGCACGGCGGTGCCGCTGTGCCTGCTGGCAGCCGCCGTGTCGTACTCCCGGGTGCACACCGGCGTCCACTACCCGGGCGACGTGGTGGCCGGGTCCCTGCTCGGCGTCGCCTCCGCCACCGCCGTCCGGATCGCCCTGACCTGAGCCGCCGGGCCCCGTCCGCTGCGGCCGACCGCGGCCCGCCGCAGCGGCCCGGATGGCTGATCCCGGCGGGTGCGGGGCGGCCTGACGGGGTGTGATGGGGAGGTGGACTTCTGGGAGTACGTCAGCAGCCGTCGGGAGCAGCTGCTCTCGGATGCCTTCCAGCACGCCAGCGCGGTGTTCCAGTGCATGGTGGTGGCCGCCCTGGCCGGGGTGGCGATCGGGGCGCTGACGTACCGGAGCGAGCGCGGCGGCCGGATCGCGGTGCTGACCACCGGGACGATCCTGACCCTCCCCTCGTACGCGCTGCTGGGCCTGCTGATCCCGGTGCTCGGCCTCGGTGTCCCGCCGACCGTCACGGCGCTGGTGCTGTACGCGCTGCTGCCGATCGTGCGGAACGCGATCGTCGGCCTGCGCGGGGTCGACCCCACCCTGGTGGACGCGGCCAGGGGGATCGGGATGACCGGGACGGCGCGGCTGCTGAAGGTGGAGCTGCCGATCGCCTGGCCGGTGATCCTGGCGGGCATCCGGGTCTCCACCCAGCTGAGCATGGGCATCCTGGCGATCGCCGCGTTCGCCTCGGGGCCCGGTCTGGGCAACGAGATCTTCTCCGGGCTGGCGAGCCTGGGCAGCGCCAACGCACTCAACGAGGTGCTGGCCGGCACCCTGGGCATCGTCGTCCTGGCGCTGCTGTTCGACGCCGCGCTCGTGCTGCTGGGGCGCCTGACGGTATCGCGAGGACTGCATGGCTGACGTCACCGGCGCGACCATCGAGCTGGAGCAGCTGACCAAGCGCTACCCGGGCAGCGCGAACCCGGCGGTGGACTCGGTCAGCATGGAGATCGCGGCGGGCGAGACGGTGGTCCTGGTCGGCCCGTCCGGCTGCGGCAAGAGCACCACGCTGCGGATGGTCAACCGGCTGATCGAGCCGTCCTCGGGCCGGATCAGGATCGGCGGCGAGGACGTCACCGACATCGACCCGGTGAAGCTGCGCCGCCGGATCGGGTACGCGATCCAGTCCTCGGGGCTGTTCCCGCACCTGACCGTGGCGGAGAACATCGCCCAGGTGCCGCGGATGCTCGGCTGGGGGAAGCAGCGGATCAGGGACCGGGTGGAGGAGATGCTCGACCTGGTCGGCCTGGACCCGCGCGAGTTCCACGACCGCTACCCGCGCCGGCTCTCCGGCGGCCAGCAGCAGCGGGTCGGGGTGGCCAGGGCGCTGGCGGCGGACCCGCCGGTGCTGCTGATGGACGAGCCGTTCGGCGCGGTGGACCCGATCACCCGGGACCACCTCCAGGACGAGCTGATCCGGCTCCAGCACGAGCTGCACAAGACCATCGTCTTCGTCACCCACGACTTCGACGAGGCGATCAAGCTGGGCGACCGGATCGCGGTGCTGCGGGAGCAGTCCAGGATCGCCCAGTTCGACACCCCGGAGGCGATCCTGACCAATCCGGCGGACGACTTCGTGTCCGGCTTCGTCGGGGCGGGCGCGGCGCTGAAGCGGCTCAACCTGACCCGGGTCCGCGATGTCGGGGTGGCCGAGTACCCGGCCGTCTCGGCCGACGAGCCGCTCCAGGTGATCTTCAACCGGCTGCGGATCGGCGGGGTCAGCGAGCTGATGGTGCTGGACCGGCACCGCCGCCCGTACAAGTGGCTGCGCCGGGGCGACCTGGCCCGGGCCCGGGGTTCGCTGGCCCGGGCCGGCACGCCGGTGACCCACACGGTGAGCCGGGACGCCACCCTGCGGGACGCGCTGGAGGCGGTGCTGACGGACAGTTCGGGCCGGGTGGCGATCACCGGGCGGCGCGGCGAGTACCAGGGCGTGGTGGACATGGAGACGCTGCTGAACTCGGTGCACGAGCTGCTGGAGGCGGACCGGCTGGCCGCGCTGGAGGGTCAGGAGGAGCTGATCGGGCACCAGCAGCCGCACACCCGGCAGGAGTTGGAGGGCCAGTGATCACCCGGGCCAAGCTGCTCACCACCCCGGCCGTGCTCGCCGCGGTGCTGCTCGCCACCTACCTGTGGATCGTGAACGCCCCGCTGGACTCGATCGAGCGGAACGCGCTGGAAGGCGGCCAGGTCCGGCTCTACCTCTGGCAGCAGGTCGAACTGACCGCCGTCTCCACCTTCTTCGTGCTGGTGCTGGCGCTGCCCGCCGGGGTGCTGCTGACCCGGCGGTTCGCCCGCCCGGCCGCCCCGCTGGCGGTGGTGCTGGCCAACCTGGGCCAGGCCACCCCGGCGATCGGCCTGCTGGCGCTGCTCACCTTCTGGCTGGGGATCGGGGCCAGGACGGCGCTGGTCGCGATGGTGGCGTACGCGGTGCTGCCGGTGCTCAGCAACACCATGGCGGGGCTGCGGGCGATCGACCCGGCGCTGCTGGACGCCGCGAAGGGCATCGGGATGTCGCCGCCCGGGGTGCTGGCCCGGGTCGAACTCCCGCTGGCCGTCCCGCTGATCCTGGCCGGGGTGCGGACCGCGCTGGTGCTGAACGTCGGCACCGGGACGCTGGCCTCGTTCGCCGGCGGCGGCGGTCTGGGCAACCTGATCACAGCGGGCATCACCACCCAGCGGACCAGGGTGCTGGTGGTCGGCGCGGTGCTCACCGTCTGCCTGGCCCTGCTGGTGGACTGGCTCGCCTCGCTGGCCGAACTCCGGCTCAGCCCCCGGGGCCTGGAGTGAGGCGGCTCGGGGTGCTGGCCGCCGTGGGCGCGCTGCTGCTGGCCGGCTGCGGGCTGCACAGCGGCAGCGTGATCCCGGCCGACGTGCACCCGGGCTCGCTCGGCCAGGGGCGCCCGCTGGCGGGTGCCTCGCTCACCATCGCCTCGAAGAACTTCACCGAGAACGTCATCCTGGCCGAGATGATCGGCCTGGTCTGGACGGCCGCCGGCGCCGAGGTGACCGACCGCACCAACATCTCCGGCTCGATCGGCGCCCGGCAGGCGATCGTCTCCGGCACCGCCGACGCGATGTACGAGTACACCGGCACCGGCTGGATCACCTACCTCGGCCACACCGAGCCGATCACCGACCCGCAGGCGCAGTGGCAGGCGGTGCACGACGCCGACCTGGCCAACGGGATCACCTGGCTGCCGCAGTCCGCGCTGAACGACACCTACGCCTTCGCGGGGAACGCCGCCAACGTGACGAAGTACGGGCTGCACACCCTCTCCGACCTGGCGGCGCTCTCGCACCGCGACCCGTCGGCCGTGACGCTCTGCGTGGACAACGAGTTCAGCGTCCGGGACGACGGCCTGCCCGGGGTCACGGCCGCGTACGGGATGACCGTGCCGCGTTCCAACGTGCGCACCATGGACGCCGGGATCGTCTACACCACGGTCGCGGACGGCTCCTCCTGCCTGCTCGGCGACGTCTACAGCACCGACGGCCGGATCGCGGCGCTCGGGCTGAAGGTGCTGGAGGACGACCGGCACTACTTCCCCAACTACAACGCCGCCCCCGAGCTGAACAGCGCCACCCTGGCCAGGTACCCGGTGCTGGCCGACCTGCTCGACCCGGTCTCCGCGAAGCTCGACAACACCGTCGCGCAGCAGCTCAACTCCCGGGTGGACGTGGACGGCGAGGACCCGCGCGCGGTGGCCCGGCAGTGGCTGATCGACCAGGGCTTCATCACCGGGGACTGACCACCGGGGACCGGCCGCCGCGCCGACAGTGATCACCGACACGCACCCCGGCGGTCATGACGGCGCCCGCACCGGGCAAGGATGCGCTGACGACGGATCACCACGGGGAGTGCGAGTTGACGGCGGATCGGATGATCGGGCTGCTGCTGGACGCCGGGAGTTTCAGATGCTGGGACGAGCCGGTCCGGCACGACGGCGCTGACGAGGCGTACGGGGCCGCACTGGGGCGGGCCCGGGAGCGCACCGGGCTGGACGAGGCGGTGACCACCGGGCGCGGCCTGCTGGGCGGGCGGCCGGTGGCCGTGGTGGTCTCCGAGTTCGGCTTCCTGGGCGGCTCGATCGGGGTGGCCACCGCCGAGCGGATCACCAGGGCGGTGGAGCGGGCCACCGCCGAGCGGCTGCCGCTGCTGGCCCTGCCGGTCTCGGGCGGGACCCGGATGCAGGAGGGGACGGCGGCGTTCCTCTGCATGGTCCGGATCAGCGCCGCCGTGCTGGCCCACCAGGAGGCCGGGCTGCCGTACCTGACCTACCTCCGGAATCCCACCATGGGCGGGGTGTTCGCCTCCTGGGGCACGCTGGGCCACCTGGTGCTGGCCGAGCCGGGCGCCCGGCTGGGCTTCCTCGGCCCCCGGGCGCACCAGGAGCTGCGCGGGGTCGAGCTGCCCGCCGAGGTCCAGCTCGCGGAGACGCTGGCCGCGCGCGGGCTGATCGACGCGGTGGTCCCGCCCGAGGAGCTGGCCGGGGCGGTCGGGCGGGCGCTCGCGGTGCTCACCGACCCGGCCGGCCCCGCCCCCGCTGCGGCGGACCGGCTGCCGGGCCCGGGCCCTGCTCCGGCCGACGCCTGGGAGTCGGTCCGCCGCAGCCGCAGTCCCGAGCGGCCGGGGACGGACGCGGTGCTGGCCGCGGCCGACCCGGGCCGGCTGGAACTGGCGGCCCCGGACCCGGCGTTGGCCCGGGCCCTGGTCAGGTTCGGCGGGCAGCCCGCCGTACTGGTCGGCCAACGCCCGGGTGCCGAGCGGCCGTTCACCGCCGCCGACCTGCGCACCGTCCGGCGGACGGCCCGGCTGGCCGAGCAGCTCGGGCTGCCGCTGGTCACCCTGGTGGACACGTCCGGGGCCGAGCTCTCCGCCCAGGCCGAACTCGACGGCCTGGCCGTGGAGATCGCCCGCTGCCTCAGCACCCTGGTGGCGCTCCGTACGCCCGTGCTCTCGGTCCTGCTCGGCCAGGGCTCGGGCGGCGGCGCACTGGCCCTGCTGCCCGCCGACCTGGTGCTCGCGGCCGAACACGGCTGGCTGGCCCCGCTGCCGCCGGAGGGCGCCTCGGCGATCGTGCACCGGGACGGCACGCATGCGGCCGAGCTGGCCCGGTCCCAGGGCATCGGCGCCGACGCCCTGGTGGCGGCGGGCCTGGTGGACCGGATCGTGCCCGAGCACCCGGACGCCGCTGCGGAGCCCGCCGCCTTCGCCGCCCGGGTCGCCCGGGAGATCGGCCTGGCTCTCGGTGAGTTGACGAACCGTCCGGCGGAGCAGCGGCTGACCGACCGCGCGCGCCGGAACCGGCGACTGGGCGGGAGCTGATCCGACCGGAACTGTTCGGAGATTTTCGGACTGATCGTTCGCGCGCTACTCTGATCCCTGATTTGTTACCAAATTCGACGGATGATCAGATCAGCTCTTGAGTCACGTGCGATCTCTCCTGCGCAGCGTATGGCTGTCTCCTGCCCTCGCCATGCTGCTTGTCGGCCTGTTCCGCAGTACCGACCCCGAGTTGTGGCGGGACGAGGTCTCCAGCTGGAGCGCCGCCACCCGCGATCTCGACCAGCTCTTCGGGATGCTGGACAACGTGGACGCCAGCAACGGCACCTACTACGTGATCCTGCACTTCTGGGCCGCGCTGTTCGGCGACTCCGTGTTCGCCCTGCGGCTGCTGTCCGCCCTGGCGATGGCCGGGGCCGCAGCCTTCACCGCCCTGATCGGGCAGCGGCTCTTCAACAGCCGCCTGGCCGGTCTGTCGGCGGGGCTGCTGCTGGTCACCGTCCCGACCGTGTCCCGGTTCGCCCAGGAGATCCGCACCTACGCCGTGGTCACCTGCGCGGTGGCGGCGGCCTGCTGGCTGCTGCTCCGGGCGCTGGACCGCCCGGGCGTGCTGCGCTGGTCCGGGTACGCGCTCACGATGGCCCTGGCCGGGGCCTGCCACCTGGTCTCGCTGAGCAGTCTGGCCGGCCAGCTGGTGCTGGTGCTCGGGCACTGGTGGAGCCGGCGCAGGGAGCCGGGCGCCGCCCACGTGCTGTGGCAGTTCCCGCTGGCCGTGCTGGCCACGCTGGCCGCGGTCTCCCCGGTGGCCGTCCTCGGCGACCGGCAGTCGGCCCGGCAGCTCGGCTGGCTGCCCGCGCCCTCGGTGCACGACCTCGTGTACCTCTGGCACGACCTGTTCTACGCGCCCCGGGTCTCGTACGCCTTCGCGCTGCTGGCGCTGCCTGCGCTGCTGCACCCCCGGTTCGTCCGGGGCGCGGTGCAGGCGCTGCTGCTGGCCGTGCTGCCGGCGCTGGTGGTCTGGCAGCTCTCCCAGGGCACCACGTCCTACTTCATAGAGCGCTACCTGCTCTTCACCCTGCCCGCCCTGGCCGTCCTGGCGGGCGCCGGCATCGCCGCCGTGGCGGCCCTGCTGAGCCGCCGGGTGCCCCGCCGGGCCGCCGTCGCCGCGGCGCTGGCCCTGGTCGCCGTCCCGCTGGTGGTCGGCGCCCCCAGGCAGCAGGCACTGCGCAACACCTTCTCGCACGGCGACCGGGACTTCCGCGGCGGGGCCGAGGTGATCGCCGCCGGGTACCGCCCGGGCGACGGGCTGGTCACGGCCGGCGGGAACCAGGCCTGGGCCATGGTGGAGGCTGGTCTCACCTTCTACCTCCCCGGCTCCGTCCGGCCGACGCCGATGTTCGTGGAGCGGGACGCGGTCCGGAACGAGGACCTGTACGCCCGCCCCTGCCCGGTGGCCGAGCCCTGCCTCGGCGACGCGCCCCGGACCTGGCTGGTTACCATCGGCAAGAGCGCCGATCCCTACGAGGGCCTGCCCGGCGACCAGATCCAGGCCCTGCAGAAGGCCTACGTCCCGACGCAGACCCGGCAGCTGCCGGGTCTGACGGTGTCACTGCTGGTGAGAAAGGCTTAGACGTGACGACGGCTGACCAGGAGAGCTCCTTCGCCGATCTCGGTGAGGTGCTGGTGATCATTCCGACGTACAACGAGGCGGAGAACGTCGAGCGGATCACCGC